>CACEQR010000004.1 GCA_902561765.1 uncultured Pelagibacteraceae bacterium | reverse complement strand
TCCATAAATACTTAAATATGCAATAAAAATTAAAAAAATTGTTAATATCGATAAACTAGCAATTAATACTTTACTACGCATTTTTATTATATAATGAGTTCTCTAAAAAATCATCAATTTCACCGTTTAAAACTTTATCTGGATTAGAATTCTCATAATTTGTCCTATTGTCTTTTACCATTCTATACGGGTGTAAAACATATGATCTAATCTGGTGTCCCCAACCAATTTCAGATTTTGAACTCTCAATATCTTCATTTTCTTTTTTTCTTTTTTGAATTTCATATTCATAAAGTCTTGCTTTAAGCATATTCATACAAGTCTCTTTATTTTTATGCTGTGATCTTTCATTTTGACATTGAACAACGATTTTGCTTGGAATATGTGTAATTCTTACAGCACTATCAGTTGTATTTACATGCTGTCCGCCAGCTCCGCTCGATCTATAAGTGTCTATTCTCAAGTCTTTTTCTAAAATTTCAATATCTATATCTTCACTTATTACAGGATATACCCACACACTTGCAAAACTAGTATGCCTTCTAGCGCCTGAGTCAAAAGGTGAAATTCTTACCAATCTATGAATTCCGGACTCAGATTTTAAAAATCCATAAATATATTCCCCTGAAATTTTTATAACAGAAGATTTAATGCCAGCTTCATCTCCTTTGTGTTCACTAATTAGCTCAACATTATGGCCTCTATCAGAGGCCCACTTCATGTACATTCTTCTCAGCATTTCAGCCCAATCTTGACTTTCTGTTCCACCAGCACCTGCATGAAATTCCAAATAACTATCTAAAGTATCATTTTCATTTGATAAGAAACACTTAATTTCAAGTTTTTTAAAATCTTTTTTAAGCTTAATGAATTTCTCTAAAGTTTCTTTTGTGAGCTGTTTATCATTTTCTTCAAAAGCTAATTGAAAAATTTCAGATAATTCATAAATCTCCTTCTCAGAAACTTTATGGGAATCTAATAAATTGTCATAACCTTTTTTTTCTTTTAATATTTTTTCAGCTTGCTTTCTGTCATCCCAAAATTTTGGGTTTTCTATGATACTATTAAGTTTTTTTATTTTGGACTCAATATCTTGCTTTTCAAAGAAACTCCTTAATTCTTTGATTTATTTTAATTACCTCAGATTTAAACTTTTCTACTTCTTGTTCCATTAATAAAATTTTAAAATATTTTTTTTTAATTTATTTGCATTGAATTTATCATTACTAATATATTCCTGATTTTCAATTTTTTCTTTTTTTGTAGGACTCGATAATTGTTTTTTTTGATCCAAAATCTGCTTTTTTTTCCAGTCTCTGCATCAATAACTACCATTTTAATACCTTTTGCAATTTTAAATGGTCTAGCTTCATAGTTATTTACTGCGTTTTTTATGAAATCTTTAAAAATTGGTAAAGCAGTTTTTGAGCCAGTTTCATACTTACCTAATCTTTTTGGATTATCATATCCTACATAAACGCCAACCACTAAATTTGATGTAAATCCAATGAACCATGTGTCAGTATTATTATTAGTTGTGCCTGTTTTACCGGCTAATTGTAAATTCAAATCTTTTAGTCTCTTGCCAGTTCCTCTTTGAATAGCTCCCTCTAAAATTGAAGTCATTTGATAAGCAGTTTGGGGAGAAAAAATTTGTTTAAAATTACTTTTTATTATTGGAACATTATCTCCTTTATATGAAATTTTATCACAATTATCGCAAAATCTTTTTTCATTATTGTATATTGTGTTTCCTTCACTATCTTGAATTCTATCAATTATAATTGGTGTAACTAATTTTCCGCCATTTACAAAAGAACAGTAAGCACTCGTAATATTTAATAAAGTTGTTTCAGCTGATCCTAATGAAACTGACATTAATTCATCAGGATTTTCATAAATATTTAGTTTTTTTGAAAAGTTTATAATCTTATCTATTCCTAAATCTTGTGAGATTCTCACAGTCATAAGGTTTCTAGACTTCTCAACTCCAGTTCTTAAAGTAGATAGGCCGTAAAATTTTTTACCATAATTTTCAGGTTTCCACATTTTGAGATCCTCTCCTTGACTAAGAACAATTGGTGCATCAAGAATTAAAGATGAGGGTGTATAATTATTTTCTAAAGCTAAAGCATATATAAATGGTTTAAATGCAGATCCAGGTTGTCTCCTGGCTTGTGATACTCTATTAAACTCACTTTTTTTAAAACTAAAACCTCCTGACATTGCTAATACTCTACCGCTATAAGGATCCATAACAACTATTCCACCATTTACATCAGGGAGCTGTCTGAGACTATAATTTCCATCAGATAGTTTTTTTACATATATCAGATCATTAATTTTAAAAATTTCCTCAAAATTTTTTCTTGTCCAATTAATATCCTCGTAACTTATAATTCCAATTTCTTTATCTGAAGTTTGAATTACAGTTTCAAATTTATCTATTCTTTTAACAATAGCTACTTTCCAACCAATTGTTTTTTCTAAATTAAATTTATCTAAATTTTTGTACCAATCTTTACTAGTTCTATTATCTAATGGTCCACGCCAACCTTTTCTCTTATCATAATCCAACAGTCCTTTTCTTAATGATGCTGTTGCAAGATTTTGTAATTCTAAATTAATTGGTGTTTTAATATTAAAACCTTGTTTATGAACTTTATCATAACCATATTCTTTAATTACATTTTTTCTAATATCTTCAACAAAATATCTAGTGTCTTCAAGGAAAATTCTTTTTCTTTTTTTTAATTTAATTTTTGAATTTACTAATTCTTCATATTTTTTTTTAGAAATATATGAATTATCATAAAGATTTTTTATAACTAAATTTCTTCTATAGGTTGCTAACTTTTCATTTTTGTAAGGATTGTATTTACTCGGAGCCTTAGGTAAAGCTGCAAGCAAGGCAGACTCTGAAAAATTCAATTCTCCAATTGGCTTGTCAAAATACCTCAGACTTGCTGACGCTATGCCATAAGATCCTTCACCTAAATAAATCTGATTTAAATAAAGTTCTAATATTCTCTCTTTTGATAAAGCTCTTTCAATTCTAAAAGCTAAAATAGCCTCTTTTATCTTTCTATCTAAACTAACCTCGTTTGATAACAAAAAATTTTTTGCAACCTGTTGAGTAATTGTAGATGCGCCCTCTAATCTATTTGATTTTATTAAATTAAAGATATTATTTTTAATTGCTCTCAATACTCCTTTTGCATCTACACCAGGGTGTTTAAAAAAATTCTTGTCTTCGGAAGATAAAAATGAATAAATTATCTTTTTTGGAATAGCGTTGTACGGAACAAATATTCTTTTTTCAGTTGAAAAATCGCTAATTAATACTCCATTTCCAGAGTATACTTTACTTGATACAGCGGGCTTGTAACTCTTCAAAAATTTATAATCTGGCAGCTTATTTGAGTAAGACCAAAGAATTGCAAAAATTCCAATAAATCCTAATAAAGAAAAAAAAATTAAACCTATTAGAATTTTTTTTATAAATTTGCTCATTTTAGTTTAAATTATTGATTGAATTTGTTAAAGTTAAGGCACCGAATTATAAAAAAACCAATGCAAAATATTCAAAATTTATGTCAAAAAATTTATACATTGATGCATCGCATCCAAATGAAACTCGAGTTGTTCTCAAAAAAGATAATCATATTGAAGACTACGAATATGAAAGCGTAAACAATACTCTTATAAAAAATAATATTTACTTAGGTAAAGTAAGTAGAATAGAACCTTCTCTACAAGCTGCATTTGTAGATTTTGGAAGAGAAAGGCATGGATTTCTATCTTTTAACGATATTCAGTCTGATTATTATCAATTACCTCATAGCGATCTAGAAAAAATAAAAAAAGAGGAGGAAAAAGTAAGAGAAGAACTTTCTAAAGAAGGTGAAAGTAATGAAAATAAAATTTTAGAGGGAAATGATGAAATAAAACTTAAAGATCCGGTAGAAAAAATAGAGGATGAAAATAAAGATATAAAAAGTAATGAAAAAAAATTTCCATCTAAAAGATATAAAATTCAAGAAGTAATAAAACCAAATCAAGTAATATTGGTTCAAGTTTTAAAAGATGAGAGAGGGTTCAAAGGAGCTGCCCTTAGTACATTCATTAGTATTGCAGGCAAATATATAGTTTTAATGCCAAATACTGCAAAAGGTGGTGGTATTTCTAGAAAAATATTTAATCCTGGAGATAGGAAAAAAATTAGAAAAATATTAAATGAAATCGAAATACCAAAGGAAATGGGTATTATAGTTAGAACTGCTGGGTCAAATAAAACTAAAAATGAAATAGATGGAGATCTAAAAAAACCTAATAACAATTTGGAACTCCATTAAAGACAATGCATTAAATTCAATTGCTCCCTCTTTAATTCATCAAGAAAGTGACATCATTAAAAGAAGTATTAGAGATATGTATGATGACGAGACCCAAAGCATAATAGTAGAAGGAAATGATGGGTATCAAAAAGCAAAAAACTATATGAAACTAATGATGCCTAAACAATTAAAAAAAGTAAAAAAATATAGAGACAAAACACCATTATTTTTTAAAGAAAATATCGAGAAGAAACTATTTGAAATTTTTAAAACGGAAGTAAAACTTAGCTCAGGAGGTTATCTTGTTATTAATCCCACTGAAGCTTTGGTATCTATTGATATCAATTCAGGTAAATCAATAAAACAAAAAAATGTAGAAAGCACTGCATTAGATACTAACCTTGAGGCAGCAGAAGAGATAGCAAGACAAATTAAAATTAGAGATTTGTCTGGGTTAATTATAATAGATTTTATAGATATGCTTAGTTTTAATAATCGTAAACAAGTAGAAAGAAGATTAAAGGAGAGATGTAGAAATGATAGAGCAAGAATTCAGATAGGAAGAATTAGTAATTTTGGTTTACTTGAGATGTCAAGACAAAGATTAAGAGAAAGTAATATTAAATGGGCAATAAAATTAACAAATGAAACCATGGCTTTAAAAGTAATTAAATTAATCGAAATTAAAATTTTTGAAACCAATGCTAAAATAGTTGATGTAAGAATTAATGAAAAAATACTTAAATATATAGAAATATTTTTTTCAGAGGACTTAAATTATTTTAAGAAAAAAAATAAAGTTAAAATTAATATAAATACTGGTGAAAATTTAGGCCTTCAAGATTACAATATAGAATTTAAATCCAAGTCAGACAAAATATTAGAAAAAATTGAAAAAGTTGAAAATTTACAAAATATTTTATTAGATAACATTGAAAAAAATAAAGAGCCTAAAATTGAAAAAAAATCTAATTTTAAAAGGAAAAAATTTAAAAAGAAAAAAAATTTTAAAAAAAAGAAATTAAATTAATCCTTTTTTTGTTGTTGAAGGAGATCCTTGAAGACTAGGCATAATTCTTCCAGATAGAAAAGATTTTCTTCCAGATATAACAGCATGTTTCATCGACTCTGCCATTTGAAATGGATTTTTAGCTTTTGCTATTGCAGTATTGATTAAAACCGCATCACATCCCATCTCCATTGCTTGTACAGCATCTGAAGCTTGTCCTATTCCTGCATCAATTATCAAAGGAACTTTTGTTTGATTTCTTAAGATTTTAATATTTGTTTTATTTTGTATCCCTAAACCAGATCCTATAGGTGCAGCTAATGGCATAATAGCTGAAGCACCAGAATTTTCTAACCTTTTACACATAAGTGGATCATCATTGCAATAAACCATTACTTTAAAGCCCTCTTTTGTTAAATCTTCTGTAGATTTAAGAGTTTCTATCATATCTGGAAATAAATTTTTTTTGTCGCCTAAAACTTCTAGCTTAACTATTTTCCAACCTCCTATCTCCCTAGCAAGTCTTAACGTTCTCAAAGCTTCTTTCGAAGTAAAACATCCTGCAGTGTTTGGCAAGTACATTATTTTTTTTGGATTAATGTAATCCATCAATAAAGGCTTTGTTCGATCTGATATATTTACTCTCCTTACAGCCACAGTCACAATCTCTGCACCAGAAATTTTAATTGCTTTAGCACACTCTTTCATACTTTTATATTTACCAGTTCCAACAATTAATCTTGACTTAAAATTTTTGTTTGCAATTTTTAAAGTATCTAATTTCATTAACCTCCACCTATAAAATGAACAATTTCTATTTTGTCTTTATTTTTTAAAAAAATTTTGTTTAATTTTTTTTTATCAACTATTACTTCATTTAATTCTATAGCAACTTTATTAATTGGAGTTTTTAACTTTTCTATAAGATTTTTTACTGAAAAATTTGAATTTATCGTCAAAAGTTTACCGTTAACTATTATTTTTATTTTATTTTTTTTATTCATATAATATAAGGTTCCAGTGAGTAAAATAATTATTATCAATGGCCCTAATCTTAATCTACTAGGAGAAAGAGAACAAAGTCAATATGGTAGCAAGGATTATAAACATCTTGAAAAGATATGTCTAAATAAGGCAAAGGACTTAAATATCGAATTAGATATAAAACAATCAAATATTGAGGGAGATATAGTAAATATTATCCAAGAAGCCAGAAAAACTCATGATGGAATTATAATAAATGCAGCAGGTTATAGTCACACTTCGGTAGCAATAAGAGATGCTTTAAGTATTTTTAAAAAGCCTGTTATTGAACTTCATATATCAAATATTTACAAAAGAGAGGATTTTAGACATAAGTCACTTATAAGTGCTGTTGTTACTGGTATAATTTGTGGATTAGGTATAAATGGCTATATTTTAGCCATAAATTCAATACATGAAATCTTAAATAATGAAAATAAATAAAAATATAATTAAAGAGTTAAATGATTATTTAGATGAATTTAATCTCACAGAAATTGAATACACAGAAAAAGATGTAAAAGTAAAAGTTTCAAAATCTATATCAAATAAAAATTTAGAAACATCTATTCCTACTTTTGCAAAAAAAATTAAAAAAGACGAAGTTTTAGTTGATAACTCTAAAAAAATTACTTCTCCAATAATTGGCACTGCTTACTTGGCACCAGAACCAGGAGGCAAAAAATTTATAGAAGTTGGTCAAAAAATTAAAAAAGGTGATACTGTTATGATTGTTGAAGCAATGAAAACAATGAATCATGTTCCAAGTCCTATTGATGGAACAGTTAAAGAAATTTGTGTTGATGACGGTCAACCTGTTGAGTTTGGTCAGACTATTGCTACCATAGATTAGTAGATGTTTAAAAAAATTCTTATAGCAAATAGAGGTGAGATAGCGGTAAGAATAATAAGAGCCTGCAAAGAATGGGGGATTTCTACTGTGGCTATACATTCTGATGTAGATAGAGAAAGTATGCATGTAAGATTGGCAGACGAAAGTATTTGTGTAGGGCCTCATCAACCAACTTTTAGTTATTTAAATATTCCTGCTATAATGTCAGCTATTGAACTTACAGGTGCTGAAGCTGTCCATCCAGGATATGGTTTTCTATCAGAAAATTTTGAGTTTGCTAAAATTTTAGAGGAAAACAATATTAAATTTATAGGCCCCTCATCAAATTTAATTAAAATGATGGGAGATAAAATTGAGGCAAAAAAAGTAGCAAAAAAAAACGGTCTTCCAGTAATAGAAGGCTCAGATGGTGGCATAAAAGATATTACAGAAGCAAAAAAAATATGTGAGAAAATAGGATTCCCTGTTTTAATTAAAGCTGCAGGTGGTGGTGGTGGAAAAGGGATGAAAATAGTTAATAAGATTGAAGAATTCGAAAACCTTTTTTTAACCGCTAAGCAAGAGGCAAAAAAATTTTTCGGTAATGATGAAGTATATATAGAAAAATTTTTTCAAAATCCTAGACATATAGAGGTGCAAATTCTTTCGGGTAAAAATAGAACTGTCCATTTACACGAAAGGGATTGCTCTGTTCAAAGAAGACACCAAAAATTAATTGAAGAAACCCCAAGTCCTGTTCTGGATGACGAAATAAGAAAAGATCTTTTTGAAAAAACTGTAAGTATGGTTAGCAAAATTGGTTACGAAGGAGCAGGAACTGTCGAATTCATATACGAAGATGGTAAATTTTATTTTCTAGAAATGAATACAAGAGTTCAAGTTGAACATCCAGTTACAGAAATGGTTACAGGAATTGACATAATTAAAGAACAAATTTGGATAGCCTTCTCCGGAAACACAGCTTTAAAACAAAGTGATATAAATCCAAGAGGTCACGCAATTGAGTGTAGAATTAATGCAGAGGATCCTAGTAATAATTTTCAACCATCACCTGGAAAAATAGGAATGTGTCATCAACCCTCGGGTTTTAGAACAAGAGTAGATGGATCAATTTATCAAGGTTATAAAATTACTCCTTATTATGACAGTATGGTTTGCAAGGTTATAACGCATGGGAGAAATAGAGAAGAAGCTATTCAGCGAATGTTAAGATCACTTGATGAATTTGTAATAGAAGGAATAACTACAACAATTGAACTGCACAAAGTACTTCTAAACAACAAGAAATTTATGACATCCAACTTCAATGTAAGTTGGTTAGATAAAGAAAAAGTAATTTAACTATAACATTTTTTTAACCAAACATCATAAACAGGATGATCAAAAGGACGAATTGATGGACTAGATGAAAATGTCCAATCATTAAAAACATATACCTTATCATTATTATTAATTGTTATATCTCTAACCTGCATATAAGCTGTAACTTCGGGATCATCGTCAAACTGAGAATTATAACATTTTAAAACTTTTATAATCAGGTTTTGAAAAGAATGTTCTTCGCCAATTTGAATTTTTATATTTGTATTTTTAGAACTAACCTTATCAAGAATACTAAGTTCAGCAACAGTCTCGCTTTTTGGTGTAGAATTACCTGAGGTATTTTTAATTAAAAGAAAAAAAAAAATTGTTAAAAGTAAATAATTAACTTTTCCAGCTTTTATATTTTTTTTTGATAGCATTATTATATTTTTTTGGATGGTAAGACTTATTTGATCCTGTTTGATTGGGCAAATGTTCTTTCTGCCAATCATATTTTTTAAGGTCGTGGTTATTTTGTATTTTATTATTCATATTATGCATCCAGGAGTACCACTCATTAGGAATTTTTGATGCTTCAACTTCTCCATTGTAAACTACCCATCGCCTTCCAGATTTACTTTCATAATATTTGTTACCATTTTTATCGGTACCAACTAATTTTCCAGAAAAAAATATTTGTAATCTCGTTCCAAAAGTTTGGTGATTCCACCATGTGAAAATTTGTTTTATTATTGTCAACATATAATTTTATTTTTTTTCAATTTTAAATTGTAAAAATTAAATTAGACTAAAATTTTAAATTTCTATATACTTAAAATCTTTAAGATTCAATTTTATAAATTAATAAGGAAATTAAATGGCAAAATTTTTGGTTGAAACATATTATACGTGTAGTTTTAAAGTTAGTCATTACCTAGATGATATTAACGAGAAAAATATACAAAATATAGAGAAAAGAGAAGACGGTAAATTTGAAATACTAGATGTGAAATTAGATAACAGAAAAACCAAAAATTTAGAAAAAATTGATAAAAACAAGATAAATGTTGTTGAAACTAAGCTTTCAAAACCTGAAGAAAAAAATAGTCTAAAAATAAATCAAGAAATTTTATCAAAAAATATAAAAGATAATAGTGGTAAGAGATTTAGTATGCCTGATAGAAGAAAAGGATACATTCAAAAAGCATCGATTGGAGATCATAAAGTATATCTTCATACAGGTGAGTATGAGGATGGAAAAATAGGTGAAATATTTATAGATACTAGCAAAGAAGGAGAGTTAGTAAAAGCTACCATGAATAACTTTGCAATAGCAGTTTCTCTTGGACTACAATATGGAGTTCCTTTAGATGAATTTGTAAATGCATTTGTGGATACTAAATTTGAACCTTCAGGAAAAGTATTTGGAAATGACAGAATACTAAGTGCAACTTCAATTTTAGATTATATATTTAGAGAATTAGCCATATCTTATTTAAATAGAGAAGACTTAGCTCATACACCATCAATAGGTGGGTCAGATATTCCTGATGAAACCGCTTCGGATGAAAATAATGAAGACAAAACTCAATTCTTAAAATTAGTAAAAGATATTACTAGTAAAGGCTTTGTTAGAAGTAATTATAAAAAAAAATTTGTTGATTTATCAGATATAAGATTAGATCTTAAAGGAAAAAAATAATTAACTTTTCTTTTTAGTTAATAAATTAAGCTCTTTTAATTGTTCATCAGAAACTGCGGATGGAGCATTCATCATTAAATCCTGTGCATTTTGGTTCATAGGAAACATTGTGACTTCTCTAATATTTTTTTCATTTGCTAAGAGCATAACAATTCTGTCAATTCCTGGTGCAATACCTCCATGAGGCGGGGCTCCATAACTCAAAGCATTTATCATTCCACTAAATTTAGTATTAACATCATTTTTTGAATAGCCTGCAATTTCAAATAATTTATACATTAGGTCAGGAACATGGTTTCTAATAGCACCCGATGATAATTCAATTCCATTACAAACAATATCATATTGATAAGCTTTTACATTTAAAGGGTTTGATAAGTCCAAATTTTTTATATCACCCTGTGGCATAGAAAATGGATTGTGGCTAAATTTTATTTTTTTTGTTGTTTCATCAATTTCATACATGGGATAATCAACAATCCAACAAAATGAATATGTTTCATTATCAATTAAATTTAAATCCTCTGCTATTTTATTTCTTGCAGTGCTTAATATCTTTTCCACATCATTTTTTTTTCCACAAGAAAGAAATACTGTATCACCAATGTTAGCTGAAGTTTTTTTCATTATTTCTATTAACGAACTTTCTGAAAAGAATTTTCCAATAGGTCCTTTGGCACTGATTTTATCTCCTTTTTCTAATGTAAAGTAAGCAAGTCCAGATGTACCCTCTTCTTTAGCCCATTTGTCAATTCCGTCGAAAAAACTTCTTGGTTTATCTTTTGTATTTTTTGTAACTATAGATCTTACAATTGAACCGCTTTTCACTAATTTTTTGAAAATATCAAATGTTACATCTTCTCTATCAAAAATATTTGTTAAATCATAAATTTCTAAAGGATTTCTTAAATCTGGTTTATCAGATCCATACTTTAACATTGCATCTTCATAAGTAATTCTTGGAAACTTTTCATGAAGAATTTTTTTCTTACTAAATTTTTTAAATAGTTTTAAGAATAAAGTTTCAATTACCTCAAAGACATCTTCCTGCTCTACAAATGACATTTCCATATCTAATTGATAAAATTCACCAGGACTTCTATCAGCTCTTGCATCTTCATCTCTAAAACATGGTGCTATTTGAAAATATTTGTCAAAACCTGAAACCATTATAAGCTGTTTAAATTGTTGTGGGGCTTGCGGTAGTGCATAAAATTTTCCTGGATTTAATCTACTTGGAACAAGAAAATCTCTAGCCCCTTCTGGACTCGATGATGTTAATATGGGAGTTTGAAATTCTAAAAATCCAAGTTTTTGCATCTCATTTCTTATAAACGAAATTACCTTGGATCTTAAAATAATATTTTCGTGTATTTTTTTTCTTCTTAAATCTAAAAATCTATATTTTAATCTTATTTCCTCTGCATATTCTTGATCTGAAAAGACAGGCATTGGTAATTCTTTAGTTTTCCCCAAAATATCTATTTCGTTAATTTTAATTTCTACTTCACCAGTAGAAATATTTTTATTGATTGTTTCAGATGACCTTTCAATAACTGAGCCTGATATTTTAATCACAGTCTCCAAAGAACATTTTTCAATTTCTTTAAATATTGAGTTACTTTTCTCAATAACACATTGAGTTATTCCGTAATTATCTCTTAAATCTACAAATAAAAGATTTCCATGATCTCTTTTCTTATTAATCCATCCTGATAGAGAGACTACTTTTCCTTTATGAGATTTATTTAACTCTCCACAAGTATGGGTTCTATATTTTTTCAATTTACAAAATCTCTTTTATTGTTTTAAAATTAATTGGTTTTTTTTTTTTTAAACTTAATTCGTCAATCTTATATATAAATTCATCAATTTTACTATAAGATCTATCAATTCGATTAATTATGAAATCTATAATTTTTTTTTCGATTTTAATCTGACGATCAGAAAAATTCTTTAATATTATAGCAAAAAGTAATTCATCATCTGGATTTTCTATTTCTGCATGAAGACAATTTTTTGATCTTGATGCTAAGTCTGGCAAATTAAAAACAATCTTATTTATTGGTTTGATAGAATTAATCAATAAATACTTATTATCTTGGTCTATTAAATTAAAAATTGAGTAAAGAATTTGTTCTTTTTTACATTTTTCAAAATCATCTATTATTATACATTCATGTAATTTCAGAATCTTAAATACAGAATTATTTATACTATCACCATTAATTAAAAATGCTTTAGATTTTAATTTAAAAATATTTGCCAAATGGGTTTTTCCAGAAAATTTTTCTCCCGATATATTTAATATTTTTTTTTCCCAACTAGGCCATTTATTAATTAAATTAAATGCATTTGAATTACTTTTTGATAAATAAAAATCATGCTCATTAAAATTACTTTTATAATCAAGCTCTAATAATAATTGATTTAGCTCACTCATTTTATTTTCCAATTAGTTGAAGTAGTATCAATAATTATATCGTAAGATACAACATCTTTTAAAAATCTTTTTGGATTACTTAAGTAATTAATTTTGTATACAACCTCACTACTATCAAATTTCTCAATTTTATATCCATTTACAAAATCTAAACTGTTTAGAATATTTTCTAATTTAATTGATTTTTCAATATTATTGGCTTCAACAGATAAACGAATTGGGACAGATGTTGATGAACTTATTTTATTTAAAGTTTTCCAGTTATCCTCATATATATTTTTTATATTTAGAATTAATGAATATAAATCTGACTTATTTTCTATATTTTTATCATTAAAGTTTTCATTTATCACAATGAATTTATCTTCAAACTGAATTTTTGAATATAGTTTAATCGTTTCATTTTTTTTAAAAATTATCATTACGATATAATTGTCTAAATTATATTTTTTTATGATTTCTTTAAAATTATAATTTTCAATATTTTTAAAATTATTTTTAATAGTAAAGTAATCTTCTACATCTTCATTTGGTAAAATATATTTAATTTGGAAATAATTTTTTTCTATATCTTCCCAATGTTTTACAAAAGTATTATCATTTAAATAATTAAAACTATTTGATTGCAAATCAACTATAACTGGTAAAAAGAATACTTCTATATTTTTAGGTAATGAAGATATAATATTTTTAGAATTTAAGAATTGAATTAATTTTCTTCTATTAAATTGCACTTCCATAATACTTTTATACTTATTACTTATGAATTTTTCATCTAGTATTGAAAAATTATCAATTAGTTTTTTAATATCATCTATTGAAGTATTGCTAGTTTTTTCGAGATCTTTTCTTTCAAGAATCATTCTTGATAGGTCTTGAAACGCTTTTTTAAAGCCTCTATCTATAACATTAAGTTTATTAAAATTTAGATTATATTTTTCCTCAACTTCTATATTTGAAATTACAAAAGTTTTAGAAAAAGCTTTGTTTGTGGAAAACTCTATTAAATTACAGGTTAAAAATATAAAAAATATATATAAGTAATTTTGTATTTTTTTTTTAAAAAAAAAATCAATTTTTTTATATGACATCAAATAAGTTAACATACAGTAAGAGTGGCGTTAATATTTCTAAAGCAGATAATTTTGTTAAGTTCATAAGTTCATTAACCAGAAAATCAAGCAAAAGTGGTGATTTTAAGAATATTGGGGGTTTTGGAGCAATATCAAAAATACCTAGAAAAATGAATGATCCTCACATTGTAACTAGTACCGATGGTGTTGGAACAAAAATTGAGATCGCAAACGATCTTGCTAAATTTGATACAATTGGAATAGATCTTGTCGCTATGTGTGTGAATGATTTAATCGTTCAAGGAGCTAAGCCATATTTATTTTTAGATTATATCTCGATAAGCAAGATAAATTTAAACAAATTAAAAAATTTAGTTAGAGGTATTATAAAAGGATGCAAAATTGCAGATTGTAAATTAGTGGGTGGCGAAACTGCAGAAATGCCAGGAACATATACTAAAGGGAAATTTGATATAGCAGGTTTTGCTGTAGGACTTGTAGATAAGAAGAAAATTTTAAATAAAAAAATAAAAAAAAATGACCTTGTTTTGGCTATACCTTCTAATGGACTTCACTCAAATGGTTATTCTTTAGTGAGATACATTTTAAATAAAAAAAAAATTAATTTCAAAAATAATAAATTTCTTAAAAAAGAATTAATTAGACCAACTAAGATTTATGTTAAAGAATTATCTTTAATTAATAATAAAAATTTAGTTAATGGATGTGCAAATATTACAGGAGGAGGTTTAGTTGACAACGTTCAAAGAGTTATTCCAAAACATTTAAGTGTAGAAATAAATCTCAATAACATCAAAACCTTGAAAATTTTTAAATGGTTAAATAATATGGGTGTAAGTGAAAAGGAAATGCTAAAGACATTTAATTGTGGAGTCGGCTTTTGTTTAATAGCTAATCCAAAAAATTTTAAACTAATTTGTAAATATTTTAAGAAAGAATATAAACCATATATTATTGGTAAAGTTACGAAAGGCTCGAAAAAAGTAAAATTAAGTGGAAAAATCTCTTGGTAAAAAAAATATTGCTGTATTCATAAGCGGAAGAGGTAGTAATCTTAAATCTTTAATTAATTATTCAAAAAAAAAAAATTCTCTTGTTAAAATTATGCTGGTAATTTCAAATAATACTAATGCTAAAGGATTAAAAATTGCAAATAGTTTTAAGATTAAAAATTATGCTATCAAATTTAAAAATAGATCTATTTTTGAAAAAAAATCTCTAAAATTAATGAAAAAATATAATATAGATATGATTTGTCTGGCTGGATTTATGAAAATAGTCTCAGGAAATTTTATTAAAAAATTTGCTAATCCAATATTAAATATTCACCCTTCTCTTTTACCAAAATATAAAGGACTCAACACTCACCTTAGAGCTATTAAAAATAAAGATAAATTCTCAGGTGCTTCCGTGCATAAAGTGACCCAAAAATTAGATTCGGGTAAAATTATTTTACAGAAAAAAATTAAAATACTAAAAAAAGATACTGTGAAAAGCTTAGAAAAAAAAGTGCTTAAAATTGAGCATGAAATTTATCCAAAAGCGATTGTAAAATTTTTAACTAATCTTTAAAAAAAAAATCTATTTCTATCTTAGCGTTTTCTAAACTATCAGAACCATGAACTGAGTTTTTATCAATAGAAATTCCAAATTTTTTTCTAAGCGTTCCTTCCTCTGCCTCTTGTGGATTTGTTGCTCCCATCAATTTTCTATTTTCTAATACCGCATTATCTTTTTGAAGACTCATTACAACAATTGGTCCAGACGATAAATAAGCGCATAAATCATTATAAAACGGTTTTGATTCATGAACTTTGTAAAATTTTTCAGCTTCCTCTTTAGAAATATGTAATTTTTTTTCTTTTACAATTTCAAAACCATTATTTTTAAATTCTTTTTTGATTTGATCTTGTAAATTTCTTTCCACAGCATCTGGTTTAATTATTGATAAAGTTTGCTCGATGTTACTCATAATTTTCCTCCACAAATTTATTTAAAAGTCTTACTCCATAGCCAGTCGCCCCACCAGAATTTAGTGCTCCAGCATATTTAGAAAAAGCCATCCCAGCTATATCTAAATGTGCCCAAGGTGTTTTGTTGATTATAAATCTTTGTAAAAATTGTGCTGCAGTTGTAGATCCAGCTCCACCTACATAATTTATATTTTGCATATCAGCATTTTTAGAATTCATTAATTTATTATAATTTTCATGCAAAGGCATTCTCCAGAGTTTCTCTCCTACTTGTTCTCCTGCTTCAGAAAGTTGTTTTGATAACTTATCATTATTTGACCATAGACCTGCATACTCAGATCCAAGCGCAACAATTATAGCACCTGTTAAAGTAGCTAAGTCAACAATCAGACTTGGTTTAAATTTTTGTTCAGTGTAAGTTAGTGCATCTGCTAAAACTAGTCTTCCTTCAGCATCAGTATTTAAAACTTCAATAGTTTTTCCACTATAAGATTTTACTATATCTCCAGGTCTTTGTGCATTTCCTCCAGGCATATTTTCAACCAACCCAACAACTCCAACAGCATTTATTTTGGATTTTCTTAATGCTAAAGTTTTCATAAGCCCTACTACTGTTGCTGATCCAGCCATATCATATGTCATGTCTTCCATAAATTTTGCTGGCTTCAATGAAATACCTCCCGTGTCAAAACAAACACCCTTTCCTACAAATGCTAAAGGTTTGGATTTATTTTTACTACCATTCCATTCCATAGTAACTAAATATGAACCTCTAACACTTCCCTGGCCCACTCCTAGCAAAGCATTACAGCCAAGTTTTTTTAATTTTTTTTGATCTAAGATGGTCACTTTTAAACCATATTTTCTTAGTTTAGCTATTCTCCTTGAATATTCATCTGGGTGTAAAATGTTACCAGGCTCAGACACTAAATCTCTAGTGAGAAAAACACCATCTAAAAGTGCTTTAAGTTTAATTCTTAAAAAATTTGTTTTCTTTATGTTGTTACCAACTACATTCAAGTTAGTTTGAAAACTTTTATTCTTATCTGATTTATAAACACTAAAATCATAGGATTTTAGCTGCGCTCCATGCAAAATTTTCTCTAATTCTATATTTGTAAGACTATTACTGTTTACGCTTATGAATGAATTTTCTATCTTATTATCTTTTAAAAACTTGTATAAATTTGAACCTATTTTTTCAAAATCTAATGAAACTTTACACTTAGTACAATTTACTAGCACAAAGCTTTTATCATTATAATCTTTCTTTACAAAGTTCTTCTCTAAAAACAATTTGTTAGAAAATATATTACCGTTGATTATATTTAGATATTTGCTTTTAAGTTTTTTACTTTTGAAGAATATTATCTCGTTATCTTGACCCAGTCTTGTTGTTTTAGTTATAAAATTTAAATTTAGCTTCATTTTTTTGAAAAATTTATTAGATAATGTTGTATATTTATTAAAACAATAATTTCAATGAATAAATTAATATTTCGTAAATTTTCACTAGATATAGTAAATTTTTTTTTATTATCCTCTTTTAGCATTACTTTTATTGTTTGGATTATACAAGCAGTAAACTTTTTAGATCTTGTCTCAGATGATGGACACAGTTTAAATGTTTACTTTTACTATGTATCATTAAATTTACCGAAAATATTTAGCAAAACTATAATTTTTGTATTTTTTATATCTATTTTCTATGTAGTAAATAAATATAATAATTCAAATGAGCTTATAGTTTTTTGGAGTAATGGAATAAAAAAAATACATTTTATTAATTTTATTCTCAAGTTCTCTATTTTATTTCTTGTTTTACAATTATTTTTAAATTTACTAGTGATTCCAAAATCTCAAAGTCTTGGAAGAATATATTTAAAGGAATCAAATATAGATTTTTTACCTAAATTAATATCTGAAAAAAAATTTATTAATGTTGTTAAAAATCTTACAATATTTGTTGAAGATTATAAAAAAGGAGATCGATTAAAAAAAATTTATATAAATGAAATAATTGACGAAAAAAAATCAAAAATAATCGTTGCTGAAAGTGGAATAATTTTTAAAAAAAATAATAATTATTTTTTGAAACTTTTTAATGGTGGAATAACAAATATAAATGACAAAAAGTTATTTACATTAAATTTTGCGGAAACAGATTACGATTTATCAAATTTTTCTACAAAAACTATAACACATCCTAAGATACAAGAGTTAGATAGTTTCGTATTAATTAATTGTATAAAGAAAATTTTTTTAAATAAAAATATAGATAAAAATCGAATTTTAAAAAGTAAAGATGAGAAAGATAATTGTGAAGGTCGTAGGATCAGCACAATAAGTGAAGAGCTTTATAAAAGATTAGTTTTACCTTTTTATACTCTTATTATATCTCTGATAGGCGCAAGTTTAATTCTTGAACCCAAAGCAAAATATTTGATGAAATTTCATAAACTTAATATTTTTTTGACTGGTACTTTTGTAATAATCTTATCTCAGATAAGTTTAAAGTTTTTTTTAATATCTATAGATATGGCTTATGTAATATTATTTTTGCCAATTTTTTTAGTATTATTTTTTTATCTTTTATTATCTATGATATCAAAATTTAGATTAAATTTATTATGATGAAAAAATATCACTATTATCTCACAACTTTATTTTTAAAAAACTTATTAACAGTAATCGTTGTGTTTATTTTTTTAAGTTTTTTTTTAAATATCTTTGAGGAAATAAAATTTTTTGAAAATAAAGAGAGTGGTATATATTTTCCAATAATTTTAACAATTTTAAATATTCCTTCAATAGTTTTTGAAATTTTACCATTTATTTTTTTGTTGGGTGTTATGTTTTTTTTTATTAATTTGTTTGAGAAGGATGAAATTGAATTACTAAGAAGTCATGGGGTTAATAATTTAAAAATAACTTCAATAATTTCTTTTGTATCTTTAATACTCGGAATAATACTAATTATTGTCTTTTATTCTTTCTCAGCTAATTTAAAAAGTTTATATCTTGATATCAAATATCAATATTCAAAGAAGGGTGATCACCTGGCTGTAGTAAATGAGGATGGATTATGGATAAAAGAAAAAAAAGAAAAAGACGATAATATATTTATTATAAATGCGTCTAATTTTAGAAATAATATTTTAGAAAATATAAAAATTACTGAATTAGATCAAAATTATAATTTAATAAATACAACAGTTGCTGACAGAGCAAAAATTAATAAAAAATTATGGGTTTTAAATGATGTTAAAATTTACTCTGAGGAAAAACAAACAGAATATAAAGAAAAATTAAACTACTTATCAACATTTAATGCAAAAATTATTTCAAATTTATACTCAAATTTAAATTCATTAAATATATTTCAGCTAAATAAATTAAAAGAAAATTATAAATCTATAGGTTATTCAGCAACAGAAGTAAAATTACATATAAATAAAATATATAGCTTACCATTATACCTAATGTTAACTACTATAATTGGTGCTCTACTGATGTTTAAGTTTAATTATATTAGATCTAGGTTTTTTTTAGTTGTGATTGGTGTATTGGTTTCAGTAGTTTTTTATTATATCAATTATTTCTCAATACTATTTGGAAAAAATGAAACATTGCCTGTTGCTGTATCTATTTGGTTACCTCATGTTATAATATTTTTGATATGTGCTTTTGTTTCAATAAGGTTAAATGAAAACTAAATATTTAAAATTAACAATATATATAATTTTTTTTGGGATAATTTCTTTTGTTCCAAATTTAAAAGCTGATACAATTTTATTTGAATCAGAAAGTATAAAAATTGAAAATCAAGGAAACTTGGTTTTTTCATCTAAAGGTTTTGCAAAAATACCAGAACAAAAAATTACAATTGAAGGAAATAGATTTATTTACAATAAGTTAATTTCTGAGTTGGTAATAATTGGAAATGTAAAATTTTTAGATCAGTCAAATAATGTTTTAATAGATGCAGAGAAAGCTACCTACAATGAAATAGAAAATATAGTTTTAACTAATGGTAATACTTTTATTAACTACAATAATAAATATGAAATAATTTCAAAAAATGTCTTATACAACAGAAACACAATGAAAGTATCTAGTGAATTAGATACATCTGTATTTGATAGAAAAAAAAATATTTTCAAATTTAAAGAAGGTTTTTTATTTGACAGTATTAAAGAAATTATTTCGTCCAAAAAGACTAACATCATAGACAGTGACATGAATGAGTATATTTTTGAGAAGGTAAAAGTTAATTTAAAAACTAATGAAATTGTTGGTAAAGAAGTTAAAGTAGATTTTATTGACACATTTTTTGGTAATGTAAATAATGATCCACTGCTAAAAGGTAAATCTACCACTTCCGATGATGATAGAACAATTATAAAAAAAGCAGTATTTAGCACATGTAATACAGATAATAAAAAATGCAGGGGATGGGAATTACAAAGCGATGAATTTATTCATAATAAAAAAAAGCAACTTTTCGAATATAAAAATTCTTGGCTAAAAGTATTCGATAAAAAAGTTTTTTTTCTTCCATATTTTAATCATCCAGATCCATCAGTAAAAAGAAAATCTGGTTTTTTGACACCAGTTTATTCTTCATCCACTAGTCTTGGAGAATCTATAAATATTCCTTATTTTCATGTTTTGTCTAACTCAAAAGATATGACTTTTAATCCTAGAATTTATTCGGACAATGATTTTATACTTCAATCTGAATATAGACAATCATTTGAAAAATCAGAATTAATTTCAGACTTTAGTTTTAATCAAGATGAAAATAATACTAATACTCACGCTTTTGTAGATCTGAGGGGTGATTTTGATGAAAAATCTTCTTACTTTTTTCAGTTTCAAAACGTAACTAATGATAATTACCTAAAAATACATAATTTCAAAAGTATAGCAGACACAAATGTGCTAATGGCAGATATTAACTCTAGCACTTTAAGCTCATTTTTAACAATAAATAATGAAATAGATGAAAATACAAATTTGAGCTCAACTATTAGAATATATGAAGATTTAACTGTAAAAAATGATAATGATAAATATCAATACATATTTCCTCAGTTTAATTTTTCAAAAAGTATTGAATTAGACAAAAATTATGATGGAAATTTTAATTTTAGCTCAAGTGGATATCAAAAAAATTATAATACAAATGTTTATGAAGCCCAGATAAATAATGATTTCAATTTTACATCATATGATTTTTTTACAAATAAAGGATTAGTTTCTAACTATAATCTTTTACTAAAAAATTATAATACTTATTCTGAAAATTCTGATAATTTTGAGGAAAATAGTGATCATGAATTATTTACGACTATTTCTCTAAATACAAAATTTCCTTTACAAAAAAAATTACTTGAGAGTACAAATTATTTGACGCCTAGGGTGCAATTTAACTTTAGTCCTACAAATGGTAGAGATATATCATCGGATAGTGTTAGATTAAATTATGGGAATATATTTTCAAATAACAGAATAGGTAGAAATGACATGGTTGAAGAAGGTAGATCTTTAACATTAGGATTAGAGTTCGAAAAACAAGATTTTGAAAATGAGAAAATTTTTGGGTTTAATATTGGAAACGTTATTAAAGACGAAAAAAATATGTCAATGCCAAAAGGGTTAAATCAAACAAGATCAGAAATAGTAGGTAATATTAGTTATGTACCAAATAAAAATCTAAACTTAGAGTACAATTTTTCCTATGATAGAGATTTAGACTTCTCAAATTATGATGCAATATCTGCAAAATTAGGATCCAATAAAGTAATCACTACATTCAATTATGTAACTGAAAACCATGAACTTGGTAATAGCGAAACTATTACTAATTCAACCTCATTAGAATTAGGAAACGAGCATTATATACAATTCGATACAGCTAAAAATTTAAAAACTGATTTTACTCAATATTACCAATTAGCTTATGAATATAAAACAGATTGTTTATCTGCTTCCTTTGAATATCAAAAAACATTTTATAATGATGGAAATTTAGAACCTGATGCAACTTTAAAATTTTTAATTAAATTTATTCCTTTTACTGAAGTACGTGGATCTGCTGATACACTAGTTAGAAATTTAAATGAATAAAAGAAAATATTTTTTAATATTAATAATATTTATTTTTTTTAGTAATCCTTTGTTTGGTGACAGAATATTAATAAAAGCTAAAGTTAAAAATGAAATAGTTACAAATATTGATATAGAAAAAGAAATAAACTATTTGGTATTTTTAAATCCAAAATTAAAAGAATTAAATGCTATAAGATTAAATAGATTAGCTAAAGACTCTTTAATAAACGAAATTATAAAAAAAAAGGAACTTGAAAGGTTTTTTGATTTCAAGAAAGAAAATAAATTAATTGATATAATTGAAAATAATTTAATTAAAAATAAAAAAATTAAAAATAAATCTGAATTTAAGGGTATTTTAGAAAGTAATAATTTAAAATATGAGACGATAAGAGAAAAGCTAAAAGTTGAGGCTTATTGGAACCAATTAATTTATGATAAATATTCTAAAAACTTGAAAATAGATAAAAATGAGTTGAAGGAAAAAATTTTAAACAATTTAAAAAATAAAAAAAAAAGATTTGAATATAATCTTTCAGAAATTTTATATACAAGTAAAAATAATGAGAGTCATAATTCAATTCTAACGAAGATAAATCAGAATTTAGAAAAAATAGGCTTTGAAAATACTGCAAATATATTTAGTCTTTCAAATTCTTCAAAAAATGGTGGTCTTATAGGCTGGATAAATGAACTACAACTTTCTAGCAAGGTAAAAAACGAAATTAATAAATTAAAAATTGGCCAAGTAAGTAAGCCAATAAAAATTCAAAACGGATACTTGTTGATTAAAATAAATGACAAAAAAGAATTTAAAGAAAACATCAATATAGAAGATCAACTAACTAAATTAATAAATAAAGAAAAAAATAGACAATTAAACACTTTTTCAAACATATTTTACAAAAGATTAAAAAAAAATATTGAAATAAATGAGTACTAATAAAATTTTAATTATATTAGGTGAACCAAATAGTACGTTTTCAGAGGTTTTATTTAAATATTTTAGATCAAAATTTTTTAAACATAATAAAAATAAAATTATTTTAATAGGAAATAAAAAATTATTCCAAAAACAAATGATTAAATTAAAATATAATTTTAAAATTAAAGAAATAAGTTCTTTAAAAAAATATACTGCAAAAGAGATTAATATTTTAAATGTAGATTATAAATTTAAAAAAACCTTCTCAGAAATTACAAGTTATTCAAAAAAATATATCGAAAAGTGTTTCGAACTAGGTTTAAAATTAGTAGAAGAGAAAAAGGCTCAATTTATTATAAATGGTCCAGTATCAAAAAAACATTTTTTGAACAAAAAGTTTCCAGGTATTACTGAATATGTTGCTAACAAAACTAATTCAAAAGAACCAGTTATGTTAATTTATAATAATAATTTATCTGTGTCTCCTCTTACAACTCACATTCCTATTAAAAATGTTTATAAATATGTAAAAAAAAGAAGAATAATTAATAATGCACTTAAAATTAATAAATTTTATAAATCAATATTAAATAAAAATCCTCAAATCGCCGTACTTGGATTAAATCCTCATTGTGAAACAATAAGTAAGATAAGTGAGGAAAAGAATGAAATAGTTCCAGCAATTAAGTATTTAATAAAAAAAAGAATTAAAATTAGTGGTCCGTTTTCGGCAGATACTTTCTTTTTAGAAAAAAATATAAAAAAGTATGACGTTGTTATAGGAATGTATCATGATCAAGTACTGACTCCAGCTAAAACTTTGTTTAAATTTGAAGCAATAAATATTACTTTAGGACTGCCATTTTTAAAGATTACTCCAGACCATGGCCCAAATTATCAAATGGCAGGCAAAAATAAATCAGATCCATCTTCAATCTTTTATGCCTTTAATTTCTTAAATAAATTATAATGAAAATTGCTCCAAAAAAGAATTTAGGACAAAATTTTCTTATAGATGAAAATGTAATAGATCAAATTATAGATATAGCCAACATCAGCAGAGAAGATTCCGTGCTAGAAGTTGGGCCTGGGACTGGAGCTCTTACAAAAAAAATAATAGAAAAAAAACCTAAGGAAATAACTGTAATTGAAAAAGATAAAAGACTGGCAAACAGTTTAAAAGAAAATTTTTCAGAAAAAATAAAAGTTATCAATGAGGATATGTTAAATTTTTCTTATAGAGATTATTCTGATAAAAATCTGATTATATTTGGAAACTTACCCTACAATATTTCAACTCAAATATTGGCAAAATGGATAAAAATGAGAGAGTTAAATAAATTTAGTAAAAAATTTATTTTAATGTTTCAAAAGGAAGTGGCAGATCGAATAATTGCTGAGTCTAATTCAAAAAAATATGGAAGAATATCTATTTTATCAAACTGGAGAATGAAAATTTATAAAATTATTGATATAGAGCCAAGTAGTTTTAAACCTATCCCAAAAGTAAAAAGTACTCTACTTGTATTTGTGCCAAAAGAAAATTTTTTTAAATTTAAAGACCCAAAAAATTTAGAATATGTAACAAATATTTTTTTTAGCCAAAGAAGAAAGATGATAAAAAAGCCCCTTAAATTTTTATTTGAAAATTTTGATGAGGTATCAAAAAAATTATCTTTAAACCTAAGCTTAAGACCACAGAATTTAAGTAATGATACCTATTATAAAATATGTGAAATTTATGAAAAAATTAATTAATTAATTTATTAATATGATTTTTAATATGTTCTTTTTTAAATTTTAAAATTTTTTTTGTTTTTTTTTGTTTTTTTATATAAGAGATAATTTGTTTATAGCACTTCTCAATTTTATCATTTATTACAGTGTAGTCATAATCTTTCCAGTGCATAACATCATCTTTAAATTGTTTCATTCTTTCACTGGCAATTTTTTTGTCTTTTTTATCCCTTTTTAATAATCTTTTAAATAATTCTTTCTTTGAAGGTGGTAATATAAATATAGTAATTATTTTATAATTTAATTTTTTATTTTTTATTTGTTTAGTTCCTTGCCAGTCAATATCGAAAATTACATTTTCGCCTTTTTTTAGATTGTTAATTACTGTTTCTTTAAGAGATCCATAATAATTTTTAAATACTTTGGCGTGCTCTAAAAATTTTTTTTTTTTAATGAGATTTTTAAATCTTTGATTGTTAATGAAAAAGTAGTCTTTACCATTTTTTTCGTTAGCTCGGGGTTTTCTTGTAGTATGAGAAATAGAAATATTATAGTTGTTTCTCGATGAAATTTTTTTTACTAACGTTGTTTTTCCTGCGCCCGAAGGTGAGGATAATATTACAATTATCCCTGCTTTTTTTTCGGCCATTAAAGTAAAAACTTTAGTTTGCTTTATTCTCTATAAACTTAACTGCATCACCAACAGTTAAAATTTTTTCAGCATCGCTATCAGATATTTCAGATCCAAATTCTTCCTCGAAAGCCATAACTAGCTCTACTGTATCTAAACTATCCGCACCCAAATCATCAATAAAGCTAGATTCTTCATTTACTTTTGACTCATCAATCCCTAGGTGATCTGCTACTATTTTTTTTACTTTGCTTGAAATATCATCTGACATTTTGTTCCTTTAAGTTAATTTGTTAATAAATATTTTATTAACTTTGTCAACTAAAATACATGCCACCATTTACATGTATTGTTTCTCCAGTGATATAATCTGACAAATTAGAACTTAAAAAAGCAATTGAATTAGCAACATCCTCTGGATTACCGAATTTGTTTAGTGATATCCTTGATTTCATTAAATCTGTGTGTTCTTCGCTAATTTTGGCAGTCATATCTGAAACTATAAATCCTGGAGATACACAATTTACTGTAATATTTTTTTTTCCATATTCTAGAGCTAAACTTTTTGACATTGCTACAATTCCTGCTTTTGATGCAGCGTAATTTGCTTGACCAATATTTCCTGTATGCCCAACTACAGATGTGACATTTATTATTTTACCACTTTTTGATTTGAGCATTTTCTTAATAACACTTTTCGAAATTAGAAAAGTTGAGGTTAAATTTATATCAATTACTCTTTTCCATTCGTCTTCTTTCATTCTCAAAGATAAATTATCTTGAGTGATACCAGCATTATTTATTAAAACATCAATTTTGTTTGAAAAATTTTTACTACAGTCTTCAACAAATTGATCAATCTTTCCATGATCAGATATATCAAATCTTACTGCATTTAAATCTTTATGCTTATCTTTAATTATTTTTAATTTTTGCTCATTTGTTCCTGTAGCTAAAATATTTGCTCCTGCTGAAACTAATTTATCGAGAATTGAGTTGCCAATAACTCCTGTAGCGCCAGTCAAAATTATATTTAAATTTTTTAAATCTATCATTAATTTTTTAGATTTTTTAGATCATCAATATTATTTATTTGAATTAAGTCAACATTTCTATCAATTCTTTTGACAAGTCCTGATAATACTTTTCCAGGGCCAATTTCAATAAATTTTTTACTTCCTTGTTTTATCATATTTATTACGCTTTCCCTCCAACGAACTGGTTTTTCTATCTGTTCAATTAAAAGCTCTTTTATATTTTCAGGATCATTTGATGGTTCTGCTGTAACATTCGAAACTATCATATTATAAGGAGCAGAAAATTTAGTTTCACTTAATTCTTTGTTCATAATTTTTGTTGCTGGACTCATTAAAGGACAATGAAAAGGCGCAGATACAGGTAATTTAACATATTTAATCTTTGATTTATTTAATTCAGTTGTAAATTTTTCAATATCTTCAATTTTTCCACTAACGACGACCTGACCATTCGAATTATCATTTGCTAAATAACAGTTAAATTTAGTCTTACTATTTTCAATTATTTCTTCAATTTTTTTAATTTCTAAGCCTAAAACAGCTACCATACCACCTTCATTTTTTGGAACTGCATTTTGCATTGCATTGCCTCTTGTTTTTAAAAGCTTAATTGTTTCTTTAAAATTTATTACACCAGCGCATGCTAGAGCAGAATATTCTCCTAAAGAATGTCCTGCAAAAAAATTAGCTTTACTAATATCGAATTCTGTTTCATTTTTTATTATGTTAAAAATTGAGTAACTAACTAAAAATATTGCTGGTTGGGTATTCTCGGTTTGGTCTAATAATTCTTTTGGCCCCTCAAAAATTAATTTACTTATTGATAAATTCAGAACATCATCAGCTTCATCAAATAGATTTTTTATATAACCAAAATTATCATGTAATTCTTTACCCATTCCAACTGATTGCGAACCTTGACCTGGAAATAAAACAGAAAACATAGAAAATATAAGTAAAAACCCTATTTTTTATATTGTAATTAAAAAATTATAATAGTATATCCTCTTTTTTTTAAAAGAATTATTATGAACTTATACGAGCATACTATTATAGCAAGGCAAGACGTAAGCCCTACGCAATTGAAGCAGATTCAGGAGAAATATTCTAAAATTGTAGAAAAACTTGAAGGTGATGTGGTTAAGTTAGAAAATTGGGGACTAATGAATTTATCATATTTAATAAAAAAGAATAAAAAAGGAAACTTTATACATTACAAAATTAAAGGTAATGGAAAAATGATAGCTGAATTAGAAAAAAATGAAAAGATTGATAAAAATTTGTTAAGATATTTAACTGTTAAAGTAAGTAAATTTGATCTTGAGACAGATTATTTTAAAAAAAATGAAGAGAAAGATAAAGAAAATTTAATAAAATAAATAATATGAAAAAAAGGACAAATAAAAAAAAACCTAAACAAAGTAACTTTGCAAAACTAAGTATATTTCAAAATCAAAAATATAAATTTAAAAAAAAATGTCCCTTGTCAGGCAAAGGTGCTCCAGTGGTAGACTATAAAAATATTAAACTACTAAAAAGATATATCTCTGAAAATGGTAAAATTTTACCCTCAAGAATTACATCGGTAAGTCAAAAAAAACAAAGAGAATTATCTTTATCTATAAAAAGAGCTAGAAATTTAGCACTGCTATAAAATGAAAGTTATACTATTAGAAAATGTTAGAAAAATTGGATCAATTGGTGAGATAATTGATGTTAAAAGAGGTTTTGCTAGAAATTTTCTTATTTCTAAGAAAAAAGCACTTTTTGCCTCAAAAGAGAATATTAAAGAAGTAGAGAAAATTAAGCTTGATCTTAATAAAAAAGACCAGGACAAAAAGAAAGAGGCTAAATTAATTCATGAAAAAATTAAAAATAAGCAATATGAAATTAAAAAACTAAGTACTGAAAATAAAGAACTTTATGGATCTGTTAAGCCTACTGAAATATCTAAAGTTTTAGAAAATATTGAGAAAGTAAAAATAAATCCATCTTTAATACAACCTTCTAAAGAAATTAAATCACTTGGTAATTTTGATGTACTGATCAATTTACACTCAGAAGTTCAAACTCAGATTGTAATTAAAACTGTACCACAAGAAGAAACAGAATAATTATACATAATTTTCCCCAATAATATTTATTAATTGAATTATTATCTAGCATTGAGTAACTTTAATTGTGTCCCAGTCATTAAATATAATTAAAGACAAACTTGAGGAACTTCCAAATAATATAGAAGCTGAACAGTCAGTAATAGGGTCTATTTTACTTTCAAATGAAATTTTTGATGAAATTAGTATTTTGATATCAAGTAAAAATTTTTATGATCCAATGCATCAAAAAATTTTTAGTGCAATTGAGAGTTTAATTTATAAAGGGATGTTAGCTAATCCTATCACATTAAAAAATCACTTTGAAAATCAAAAAGATGAGCTCAATATTCCAGAATATTTGATAAAAATTACTAAATTTTCAACTTCATCTAGACAAAGTATTGAATACTCTAAATTAATTTATGATCTATATGTAAAAAGGGAACTTATTAAAATCTCTGACAACATAATTGATACAGCAAAACTTAATGATCTGAATAATGATGGACAACAGATAATACAAAACTTTGAAAAATCATTATTTGATTTAGCTGAAAAAGGTTCTTTTAATTCATCTATTGTTAAATTTGATGAAGCAATGAGACAAACTATAGAAATGGCATCTAATGCATATAAAAATGAAGAAGGAATAGTTGGTGTCCCATCAGGACTTAGAGATTTAGATGATAGATTAGGTGGTATGCATAAATCAGATTTAATAATTATTGCAGGAAGACCTTCTATGGGAAAAACTGCATTGGCAACAAATATTGCGTTTCATGCAGCAAAAAATATTCAGGATAAAGGTGAAAAATCTTGTATAGCTTTTTTTTCATTAGAAATGTCTTCAGAACAATTATCCACCAGAATTCTTGCAGAACAATCTAGAATTAAATCTAATGATATTAGAAGAGGAAAAATATCAGAAGAACAATTTGATAAATTTATAGAAACTTCAAAAAATATTTCCGAACTTCCATTATATATTGATGAAACCCCCGCTATCTCAATTGCAGCTCTAAGTAATAGGGCTAGAAGAATAAAAAGAATACATGGTTTAGAAATGATTGTTATCGATTATATTCAATTAATGAAAGGGACAAATTTTAAGGATGGTAGAGTTCAGGAAATTTCAGAAATCACACAGGGACTTAAAGCTCTTGCTAAAGAACTATCGGTTCCTGTTTTAGCTCTTTCTCAATTATCTAGAGCAGTGGAACAAAGAGATGATAAAAAACCTCTTCTTTCAGATTTAAGGGAATCTGGATCAATAGAGCAAGATGCTGATGTTGTAATGTTTGTTTATAGAGAATCATATTATTTAAAAAATAAGGAACCAAGACCTGCAACAGTTGAACATGCTGAATGGCAAGCAAAAATGAATGAAGTATCTCATTTAGCTGAGCTTCTTATAATGAAACAAAGACACGGTCCTACAGGCAATATAATGCTTGAATTTGAAGAAATGTTTACCAAATTTAAGGATATTCAAAATAATTAATATAAATTATAAAAGCTAATATCTAATGTTAGCTAATTTTTATCAAAAAAATATAATAGAAAAACCTAAGTTAGTTATTTCAATATTATTATTAATATTGATAACAGCATTCTACTTTTCTAAAGAATTTCGACTTGATGCTAGTTCAGAAACATTGTTGTTAGAGGATGATCAGGATCTAAAATATTTAAATGAGATAAATGATAGATATGGTGCAAAAGAATTTTTAGTATTGACCTACTCTCCTTTAGGTAAAATGAATTCTGAAGAAACAATTAAAAATCTCTCATTATTAAAGAATGATTTAAAAAATTTAAATTGGGTACATAATGTTATTACACTTTTAGATATACCTTTATTAGAAACTACAAATGAGAGTCTAGTTAAACGCATTCAAAATTTCAAAACATTAGAAAGTGATGATATCGATAAGGAGAGAGGATTTAATGAAATATTGAATAGTCCTGTGTTTAGAAACTTTGTTATCAGCGAGGATGGTACAACAAGTGGTATTATTGTTTATTTAAAACCAAATAAAGAGATAACGAAAAATAAATCAAAAAAAGAAATAGAAATTTTAAAAGATAAAATTAAAAAAGAAAGACACCAGAATATTTTAGAAATTAGAGAAGTAATAAAAAAATATAATCAAAATGCACAAATTTATCTTGGTGGTATTCCCATGATCGCTGACGATATGATGACTTTTATAAAAAATGATATTGTTACTTTTGGCTTAGGTGTTTTAGGTTTTATTATTTTAACACTTTGGTATGTATTTAGAAAACTAATATGGATAATAATACCAATTAGCAGCTGTTTCTTTTCTGTTGTCTTAATGATTGGATTTCTTGGATTTGTAGGATGGAAAGTTACAGTTATTTCGTCAAACTTTATAGCTTTAATGCTGATACTAACGATGGCAATGAATATTCATATGAGCACTAGATATTTACAATTGAGTAAACAATTTCCAGAAATAAATAAATTTGAAATTTTAACCTTAACAACAAGAAAAATGATATGGCCTATCTTTTACACTGTCATAACAACAATTTGTGCTTTTATGTCATTAATTTTTAGTGAAATTAAGCCTATTATAGATTTTGGTTGGATGATGACTTTCGGATTGGTATCGTCTCTCACAATCACATTTACACTTGTTCCCTCTTTACTAAATTTTGTAAAGAACTCAAATATTACTCTAGCTAAAAATGAAGATTCAAAAATAACAAATTACTTTGGAAATTTAGCTTTAAATTATAAAAATTATATTTTTGGTTTAACTGGCATAATTATAATTTTAAGTATTTTTGGTATGTCAAAATTGGAAGTAGAAAATAGCTTCATAAATTATTTTGATAAAAAAACAGAAATATATAAAGGCATGAAATTGATAGATGAAAAACTTGGTGGAACAACTCCTTTAGAAGTAATTTTAAAATTCCCAAAAGAAGAGGAAGAGGAAAAAGACAGTGAAAATGACTGGGGGGATGAAGAAGAAAATGACGAAAAATATTGGTTTACAAAAGATAAAATAGATAAAATAAAAAGGGTTCATAATTATCTTGATAGTATTGAAGCTGTTGGAAAAGTATTGTCATTTTCATCAATAATTGAAGTTGCAACAAAATTAAATAACAACAAATCGCTTGGGAGTTTAGAAATGGGAGTTCTTTATACAAAAATTCCCGATACAATTAAAAAAGAAATTATTGATCCATATATCTCTGTTAAGGACTCTGAAGCACGAATAAGTTTAAGAATAAAAGATTCCCTAGATGGTTTAAGAAGAAATGAACTAATAAATAAAATAAATTTTGATTTAGAAAATGAATTAGGTTTAAAAAAGGATGAATTCAAACTAGGTGGTGTTCTCATATTATTCAATAATTTACTTCAAAGTTTGTTTAAATCTCAAATATTAACACTAGGTTTTGTAATGGTTGGTATTTTATTAATGTTTTTAATTCTTTTTAGAAATATTAAAATTTCACTCATAGGTGTAGCACCAAACTTTATTGCTGCATTTTTTATTTTAGGAATAATAGGTATGGCTAAAATACCACTGGATATGATGACTATAACAATTGCGGCTATAACAATTGGAATAGCTGTAGATAACAGTATTCATTATATTTATAGATTTAAAGAAGAATTAAATAATTTTAAAGATTACAATAAAACTATTAAATATTGTCATTCAACAGTTGGAATAGCAATACTCAATACATCTATAACAATTGTTTTTGGTTTTTCTATTTTAATTTTATCTAATTTTATCCCAACAATTTATTTTGGCGTCTTTACTGGAATTGCAATGTTGCTAGCTATGATATCTGTTTTGACATTATTACCATCTCTTCTTTTGGTATTTAAACCTTTTAAAATAAAATAAGTGATTGAAGCTACTAAAGATATATTCGTTGATTTATACACTTTTGATATTGTTTACTTAGTTTTTACAATACTCTCATTAATAAAATGTTCAAAAAAAGGTTTTGTTCTGAGTGTTTTGTCAGCCTCTAAATGGCTTCTAGCTTATGTTATTACTCTTTTTTTATTTCCAAAAGCAAAACCATATTTTAAAGATATTATAGATAGTGAATATGTTCTGGATCTAATTGTTGGCATAGGATTATATATAATAATTATTTTCTTAATATTGTTAATAAACAAGGGCATAAACAAAGCTATCACATACTCCGTACTAGGAAATTTAGATAGAATCTTTGGTTTCTTTTTTGGCTTTATAAGAGCTTACATAATCGTAGTGTGCATATATACAACTATAAATATAGTCTATAATCATAATAAATGGCCAATTAACTTAAATGATGCTTTTACATATGCATGGGTTGAAAAAGGTAGTAACTATCTTATAAAAGAATTTCCAGACAAAAAAGATTATGAAGAAACTAAAGAAAAAGTTCAAGATATATGATCCTAAAATTAAAGAAGAGTGTGCAGTATTTGGTATAAGTAATGTTAATGATGCATCTACTCTAACTGCTTTAGGTCTTCATGCTCTTCAACACAGAGGACAAGAGGGTTGTGGTATTGTTTCATATGATGGTAAGAAATATCATTCAGAAAAAAGATTTGGTTTAGTTGGAGATAACTTTAATGATGAAAAAGTTATAAAAAAACTTCCAGGAAAATACGCAATAGGTCACAACCGTTACTCAACAACTGGTGGAACTGCTTTGAGAAATGTTCAACCTTTTTTTGCTGATACAAATGCAGGTGGAATTGGAGTTGCCCATAATGGTAATCTTACAAATGCTATAACATTAAGAAATAAGTTAGTTGAAGAGGGAGCAATTTTTTACACAACGTCTGATACGGAGACAATTGTTCAATTAATAGCTAAATCCAAAAGAGTGAAAACTATAGATAAAATTATAGATGCTATATTTCAAATTCAAGGAGGTTATGCACTTGTAATGATGACACAAAATACACTTATTGGTGTAAGAGATCCTTATGGAATTCGACCATTAGTGATTGGTAAGTTAAAAAACTCCTATGTGCTTGCATCTGAAACATGTGCCTTTGATATAATTGGAGCTAAATTTGTTAGAGAAGTAGAAAATGGTGAAATTGTTTATATTGAAAATGATGAATTAAAAAGTGTTAAACCTTTTCCACCAAGAAAGATTAGGCCTTGTGTATTTGAATATATCTATTTTTCAAGACCAGATAGTATTTTAGATGGTAAAACTGCTTATGAACATAGAAAAAGTTTTGGTGCACAACTAGCAAAGGAAGATGATATTAATGCAGATTTAGTAGTACCAGTGCCAGACTCGGGAAATGCTGCAGCATTAGGATATGCTGAAGAAAAAAAGATGAGATTTGACTTAGGTTTAATAAGAAACCATTACGTGGGAAGAACTTTTATAGAACCTTCTCAAAAAATTCGAAGTCTTGGGGTAAAATTAAAATTAAATCCAAACATATCTGTGATTAAAAATAAAAAAATAATTTTAGTTGATGACTCTCTTGTTAGAGGTACAACATCATCTAAAATAGTCAAAATGCTTTATGATGCTGGTGCGAAAGAGGTTCATGTAAGGATAGCAAGCCCAGAAATTAAGTTCCCTGATTTTTACGGTGTAGATACGCCTACTAAAAAAGAACTCATGGCTGCAAACAAATCAACAGATGAAATTTGTGAATTTATTAAAGCAAAATCTTTAAAATTCTTAACTCTGAACGGTTTATATATAGGAATGGGATTTGATAAAAGAAATGACAGCTATCCTCAATTAACTGATCATCACTTTACAGGAGAATATCCTGTAAAAATAATTGATGAACTTGGTGAAGATAAAGTAACACAACTTTCATTACTAAGCACTGCCTCAAATAATTAATATGAAAAAAGTAAGTTTTACTGAAATGAAGAAAGGTACAAAAGATGACTATCAGCTTTTGGAAAAGTTAGAAAGTCAGTATGAAAGAAAAACTGCAGATAGAGTTTTAAAATATTTAGCATCACAAACTTCTACTCTGGAAGGTTATCAGGTAACAAGACTAGAGCATGCATTGCAAGCAGCAACCCGAGCATATAAAAATGATGAAAGCGAGGAAATGGTAGTAGCCACGTTATTGCACGACCTTGGGGACGAGTTAGCTCCAATGAACCATTCTCAATATGCAGCGTCAGTGATTAAACCATATGTCTCAGAAAGAACTTACTGGATTATTTTGCATCATGGATTATTTCAAACTTATTATTCTGCTGAACATTTGGGAGGAGATAAAAATGCAAGAGAAAAATATAAAAATTCTGAGCATTATCAAGCAACAATAGACTTTTGTGAAAAATATGACCAAGCCTCATTTGATCCAAACTATAAGTCTATGACTTTAAAAGATTTTGAGCCAATGGTTAGAAATATTTTTGCAAGAAAACCTTTCTATCATCACTAAATTGTCTAATATTTTAAAAAACGAGAAAAGCCCTTACCTTCAACAACATAAAGATAATCCTGTTGATTGGTTTCCATGGAATAAAGAAACTTTAGAAAAGGCAAAAAAAGAAAAAAAACCAATATTTTTAAGTGTTGGATACGCTAGCTGTCATTGGTGTCATGTTATGGCCCATGAAAGCTTTGAAAATGAGGAAACTGCCAAACTCATGAATGAAAAATTTATAAATATTAAAGTTGATAGAGAAGAAAGACCAGATTTAGACTATGTTTTTCAAAAAAGTTTATCAATATTAACAGGTGCCCAAGGTGGTTGGCCACTATCAATGTTTTTAGATGAAAATGGTGTACCTTTTACGGGTGGAACATATTTTCCACCAAAAGAAATACAAGGAAGACCAGACTTTAAGAAAGTCTTAAATAATGTTCACAATGTTTATAATGAAAACAGGGAAAAAATTCTAGCTCAAGCTCCTCAAGTAAAAGATATATTTACAAAAATTAACCAAAGATCTGCAGTTTTAAGTCAACCTCTGGAACCATTTGTTGAAAAAATTATCAATTATTTAGATGAAACTAACGGTAGCTTCAAAGGAGCACCAAAGTTTCCACAATTTTATTTATTTGATGCAATGTTTTATTTTTATTTGAAGACTAAAAATATTAATTATTTTAAACCTGTTGAAGTTTTACTAAATAACCTTTGTTCAAAAGGAATTTATGATCATCTAGACGGAGGAATTTCAAGATATGCTGTAGATGAAAAATGGGTAATCCCACATTTCGAGAAAATGCTCTATGATAATATTCAGTTTATAGACCTTTTGACTAAATTTTATCAAAATACAAAAAATAATTATTTTAAAAATAAACTTTTACAAACAATTCATTATTTTAATAATGAATTTAAAAATAATGAAAAATTATATGGCTCAGCATATGATGCTGACAGCGAGGGCGTTGAAGGAAAATATTATGTTTGGCCATATGAGGAATTAAAAAATATTTTAAAAAATGACATTAAAATTTTAGAAAATAAATATGAAATATCTGAAAGTGGAAATTTTGAAGGCAATAATATCCTGGTAGAAAAAAAACCTGTTTTAGAGAATGACCTGGACAAAATTCATGAAATAAAAAATAAATTACTTGATGTAAGAAAAAAAAGAATAAAACCATTTTTTGACGACAAATCACAAACAGATTTAAATGCTTATATGCTGCATGTTCTTCTAAAAACTTCAGTTAATCTGAATGATGAAGATTTAAAAATCAAGACAATCGAAACTATTGAGGTATTAAATAAAAAATTATCCCAAAAAATTATTCACTGTTATGAAAATAAAGAAATAGAAACTTTTCTCGAAGACTATGTGTATTATGCTTTACTGATGATAACTCTTTATGAGGTTAATGCAGATAAAAGTGCATTAGAAAAATCAATTAAGATTATGAATGACACATGGGAATTATTTTTTAATAAAGAAACACAGTTGTTTCAGAAAAATATTATTAAAGATAACGATTTATTTGCAAGTCCATTAGATTTAAATGATAGCAATATTCCAAATGGTAATAGTGTTTATTTATTGATTTCTAATAAGTTATATTCGATCACAAATGATAAAATATGGTCTGAAAGGATTGAGATACTTAAAAAATCATTTCATCAGGTTATAAACTCTTATTATTCACAAATGTTTAGTTTTATAAAAACCCTTGATATATGTGATAATAGTTTATCATTCACTTTTAGTGGTAACAAGGAGTCAATAAAAGAGATTCAGGTATATTTACAAAAGGAATATTTAGGACTTGCAACATTCGTTTATGAATTAAATAATGAGGAAAAACCTAATGTTATTATCTGTAAAAATCAAACTTGTTCTAACAAATTAACTACTATAAGTGAGGCTGTTGAATATATAAATAAGAGTGATTAAATAATTAGCATGAATAAAGACAACATAATAAATTACTTCAAAGCAGGTATCAAAGAACTTAAGAATATTAAAATTGGTGTTGAACACGAAAAATTTCTTTTCTACAAAAAAAACGATAAAAGAATCAATTATTCCACGATTAAAGAGATTTTTAAAATTTTATACGAATTTGGATGGAAGCCACACTTCGAAGAAGAAAATGTGATAGCATTAAATAAAGATGGTAAAAGTATAACCCTAGAGCCAGGTAATCAAATTGAACTTGCAGGCGCTCAATTAACTAATATTCATGAAGTTTGCTCTGAAGCAAATAATTATTTATTTGAACTTAAACAAGTTGTTGAAAAGTTAGATTTAAAAATAGTTAGTGCCGGATTTGACCCAATTTCTAAATTAACTGAAGTTCCAAATAATCCAAAAAAAAGATATGAGGTTATGACAAAAGATATGCCAAAAGGTGGGTCTCTTAGTTTAGATATGATGTACAGGACATCGGGAACACAATTAAATTTGGATTATTATTCTGAAATTGATTTTACGAAAAAATTCAAACTTGCAAATTACCTTGTACCTTTGAGTATCGCACTTTTTGCAAATTCTTCTATTGTAGAAAAAAGAGACAGTAAATATTTGTCTTACCGTTCTAAAGTATGGCAAGATACATCAAGAGGTGGTCTTCCAGAAATTTTCTTAGAAAATATCGATTTTGAAAAATATGCAGATTTTGTTATTAACTATCCAATATTATTTCTAAAAAAAGATAATAAGTATCTATCAGGAAATAATTATAAATTTTCTGATTATATGTCAGGAAATATTAAGGAAATAAATAATTCTCTACCAAATATTGATGATCTGGGTCTACACTTAAGCACAATATTTACCGAGAATAGATTAAAGCAATATATAGAACTAAGATCTATGGATACATGTGGTTGGAATTGTATATGTGCTGGTCCAGCTTTTTTCACTGGACTTTTATATGGTAGTTTAGATGAAGCTTTAGAATTTATTTCTAGTTGGAAAAAAATAGATACATTAAATGCCTATAAAGATGCTCCAATTAAAGGTTTAAACACAAATTTAATGGGTCAAGATATGCTTTATTGGATTTCGAATTTATTAAAAATTGCTAAAAAAGGTTTAGAAAAGAGAGATTTTATTGGAAAAAATGGCTCTAATGAAACTAAATACTTAGAACATCTTAATAACATCATCAATAATAAAGAAACAGTCGCCAGTCATGTTATAAATAAATTCTCTAAATTTCAAAATTTAGAAGATTTGTATGACAAGTAAAATAATAGGAGTTCAGGGCGATAACTTAAATAAAATAAATATATCTACAGATACATCGATATTTTTAGCTCATGAAGGTCAAAATTTAGGATATAAAATATTTTATTATACTCCTTCAGAATTATCTATTGTCAAAAATAAAATATTAGCAAATGGTGTATTTATAAAATTAAGTTATAAAAGTAAAAAATTTTACAAAATTTATAAAAAACAAAAAATAGATATCACACGCCTTAAATTTATTTTAATAAGACAAGATCCACCTTTCAATTCTGAATATTTAACTACCACTCTAATTTTAGATAATTTAAAAAAAACAAAAGTGATAAATAATCCGATCGCAATTAGAAATGTATCAGAAAAACTATATTCGAAATACTTTATGAAGTATATGCCTGATACGATTTTTTCAAATAACATCGATGAAGTAAAAAAGTTTTTCAATAAAAACAAACAAATTATAATGAAGCCTATTAACGGATATGGAGGAAATCAAATTTATCTGATTCAGAATAAATTTAATAAAAAACTTATTACAAATTTTTTGGAAAAAAACGGTCATTCAATGTTTCAAAAATTTTTAAAAAATATATCTAAAGGGGATAAAAGAGTTTTTATAATTAATGGTAAGGTGTGTGGTGCAATCTCAAGAGTACCTAAGAAAGGTTCATATTTAAGTAATATGAGCAAAGGTGCTCTACCTAAACTTACAAATTTGACGAATAAAGAAATGAAGATCTCAAAAATTATTGGAAAAAAATTGAAGAAAGATAATATTTATTTTGCTGGAATTGATTTTATAGATCAACAATTAAATGGAGATATAAATGTTACCTCTCCTACCGGCTTAAAGACTTACTATGACTTGTCTAAAATAAATCTTGCTAAAATATTTTGGAAAGGTTTGAAAGCTTGAATAAATTTTCAGATCAACAAAAAGGATCATTGCTAGCTTTTATAGCTGTAATGTTTATCACTCCTGACACTCTTTTAATTAGACTTTCTAACATTGAAACTTGGGGGATGCTTTTTTATAGAGGTATTATACCATTTTTTGTAGTTTTTTTTGGATTATTAATATTTTATAGACAAAATTTCATTAATGCATTTTTCAAGGTGGGTACTATCGGTATATTTTATGCCATCAGTTTTTCGATATGTAACATTACATTCATAATATCTATCCAAAATACTAATGTGGCCAACACACTGATTATGATTGCTTTAGCACCAATGCTTTCAGCAATTTTAGGTGCTATTTTTTTAAAAGAAATACCTGGTAATAGGACTTGGATAGCAATTTTCATAACATTTTTTGCAGTTTTATTCATATTCTATGACTCTATCAAAATTGGAAATCTTTTTGGAAACATTATGGGATTTGTTACTGCTGCCGGCTTAGCAGTTAATGCCGTGCTTATAAGATATGCTAAAGATAGAGATCTTTTGCCTTCAGCTGTAATGGGAAAATTAGGAGTTGCTGTTTTTGCCTATTTTTTTGTAGAAAACTTCAATTTAATTGGATCTGATCAGATTTATATACCTTTGATGTGTATAGTATGTGTAGCTTTACCGTTTGTTTTGGTAACAATTGCACCAAGGTTTATTCCAGCTGAAGAAGTGAATTTGTTTTTCTTGCTTGAAACTATAATTGGCCCAATTTGGGTTTGGCTAGTTATAAAAGAGCAACCAACTTTTGAGACCATCATTGGAGGCATTATAATTATAACTACAATAGGTATTCACTCATTTTTAAAACTTAAAGAACCTCAAAAACTTAGTAATTAATTTCTTGATTTAATATTAAATCATCCATAGATAGCGAAATTATGGAAAAGATTTTAAAAAACTCATGGGCCCTTTTCACTGGTATGGGCTTAATTATGTTGGCTCATGGGTTCCAAGTTTCTTTGCTTGGAGTGAGAGCTGTTCATGAGAGTTTTAGTATAGCAGCCACAGGATTTATGTTAACTGGATATTTTGTTGGATATTTCATTGGCGCACGAACTGTTCCCATACTTGTTTCAAGAGTAGGTCATATTAGAGTATTTGCAGCTTTTGCTTCAATTGCATCAATAGTTGTATTAGTCCACTCTATTATAATACATCCATTTACGTGGTTTGTACTTAGAGTTGTTTCAGGATTTTCTATGGTTTGTCTTTATACGATTGCAGAAAGTTGGTTGAACGATAGAGCAAGTAATAAAAATAGAGGAAGTGTTTTATCTATTTATATGATTGTGCTTTTTGGATCTATGGCTGTAGGAATGTTTTTTTTAAATTTTAGTAGACCTGAAAATTTCCAACCTTTTATATTAGTTTCATTATTTATGTCTTTATCACTTGTTCCAATACTACTTACAAAAAAGAAGGCACCAAAATTCAAAAAAATTATTGGAATGAAAATTAAAGAACTTTATGAAGCTTCCCCTTTTGGAATGGTAAGTGCTGTATTATGTGGTGTTTGTCATTCAGCAATGTTTGCATTAATTGCGGTATATGCTGCAGCAATGAATTTTAGTATCTTTGAAATATCATTTGTAACTTTTCTAGTTGCAATTTCTGGTGCTATCTCTCAGTGGCCAATTGGAAAGTTATCTGATATTTATGATAGAAGATCCGTAACTGTTTATTCAACTTTTGCAGCAGCTTTTTTTGCACTATGTGCTATTTTTTCAGTGGGAACAATGCATTTGCCTGATGGATTAGCAAGTTCAAAATTTTGGTTTTATGTATTTACAGGTTTATATGCTTTCTTTAGTCTTCCTATGTTTGCTTTAATTTTTGCACATACAAACGATTTTGTATCTAAAGAAAAATTTGTTTCTGCTGGTGCTGGTTTACAATTTGCTTTTGGTATGGGGGCAATGAGTGGTCCATTTATGTGCTCTTTGTTTATGGATTTTATTGGTGAAAATGGCTATTTTATTTTTTTAATAATATTTCATGTTTTGATAGGTGTTTATGGTATCTATAGAATGAATGTTAGAGAAGTTATTGAAAATCCAGATTCACAGTTTACACCTTTGCCAACTACAATTACACCTATTGGTTTAGAATTAAATCCAGCCGCAGAACCTATTGAGGAGCCAGTAAAGACAAATACTGCATCTGACGTGGAAGAAAAAACAATTTAATTATAAACAATATTGAATAAATATTTAAATTGATAAAATTAAAATTAGTTTGCATCTAGAACTGCATGAAGAAACTGTTTAGTTCTTTCATTTTGAGGGTCTCCAAACAATTTTTCTGGAGGTCCTTCTTCAAAAATTTTTCCTTCATTAAAAAAACAAACCCTATCTGAAATTTCTCGAGCAAATCCCATTTGATGAGTAACCATTATCATTGTCAAATTATGCTCTTTATTTAATGATCTGATAACATTTAAAACTTCACCTACAACTTCAGGATCAAGTGCAGAAGTTATTTCGTCTAAAAGCATTACTTTAGGTCTCATTGCTAAAGCTCTTGCTATTGCAACTCTTTGTTGTTGACCACCTGAAAGTCTACTGGGATGTTGATCTTTTTTATCAGTTAAACCAACCAACTCTAACAATTCTAATGCTCGCTCTTCAGCCTCCTCTCTTTTAAGACCCAAAACTTCAACTGGAGCCTCGATGCAATTTTGTAATGCTGTCATGTGTGGAAATAAATTAAATTGCTGAAAAACCATACCTATCTTTGAACGCCTGTCTCTCAAATACTTTTCACTAGCTTCAATCGTTTTACCATTCTCATTCATATGAGTTAAAGTTTCTCCATCTAAATGAATAATACCTCCATTAATTTTCTCTAAAGTCATCAATACTCTAAGGACTGTTGTTTTTCCAGATCCAGATGGTCCTATTATAGAAACCATTTCATTTTTTTTAATATCTAAATTAAGCTTATCTAAAACAATTAGATCACCATATTGTTTCGTTACGTTATCAAATTTTACTATTATTTCTTCTGAATTATTTTTAATCATAGTTTATTTTTTTATTTTTCCTTGTGCTTTATTAACATCTTTTTCTAATTTTCTAACCCACATTGCAGCAGGTATAGATAATGTTAAAAATATAACTCCTACTATAGTATATGGTTCTAAATACCTATAATTATATCCACCAACAGCTGTGGCTGCATGGAATAATTCTGCAACACCTATTGTTGAAAGCAATGGGGTATCTTTAAATATGCCTACTAAATAATTTCCCATACCTGGTATTGCTATTGGAAATGCTTGTGGAAGAACAATTCTTCGATAAGTATATAATGTTGAAAAATTAAGAGCTCTACATGCTTCCCATTGAGTTTTTGAAACACCTTCTAGCGCTCCTCTATAAACTTCAGATAAATAAGTTCCAAAATGAAGGCCAATTGTTATCATGCCACATACCCAAGCAGATAAAGTAATACCAAATTGTGGTAGGACGAAATAAACAAAAAATAACTGAATTAGAAGAGGTGTTGATCTAATAAACTCAACTATTTCTCTATTTATCCAATTAATTATTTTTGATGGTGTTCTTTGTCCTAATAAAAAAAACAATCCAACAACCAGAGCAATTGCATAACCTACACCAGCCGCGAGAATAGTATTAAAAGTTGCTAGTGCCATTTTTGGCAATATTTCTATTGCAAAACCCCATCTCCATCCCATTTCCATGATCTAGATTTTCTCCTTTCCAACTTTTCTAGCTGCTAAAAGTTCTAACCATCTTAAAAATGGTACCAATGCAAATCTTGCCATTATGTAATAAATTAATAAAGCTGTGCCAAAACACTGAGCAGACAACCATGTTATAGAATTAATTTGTTTAGCTTCAAAAGTAAGATCAACAACTGTAACCAGAGCAACCAAAGCTGTTGCCTTCAACAATTCCACTGTTAAATTTGCTGCTGGTGGAAGAATTATTGGAAAAATTTGTGGTATGATAATTCTTTTTATCCTTTTAGCGGGTGTAAAATTTAATGCATGAGCTGCCTCCCACTGTCCTCTAGGTACTGCAAGTATTCCAGCTCTGACTATTTCAGCACCGTATGCTCCAAAATTTAAACCTAAAGCTACTACACCTGCGGTAAAAGCTTCTAAAGATATCCCAAAAAAAGGTAATACATAATATGCCCAAAACAGTTGAACTAAAAGCGAGGTTCCTCTAAAAAATTCTATATATACTGTTGCTACACCTTGAATTAACAGATTCTTGGAGAGTCTCATTAAACCAAAGATCATAGAAATAATCACATACAGCATCATCGAACAAACAAGAACTTTTATTGTAGTTACGGTTCCTAATAAAAGTGTAACCCCATGTTCATTTAAAAATTCAAAATATGTCAAAGTAATTACCTTAAGATTTTAAAAACCAGGCAACAATAAAGTTGCCTGGTTTAATTTTTTAATTATTTAAATTATTTAGTTGAGCAAGCCCACTCAGTAGTCATGTCAGGTGGAGGAAGTTGGGCTTTATCATATCCATACTTACCAGCCCTCTCTAACATTTTACTTGGGTTAGCTAAAACTTTAGCTAAAGCAGCATTGAATGCTTCTCTGAACTTGTCATCACTTTTTCTAAAACCAATCCCAACTACATTGACAGTTTCTTTGGGCATTAGTTTTGGATCAGTCACTTCAAATGCACCACCAGTTTTTTCTTCATGCTCTTTTGCACCAAAGAAAGTTTGTACCGCGGCATCAGCTCTTCCTGCTTTCATAGCAGCAAGTATTCCTACTTCACCCTCTACAAGTAACATTTGACTGTCAGGAACACCAAATTTTTTAGCAGCTTCTACAGTGTTAAAACCAGTTCCTGTAACTAAAGTAGCTCCAGTTCTAATTACATCTTCATAATTATTAATTCCTTTAGGATTTCCTTTAGGAACTAACATTGCATCACCGAATACTCCTATTGGATCTGAAAAATTAATGTTTTCACATCTACTTTTTAGAATATACATACCTCCAGTAATCATATCTGATCTGTCAGCATTTATTCCCGGAATAAGGCCTGACCACTCAAAAACTTTTGTTTCATGTTCAGTAATACCCATTTCCTCTAAAACAGTTAAAGCGATCATGTTTACAAATCCTAGAGCTTCACCATTATCTCCAGCATAAGCCCATGGTACGGCAGTACCAAATCCAAGTCTTAATTTATGTCCATCAGCAAGTCTCTCTGTTAACGTTTTTGCATTAACAGTAGAAATACTAAATAAAAGAATAAATAAAACTGTTAATGTTTTATAAATTTTTTTCATTGTCTCTCCCTATTGTTATGTTTTAAAGAATTAAAACAGATTAAACATTGAGTGTACACCCAAGTAAAAAAAAATTTTTCAATCTTGAGTTGTTAATATTTTTAATTTATTTCTATTTTATCAAACAAATTTATTTCTCCATTTTCTAATGGGGTTAAATAAATACCCATTTCAAAATGATTATATGTTTGTTTTAAAATTTTTAATAAATTAACAGAATTATCATCAGATTTTGGTTTTAAATTTATTGCTACACATCTTGGAATATTTTTCTCAACTTTGAATGAGATATTATTAATTTTTAATATTTTACCAATCCAGTTTCTTTCCTCCCAAGATTCAACTCCATCGAAAACTAAATTTCCTCTAAATATTGATGTTTCAATTTTTTTATCAGATTTATTTTCAAAATCTTTAATACTATTAATATTTAAAAGAGAAATTGAATTTTTAAAATCTGACTTATTAGATATAGAAGTATCATAAAAAGGATGCTCTTCATTTTTCATTAATTTAATATCCTGTTTCAAAGAACTCTCTAGCTCAATTAATTTCATTATAAGCTTTGTTTTTTCAACTTCATCATTAACATTAATTGTAATTATTTCTTTTTCATTTTTGGTTAAGGTTAATTTATTTTCTTGATATAAAAAATTGTACTTATTAAGAACTGGAGTATTTTTAAGTGTTAATATTTTGTTCCATTTACCTTTTCTTTCTTCAGGATTATTCTCAAATAATTTTGATTGTTCAAAATCAAGATTTTGAGAAAATGCAAAAATTCTATCACCTTTAATTCCAATATTTTTATCTATTTTACATTGATCTATATTTTGAAATGACACAGATTTTACAGGACAGTAATGTATTGAAGAAATATTTATGCTCATATAATCTTTGAAAATAATATGACTTATCTAAACTCAAATCAACTTAAACAGTACAAAGATGAAGGATTTGTTTCGCCTGTAAATATTTTTTCAAAAGAAAAAGCTAAAGAAATAAGAGACGAAATTGAATTAATCGAAAAAAAATTACCTAATGAACTTGAAAAAGCAGGAAGATATAATGCTCATCTAATATCTCCAATGCTTGATGAGGTAACTCATAATGAGAATATTTTAAATGCTGTAGAAAGTTTGATTGGAGGAAATATTTTAGTTTGCGGTACAACATTATTTATTAAAAACCCAGGCGAAGATGGATTTGTAAGTTACCACCAAGATGCAAAATATATTGGTTTAGAACCTCATAATTGGGTAACAGCTTGGGTGGCTATAACAGATTCCAATGAAAATAATGGTTGTATGAAAATGTGGTCCGGTTCACACAAAGATAATTTAAAAGAACATGATCAAAATTTTAATGAAAAAAATCTACTAACTAGAGGTCAAACTGTAAACAATGTGCCTGATGATCAAATTATTCCTTTGATTTTAAATTCAGGACAAATGTCTTTACATCATCCTAAAGCAGTCCATGGTTCTGGTATAAATCACAGTAAAGATAGGAGAATAGGTTTTGTAATTCAAAGTTACATTGGGACAAATGTTAAGCAAGTTTTAGGTAAAAATGGTGTCCAAATTGCTAGAGGTGTGGACAACTATAATTTTCATGAAAAAATAGGAAGACCATATTCATTGATGAATACAAACGATCTTAAAATAAAAAAACAAGAAAACGACAATCTTCAAAGAATTTTTTATAAAGGTTCTCAGAAAAAAGGATTTTACTAAATTAATGACGAAAAAATTAAATCTTGGGATAATCGGTATCGATCATGGACATATATTTGACATGTTAGATGAAATGTTAAAAGAAGGTTGTAATTGTAATTACTTTTGGACTGAAGGTAATCCTTTAACCCTTGGAGAGTTTGAGAAAAAGTACCCAAATATTAAAAGAAAAAAAAATATAGAGGAGATATTAAATGACTCTTGTATAGATATGATCTTAATTTCTTCAATTCCTGTGGATAGAGCAAATCATTCAATAAATGCTTTAAAAGCTGGTAAAGATGTTATGGTAGATAAACCAGGCTGCACTAACTTAAATCAATTAAATAATTTAAAAAAAACAGTTAAAGAAACTGGTAAAATATGGTCTGTAAATTTTTCTGAAAGATTTCATGTTCCAGCCGTTGCAAAAGCTGAAGAATTAGTTTCTGAAGGCAAAATAGGAAAAGTAAAACAGACAATTGGCACTGGTCCACATAGGCAAGGAAACTATGAAAGACCAAATTGGTTTTATGATCGTAAAAGTTATGGTGGAATTATCACTGATATTGGGTCGCACCAAATACATCAATTCTTAGTTTTTACAAATTCAGATGAAGCAAAAGTCAATCATGCACTGATAGAAAATACGACAAAAAAAGAAAAGCCAGGTTTTCAAGATTTTGGCGAAGTGAACCTTACTGGTAATGGTGGGCATGGATACATTCGCCTAGATTGGTTTACTCCAGATGCTCTGCCTACCTGGGGAGATGGTAGATTGTTAATACTTGGAGATAAAGGTTTTATTGAAATAAGAAAATATACAGATTTAGCAAAATCAGAAAAAGGTAATCATTTATTTTTAGCAAATAATAACGAGGTGAAACATATTGATTGTTCTAATGTTAAGCTACCCTACTTTAGTAATTTAATTAATGATGTTTTAAACAGAACAGAAACTGCATGTCCTCAGGAACTTACTTATCTTTCAATGGAACTTGCTATTAAAGCTCAAGAGCAAGCTGAAAATAAATGAAAAGATATCAAGTAGCTATAATTGGAACCAATATAGGAGCAAAACATTTTGAAGATTTTCAAAAAGTATCTGAGAGATTTAATGTTCACACTTTATGTGGTTTAACTAGGGAAGCTATTGATAAATTATTACAATCGAATACTGATACAAAAGTTTCTCTTAATTTTGACGATGTACTGAAAGTTAAAGAAATTGATATAATTGATATTTGTCTCCCGCCTCATTTACATTTTTCTGCTTGTAAAAAAGCAATGGAAGCTGGAAAGCATGTCATTTGTGAAAAGCCTTTAGTTTCAAGTCTTAAAGAAATAGATGTGTTGGAAAAAATCAGTAAAGAAAATGGTAAGATTATTTTTCCAGTATTTCAGTATCGATATGGTCTTGGATTTTCTCAATTAAAAGCATTAATCAAATCAGATTTAGCAGGAAAACCTTTAGTTGGTTCATTAGAAACACATTGGAATAGAGGAAAAGATTATTACTCAAAACCCTGGAGAGGTACTTGGAAAGGTGAACAGGGTGGAGCAATATTAAGTCATTCAATTCACATTCATGATTTAGTGAGTATGGTTTTGGGTCCTGTTTCAAATGTATTTGCAAAATTAACAACTAGGGTAAATGATATTGAGGTAGAAGATTGTGCTGCACTTTCAATTGAAATGAAAAATGGATCTCTAGTCACAAGTTCGATTACTTTAGGTGCTGCAAACGATACTAGTAGACTTCGATTTTGTTTTGAGGGATTTACAGCTGAGTCAAGTGCTTCTCCTAATAAACCATATAACCCAGGTGATGATAAATGGGACTTTTTACCAAGAGCTCCTATTTCACAAAGTCAAATTGATGAAGTATTGTCAAAAGTCGAAAAACCTAAATCATGGTATGCAGGAATGTTTGATGAAATAGCCAACAAACTTGATGGAAAAGTAAGTGATGAAGTAACTTTATTGGATGCTAGAAAATCTTTAGAATTTGTAACAGCTGTTTATAGTTCATCAAGACAAAATAAAAGTGTCAAACTTCCAATAACCAATGATAATCTTTTATACGATTCCTGGTTACCAAAATAAATCAATAACCTAAATTAGGATCTACTTGATTATTCAAATCTTTTTTCTCAATAAATAGTTTTAAATTCTTGAAAAACTTTTCTAAAACCATCTCGATATAATTTCCTTTGCTATCTGATGATATATGAGGTGTAATTACCAAATTTGGAGTATCCCAAAATTTAGAATTTCTGTTAATGGGTTCTTCTGAAAAAACATCTAAAATAGCTCCAGCAATTTCATTTTTTTTTAATTTTTTTCTTAGATGCTCATAATCCATCACAGATTGGCGACCAATATTAACAATTCCACACGTAGCTTTAAGCACATCTAATCTTTTCTTATTTATTAATCCTTTTGTTTCATTTGTTTCTGGAACAGCTAAATAAAGAAAATCAGCCTCAGGTAAGACTTCATCAATCCTATCAAATGTTATAACTTTTGAACAACCTTCAACTGCTCTACCCCTTCTATTAACTCCAATAACTTTTGCTCCTAGTGAGCTGATATGTTTAATCATTGACCCACCTAATGATCCAGTGCCTACCACTACAACTTTTTTACTATCAATTGGATTACTTAATAAAGTTATAAATTCTTTTTTTTTTTGATTAGTAATTATTCTTGTGATATGGTTTTGAAGCATCAAAACACTCATTAATCCAAATTCACCTGCTTTTTTTGAATGTATTCCACTACTATTTGTTAAAATTAAATCTTTTTTAAGCCAATTAAATGGATAAAGATGATTAACACCCGCTGAAACAATATGTATCCATTTTAAATTTGGTGCAATTTTACTTAAATTATTTGTTGGAAAATTCCATGTAAGCAAAATATCTGCATCTTTCATTGAAGATTTCCAATTATCATCATCCCAGTCAACTATGTATGAAATCTTATCTTTTATGCCAGAATATTTATTGAGAAAGCTCTCAAATAATTCTTGAGGAACGCTACTATTTTTTTCACCTTCTAAATCACACGGCAAAGAACCTTTTTTCCAATGATTATTTCTTATATGAATTTTAATTTTACCTTTGGACATTTAAAATTAAAATATACTAAAATTTTAAAGATTATAACAATGATTAAAGAAGGTTGTTCTCATAAAGAAATGTAATATTGTATAGAATATTAAAATTATGCCTTCATTTGATGTAATAAGTAAAATTAATTATCAAGAATTTGACAATGCTCTTGCAAATTGTTTAAGAGAAATTTCTAACCGATATGATTTTAAGGGACTTAATATTTCAATTGAGAGAAAAGATAAAATAGTAACTACAATAGCACCGGATGAATTAAAATTAAAACAAGTAAATGAATTATTACAAGTTCATCTTATAAGAAGAAAAGTAGATCCAAGAGTAATAATCGTTAAAAATTCAGAAGGTGCAGCTAGTGGAACCATCAGACAAGTCAGTGAATTAGCAGAGGGCATTAGTCAAGAAAATGCTAAGAAGATTATTGCTGATGTAAAAAAACTAAAACTTAAAATCCAAATTAAAATTCAAGGAGAAGAATTAAGAGCACAAGGAAAAAAAAGAGATGACCTTCAAGAAGCAATATCCGCAATAGAAGCTATGGATATAGGACTTCCAATTGAATTTATAAATTTTAGAGATTAATCAAATATGATTGAAATTATTTTAGATATATTCGTTATTGTTGTTGTAGGTTTTTATTTATTTAGACCTACTTCAAAACAAGAAGAGAAAGATTTGAAATCTAAAAATAATTGGCGTGGTGGATTTTGAAGGTCAATCTAGAACCAGAACTAGAACAAGGTGAGGTAAATTTGTTGAAAAATTTTATTGATTGGAAATTTGTTGAGCCTATATTAGCTTAATTAATTTAAGAAAGGAAAAACTATGAACTTTGTTGGAACAACAACATATCAAGGAACTAAAAAAGATGCAGATGAATTATACAGTATGTTTAAAGATGACCTTGCAAAATGCACGTCATCATTTGAATGGGCACACATTCGTGAGGGTAAAATGATTTTTATTGCAAATGTCACTGATGAAGAAAAATTTTATGCGTTATTTGAAGATCAAAGATCTAAAGACTGGAATGCAAAGTTTAATGCTAAAGATGAAGCTTGGAAACTTGAGAAAATAATGTAACTAGTTCCTAAACTAGAACTTTTGATGTAAAACAAAAAAAGTGAAGGTGTGAACAAAGAAAACGCAAGTAAACTCTGGAAAATTATTCAGGAAGCTGGCGATTATTTACGGGGCTAGTGGTACACACTACCTCACACTACCTCACACTACTTCACACTAGTTATGCGGACTATTTAACTTTCATTAAAAATAAATCGCATAAAGATTCATCAAATTAAGCAAAAAACTAGAACCAGAACTAGAACTTTTTGAGATAAATCATAAAGTAGTCAAAATTTATAAATATTTATTAATAATGAACTTTAATAAATTAAGTCCATATTTATCTAGCATATTACATTCCAGCTACACAAAATCTTATGAAATTACAAAAGGACTAAAAGACATACCTGAGCAATGGATTGAAGATTTAAAACATATTGAATACAACGAGATATTATCATCATCTATTGGACCTCTTGCAATTTTTTTTTCTTGGAACAAAAAAAATAAAGAAGAATTTGCTGAGATTGCGTCTGGTGTACTAGCATCAAGTTCAGTACATGGAGATCCCTTAGGTACTATTACTGCAATAGTAGTTTTAGCCTATAGATACAATAAAAGAAAAAATAAAATTGAACTAAGAAATTTAAAATGGGGTATATTTAAAGGTACTGTTGGTGTAGGAGTTTTTGCAATAACAACCAAAGCTATGGGAACATCTTTAATTAGTTTCTTAATTGGTATTTGTATAGCAGCAACAATAAGAAAAACTGTGGGTATATTAAGATTATTTGAATACACAAAATTCTTAAGAAAATTAAGGTTAAAAATTCCAAAATTGAAAAAGGAAATGACAAGAAGAGAATTTATTTCTTTAAGATTGTTGACATACAAAAATGCTTGAAACAATAATAATAATTGAGCTTGTGGCTTTAGGAGTTGGATTGTATCTTTCTAATTAATGATAAGTTTGCCATTAATATTTTCAGTAATAGTTATAAGCTTATCAGTTATTTTCCCTATATATTATACTTATAAAAAAAGATTTGAAGAAAATAGAATTAATGAGAAGATTAAAGAAGCAAAATATGTTTCTGAAGAGGAAAAGATAAGAGTTTATATAAATAATATAAACCAACAAACTAGAGATAGATTTAATAATCATAATTAAATATGGCCTCTATAAGACCATGCAATAAATGTGGTGAGAGAATAAGCATAAGACAAATGCCCCATCAACAATGGGTTGCTTTTGATGTTGCTACTGACAATCCACATAAATGTTCTAAAAAAAAAACAATACAGAAAAAAGAAAAAAAGAGAAATAAGAATGATACTTATAGCGAAATAAGTTTAGATAGTGAAATTGAGCCAAATTTTGAAGATAAAAATTTAGATAATGAAAATTTTCAAAATGAAATTGATGAAATTAAAAATTTAAAGAACTTAAAAAAAGGTGAATATCTGAGTGAAAAAGAAATAAGAGATAAATTAAAAGAGGATCCAACTTTTCGCTGGGCGCTAAGTGACAATATATTTGCCAACCCTTTAGTTATAGCTATTATTATTATTATAATTTTAAGTATATTTGTTTATCAATAATTAAAGATTAATTTTCTAACTAAGTTTAAGATGCATCTTCAGTATATCGACACTTTTCTGAACTAAAATATTTTGGGCATCCATAAAAAGGACCTCTATAACCTTTTCTTTTTTGTAGTTTAACTTTATGTGTTGGACATATTCTTCCAGTATCTTCTCTCTCATCATCTGAACCAATTAGGTTAATAGATCTAAATTCATTTTTTATTTCTTTAACAAATTCAGAGGAATAAAAGCCATTTCCACTAAATAAATGAACTTCTTTCTTGGCTCTAGTCATTGCAACATACATCAAACGTCTTTCCTCTGCGTTCTGATACATTTCGGGGTTTGGCAATACTAAAGCCAATATCTCATCATTTTCCATTTGACTTGGAAACCCTAATATTCCAGGAAACATATTTACTAAACAAACAACATCAGCTTCAAGACCTTTTGCAGCATGTATAGTTTTATAACTTACATCTAGAGATTTATTTTTTGTAAACTTATTAATTTCATATTTAGTAGTTATATTGCTTTTATAAAAACGTTTTCTTATAGTATTGTCATACTTATCTAAGTTATACCTACCTAAAATAAAAATATTTTTATTTTTTTTTGTTATCTTATTCATTGTCTCCGAAAATACATTTCTTTCATAAATGTTAATAGAGCTTCCTTTTACATCTCTAAATGGAGAGACTTTTTTTTCTAACTGAGATGGATTTTTTTGGATAAATTGTGAGGAAATGTTATTTATTAGATTGCCATACCTAAATGTTGTATCAATATCTACTCTTTCATAGTGACCGAATAATTTTTTAAAATCCAATGTAAATATAGTTACATCACCCCCACTAAATTTATTAATTGCTTGCCAATCGTCTCCTACACAATAAAGTTTGGCTTGATTTATTTCTTGTATTTTTCTCAAAAACTTTGCTCTTGCTTGCGATATATCTTGAAATTCATCAACAATTATATATTTCAAATTTTGTGTTTGAAGTTCTTTTCTACCTTCGATGATCATGTCATCAAAATCAATCGAGTAATCTTTTTTTAAATCAGCCTGATATTTATTAAAAATTTTTATAAATAAGTTTAAAAATACCAAACATCTTCTTTTGTTGTTATCTCCAATTATCGTTAAAATTTTATCCTTAACTTTTTTTTCATTTAATTCATTTGATTTATAATGAGACATAAAAGTACTTACTAATTCAGTAAATCTGCTGAGTTTGCCAGAGGATTTAAATATTTTAAGTAAATCGTCATCTTTAATTTTTTTAAATTTTACATTATGTTTTTTTAATTTTTTTTCTAAATTCTTTAATAATTTGCCTTCAGATTTTTCCCAACTAAATGTTGTGATTAGTTTTGTTTTATTATTTTTATGAACTTTTATTTTTTCCAAATATTGATTGTAATAGCCATATGGATTTTTAAAAAAGCTTGGAGCTTCATTGTTTTTATTCAATGCAAAATGCTCTAAATATATTTTATAGTCTGTCAAATAAAAATCAGGATGATATTTTTTGTCATCTTTAATTTTTAAATGATTTTTATCTTTAACAGAAAAATCTGCTTCATCACTTTCGTATAAATAGTGACCATCATACTCTTTTTCGTACTCAAATTTTATTCCATTAATGAATAAATAGTTGGCTATTTCAACTTCTTCATAACTTCGCATTGCATCACCGCTTAGAGTAATTTGCCCAATATTTCTGATGTATTTTACATAGTCATCAAAATTTTCTATATCAGTAAAATAATCTTTATAAGTATAAAAATACTCCGAGAAATAAGTTAATAGATCATCTTTAAAACTCTTTTCTTTATAAAGTTCATTTATAATTATATCTATCTCTTTGCCCTTCTTAATTCTTAATTCGCTCTCAAAATCAGATACCTTTTTTGTAAATTCTGCAACTTGTCTATTTCTTAATTGTTTCATTCCATAACCATGAAAAGTGTGAACATTATTTTCAGCAACTTCTACTAGCTTATTTTTTATTTTTTGATTTCTAACTGATTTAATTCGTTCAACTAATTCTTCTTTTACATTTCTATTGTATGCCAATACTAAAATTTCCTCTGGATCACATATATTATTATCAATCAAGTATGATAATTTATGTAAAATAGTTTTTGTTTTTCCAGATCCAGCTCCTGCATTAATTAAAGTACTATCATCATCTGTTAAAACTGCTTTCTTTTGTGATAATATTAGACCTTTTAAATTTGAATCATCTAAATTTTTATTAATAAAATTTTGATTATGTTTTTTTCTTTCGAGATTTATTTTTTTAAATTTTAAAAAATAGTTATAAAGCTTATTTAAATTGCTACTATTTAGCAATGATGAGTTGTTCATTTGAGCTTCACAAGTATCATGTATCAAAATATTTATTCCAGAAAATATGTCAGAAAATGAAATATATTTTTTATCTTTTGTTTTCTCTTTAAAATTGTTTTCCCACTTTTTAGATAATGAATTATTTTCTTTAATTTTTTTAGAAAAATATTCATTAAAGTATTCTCTAATTCTATCATAGAACATGTCTTTATGATTCTCTTTGGTTGTAAATGAGATTTTTTCATTGTTATTGAAAATGAAAGTCATAAAAAATATTTTTTTTTTGCTAAATATTTTAGATGCCAACCAACCACTGAAGCCACCGCCAATTGCTCCTGTAAAATCTCCAGCTGCAAAACCTGCTATCGTTCCAATTGTTGTAAAAATTCCAGTTGAGTCTTCTTGGTCAAGTTCAGTTATTTCGAGATCCTTTATTGAGGAAAGATCAAATGCTCTTGTTTCTTTCTCTGTTATTATTTCTAATTTATCGCTGTTAAAATTAATTTCTGAAATTTCAGAATCTTCTAAATTAAAACTCATAATAATTTTAAGCCTACAAAATTATAGGTAGAAATTGAACATAGGATTTTATAAGATACTAGAACTTTAACTAGAACTTTTTGAGATAAAACAAGGATTGAAGTAGTTTGAACAAAGAAAACGCAAGCAAACTGTGGAAAATGATACAGGAAGCTGGCGATTATTTACAAGGACAACTTCCAGATCATCCTAATCACTCAAAAGGACGAAACCCTTATGCTCATGTTGCAATTTGTGTAAAAAGTAAATTTAATGCAAGTTATAAAGATATTGAGGATGAAAAATTTGATGAAGTAGTAAGTTATATTAATTTTCTCAGAGAAAACCCTAGTTAAATTAAGACTTAATTATTCTTAAAAATGACTCAACATCAGATGGATCTGTATTCCAGGCAGTAACTAATCTTACCGCTTTATCTTCCCACTCTTCATCGTTTATTTTGTAACCTTGTGAATTAAATTGATCAATTACATTTTTTGGAATTTTGACAAAAACTTCATTTGCATCTGTTGGGTAAGCTAATTCTATATTTTTATGACTTGTTAAACCTTGACTTAATTTTTTTCCCATAGCGTTTGCATGTTTTGCGTTTTTTAACCAAACATCATTTGATATATATGCATCTAATTGCGCTGATACAAAACGCATTTTTGATAATAAATGCCCTGCTCTCTTCATTAAGAAAGGTAAGTTACCTACTAAATCTTTATTAAAAAAAATAATTGCTTCAGCTGCGAAACATCCATTTTTAGTAGCTCCAAATGACAAAACATCTATACCTGATTTCCAAGTCATTTCTGCAGGAGAACAGTTTAATGAAACAAGAGCGTTTGCGAATCTTGCACCATCCATATGAATATTTAACTTATGTTTATGGGCAACTTCTGATATTTTTTTAATTTCACCTAATTGATATGAAACACCTGTTTCGCAAAGTTGTGTTATACTAACCGACGAGGGTTGAGTGTGGTGAACAACACCTCTGCCAGTTATACTATTATCTAATTCTTCGGCAATAATCTTACCATTAATTCCTTCAAGATTAATTAACTTTGCTCCTCCAGTATAAAACTCTGGTGCCCCACATTCATCTACATTAATATGAGAAAGTCTATGACAGTATATATTTCCAAAAGAAGGTGTCATTGTTGATAAAGCCAAAGCATTTGCAGCAGTTCCAGAAGCTGTTGGAAAAACTACTACTTCCTTCTCAAAAATTTCAGAGAATTTATTTTGTAAATTTTTTGAAAGCTCGTCATTACCATAAGGAGTTCTATCCTCATCATTACTTTTAAGAATTGCCTCCAAAACTTCTGGACAAGCACCTGTTACATTGTCTGATGCAAATTTTACTCTTTCTCTCTTTGTTTTAATCTGAGCCACAATTATTGTTTTGGAAAATAGTCTTTTAATTCACCCTCTCGATATACATCTGCCGTGCAACAGTGTAATCCACCTCCAAATGCATAAGCATCTCTTAATTCAATAGGAAGAACTTCCATGCCTAACTTATCAAGTTGTTCTGCTTGATATACTTCACTTTTTTCAACACATACAGTTTTAGAGTCTAAAACTAATACATTCATTGATAACCAAGTTGATGAGTAACATAAAGGTGGAGGCTCATTATGTGCTGGCTGAGCACTATCAACTATTTCCCATCCATTATCTTCAAATAATTTTCTTTGTTCTTTAGGTAGTCTCCTTTGAGGATTGTTAATTATTAAACCTTCTTTTATAGGTGTAAAAGTTGCATCTATATGAATAGGATATGGGTCGCCAGGAAAATTAACGGTATGGACTCTATGTTCCTTGTAATGTCTTTTTAACCAATCAATTCCTTTTAAATTTGTTGTAAAACCATGTTGAACAACCAAATCCTTACCAAATCTTAAAACATCGGCAGCATCAAATAATGGTTCCTCTTCAGTAGTTACAAAATATTTTTTTTCTGTCCATTCTAATCTTTTTTGAATACCAATTTTATCTGATAGATAATCTTTTCGATAATCAGCATCTGTTAATCTTGGTTTAGGTGCTGATTCATGTCTCATGTTAGGATCAGAATCATAATATTTCTTTAATAAGGGTCTATAGCAAAGATATTCGAACCATCTACATCTATAACTCATAGTAGCCTCTAAAATTTCATTACCAACAGTTAATAATACATCTCTGGGTGGCATGCATCCAAACATCGTTTCAGCTTTCCAATCTGGCGTAGATATTTTTTGATTGAAATCAATTGGATCCGGTCTATCTACTTTAATCCCTTTTTTTCTTAATATGTCTGAGAAATCATCCAAAAGTTGATTTGCTTTATCAACGGTATCTTTGGTACGAGGTCCAAATTGACCCCTCATATCACTATCTTCAGGAACCTTTGCATCTAATGCAGGTTCAGGGGCTGGAATGCATGTACCATCTGCCTTACCTACAATGACATGTTTTAAAGGATCCCACTCATTCCAACTATTAACAATTATTTTTTCATCACTCATATTAATTTAGGCCAATAAATCTTCTATTAGATTGCATTATTAAACTATAATAGAAAATTGACATAAAGATAAAAAATCCACCAATTATAGTATTTGTCGATGGAATTTCATTAATTCCTAACCATGGTAACCATACCCAAAAAATACCACCTATAACTTCAGTCAAAGAAAGCAAAGTTAATTCAGCTGCTGGTATATTTTTGGAACCAATAGAATATAAAATCAGGCCCATACAAACTAAGGTCCCATGGGTTGCGAATAAAGCTTCATTCTTTCCAGTAGATAAAAAACTGGAACCGTCACTTATCAGAATTACTGCAGAAAATATGAAACAGAAAAATCCAGCAAATGCAACTGTTGTAAATTTAGGAGTTTCTTTTCTCCATCTTAGAGAAACTGAGAAAATTGAAAAACCCAATGCAGAAATAAGGCCAAAAATAAGTCCTTGCAATGTATTTTTTTCCGAATTGTCAAATGCCATTATACATATGCCTATAGTTGCTATTATAATTGCAATCCATACCGTTAATGAAATTTTTTCCTTTAAAAATAAAAAACCTAACAAGGCGGTTATAAAGGGCATTGCAGCAAGACAAAGCAAAGTAATAGCAGCTGTTGTATTTGTAATTGACCAAATGAATGCAATCATTGCGGTACCAAGACCAATTCCACCAATAAATCCTGAAATACCTATTTTAAAATAATTTTTATAAAATTCTTTACCCTCTTCAAGAAATAGATACATATTTAAAAGGAGAAAAATAACTAATCCTCGAGTAAATAAATATTGCCAAGGAACTGTTTCAGGTTGATCTATGTGTCTTACAACATATGGTCCGAATGACCAAAATATACCAGCTATTAACACAATTGGTATAGCAACCTTAGGATTTCTGAAGTTTAGCATTTTTGCTTTTTATTATTTTTTTAATTATGAAACAAGAAAATATATTTAATTAATCAAAAATTCATTAATTCCTGAGGATGAGTAGCATGCAATGTATTCACCTTTTTTAAATTTAGCTTTACCATTTTTAAAAACACCCCAAGAATTTGATTTAGCAAAAGGTTTTATTTTATAAGATTCTTGGCCTTTTAATATTTTAAATTCAACATTTCCTTTTTTTGAAAATGATAATCTACCTTTAATAAATCTAGTAAACTTTCTTTTTTTTGAAAAATTACCTTTTAATTTTGCTAAAATTGGTTTTTCCGGTGAAATATTTAAAGATTTAAAAATAAAGGGCATTACAAAAAATCTAAAGCATGCCGCCGTGGAAATAGGATTGCCTGGCAATCCAAAAAAGCATTTATTGTTAATAAACTTAGCAAACATTATTGGTTTTCCCGGTCTTATTGAAACACCCTTAAAAATATCTTTTGGTTTGAATTGTTTAATTATATTTGGAATAAAATCAAATTTTCCTGCAGAGATAGCGCCTGAGGTAATTATAATATCTGCATTAGAATTAATTTTTTTTTGTATTTCTTTTTTAAAAAAAGCAGTTTGTTTATCTCTTACAATTTTTTTTATTTCCAAGTTTATAGGTAGATTTTTAATGTAAGAATTTAAATAACTTGTGTTTGAATTTTTAATTTTCCAAAAGGGAATTTTTTTTTTATCTGAAAGCTCATCACCAGTTGGATAAAAGACAATATTCAATTTTTTTTTTACTTTTATTTTTTCTATACCAAGTGTTTTAAGTGCTAAAATATGAGAAGAGTTTATGTATTGACCTTTACTAATTATTTTATCACCTTGTCTAAAATCTGAGCCTACTTTTCTTATAAATTCATTTTTTGTTATTTTTTGATTTAAAACAATATATTTTGGTTTTTTTTTATCAGGATAAAATTTAATTTTTTCTATGGGAATAACTGTATCAAATGGTTTTTTAATTATTGCACCGGTCATTACCTCAATACATGAATTCTTGGGTATTCTTTTTATTTTTGGGTTGTCTCCAGCAGCTAAAGTTTTAATTATTTTAAACTTTTTGTATTTTTTATTATTTAATGAGATTGTTTCTTTTGAATTTACTGCATAACCATCAAAAGCTGTATTATCAGATGAGGGATAATTATTTTTAGAAAAAACATCTGATGCTGAGATGCGATTCAAAGTCTCTTTTATTGATATAAGCTCATTTTTTATAAATAAATTATTTTTATTTAATTTGCCTAAAGCTGAATTGTAAGATTTCATTTTATTTTTTTTTCTGCCTCTTCTAAGTCTTCTTTTGTATTAATGTTAAGAAAGTTATATTCATTTTGAGTTTCCACCTCAATAATCTTGCAATCCATTTTATTTGCCCACTCCTCTACTTTTCTATGACCATTTTTTATATCTTTCATCAAAATCTCTTTTAATTCGATAGACCATAAACCAAAAATATTGTGTCTTTTGTTTTGATTTTTTAGAAAAAACAATTTTTGATAGTATTTATTTGGGCAATCTTTAATTAGTTTTATAATACTTTCATCAAAAAAAGGTGTATCACAAGGATATGTTGCAACCCAACTATATTTTTTTTTATTTTGATTAATCCATTCCATTGCCGTTACTACTCCGGCTAATGGTCCAAGATGTCCTTTGACTATATCTTGTGTTAAAAAAACATTTTTTTGTTGAAGATTTATATTTTCATTGTTTGATATAACCAAGATTTCAGAATAAGCTTTTTTTAACTTTGCTATTGAGTGATCAATTAATCTTTTATTTCCTAGTTTTGCATATGTTTTATCATCTCCAAATCTTTTTGATCTCCCGCCAGCTAAAATGACTGCTAAAATATTGTTTTCACTCATTAAATTAAATATAAGTCATATATCTTTCAAATAAAGATCAATAAATGGATTTAAAAATTTTAAAAATAGCGTCTAATACGGAAAATCACAAAATTTTCAATAATTATACCCATAAATCAAAACTGAAAAGTATGCCTTGTGGAGATGAGATGCAAATTACCATCAAAATTGTAAATGATCAAATAATTAAATTTGGTTATGAGTGTAAATCGTGTATTTATTGCCAAGCTTCTGCTAGCACTCTATCTAGAATATCTACAAATAAATCTTTAGACAAAATTAATGAACTTATTAATTTAGTTGAAAAATTTTCAAAAACTTCAGAACTTAAATTTTCTAAAGAGTGGAAAGAATTAAAAATACTCTTTAATAAAAAAAATATATCAAGAAAAGAATGTATCTTATTGCCCTTTAAAACTTTATCAAAAACATTAAAATCTTAAATGACAAAAGAAAATTTAGTTAGAGCTATCATTGCAGGTCTTTTTTCGACTTTTACCATAGGTATTTTAACTTTGCTTACATATAAAACAGAACTTGGTGTTTTTATTATTGCCTCATTCGGATCTTCAATGGTTCTTTTATATGGATATCCAGAAAGTCCATTTGCACAACCAAAAAATATTTTTTTTGGTCACCTTTTAACATCTTGTGTAGGAGTTATATTTTTATATTTTTTACCATTGCCTATCTTTGTAATTATTCCTTTAGCAGTAGGTATTGGTGTTACTTTAATGATTGCTTTAAATGTTACTCACCCACCAGCGGGTGGAAACCCAATAATAGTTATAATTGGTAGTGTTTCGTTGGATTATTTAATTAATCCTGTTATTTTAGGATCAATAATAATTTTGGTCTTTGGTATAATTTTAAATCGACTAATTTTAAAAAAGAAATATCCTCTATAAATGGATATAAAATATATAATTTCAAAAATTAAAAATTCAGAAATTGAAAAAATCAAGGATCCTGTATCGGTTGAGGAGCCATTAGAAATGAGGCTTAAATTTAAAAAAGATAATGAATGGGTATCTCAAAATATATCTATTACCATGAGAACTCCAGGAAGTGATGAAGATTTAATTAGAGGTTTTTTGTTAAATGAAAAAATTATTGAAAATGTAAATAAAATAACTTCAATAGAACAAATAGGAGATCCTGTTGGTGACTATAATTTAAAAAATATAATTGAGGCTACCATAGATGATACAAAAAATTTAGAAATTGGAAAACTAAAAAGAAATTTTGTTACTAATTCTTCTTGTGGTGTTTGTGGTAAAACTTCTTTAGATGCAATCAAAATAATTAAAAATGAAAAATTAGATTTAAATTTTCCCAAACTTAAAAAGGAAATCATTGTTAAGTCTCCAGAATCATTAAGAAATATGCAGTCTGAATTTGCTAAAACAGGAGGAATACATGCCAGTGCTCTGATAGATATTTCTGGAAATACTATTGCATTAAAGGAAGATGTTGGCAGACACAATGCACTAGACAAGCTTATAGGATTTTCTCATTATAACAAATTAATTGATAATAATTCTCAATTTATTGCTTGCTCAGGCAGATTAAACTTCGAACTAGTTCAGAAAGCATTAATGTCAGACATAGGTATTATGGTTGGAGTAGGAGCACCTACAAGTTTAGCTATTGATCTAGCTAAAAGGTTTGATATGACACTTGTAGGCTTTGCAAAGAGCGACAGTTTTAACATTTACTGTAACGAAAATAGAGTAATAATTTAAAATATTAATATGTCAAAAAATATAAGTAATTTATCTGGCAGAATTGGGTTGAAAAATAATCTTTTTCATAAAATTTCGGAAAGATCTTTAAAATCAAAAGACTCAGCTGGCATGAAAGAAATAGCTAATGAATATAAATTGGGTGTATCAACAATTCATGGAGCTGAGAGTTTTTATGAATTTTTACGTCCATCTCATAGAGAAAAAAAAGCCTTTGTTTGTAATGGCAGCGCTTGTATGTGTGCAGGAACTCAAGAGCCTTTAAAAAAAAAATTACAAGATAAATTAGGTTCGGATAAAGTCGGCGAAATGTTTTGTTTGGGGTACTGTTACGAAAATAATGCGTTTCATTATGATGGAGAAAATTATGCAGGGAATGATATAAATAAAATCGACGACATAATTAAAGGGAAATCTATTATCCAAGATAAGTTTGTTTCTAAAAGTTATGCAACAACAAGTTTTTTAATGGATGATAAATTATCTGATCTAAATAAATTTAAAGATCATTTGGGAAAATTTCTTAAAAAAGACAAAGAAGAAATAATTAAATCCTTATTGTTATCAAATCTAACCGGTAGAGGTGGCGCAGGCTTTCCAACTGGTATGAAATGGGATTTTTGTAGTAAAGCAAAGTCAGAGAAAAAATATGTTATATGTAATGCAGATGAAGGGGACTCTGGTGCATTCTCAGATAGATATCTACTTGAAGATCAACCTCTTAAAGTAATTTTTGGGATGGTAATTTGTGGATATGTAATTGGTGGAAATGAAGGTGTTCTGTATATTAGAGGAGAATATCCAAAATCAATTGAAGCCTTAAATGCCAGCATTAATGCATTAAAAGAGGCTGGTCTTTTGGGAGAAAAAATTTTGGGAACAGATTTTTGCTTTGATTTAAATATTTGCATAGGTCAAGGTGCATATATTTGTGGTGAAGAAACTGCTTTGATTGCATCTATAGAAGGGAGAAGAGCTGAAGTAGATGTAAGACCACCCTTTCCTGTTACTGAAGGCTTATACAAAAAACCAACTGTAGTAAATAACGTTGAAACACTTGCGGCAGCAGCTGGAATTTTATTGAACGGAGCTGAAAAATTCTCCTCAATTGGAAATAAAAAATCAGCAGGAACTAAATTAGTTTGTTTAGATAGTTTTTTTAACAATCCCGGTGTTTATGAAATTGATATGTGCACTCCAATGAAAAAAATATTTTATGATATTGGAGGAGGTCTTAACAAGCCTGTAAAGGCTTTTCAAATTGGAGGTCCTTTAGGGGGAGTGGTTCCAACTCAAGAAATTGAAAACTTAAATTTAGACTTCCAAGAATTTACAAAAGCTGGATTTATGTTAGGTCATGCGAGTGTAGTGAGTATTCCAAGTAACTTTAATATGATCGATTATATTCATCATTTATTTGAATTTTCAGCAGAGGAATCGTGCGGTAAATGTTTTCCAGGGAGACTTGGATCTTACAGAGGAAAAGAAATGTTTGATCAAGTTAAAAATAAAAGTGCCAAAATACCTCTCAAATTATTAAATGATCTGCTCATCACAATGAAAAAAGGTTGCTTATGTGCACTTTGTGGAGCCATTCCAACGCCAATAATGAATATACTGAAATATTTTGGTGACGAAGTGAAAGATGATATAGTAAAAGAAAATTAAAATGAGTTCTGAAAAAAGAAAAATAGCATATATTGATGGAAAACCATATGAAATAGGTCCAAAACATTCCTCAATTTTAAAATTTGTTAAAAGTTATTTGGGAGAAAAAAAAGTTCCAACTTTGTGTGATGATCCTAATTTAGCTCCTTATGGGGCATGCAGGGTTTGTTCTGTTGAAGTTGCATTAGAAAAAGATGGTCCTACAAAAGTAGTAGCATCATGCCATACACCAGTGGGAGAAAATCAACATATATTCACAAACAATGATGCCTTAAAAGATCTTAGAAAAAATATTGTTGAATTAGTTTTAACAGATCATCCAATGGAGTGTGATACATGTGAGGTTGATAAAAACTGTGAATTACAAGATGTAGCTAATGACTTAGGCATAAACGATCATAGATATAATAATCCAAAACAACACAAAGGAATTCCTAAAGATACTTCTCATGATTATATGAGAATGAACTTAGATAATTGTATTAATTGTGGAAGATGTGTTAGGGCATGCGATGAAATTCAAGGATCTTTTGTTCTTACAATGAGTGGAAGAGGATTTGAGTCTAAAATAACAACAGATAATGATATGTTGTTTGGGGACTCGTCTTGTGTATCTTGTGGTGCATGTGCACACACGTGTCCAACAGATGCCATATCAGATGTATTTCAGTCTAAATCAGTAAAAGTTGATAAAAAAGTAAGAACTACTTGTTCTTATTGCGGTGTTGGATGCAATTTAGAAGCATCTATAAAAGACAACAAAGTTGTTGCAATAGATACGCCAAAAGAAACTGAAGTAAATGCCGGACACACATGCATTAAGGGGAGATATGCTTTTGGTTTTTATGATCATCCAGATAGACTTAGAAGTCCTTTAATTAAAAAAAATGGAAAATTTGAAAAAGTGACTTGGGATGAAGCTTATGATTTTATCAAAAATGAATTAAATAGAATTACTAAGAAAAATGGACCAGATGCAGTTGCAGGTATTTCATCAGCAAGATGTACAAATGAGGAAAATTATGTTTTTCAAAAAATGATAAGAGCTGCGGTAGGGACTAACAATATAGATTGTTGTGCAAGAATTTGTCATTCTCCAACAGCTTGGGGAATGCAACAAACCTTCGGAACAGGTGCAGCAACAAATTCAACTGAAGACATATATCACGCTGATTTATTTTTGGTTATTGGAGCAAATCCAACAAATGCACATCCTGTAACTGGAGCAAAAATTAAACAACAAGTTATGAAAGGAAAAAAATTAATAGTTTTAGATCCTGTAACTACCGAAGTAGCTAAACTTGCTGATTATCATATTAAGCTAAGACCTGGAACTAATGTTGCAGTTTTAAATATGATGTTACATTTTATTTTAAAATATAAAATGTATGATAAAAAATTTATAGATAATAGAACAGAGGGCTTTGAGACATTTGTTAAAGAAATTTTAAGACAAGATGTAGATAAACTTGCTGAAGTTGCAGGAGTAGATAAACAATTAGTTAAAGAAGCTGCAATTGCATATGCAACAGCCAAAAATTCTATGGAATTTCATGGCCTAGGTGTAACAGAGCATGAACAAGGTTCAAAAACTGTCATGTTAATTGCTGACCTTGCAATGATAACTGGGAATATTGGAAGACCTGGAGTTGGAGTAAATCCTTTAAGAGGTCAAAATAATGTTCAGGGAGCTGCCGATATGGGTTGTCAACCTCATCAAGGAGCAGGGTATTTTGAAGTTGCAGATAAGAAAGTTCAAGAATTCTATACAGAAAAATATGGAGTAGTACATCCAACAAAAGCAGGATTAAAAATACCTGAAATTTTTGATGCAGCCATAAATAAAGATGTAAAAGCTCTTTGGATAATTGGAGAAGACATTGTACAAACTGATCCTAACAGTAATCATGTAATAGAAGCTATGAATTCACTAGAGTTATTAGTAGTTCAAGAAATATTTATGAGTGAGACCGCAAAGCTAGCAACCGTGGTTCTACCTGGAACAACTTTTTTAGAAAAAGATGGAACATTTACAAACACAGAGAGAAGAATACAAAGAGTAAATCGTGCTGCTGAACCTTTAACTGGAACAAAACCTGATGGTGTAATAGTTACTGATATGATGCAGAAACTTGGTTTTAACCAACCTGACTATGATGCTGATCAAGTGCTTGCAGAAATAGCAGATGTAGTTCCTTTTTTTAAAGGAGTTACAAGAGAAAGACTTGGAAAACTAGGTTTACAATGGCCGGTGCAAGAAGATGGTACAGATACCAAGATTCTACACAAGGAAACATTTAAACTTGGAAAAGGAAGACTTAAAAATTTTGACTGGAAAGAGTCATCTGAGATAGAAGAAAATAAAAAAGATTATCCGTTAATTTTGACAACAAGTAGAGTTTTACAACATTATAATGCAGCTACAATGACTAGAAGAACAAAAAACGTAAATATTGTTTCTGAAGATATTTTGCTTGTTCATCCAAAAGATGCTGAGAAAAGAGATTTAAATACCGGAGACATTGGAAGACTTTATTCTGGAAGAGGAGAAGTAGCTCTTAAAGTCGAAGTTACTGATAAAGTTAAAGAGGGAATTGTATTTACAACATTTCACTTCCCAGAATACATGGTCAATATGGTAACTGGTCATGGTAAGGATGAGGAAACAAAATGTGCAGAATACAAAGTTTCTTCAGTAGAAGTTCAAAAAATTTCAAATCAATTTAAAACTGAAATTGAACCCACCGAAAATCAAGCTGAATTAACTCAAAATTAATTCATTTTGCATTTAAAACTGTGCTAGAGTGGTATTAATGAATCTGCTTAAAGATAATTTTGGCCGTAAATTTCCATATATTAGACTTTCAATATCTGATGTTTGTAATTTTAAATGTGGATATTGTTTGCCAAATGGTTATCAAAAAAACAAAGGCGATAACAGAAAATTTTTATCTCTAGACGAAATTGAAAGACTAGCTAAAGGTTTATCAGAGTTAGGTGTGAGTAAAATTAGGTTAACAGGTGGTGAGCCAACAATCAGAAAAGACTTTTTTGAAATATTAAAAATTTTAAAAAAAAAATCAGGTATAAAAAAAACAGTTGTTACAACAAATGGATATAAACTAGATCAGATTGCAGAAAAACTTGTTGAATCTGAAATTGATGGAATAAATATTAGTATCGATAGCCTCAATAAGGAAGCGTTTAAAAAGATAACTGGACACGATCGCCTATTAGAAATCCTTAAAGGAATTGAAGAACTTCAAAAATTAAATTTTAAAAATATTAAAATAAATGCAGTTTTATTAAATGGGATAAATGCTAATGAAAAAAGTTTTAATGAGTGGGCTAATTTTATAAAATCAAATGAAATTACATTAAGATATATAGAACTTATGCAAACTGGTGATAGTATAGATTATTTTAAAAAATACCATATTTCCTCAAAAGTTTTTACTAACTATTTAAATGAAAATAATTGGATATTTCAAACACATGGTAAAGACTCTGGACCCTCAAAAAATTATATTAACCCAAACTATAAAGGTAAATTTGGTTTAATTGCACCATATTCAAAAGATTTTTGTAAATCATGTAATAGATTAAGGATTACAGCAAGAGGTGACTTAAGATTATGTTTATTTGGAAATACTGGAATAAACATAAGGCATTTAATTCAAAGAGATGACCAATTAGAAGAGTTAAAAGATTTAATATTAAAACAATTGAAATTTAAAAAAGAGTCACATTATTTAGAGTTGGGTGAAACAGGATTAACAGATAATTTATCTCAAACAGGAGGATAATGACTGAATTAAAAATTATAAATCACCAAGATTTAAGAGATTGGGCAAATGAACTATTCAAAAAAAATTCATTTAATATGGTCGATGTTTCATCAAAAAAACAAACTTTTAGAAGAGCTTTGGCTTCTGGAAGTATTAGGGTTGGAAGAGAAGTTTTAGATCTAATTAAAACTAACCAAATGCCAAAAGGAGATCCGTTAGCATTGGCTGAAGTATCTGCTGTGTTGGGTGTAAAAAAGACAAGTGAGTTAATACCGTTGTGCCATCCTTTGCCAATTGATCATACTGCTACCAAAATAGTTATTAATGAAAAAGAAGATTTATTAGAAGTTTTCTGTGTTGTTTCTGCTGTTGCTAAAACTGGTGTAGAGATGGAAGCTATAATGGGTGTAAATGCAGCTTTAATTACAATTTATGATTTGTGCAAAATAGTAAATCCCTATCTAGAAATAAATAATGTTAAGCTTCTTATTAAAGAAGGTGGAAAAACAGGGATTTGGAAAAATCCTGATGGATTACCAAGTTTTTTAAATGATATTTTTTGATGATCAAAATAACAATAGAATTATATGGTGCAACAAGAGACCTTAGTAAAGATAATTCTATAGAAATCAAAATTAAAAAAAATAGCACCATTAAAGATATAAGATTACAATTACTAAAATTTATTGAACAAAATTTTAATGGAAATGAAAATTTTAAAAAATTGATTCAAAACTCAGTTTTTTGCTCTGATAAAGATGAGATAATTTATGAGAATCATAAAATTAATCAAAATCAAATTGTAGGAATTATACCTCCAATAGGAGGTGGATAATGTTACATGCTAAAGTCCTTGATGCATCAAATCAGAAGATAGAAATATCAAATGCTGAAAAATTTCTGAACTCTTCTAAATTTGGTGCCATTATATATTTTGTTGGAACAGTGAGAGATATCAATGAAAATAAAAAAGTAATTGGTATAACTTATGACTCAAAGGATACAATGGTTATAAAAAGTTTTGAAGAAATATATAAAGAAGCTGAAACAAAATTAAATATTAAGCAAAAGGCTGTTTTCATTGAACATGTAAAAGGCTATGTAGAAGTAGAAGAAAAGAGCATTATTATTGGTGTTGGATGTAAGCATCGTAAAGATGCTTACAATTTATCAAGATACATCATAGAAGAAATTAAAAAAAGAACTCCTATATGGAAAAAAGAGCATTATACAAATCACGAAAGTGAATGGCTAAAAGGTGTAACTATTCAACAAATTTAAGATTTGTTAGACTCAGAAACTAATTGTGAAATAATTGACAATGCTATTTCTGAAGCAGATTTTCCGCCAAGTTTAATACCAATTGGACTGTGTATACTAGAAATTTCTTTCTCTGCAAAACCTAATTCTCTCAGTCTTTCGCATCTATTAATATGGGTTTTTTTGCTACCAAGAGCGCCAATATAAAAAAATTTATTCTTTAAAGCGTACTGTAGGGATGGATCATCAATTTTTGGATCATGAGTAAGGGCAACTAATGCAGTATTTGAATTTGTTACAATTTTTTTAAAAGCTTCGCTAGGCCAATCATTTATAATTTTAATATCTTTAAATCTATTTTCAGATGTAAAATATGATCTTGGATCAATAATGGTAATTTCAAAATTAAGATTTTTAGCAAATTCTACTAAATATTGAGTTATATGAACGGCTCCAATAACTACAACATTGATGGGATTGGTATAGTTCTGTATAAATATTTGTGTTTTCTCAATTATACCATTTTTTTTTAATTTACAGTGATTAATAATTTCATTTTTATTATTCTCAAATTCTTTACTTAGTGGTTCTCCTATTTCAAATATTTCACTATAGCTAGTTTCTAAATTTGTTAATAAGGCAAATTCTTTCTTTAAGGATCTTTTTTTAATGATTTCTTCAAGTAACTCAATTTTCATTAATTAATCTGTTCAATAAAAATTTGAATTTTACCCCCACATGCAAGACCTATGTTCCATGCGTTTTCGTTTGAAACTTCAAATTCTAATTTTTTAAAATTTTTTTTACTTTTTATTAAATTTATACTTTCTTTAATTACAGACGTTTCAACGCACCCCCCAGAAACAGAGCCAGAAAAATTCCCTTTTTCATTAATTATCATTTTACTACCAGTTTGAAGTGGAGATGATCCCCAAGTTTGAATAACTGTAGCAAGAACAACTTTTTCTTTAGATTTTATCCATGTATTGGCTTCTTCTAAAATTTTTTCATTTAATAAATTTCTCATTTAATAAATTTATTACATAGTTATTTTTGTTTTTCCAAATTTTTTTGATAAGATTAGTTATATTTCATATTAAAAATATAATAATTTATGAATGAAAACACTAAAAAAGATTTACAATCAGCAGCTTTTGAACGTTTGTTAAATCACTTGAGAGAGAGAAATGATGTTCAAAATATAGATTTAATGAATCTTGCTGGATTTTGTAGGAATTGTTTATCTAAATGGTATCGTGAAGAAGCAGAAAAAAAGGGAATAGAGATTTCTGACCCCAGCGCAAGAGAGCATGTTTATGGCATGCCCTACTCTGATTGGAAAAAAAAATATCAAAAATAATTATTTTTCTTTAAGGCGTGGAAATAATTCAACAAAATTACAAGGCTTATGATTTATATCTAACTGGTGTACTAGAATTTTATCCCAAGCATCTGTAACTCCTCCAGATGAGCCAGGTAAAGCAAAAATATATTTTCCTTTCGCCAGTGCTGCACAAGCCCGTGATTGTATTGAAGAAGTTCCAACCGTTTTAAGACTTATAACTCTGAAAATTTCTCCAAATCCAGGGATTTCTTTGTCTGCCAAATCATGAACTGCTTCTGGAGTAATGTCTCTTCCAGTCAAACCAGTTCCTCCAGTAGTAATAATCACATCTATTTTTTTCTTTTTGAGCCATAATTTAATTATTTTTTTTATGTCCTTTTTATTATCCTTACAAATTTTTCTATCAATTAAATTATGTTTTGCTTTTTTTATTTTGGTAGAAAGCAAATTACCTGATTTATCTGTTTTTAAAGTTCTAGTGTCAGTAACGGTTAATAATGCTATATTTACTTTCATAATATTTATATGATTATATTATCAATTCTTTTTTTTGTAACTGCATTAATTTACTCAAGTGTAGGTTTTGGTGGTGGGTCCACTTATCTAGCTCTACTTCTTTTGTCTGGTGTATCATATCAAATTTTCCCTATAATTGCCTTGGCTTGTAATATTATTGTAGTTTCGGGTAATTCGTTTAATTATATAAGAGTAGGAAGTTATAACCTGAAACTTCTATTTCCATACTTAATAGGTTCTATACCTTTTGCATTTATAGGTGGCTCAATACAGGTTGAAAAAGAATTATTTGAAATATTATTATTTTTTGTACTTATTATCGCTGGTTTATTATTACTGGTAAATTTTAGATCATATGAAAATAATCCAAGAATTTATAAAACTTTGCCAATATATTTATCGTCTCTTATAGGTGCCGTTTTAGGTTTTGTTTCTGGTGTAGTGGGCATTGGTGGAGGAATATTTCTAAGTCCAATACTTTATTTATTGAAGGTAGCAAACCCTAAAAATATAACAATAACAGTATCTTTATTTATTTTAATAAATTCTATATTTGGAATAATTGGACAATTAACTAAGAATCAAGTTTTATTTGAGTTCAAAGAATATCTTTTTTTATTACTTATCGTTTTAGTTGGTGGACAAGTGGGAAATTTTATAAATTTAAAAATATTTTCAACTAAAACTTTAGCATTAATAACTTCTATATTGGTAATTATTGTTGCAATTAGGATGGGATTTAATATTTTAAATATTTAAATGAAGGTATTATTTATAAGTATTATAATTCTAATTAATTCTTCTGTAGTTTTAAAAGCTCAGAATTTTTCTAAAGCTTATTTTGCTGGTGGGTGCTTTTGGTGTATGGAAGAGTCTTTTGAAAATATCCTTGGTGTTTCAAAAGTTATTTCAGGTTATTCAGGTGGTACTACAGAAAATCCAACCTATAAAGAAGTAACATATGGAAACACAGGTCATTTTGAAGTTATTGAAGTAATATATATCCCAGAAGTTGTCAGTTATGAAAAGCTCTTAAAAGAATTCTGGTTAAATATCGATCCATTTGATGCTGCAGGACAATTTTGTGATAAAGGTTATAGTTACAGATCAGTAGCATTTTATCAAAATGAAAAACAAAAAAATTTAATAAAAAATAGTATTAAGGAAATAGAAAAAAAATTTAAAAAGAAAGTGGTAACCTACGTAAGAAAATTTGATAAATTTTATAAAGCAGAGGCATTTCATCAAGATTATTATCAAATAAATTTTGTTAATTATTTAAGATATAAAAAAGCATGTAGACGTGAGGCGACGTTAAGTAATATCTGGGGATCATAAAGTGTCAATAATCACCAAATATGTAACTTTAAAAAATTATATTCCAACTGGCTTACCAAAAGAAACAGACTTTGAGATAAAATCCAGAGAAATTTCAGTTAATGAAGAAAATAATATCTTAGTATCAAATTCATGGATATCAGTTGATCCATATATGAGAGCAAGAATGACTGAAAGAAAAAATTATAAGCCTCCATTTAAAATTGGTGAAGAAATGGAAGGATATGCTATTGGCAAAGTAGAAACTTCAAATGATAAAAATTTTAATGTTGGAGATTTAGTATTTAGCAACCTTGGTATGAGAGATAATTTTGTTTGCAATTCTAATCAATTAAAAAAGCTAAAACCAATTGATATTCCTATACAAACTTATTTAGGTCCTCTAGGCATGACAGGACATACCGCATATATAGGATTGTTAAAACATGGAGAATTAAAAACTGGACAGACAGTTTTAGTTTCATCAGCTGGAGGAAGTGTTGGTTCAACAGTTTGTCAAATTGCAAAAAATCTTGGTTGCAAAGTTATTGCTAGCACAGGATCTGATGAAAAAGTTGGCTGGTTAAAAAAAGAATTAAAAGTTGATCATGCCTTTAATTATAAAAAAATAAAGAACCTTGTATTATATTTTAAAGAGATTTGTCCTGAAGGTTTCGATCTATACTTTGATAATGTTGGTGGTGATTTTTTAGAATCTACCATTTTCCAAATGAAGAATTATGGTCGTATAGTTATCTGTGGAAGAATTTCTCAAATGAATGTGACAACACCTGGGTCTGGATTGAAAAATATGGCATATGTTCTTGTAAAAAGACTTACGATTAAAGGTTTTTTAATCTTTGACCATGAAAATGAAAAAGAACCATTTGAAACTGATATGTTGAAGTGGTTATCAGAGGGTAAAATAAAGTTTAAAGAAACTATTTATCAAGGGATCGAAAATGCTCCTAAATCATTTATTGATTTATTAGAGGGTAAAAATATCGGTAAAATGCTTGTCAAAATTTAGTTAAAATTTATGGCAATATAAATCCTCAATAAATGATAAAAACCTTCCCTTTGCTATTTATACTATTATGGTCCTCTGCTTTCATATCTGGTGATATTATTGTTCAGAACGCATCACCCTTTGCCGCTCTTGCTTTTAGATTTGGAATTGTTACTCTAGGTTTTTTTTTATTTTCAATATTTAAAAAAGAAATAATTTTTACAAAAATAAGATATATTTTAGAAAGCATAACTTCAGGTGTATTATTTCATGGATTATATCTTGGTGGATGTTGGTACGCTTTTCATGTAGGAGTTCCTGCAAGCGTAGTTGCATTAATAGTTACTCTTCAACCTATTTTAACTAACTTATTATCAGGACCAATTTATAATGAAGTTATAGGGTGGAGACAGTGGGTTGGTATTGTATTTGGTTTTGTTGGTTCCTTGATGGTGCTAGGAATTGATTTTGGAAATGAATTTCCTAAAGATGGAATTATTACTTGTTTTATAGCTCTTGCTGCAATCACTACAGGTACTTTATGGCAAAAAAAATTAAGTGAAAATGTCCCTTTATCAGTAAATAATGGTTTTCAAGCATTTGGTGGCTGTTTTTTTAATCTAATTTTAATATTTATATTAGAAACACCTTATATTAACTTTTCAGCTGGATTTATATTGGGAATGACACATCAAATTATACTGGTGTCCTTTGGAGCTTTTACAATTTTAATGTTTTTAATAAAAGCAGGTTCAGTAAGTAAAACTTCAACATTATTTTTTCTTGTTCCACCTACAACAGCTATCATGGCATATTTATTTTTAGGAGAAAAATTATCAAATATCGACATAATAGGTTTTATTTTAGCAACTATAGGTGTTTATATTGCTACAAGAAAATAAATGAAAATTATTTATTTTATAAAAAAATTCTACCGACCTTTTATTTTAACTTATCTTTTCTTTTCTATTGGTATAAGTTTCTATCCATCATTTGAATTTTATTCACTCAAAGGACAATTGTTAATTTTGGCTGTATCTACTTTTAATGGTTTTCTAGGTTTTTATATAAAAAAATTATAATACGTAAGGCTCAGGTCTAGCATTACTTTTTAAAACTCTTTCAACATCAAAAACACTTATATCTATTGATTGATAACTGCCTGTATTTATTAACTCTGTAAGAGCTCTCCCAATACCTGGGGCTTGCATTAAGCCTCTCCCAGTAAATCCAGAAGCTAAATAAACATTTTCATATTTTGGGTGCTTTCCAACAACTGCATTATTATCTAGCTTATTACAATCATAAAATCCTGCCCAGCCTCCTGTCAATTTAAGCTCTTCAAAAGCAGGTACTCTTTTTGCAAGAGCAGGCCAAACAAGTTCTTCAAAATCATTCCATGCTGGTTCTAAATCCTTTGCATCAAATACAGATATTGGAGATCCAGCTAAAAATTCCTTGCCTTCAGGTCTCCAATATACACCCGTAGTTAAGTCCCCTGATAAAGGCATATCAGGAAAATGTTTGGGACATTTGACTCTAAAGACAGTGTGTTTTTGTGGTTCTACAGGAATATCTGATAACAATTCTTTTGTCCAACAACCGGCTGCTGAAATAATAGTCTTTGCATTTAGCTCGGATAAATCTTTTACATCACCTTTTACAAATTCAGCACCAAGCTCTATAGCCTTACTTTTTAATGCGCTATGAAACATAAAAGGATCTATCCATCCCTCACTTTTGTTATCAGTATATGTTGCTGTTTCTATACCTTCATTATTTATGTATGGAAAAATTTTATTTAATTCTGAACCTTTAATATTTTTTGTACCAGCATCACACTCTTTATGATTTTCTAAAGCCCGGTATTGCTCTTCTGCATGTTCAGGTCCAAACATTAATAGATATCCATTAGGAACCATACTAGCTGTTGGGTTTGGATTTTTTTTTGTTTTAAGCAATTCAGGAATTTTAAAAATAAATTCTCTTGCAAATTTACCGAGTAGAATGTTTTCTTTCTGATAAAATTGTCTTCTGAACCCACCTAATGATAGTGGAAATGAGGCAGTCTTGTAAGTTGGATCTCTTTCAATTACCTTCACCTTTCTACCTTCTAAAGACATAAAGTAAGCAGTAGCTGCACCAATAATACCTCCGCCGACTATAACTACATCATCCATAAGCCTTATTATATACTATTTTTTTTGCATTAACCACATTGCATCCTGGCTTAAAAAGTAAATTTTTCCAGTCGCTGGATGCACTTGTATATCTCTTATTCTTCCAATTTTATTTTTAAAAATAATCTCTTCCTTAACATTAGATAAATCATCAAATATCAATTTTCTTAGTGACTTATCTTTTAGCGATGTAATCAATGCATGACCATTCCACTCTTTAAACTCTTCACCATTATAAATAGTTATAGCGCTTGTAGCAATTGATGGTACCCAATACTGAATAGCTTTAGTAAAACCAGGTTTCCATTTTGGACCAATTGATATTCCAGAGTAGTTTTTTCCTCCCCATCCTAATATTTTCCACCCATAGTTTTCTCCTTTTTTAACTTCTCCAAACCAATCTCCACCTTTAGCGCCATGGTTACTTATATAAATTTTTCTGTCAAATGGAGATAACACCATTCCTTGTGGGTTTCTTATTCCTATTTGATAGATTTCTGGTAACCAATCTGATTTGCCTTCAAACTTTGGGTTGTCTTTTGGAATGCTTCCATCTAAATGGACTCTAATTATGCTTCCAGGATGCTTTGATGCATCTTGTGCAATCATACCTTGTCCCCTTTCACCAGCAGACGCGTAGATATAATTATCTTTTATCGCTAGTCTCGAACCAAAATGATATCCTGAGTCTATTGGCGGATTAGCTTGAAAAATATTTTTAAAGTCTAATTTTTTTTTATTTAACTCCGCTCTAGCTATAGAAGTACTTGTTTTATAATTACCTCTATCTTCAGTATATGAAATCCAAACATTATTATCTTTATAGATTATGTCTAACAAACCTCCTTGCCCATGAACCACAAAGTCAAGTTGATGAGCTACTTCTTGTATTTCTTTTGATGATATGTCTACTATTTTTATTCTTCCACTTTTTTCTGTTACAATAATCTCATTATTACTTATGAAAGAAGATCCCCAGGGAGAGTCTAATTCTACTAATTTTTTTAAAACTATTTTTTCACAGTAAGATTTTGAGGTGAATAATAGAGTTAAGATTATAATTAAAAATTTTATTTTCACCTCAGGAAAGCTTTGATCTTCCTCCATCAACACCAATTATTTGTCCTGTTACCCAAGAACTTTCCTCTGTAAGTAAAAATTTTGCTAGTGCAGCTCCATCTTTACCTTCTCCTAATCTTTTAAGGGGGTGTGCCTTAGCTATTCCTTGCGCGAGGGCTGTATTTTTTAACATTGGTTGTGCTATTTTTGAATTTGTTAGACTTAGCGCAACAGTGTTTACTCTTATGTTGGGTGCAAATTCTGCGGCTAAAGATACTGTTAAACCTTCTATAGCAGCTTTAGTTGATGCAATTATTGAGTGGTTTGTAAATCCCTTTTGAGCAGCTACAGTTGAAAATAAAACAATTGAACCATTATTTTGTTTAAGATTATCCTGGTATCCTTTAATTAAATCTACAGCTGAATAAAAATTTAGTTTCATACATTTATTAAAATCATTTTCTGTTGCTAATTTTAAAGGCTTAAGATCTATTGACCCAACACAATAAGCTACACCCTTAATTTCTGGAATATCTGACTTTATCTTATCGACAAATCCATCGCCTAAGACATCTGCAACAGTATAAGGAGAGTTTAATTTTTCAGATAAATTTTTAAGTTGACTTTCATCTCTACCAACTAAGTGAATTTCTCTACCAGAAGAGTGCATTTGTTCTGCTAAATTGGATCCGATAGAACCTGTCGCACCGACAATTAGATATTTTTCTGACATATAATTATGTAATGAAATTATTTTTTATACTTGGAAATCAATTATTTCCATTAAAAAACCTTGACCGCTACAAAAAAGACCACCTGTTTTTTATGTCAGAAGACTACCATTTGTGCACATATGAAAGACATCATAAATTAAAAATACTATTATTTTTGTCCTCAATGAGATCCTATGCAGAAAGATTAAAGGAGAACAACTTTAAACTAATTTATTCAAAGATTGATTCGAGTGATTTTAAGAAAGATTATACTAAAAAATTAGAGACAATATCAAAAAAAAATAAGATAACGGAAATCACAAGTTTTGAAATAGAAGATAAGTTTTTTGAATCAAAAATAAAAAAATTTTTAAAAAAACAAAATATAAAGTGGAATATTTTACAGTCTCCTATGTTTTTAGATAATCGAGAGGATTTCAAGAAATATTTATCAAAAACAAAGAAACCTTTTATGGCAAAATATTATAAAGAAAAAAGAGAGAGGTTAAATATATTATTAAATAAAGATGGTTCGCCTGAGGGAGGAAAATGGAGCTTTGACGAAGATAACAGAAAAAAATTACCTAAAAATATCCAAATACCTAAACAACCTATTTTTAGAGAAACCAATCATACCAAAAATTTAAAACCTATTATTGAAAAATTATTTAGTAAACATCCTGGTGATACTAAAAATTTCTGGTTTGTAACTGAATATAAAGATGTTTTAAAATTATTGGATTATTTTATAAAAGATAAACTTAACTTATTTGGAGATTACGAGGATGCGGTTGATCAAAAAAATAATGTTTTGTTCCATAGTGCACTTAGTCCATATCTAAATTTGGGTTTAATAACACCTGATATAATCATTCAAAAAATAATCAATTTCCACCACAGTAAAGGTATCAGACTTAATTCCTTAGAAGGATACATTAGGCAAATAATTGGGTGGAGAGAATTTATGAGAGGAATTTACCAAAGTTTTAGCAAAGAAATGGAAAATGGAAATTTCTTTAAACATTCAAGGAAAATGAAAATTTCATTTTACAATGGTACTACAGGGCTAGACCCTCTGGATCACTCCATTCAAAATGCAAACAAGTACGGCTGGTCACATCATATTGAAAGATTAATGATTTTATCTAACATTATGAATTTATGCGAAGTTGAACCAAAATCAGTTTACAAGTGGTTTATGGAAATGTTTGTTGACTCTTCAGATTGGGTAATGGTGCCAAATGTTTATGGTATGGGATTATTTAGTGATGGTGGTATATTTGCAACTAAGCCTTATATCTGCGGTTCTAGTTATTTCATGAAAATGATGGACTTCAAAAGAGGCAACTGGTGCAATATTATGGATGGTCTTTATTGGCGATTTATTGATAGAAATAGAAAATTTTTTTTAAAGAATCCTAGACTGTCAATGATGGTAAGAATTTTTGATAAAATGAAAAATGATAGAAAAAAGTTAATATTATCAGAAGCAGACAAATTTATTAAGAATAATACTTATGGGAATTAAAGTTTATTTTAACGACTCATGTAATATTTGCAGAATGGAAATTAACCATTATAAAAAAATTGCTAATAATGACTTAGAGTGGATAGATATTACAAATAACGAAGAAGCTATTAGAATAACTTCTAAATCTCAAAAGGAATTGCTTAGAAGACTTCATGTTATAAACAATGGTGAAATTGTTGGAGGCGCAAAAGCTTTCATTATTATTTGGTCAAAAATACCAAAATATAAATTTTTATCTAAAATATTTTCTATCAAACCATTCTTCTTTGTTTTTCATTGTTTATATGAAATTGCAGCATATTTTTTATTTTTAAAAAATAGAAAACAATTAAAATGAAGAAACAAAATTTACCTACAAAAATATGTAAAGTTTGTAATCGCTCTTTTACATGGAGAAAAAAATGGAAACAAAATTGGGATAAGGTGAAATATTGTTCAAAAAAATGTGCTTCAAATAGTTAATTATTGGGTTTTGCTTTTTCTTGGATCTTTCAAGGATGTTAATATTTTTGATAATCCAGTTATTTTCAGGCTATAATATATTACGTAAATTAGAGTAAGTCCCAAAGCCATTGTAGATAGAACTACAAATATTGCTGTTAAAATTTTTTCTTGGAACCAATTTTCAATTCCTGAATTAGAATAATAAAGTATATTCCAAAACATTACAAAAATTAGCTCATATATAATTATAATTTTGAACATAAACTTGATATAATTCTCATTATAATTAATACTATTCTATTCTTGTCGCATGTCTAAGTATTTTTGTGTGATAAAACAGTAATAATATATGAAAAAAGTAATTTGGATAACTGGTGGAGGCACCGGTATAGGAAAAGCAGTAGCATCTAAATTTGCAAATCAAGGATGGAATGTTGCTATTTCAGGTAGAAGAGAAACTATATTAAAAGAGGTTGAAAATTGTAATCAAAATATCAAATCATTCCCGCTAGATGTAAATGATAAGGAAAAATGTTTCGAAGTTGCAAAAAATATAAAAAAAGAATTTGGAGACATTGATATCTGTTTCTTTTCTACTGGAACATGGGATCCAAAAAAAGAAAGAGAGATTGACGTAGAACAAATTGAAAAAGTATTTAAGGTAAATTTTTTTGGGACTCTCAACTGTATTAAAGCTGTTGAAGATCATTTTAGAAACAAGAAAAATGGAATAATAACAATAGTTTCCTCTATTGCGGGCTACAAAGGTTTGCCAAACTCAACAGGTTATGGCCCATCTAAAGCTGCATTGAATAATCTTGCAGAAAGTCTTTATTTTGATTTTGGAAGATATGGTGTGAGAGTATGTTTAGTTTCCCCAGGTTTCATAAAAACACCAATGACAGACAAAAATGATTTTAAAATGCCATTTCTTAAAACACCTAAATATTCTGCAGAAAAAATTTATGATGGTTTAATAAATAGTACTAAATTTGAAATACATTTTCCAAAAACATTAACTTTAATATTAAAGTTTTTTAAAATAATCCCTGATAAGTTATATTTTTATTTAGTAAAAAAGATGACTAAATTACAAAAAAAATAAAACTTATTCTTTAACAAACATAACAGTTAATTCTGCAACCTTAAATCCAAACTTAGTCATTTTTGCTCTATTGATTGCTACCCTTTCATCTTGCATGAAAATCCAATCGTCAAAAGTAATTTTAATTTCTCTTCCTTTAACTGGAACTAATAACACATATTCAAATTTAAACGTAGGTCCATAAGAATATCCTTTTGCGGTACCAACTACATCACTAGCAGTGCCCTCATAATTATGCTCGTCAATTTTGTCTATTGTCCACTTTCTCTCTTGTATTTCTCCATCATTCCAAATAAATTTTTCATCAAGTATCAGCTGCTTGCCATCCCACTTACCATTTAAATCTGCAGAGAATTGTCTAGTAACTTTACCTGATCTGTTTTGTAAAATTCCCCATGCTTTTACATTTCCAGATAAGTATTCTTCAATTATAAGTCTAGGTTTTTGGTTTTTAAAATCTTCTGGTTTCATGCTTTGGTTTGATGAACAATTTGTAATCAATACTGTAATTATTATCAATAAAAAATATTTAAATTTCATAAATTTATTTTTGAAGAGCAAACTGTATTAAATCGATATTTTTAGATTTAAACCCAGCTTCGCAATAAGATAAATAGAAGTTCCACATTCTTTTAAATGTATTATCAAATCCTTGAGATGATATTTGATCCCACTTGTTGAAAAACTCATCTCGCCAAATACTCAGTGTATTTGAATAATGATCTCCGTAAGAACTACATTGTTCAAATTTAAGTCCTGATTGATTTGATAGAGAAACTAACTCATTCTTACTTGGTAAAAAACCACCAGGAAAAATATATTTTTGGATAAAGTCAGTCTTATTTTTATACCTATCGTAAATACTATCATCAATAGTAATTGCTTGAATAGCTGCGGTACCATTATCAACTAAATTGTGTTTTATAGTATTAAAGTAATTTTTTAAATAATTCTGACCTACGGCCTCTATCATTTCTATTGAAGCGATTGAATTATATTTATTTTTTATATCTCTAAAGTCCAACATTTGTATGTTGATCTTTTCATTTAAACCATTTTTATGAATTCTTTCCTTAGAAAATTCATATTGTTTTCTTGAAATAGTAATACAATCTAACTTCACATCATAATTTTTGCCGATATATTCTGCAAATCCACCCCATCCACATCCAATCTCAAGCATCTTGTCACCCGACTTAGGCTTTACCAGACTAGAAAGTTTTTTATATTTATTTATTTGGGCTTTTTCTAAGTCATTACCATCTTCAAAAATTGCACTCGAGTAAGTTAATGTTTTATCAAGCCATAAGGAGAAAAATTCATTACCTAAATCGTAATGTTTTCTAATATTCTCTTTACTTCTAGATTTATTATTTTTAACAAAGAATTTTTTGATTTTATTAAATATAGCTAAATCAAAAGACCCAGAAAATTTATGGATTATTTTGATATTTTTCGCCGCCAACTCTATAAGATTTGTTAAATTATCTGCTTCAAAATTATTATCCATGTATGCTTCTGCTAATCCTATACTACCATTTTTGATAACCTTGAAAGTAAGGCCTGGTTTATTTATTTTTAAATGGGCATGTAATTTTTCATTACTATCCCCAAAATTATATTCTTTGCCATCATAGTTAATTATTTTTAATGTTCCATGTTTAATATATTTAAGTGAACCGAATACAATCTTGTCTGACAGTTTATTTAAATTCATTTTTTTCTTCTGAGATATTATTTTTAATACTTAACTCTTTTTTTATAAACTTTATTCCTTTTATCCATAATTTAAATGCCTCATAATGGATTGCGACAATAACTTTGAATGTCATTAATGGGTGTAAAATATAGTAAAACAGCAAATTTTTGTTAGTAAAATTTTTTACTATTCCATCTTGCGATGCAAATAATAGTTTGCCTTCTTTATCTGATTGATCAATTATTACTGATATTTTGTTAGAGGGTTTAATAACTCTAAATTTATAATTGCATGTCATTTCTATGAAAGGCGATACATGAAATTTTTTCACACAACTATTTTTAATGACGTCTGAATCTTGTGTTTTAAAAATATATGTATGCTGTTCACCAAATGTGTTTTTGACTTCATAAAAAATTGAAATAATCTTATCATCTTTATTATAAATATAAAAAACACTTAAAGGATTAAATACATAACCAAGGATTCTTGGATAACAAAGTATTTTAATTTTTACTTCAGTTTCATTTATACCAATATTTGATAAATTTTTTTTAACCCAGTTTTTTAAAGATGATCCATCACGAGCTCCATGATCTTTATCAAAAAAACTTATAATATTAAATTTATTGTAAGAAAAAATTGCAATTTTATTATTAATTTCCTCTAAATCATCAAGATCGATCAACAAAGAAAATACTTTATACCTAAAATAGTGATTTTTAGGTTTAAATCTTCTATGGATTACTTGCCCAACATAAATCTTTGAATTTTTAAGCATTAATATAATTCATCATATCCAATGATGATTTTATACCATCTTCATGGAAACCATACCCAAAATAACTTCCACAAAAAAGTAAATCCTTTTGATTTTGTATTTTAACAAGCTCAGATTGAGCATCTAATGCTTTTTGATCATAACATGGGTGCGTAAACTTAATTTTTTTTAAAATTTTATCCTCATCAATTTTAAAATAAGGATTTAGTGTTAAAAAAATATTTTCTTCACACTTTAAATTTTGTAATAAATTTAACCAATATGTAATTGAATTTTTCTCTAAATTATTCTCATCCATTGAAGAGTTCCAAGATGACCAAGCTTTTTTATTTTTTGGCATTGCCCGGTTGTCTGTGTGAACAAAAGCAGTATTTTCTTTGTAATTAAAATTAGATAAAATATTTTTCTCATCACTAGTGGGATTTTCGATTAATTTTAAAGCTTCATCAGCATGTGTTGCTAAAACTACTTTATCATAATCAAAGAATTCACTTTCTCCACCATAATATAAGTCTAAACCTATTGATTTTCTTTTTATTTTTGTGACTTTATAATTTTTGTAATGTTCCCCACTTATTTGAGAAATTATTTTACTAACATAAGTTCTGCTTCTATTAGATACAGTATACCATTGTGGTCTATTTTTTAATTTAAATAAACCATGATTTTGAAAAAATTTTAGAAAAAAAATAATTGGCATCTTATTTGCTTCATATGGAGGCATAGACCAAATTGCAGAAACCATTGGTATTATATGATAATCAACAAAAGTTTTTGATAGTTTGTTAAGTTTTAAATATTCTCCTAAAGTGATTTTTTCATTAGATAAACTTGCTTTATCACTTTTTTTATAAAATTTTATTATATCAAAAAACATTTTTAAGAATTCAATGTTAAATAAATTTGATTTATTAGAAAATATGCCGTTCAATCCTTTGCCACAATATTCAAAATTTGTATTGTCTACTGAAACTGAAAAAGACATATTGCTTTTTTCAATTTGGATATCGTTTTCCTTAAAAAAATTAATTAAGTTTGGATAAGTTTGAAAATTAAAAACAATAAACCCAATATCAACTGAAACCTTTTTTTCATTAAAAAACAAATCAATTGTGTGAGAATGTCCACCGAAATGATCCTCTCTCTCAAAAAGATCTACATGATATTTTTTAGATAAATAATAAGCAGCGCTTAGTCCAGAAATACCTGACCCGACAACAGCAATTTTCATTAATTATTATGCTGCATCTTCTTTAAACTCATCCATACTAGGACAGGTGCAAAAAATATTTTTATCTCCGTATACATTGTCAACTCTTGCAACTGGAGGCCAAAATTTATTTACTTTTAAAAATTTTGCCGGATATGCAGCTTGCTCTCTTGTATATTTATGACTCCATTCATCTGAAGCTAATTCAATATCAGTATGAGGCGCATTTTTAATTGGATTATCAACTTTATCAAATTTTCCTAACTTGATCATATCTATTTCTGATTTAATACTAATTAAAGTATCACAAAATCTATCAAGTTCAGACAAACTCTCACTTTCAGTTGGTTCAATCATCATTGTGCCTGCTACAGGCCATGACATTGTTGGTGCATGAAAACCATAATCGATCAATCTTTTAGCTATATCTTCTTCTGTAATCCCTGTTTCACTTTTAATAGATCTTATATCAATTATACATTCGTGTGCTACATTTCCATTTGAGCCTTTATAAAGAATTGGATAATGATCTTTGAGTCTATGAGCTATATAATTTGCATTAAGTATTGCAACTTGGGTAGCTAGTTTTAAACCTTCGGCACCCATCATTTTAATATACATCCAAGAAATTGATAAAATACTTGAACTCCCCCAAGGTGCTGCTGAAACTGCTCCTATTCCCGTTGCAGGTCCACAGTCTTTAACAACTGGATGATTGGGCAGATAAACTTGTAAATGTCTTTTACATGCAATTGGCCCCATTCCAGGCCCTCCACCACCATGTGGAATGCAGAATGTTTTATGTAAATTAATATGACAAACATCTGGACCAAAATTTCCTGGTCTTGCTATACCAACAAGTGCATTTAAATTTGCACCATCCATATAAACTTGACCACCATGTTTATGAATTAACTCACATATTTCTGTAATTTTTTCCTCAAATACACCATGAGTAGACGGGTAAGTGACCATTAATGCTCCAAGATTTTCAGAATGCATTTCTGCTTTTTTCTTTAAATCCTCAAAATCAACATTTCCTTCTTTATCGCAATCGACAACAACGACTTTCATTCCAACCATTTGAGCACTAGCAGGATTAGTTCCATGTGCTGAACTTGGTATTAAACATATATTTCTTTTTTCCTCACCTCTATCTAAATGATACTTTCTGATAACCATTAATCCTGCATATTCCCCTTGAGCGCCTGCATTTGGTTGAAGTGAAACACCAGAGAAACCAGTAATTGATCTAAGCCAATTTTTAAGGTCAGTGAATAAATCTCTATATCCTTCCATCTGCTCAATAGGCACAAATGGATGAGGCTCAGCTAATTCTCTCCATGAAATAGGTATCATTTCTGCAGTAGCATTTAATTTCATGGTACATGAACCAAGTGCAATCATAGTTCTATTAAGAGCTATATCTTTATCTTCTAACTTTTTTAAATATCTAAGCATCTCGGTTTCTGAATGATAAGAATTAAAAACTGGGTGCTCTAAATATTTTGAAGTTCTTAATAAATTTTTTGGTAAATTAGGTAAACTTACTGTTGGATCTTCTTTTTTAATTGACTCAGCTGCATTAAAAATTTTTAGTAATTGATTTACTCTATAAACATTTTTCTTTTCATCGAAAGAAGCTGCTAGCATTTTAGAATTTACTTTTCTGATATTTACTTTTTGATCTAAAGCATTTTTATAGATTTGATCAGTTTTATCTTTAGTAACAATTGTAACTGTATCAAAGAAATGATCTGAATAAATTTCATATCCTGATTGTTTTAATTTGTCTGCAAAATTTTTAGCTAATTGAGAAACTCTCTCTGCAATAATTTTGATACCCTCTGGGCCATGATAAATAGCATATGCTGCTGATACAATTGCTAACAATGCTTGGGCAGTACAAATATTACTTGTAGCTTTATCTCTTCTTATATGTTGTTCCCTAGTTTGTAATGATAATCTGTATGCTTTGTTTCCATGTCTATCAACAGAGACCCCTACAATTCTTCCTGGCATAGATCTTTTGTATTCATCTTTAGTTGCAAAGAATGCTGCATGAGGTCCACCATAACCCATTGGAATTCCAAATCTTTGAGAGCTTCCTATAGCAATATCTGCTCCTAGTTCTCTTGGTGTTTTTAACTTGGCAAGTGCTAGTAAATCACAAGCTAATATTGCTTTACCATTTTTTTTACGAATTTTACTTATTGCTTCACTAGGATCTTTTATATCTCCTAATGTTCCCGGATATTGCAATATACCACAAACTAAATCTTCTCTTAATTGATCTATTATTTTATCTTCATCACCAACAAGTACTTTTAATCCCATTGGTTCTGCTCTTGTCTGAATTACGTTTATTGTTTGTGGGTGACAATTTTCTGAGACAAAAACTAAATTGCTGTCCTTTTTATTTAATCTATGACTTAATCCCATAGCCTCAGCAGCTGCTGTTCCTTCATCTAATAAAGATGCATTTGCGATATCCATCCCTGTGAAATCAACTATCATTTGTTGGAAATTAAGCAGCATTTCCAATCTTCCTTGAGCCACCTCGGGTTGATATGGTGTATAAGAAGTATACCAACCTGGATTTTCTAAAATATTTCTTAAAATTACATATGGCGTATAAGTGCCATAGTAACCCATTCCTATGAAGTTAGAGTAAATTTGATTTTTTTTTGAAATTGCTTTTAATTTTCTTAATGCTTCATATTCTGAATTTGAGTCACCAATATTTAATTCATCTTTCAATTGGATTTTTTCTGGAACTGTACTTTTGATTAAATCATCAAGAGATTTATAATTAAGTTCCTTAAGCATTTTATTTTGATCTTCATTTGAAGGTCCAATGTGCCTTTTTAAAAAATCTTTTTGAGAATTATGTAACATTAGCTAGCACTCTCCTTTGCAAATTTATCATATTCTTCTTTGTTCATAAGATTATCCATTTCAGATTGATCTTTCATTTTAAGTTTAAAAAACCATGCTGAACCCTCTGGATCATCATTAATTTTAGAAGGATCATCTACAATAGCTTGGTTAATATCTACTACTTCACCACTAACTGGAGTATAAACATCACTTGCAGCTTTCGTAGATTCTACTACTCCTGCAGTACCATCTTTTTCAACATTAGATCCTTTTTCAGGAAGTTCTGCAAAAACTATGTCGCCAAGCATTTCTGTTGCATGTTTTGTAATTCCTATTGTGGCTACATCTCCATCTAAAGTAATCCACTCATGTTCTTTAGAAAATTTTACTTCACTCATTAATTAACTCCTATCACATAATTTTTTTTATAAAATGGTAATTCACAAACATTTGCTGGATGTTTTTTCCCTCTTACTTCAAGCAAAATTTTAGTATCAATTTTTGAAAACTCCTTATCAACATAACCCATCGCTATAGGACCCTTTACACTTGGTCCAAAGGTTCCACTAGTTATCTCACCAATTTGTTTATCAGTATCATTAAATATTTTAGTTTTTTCTCTTGCAATCACTCTACCTTCAGGCTTTATCCCTACTCTTATTTGGCTAGCTCCATCTTGAATTTGGTTCATAATTTTTTTTGATCCAATAAAACCTCCATTTGATAATCTAGATTTTGAGATTGCCCATCTAAGGTTTGCCTCAACTGGTGTTTTATTAATATCTAATTCGTGACCATATAAACATAATCCAGCTTCTAATCTCAAGGTATCTCTTGCCCCAAGTCCTATAAGTTGTGCTCCCTTTTCTATTAAATTTTCAACGAATTTTTCAGCTTTATCGTTAGAAATTGAAATTTCAAATCCATCTTCCCCTGTATAACCAGATCGTGTGACAAATAATTTTTGATTATCAGAGTCGAACCAATTTCCTGTCATAAAATTAAGTTGATCAACCCCATTTATAATTGAATTTAAAATTTCAACAGACTTAGGTCCTTGAATTGCTATTAAAGATCTATTGTTATCTAAATTCATTTTAAATTTTGAACTTAGTAAATTAGATAAAATCTCAAAATCTTTATCTTTGCATGCAGCATTTAGGATAATTAAATATCCTTCCTCAATTTTAGTAATGATTAAATCATCATAAATTCCAGCATCTTCATTCATTAAAAAACTATACTTAGAGCAGTTTTGTTTTAAATTTTTTAAATCTAATGGAAATATTTTTTCTAATTCCTCTGTTAAGCTTTCATCACCATATATGAATAATTGGCCCATATGAGATACATCAAATATTCCAGAATGTGATCTTGTGAATTTATGCTCTTCAATAATACCTTTGCTATACTGAATAGGCATTTCATATCCAGCAAACTCCACAAACTTAGCGTTATTACTTTGATGAAGTTTATTTAGTGATGTTTTTTTTATTTCCATATTAACTCTTATTTGCCCCCTCTGTCTTGGTGCCTGAGAGATTTGCTCCTTCGGCGAGAATAATTCTCTTTCCAGAGTTAATATGTACGGTCCTTTTGCCTGAGAGTTTCCGGGGTGGTTGCTCCTTCGGCTCTACAATAGTAGTCTCTCCCGTATAAATATTTATAACACATTTAGAGTTTAAATGTGAAATTTATTTAGCTAACTTTTGAACAATTAATGTTGATAAAAACTGCGTTACTACGGCTGTTATAACAACAGCACCTCCAATTAATACAATAATTGGTGGGATTTCATTAACAAACATCCACGCCCAAAAAGGTCCTAGAACTGCCTCAGTAAGCATAATAATACCAACAATTGCTGAAGGAGTTGATCTTGCACCTATTGTTATCAGAATGAATCCAAGTCCGACTTGAAAAAAACCTGCTATGAAACCTAAAAAAATATCACTTGATGAAACAATGATGCTTGGCGACATAAACAAACCTATTAATGTTGCAAATATTCCAGCAACAAGTTGCAAAGGTATCATGTCAACTTTAGGATATTTTCTAACAATTAATATTAAAATCGCAAATGATATTGGCATAATGAATGCAACCAAATTTCCAGTCATTTGACCTGGTGTTAGTGAACTTCCTAACATCAATATAATACCAATTACTGCTGTAATGATGCAAGTTAATGTAATTTTTGAAATTTTTTCTTTTAAAAATACATAACCAAAAATTGCTAAAAACAAAGCTTGAGTTTGTATTATAAAGTTTGCGTTAGCTACTGTTGTTTCATACATAGCAAATACATAGCTAGCAAATCCAATGGATAAAATTATACCTCCAATTAAACCTGGGAAACCAGATTTATACAGAGCACTGAAAATTTTTCCTTTGTAAGTAAATATTAAAAAAATTGAAATTACACCAATAAAGAAAAGTGATCTCCAAAATAATATTTGCCAAAGGGTTGATCCTTCAAAAGATTTTACTATTAAACCACCAAAACTTAGCGCACATGCTCCCAAAAAAACTAAAAAAGGTCCTGGTATTTTTGATAAAAAATTCATTAAATTTGTGAAAGTAAAATTTGAGTTTCAATTTCATATAACTTAAATAGAGTCTCTGCATCAGATAAATTAATCTCTTTAAATTTTATTTTTGATCCTGGTGCCATTTGTACTAATCGATCATAATCAACACTTGCGACTGCACCAATTTTTGGATAGCCACCAACAGTTCCATGATCTGAAAGCATTATTATTGGATTGCCATCAGCAGGTACCTGAATAACACCTTTGATTAATCCCTCTGATTTAATATTGGTATTTACTATATTCTCTATTTTAGGACCCTCAAGTCTCATGCCCATTCTGTCTGAAAGTTTTGAAACAATAAATTCTTTTTCATAAAATATTTGTTTTCCATGCTCTGAAAAATAATCAAAATTTGTACCCTTCATCACCCTAATATTTTCTATTTTTGTATTTATATAATTAGTTTTTTTTATATCTTTATTTGAATTTATTTTTTTAAAATTAATTCTCTGTCCTGCTTCTAATTTTTTTCCATCATTAGATCCAATATTTGCTTTCGTATTTATAGAACAACTATTCCATTGAAATTTTAAATCTAGTTCTCCACCTAATGCTAAATATCCATAAACTGATTTATTTGTAGAAATGATATTTATCTCATCTCCACGTTCAATTTGATAGCTTTGATAGCAATTGCCCTCAATTTTAGTATCTTTTTTTTTAATTGTAAAAATTACATCTCCAGTAACAGCAAAATTAATTTTTTCTCCCGTATATTTTATATAAGGTCCTTGATAAGCAAACTCTATAACTGCAGCATCTAATTTATTGTTAACAAGTTTGTTGGCTATAAGATAATTCCTGTTATCCATAGCACCACTAAAGGGGATACCAATATGATATAGATGGTTCCTACCTTTGTCTTGAAAGGTAGTATTAATTCCAGGTCTGATTATATCTAAATAATTATTACTCATTAAAATTTTTATAATGATCTAAAGTAATTTCTTTAAAAATTACTGTATCTCCTGGGTTAATTAGATTTGGTTTATCTTCTTTTGAGCTATCAAAAACTTTCAAAGGCGTGTTTCCTAAAATATTCCATCCACCAGGACTTTCAAATGTATAAATATTTGCGAATTGCTCGGTTAACGCAACAGACCCCTTAGGCACTTTTACTCTTGGAGTTTCTAAACGTTGCGCTCGCATATTCTCATCTAAATCACCAAGAAAAGGCATGCCAGCAATGAAACCTGTCATGTAACAGAAATATTCCTTATTTAAAAAATTCTCTAAAATTTTTTCTCTACTTAATTTTAATATTTCTTCCAATCTTTTAATATCCATGGAGAAATTTTCGTGACAACAAACTGGTATTTCCAATTTTTTAGAATTTGTTTTTTCTGAGTCTTCAATATTAATGTTTTCTACAAATTTTTTAACTTCTTTAAAATTTATTTTTTTTAGATCATAAGAAATTATTAATTTATTGTACGAAGGTGTTAAATTATTTATCCCTTCAAATTTTTTTTCTTTAATGGCTTTAAAATATTTTATTACTTTTGAATTTATTGATTTATTTACTTCATTACCAAAATCACAGTACAAAGCTGCGTCACCAAGATTTGATATATTTTTAATCATGTCATGTTATACTTTAAGCTATTAACTATGGAAATTAATTTAAATTGTGATTTAGGCGAAAAATCTAAGCATCATTCAAATGAAAATGATCCAGAGCTGCTAAAAATTGTTAATTCTGCTAACATAGCTTGTGGTTACCACGCAGGTGACGAACAAACAATGAAAGAAGTGGTTAAAATTTCTAAAGCAAACAATGTTAGTATTGGAGCACATCCATCGTTTAATGATCCTGAGAATTTTGGACGAAAAAGAATGAACCTTTCAACTAGTGAAATTACCAAACTAATTACTGATCAATATGAGATATTACAAAACATAGCTAATCTACAAGGAGAAAATGTTTCACATATAAAACCGCATGGTGCATTGAATAATATGGCGTGTGAGGATTTAGAATTGGCAACAACATTAGCTAAAGCAATATATAAGATCGATAAAGACATTATTTATTTAGTACCCACTGGTTCTAAAATGGAAATAGCAGCAAAGAAACTGAATATGAAAATTGCGTGTGAAATATTTGCAGATAGAAATTACGAGGATGACGGAACACTGGTTTCAAGAACCAAAAATCATGCTTTAATTACAGATCCTAACCAAGCTAAAAAACACGTTTTGAGCATGGTCAAAAACCAAACCCTTAATTGTCACAGTGGTAAACAAATACCTTGTGAAATTGACTCTGTCTGCATACATGGAGATAATAAAAGCTCATTAGATACTGCTATGTTTGTAAAAAAAAATTTATTGGAGAATAATTTAAGTTTAAAACCCTTAAATAAAATGAGTAAATTTTTATGAAAATTAATAAATTATTTTTAACATTAGCTTTGCTTTTAAGCTTAACTGCTCAGGCTTTTAGCGCAGGAACAAGCTCATCAGATAAGAAACCAAGTTATAAAAATGCAGTAAAATTGATTGAAGCTGCAAAAAAATATGAGTCAAAAGATAAAATGGATAAGGCTTTAAAAAGATACAAAAAGGCTCAAAAGATTTTATTAGAATTAGATAAAAAAAAACCCCTACAAGCTGATACTTTAAATTATTTAGGTTTTACAACTAGAAAACTTGGAGATTTTGAGACTGGAGAAAAATACTACTTACTCGGTTTGCAAGTTGATCCAAAACATGTTGGTATTAATGAGTACTTAGGAGAATTATATGTTGTTACTGATAGAATAAATTTAGCCAAGGAAAGATTAGAAATTTTAAAAAGTTGTAATTGCGAAGAATATCAAGAGTTAAAAGAAATCATCGACGGAACAAAAAAATCAAAATATTAGTTTATATTTTGAATCATTTGCTCTGGCATCCATAGAGCTATTTGTGGAAACAACACAATTAGTAGCACTGCAAATATCATTAACAAAAATAATGGAAAAGCACTCTTTGCAATGTATCCCATATCTTTATTAGCCATACCTTGCAGAACAAATAAATTAAAACCTACTGGTGGAGTAATTTGAGCCATTTCAACAACTATCACTAAAAAAATACCAAACCAAATCATATCAAAGCCAGCTTGCCTTATCATAGGTTCAATTATTGCCATTGTAAGTACAACAGCTGATATCCCATCAAGGAACATCCCTAAAATTATATAAAAAATCATTAATACAAAAATCAAAACATATGGTGATAATTCCATATTTTGAATCCAAATTGCTAGATTTCTAGGAAGTCCTGTAAATCCCATAGCCAGTGATAAAAATGTTGCTCCAGCTAATATAAATGCAATCATACATGAGGTTTTTGTTGCACCAAGTAATGACTCCTTAAAAGTTTTTAGGTTCAAACTTTTTTGAAAATAGGAGAGTATTAAAGCTCCCACGACACCTAAAGATGCAGCTTCAGTTGCAGTTGCAATTCCAGTATAAATAGAGCCAATTACACCTAGTATTAATAAAATTACGGGTATTAATTGTTTTGATTTATTAAGTTTATTTAAAAATGAAAAATTTTCATCTGTTAACGGCATTTTATTTTTATTTAATAAAGACCAAATGATTACATAGCCCATAAAAATTAGAGCGATCATAATACCAGGAATAATTCCTGCTATAAATAATTTAGCAATAGACTCTTGAACTGTTACTCCATAAATAATTAGAATAATTGAAGGAGGGATTAGTAATCCTAAAGTGCCTGAGCCCGCGAGACTACCAAGTAGGATTTTTTCAGGATATTTTCTTTTTCTTAACTCTGGAATTGACATTTTACCAACAGTGGCGACTGTTGCTGCTGAAGATCCAGATATAGCGGCAAACAATGCACATCCAACTACATTAACGTGTATTAACCCTCCAGGAAGTTTCTGTAACCAAGGAGCCAGTCCTTCAAATAAATTTTCAGATAATTTAGTCCTGAATAAAATTTCTCCCATCCATACAAAAAGAGGTAAAGCAGTAAGTGTCCACGATGATGATGCACCCCAAATTGTTGTGGCCATTGCATCTCCAACTGGTCGGGAAGTAAATAAAATCATTCCAATAGAAGAAACACCAATCATACTTATTGCTACCCATATTCCAGAGCTTAAAAAAAGTAGTAAAACTGTAATAAAAAAAATAGCTAATAAAATTTCAATCATTATTATAAATTTTTAAGATTAGGAGATGAAAAGCACATATAAAAAAAAGTGTTGCTCCAATAGCAACACTAGACTGAGGTATCCATATTAAAATTTCATCAGCACCCTCGCTTCTTTCCTCAAATTCGTATGAGATTTTTAACATTTTGATAAAATAATATGACATATATCCTGCGAATATTGTTGTGACGACTAAGCTCCAAACTTCTAAAAATCTTTTTTTAAAACCTGTAGATTTTTCTAAAAATAACGTAATTCTTATATGTCCCCCATTTATAAATGTATATGAAAGAGCAAAAAAAGATGAGGCAGCCATACAATACCCAGAGTATTCAGCTAACCCCCTTATATAAAAACCGAAAATTCTAGATGCAATTCCGGTTAATATAAATACTGCAATAAGAATTAAAAAAACTGCAGCTATATATCCTGAATAATTATAAATACTATTTAATGATTTATTTAATTTCTGTAACATAAAAAAGGCTGTCTTTTAAACAGCCTTTTTTATTATATTTATTTTATTTGTATGCGGCAAGTACACTAGCACCTGTTTTGCCAGCTTTTTTCTTCCATTCTTTTGCCATTTTTTTTCCAACTTTTTGGAAATGTTTTTCTAAATCAGCATTTACTTTGCCTACTACCATTCCTGCAGCAGCAAGAGCTTTTTTATCTTCAATATTTCCTACTCTAGAAAGCATCCAGCCTTTTTCTTCTGCAGCAGCAGCTTCTCTTTTAATTAAAAGTTGAGTATCTGCATCTAACTTGTTCCAAGATCCTCTATGCGCAACAACCATATTTTTTGGGAACCAAGCAGCGATGTCATAGAAATATTTAACACCGTTCTCCCATATTTTACTATTTTTACCAGTTGTTGGTGATGTAATCATACTTTCGACTGCCCCTGTTGAAAATGCTTGACTGATTTCAGCCGCCTCAATTTTAGTTGGAGCCATACCTGTAAGCTCTGCAATTCTAATTGTTGCAGAATTGTAAGCTCTAAATTTTAAACCTTCTAGATCTGAAACACTATTGATTTCATTTTTGCTGTATAGTCCTTGTGCAGGCCATGGAACAGCATATAAAAATACTAATCCTTTTTGGTTTAAACTTTCAATGATTGCTGGCTTTGAAGCTTGATAAAGTTTCATAGCATCGTCATATGAAGTTGCTAAAAAAGGTTGTGAGTCAATTTCAAGAATAGGGTCAACTTTTCCCAATGCTGACATAAATCTTTCACCCATCTGTGCTTGACCAGTTCTTACCGCTCTAAAGATTTCTCCACCTTTAAATAATGATCCACCAGGATGCGTAACTATTGTAAGTTTTCCTCCACTTTTCTCTGAAACATTTTTAGCAAATTCTGCTGCATTTGCTGAGTGAAAGTTACTCGCACCATAAGCTAAAGCCATATCCCACTTTTCAGAAGCATTTACATTTGCTATTAATAAGACAGAAAATAAAACAGAAAACAAAGTTTTTAAAATTTTCATTAATCCTCCTTAATTTTTAAAAAGTACATCTCATTATGTATTAATTGTTAAATCAATAAAAATTTCCATGTTTTATTGAAAAAAAAGAATTTTTTATTATTATATTACTATCTTGATAGAAGAAGCCCTTATTTTACTGCAAATTATATTTATAAATATAATTTTAACTGCTGATAATGCCATAATAATTGGCCTTATTGCATCTAATTTTGTCCCTAAAAACAGAAAAAAAATTATATTTTGGGGAGTAGTTGGGGCTTTAGTCTTTAAAGTTTTATTTGCAGTATTCGCAACCTATTTATTCAAATTTTACTTTATAAAAATTCTTGGAGGTTTGCTGTTAATTTGGATAGTTAACGATTTAAGAAAAGATCTTTTACAAGTTCAAAAGCAAACTAAATCACCAACAAAAAAATCTTTAGAACCATCATTTGCAAAGGGTATGTACAAGGTTCTTTTTGCAGATATCACAATTAGTTTTGACAATGTGATAGGTGTTGTTGGTGCTTCTAAGGGTAACTTTGGATTTATGATTTTTGGTTTAATTTTATCTGTTGTACTTACTGGTGCAATGGCCACTTATTTAGCTAATTATGTTCAGAAACATTTATGGGTCGTCTATGTTGGAATGGCATTTATTCTTATACTCGCAATACAACTTATTATTGGAGGACTAGTAGATTTAGAAGTTTTAAATATTAATGAACAATTTAAAAAATATTTTTAATATGAATATTTAATTGATGGATAGGAGCTTTTTTTTACGTCTAACTTAAATTTTTTAACTGCTTGTCTTATATTTTTCTTTAAATCAATATATTTTTTAACAAATTTAATTTTTGATTCTGTTAAACCCAACATATCATCTGTTACTAATATTTGACCATCACAAAATTTTGACGAGCCAATTCCAATAGTTGGTATTTTAACAGTTTCAGTAATTTGTTTTGATAATTTTCTTTCAACGCATTCTAAAACTATCGCAAACACACCCGCTTCCTCTAAGGATTTAGAGTCCTTTATTAATTTTTTTTTTTCTAAATTTGTTTTACCTTTGTATCTATATTTTCCTCTTATTGTTTGAGGAGTTATGCCTATATGACCCATTACTGGAATTTTGTTCATGGTTAAATACCTAATAACTCCATTTAATTTTCTGCCTCCCTCTAATTTAATACCATCGCACTTTGTCTCTTTTAATACTTTTTTACAATTTTTAAGTGCTTGAAATTTATTTTTATAAGTATTGAAAGGCATATCTACTATCATTAAGCTTTTTTTCACACCTTTTCTCACACTTTTTGAATGTTCAATCATCATCTTAAGACTTACTTTCCTTGTGGTATCATAATTATACAAGACTGAGCCTAAAGAATCTCCTACAAGTATTATGTCTGCATATTTGTCAATTTCTTCAGCTATATTTTTTGAATATGCAGTTAAACAAACAATTTTAGATTTATTTTTTTTTTGTATTGAAAGCCTACTTATTTTTGTAAGCATAATTATCTGTTACCAAGTGCCTGTGTTTTCCATGGACTTCCATGGTTCCAATGGTTCCAAATATCCATCTTGAAGTATTTCAACTGAAATTTTATCTGGAGATTTTACGAAAGCCATATGACCATCTCTAGGTGGTCTATTAATTGTATATCCCATGTCTTTTAATCTTTGGCATGTCTCATATATATTCTCAACTCTATAAGCCAAATGTCCAAAATTTCTTGAACCTTCACCCAGATTATCGCCATCCCAATTATAAGTTAATTCTATTTCTGCACTTTTATCATTAGGAGCAGCAAGAAATACCAAGGTATATCTGCCCTTTTCATTTTCTTTTCTTCTAGTTTCTTTTAGACCTAAACCTTCACAAAAAAATCGTAATGAGTCTTCGATATTTGAGACTCTAATCATTGTGTGTAAATATTTCATAGGTTTATTTATATATGCTTATTATTCCAATTCAATAGTACTTGGTGGTTTAGAAGTTACATCATAAACAACTCTATTAATACCTTTTATATTATTTACAATAGTATTAGATATTGATTGAATGTATGACTTTTTGAATTGGTAGAAATCGGCTGTCATCCCATCTTCAGATGTTATAGCTCTTAGAAGACATAAATATTCATAAGTTCTGTTATCACCCATCACACCAACTGTCTTTACTGGTAGTAAAGCAGCATATGCTTGCCATATTTTATCATATAAATTGTTATCTTTTAAAGACTGAATAAAATAGTTATCAGCCTCCTTTAAAATTTTAATTTTTTCTTTAGTTATTTTGCCAGGCATCCTAATAGCAAGACCAGGTCCTGGAAAAGGATGTCTGGAAATAATTTCTCTATTTAATCCAAGTTTTAATCCTAATTTTCTTACTTCATCTTTAAAAAGATATTTAAGAGGTTCGACTAACTTTAAATTCATTTTTTTTGGTAAACCACCTACATTATGATGTGATTTAATTTTTGAAGTTTGACTACCAGTTACAGATTTGCTCTCTATTATATCAGGATATAAAGTACCTTGTGCTAAGAATTTCACATTTTTAATTTTCTTAGCATACTTTTCAAAAATTTTTATAAAAAGATTACCAATTATCCGTCTTTTTTTTTCTGGATCGGTTATATTTTTTAATTTTGATATAAATATGTTTTCTGCATTCACATAAATTAGATTAATTTTAAATCTTTTTTTAAATGTATTAATTACTTGCGTTTCTTCATTTTTTCTCAAAAGGCCAGTATTAACAAAAATACAAATCAATTTTTTTCCAATAGCATTTGATAATAATTTTGCGACTACACTGCTGTCGACACCTCCGGATAGTGCGCATATAACTTTGGAGTTTCCTACTAATTGTTTAACTTCATTTATTAATTTTATTTTTTGGTCACTCGAGGACCAATTTCTTTTGATTTTACATATAGAAAAAACAAAATTTTTAAGTATTTGATTTCCTTTATTCGTATGACTAACCTCAGGATGAAACTGAATACCATACATTTTCTTTTCTAAATTTTCTATTATGCATAATTTAGAATTTTCACTTTTTGCTATTGCTTGAAAATTTTTAGGTAATTTAATTACTTGATCTGCGTGACTCATCCATACATTGTTTTTACCTTTGGAAAAGAAATCTTTCGTAAGTTTACTTTTTTTAATCTCTTGTACTTCTGCAAGGCCAAACTCTCGATATTTTGAGCTTTTAACTCTACCACCTAATTCTTTTGAGATAATTTGATGACCGAAGCAAATACCCAAAACAGGGACGCCTAATTTTAAAAGCTTATTGTTAAATTTTACCTTTTTGTTTTCGTAAACATTTAAGGGTCCTCCAGAAAGAACTAAACCTTTTATATTTGTTTCAAAATTTTTAATTTTTTTTAATTTATTGTGACTTATTATTTCACAATAAACGCCTAATTCTCTTATTTTGCGTGCTATTAATTGAGTAAATTGTGAGCCAAAGTCTACTATTAGTATTTTTTTGAGATTGCCATCAAGAGGCATCTTTTCTCTCAAAATCTTTTATGCGACTTTCTATTGAAGCTAATTTTTGACACATCTTTACACAGATTTTTTTAAAATCTTTACTTAATTCTTCAGCTTTAGAAAAGTTAGATCTTTCTAATTCAATATCTATTAAAAGATACATTGCCTCTTCATTTTTTGGATCTAAAAGTAAAGCAGTTCTAATATTTTTTTCCTCTTGTTTTTTATCATCTTCAATTTTAAAAATTTTAGCTAAATAAAGATAAGATTCTGAGTCTTTTGGGTTATAAACTATATTCCTATGAAATAAAAATTTTGAATCTTCATATTGTTCTTTATCAAATAAATTTTTAGCCTCGTTAAAAAAATTATGATCATGTGCTTTTGAAGTAATGCATATTAATGTAAATGTTAATATTAAAATAAAATGTTTCATAATTATTTTTTTACTAGATCTATATTATGTACCATACTTTCATAGAAACCGGCTTTGGTAATTTTTAAAAATTTTGGTTTTTTTCTTAAATCTACAACTTTTTTTGCCCCCATGTAGCCCATTGATGATTTTAAACCACCCACAAGACTATATATGATTTTATCCACTGTTCCTTTATATTTGATATAACCTTCTACTCCTTCCGCTACGTATTTAGATGTGTCTTTTTGTTTAGATTGAAAATATCTATCTGCAGATCCTTTATTCATCGCACCAATTGATCCCATGCCTCTAAAATACTTATATGTACCACCATTTTTTTTTATTATTCTGCCTGGGGCTTGGTCTGTTCCCGCAAATAATGATCCTATCATAACTGCGTCTGCTCCTGCTGCTAATGCTTTTGCAATATCTCCAGAAAATTTTATACCTCCATCAGCAATTAATTTTGTTTTATTTTTTCCAATACCTTTTTTAACATTCATTATTGCACTTAATTGTGGAACTCCTATACCTGCAACAAGCCTTGTAGTACAAATTGAACCTGGGCCTATGCCTACTTTAATAATATCAACACCTAATTTAATCAAAAATTTTGCTGCTTCAGCAGTAGCTATATTTCCAGCACAAATAGCAGTTTTTTTTGGACGTAATTTTTTTATTTTTTTAATCATAGATCCTACTTTTTTTGTATGTCCATGAGCTGTATCAATTACAATTATATCCAGATTTTCCTTTAATATTTTTTCTACTCTTTTATATTCATTTTCACTTGCTCCAACCGCAGCACCTACAATAAGTTTTTTTAATTTTACTTTTCTGATCTCTTTAATTTGTTCAGATATTTTTAAATTTCTGTGAATTATTCCTATTCCACCAGCTTTTGCCATGGCAATTCCCATTGAAGACTCGGTTACGGTATCCATTGCTGATGATAATATTGGTATTTTTATACTTAGATATTTAGATAAATTTGTAGAGGTGTTGACTTCACTAGGTAAAATTTCTGAGAAATTGGGAGCTAATGTAACATCATCAAATGTTAAAGCTTCTTTAATACTATCCATGTCCTTATATAAATGATTCTTGAAAAAATAAAAGAGTATCTATCTTAAATTTCTACAAATTATAAAATTTTCTTTTGAAACTTTTCTACTTGATGGTGGCTTAAAAATATCCACTTCTTTAAAAGATTTTTTACCTAATGCGACAATTTCGTTAAAAGATGAACCCATAAAAAGTTTTGAAATAAAACTTCCATTTTTATTTAAATGATCATTTGCAAAACTAATTGCCTCAATACATAGCTCACCCGTAACCAACGAATCTACACTTTTATTCCCTGTAGTATTAACAGCCATATCAGAAACTATAAGATCTACTTTCTTTCTAAAATAATTTTGAATTTTTAGTTTTTCATTTTCATCAGTAAAATCGCCTATAATGTGTGTTACATTTTTAATTGGTTCAATATCTTTTAAATCAATCGAGATTATTTTAGAATTTTTGAAATTTCTTGATATGTATTGTGACCAACTTCCCGGAGCAGCACCTAAATCTACTACTAAAATATTATTTTTAATTATTTTAAACTTGTCATTTATTTCTTGTAATTTATAAACAGCTCTTGATCTATAACCTTCTAACTTTGATTTTTTTACGTATAGATCTCTTTTTTGCTTAATTATCCAATTTTTTGAAAATTTGTTTTTTTTCAATTAATTCTCAAATCTCAATGATTTTTCGATTATATCTCCATCTAAGGTTTTAACTTTTGAAATATAATTTTTATCATTTCTTATATTATCATTATTCTTTCCAGCGAGATGAATAATACCAATTTCATGATTTGGTAAATAAGGTTCAACAAAAGTATTTTTTTCTTTATCAAATTTTAATGCTTCTATAAGTGTCCAATTACAATAAGCTGGTAAAATTTCTACATCTAAATTATCTGAGTAAATTGTTATATTCATCGCGATTTGCTCTGACCCCCAAATTTTTCCTGAAGATAAAGCTTTTCTAAGATTTTTTTGCCAAACTCCCCAATGAGGGGCATTTGCCTCTAATGAAAATAATCCAATATTTAAATGAGGTTTAAGTGCTACCTCTCTTGAGATTTTTTCTGAGAAACCTGATGATTTTGCATGCTTATAATTTTGAGATTTTATTCTTGCAAAACTACCAAAAATCCACTCAGCCCTCAAAACTCTACCATAAGATCTATCAGCTGAAGTCGCTATTGCTAATTTATTATTTTCGCATCCTTTAAAGTAGAGATCAATCGCATCCCACGAATTAACCCATGCATCTGCATCTATCCATAAATATTTTTTATATCCTGGAAAATAGTTTGGTAAAAAAGCCCTTGATACCTGACTTTTTAACCATTCTCTACCTTTAACTTTAAAATTTGGTACTTCTATATCCCACTCTGCTTTTTTAATTTTAAAAACTTTTTTTTCTAATATTTTTTTTTGTTCCTCAGTTAATCCTGCATCCATAATGCATATATCTAACTCTTTACTTTGTTGGAACCTATTAATTGAGTCAACTAATTCATTTAAAAGATTGAAATAATTTGAGTCTGCTAATGAAATTATTGTGTTATTATTCATTTATAACACATCTTCATGATGATCTGTATCATCTCCTACAAATCTAGAACTTTTTTTAAGCATAAAGTAGTGCATTGAACTAATTGGAATCATAAGCAAATAAATTAATCCAGAAATAATTATAGCGTTAAATGTATATACAAGAATAAGACCAAAATACAAAATTATCCCAAACAACAAAAATATCGATGCGCTTCTTGGAACTGCTATCCTTTTAAATGAATAAGTTGGTATTTTACTAATTAACAATATTGAAATTGTAATAAACATTATAGGTACAATAATTTGATAATTTAAATTCAAAAATTTAAATTCACTTATACTTAATATCAATGGCATTAAAACCAACACACCCCCAGCTGGAGAAGGTATACCTTCAAAAAAATTATCTTTCCAAGAGCTCTCTTCATTTGATGAAACATTAAATCTTGCAAGTCTCAGTGCAACACAAACCACATATATAAGTGAAATCAACCAACCCAATCTACCTGTCTCAGATAAAGCCCAAAAATACATTATAAAAGCTGGTGCAACACCAAAACTTATTACATCTGTAAGGGAGTCCAATTCTTTACCAACTTTAGAAGTTCCTTTTATTAATCTTGCAATTCTACCATCTAAGCCATCAATAATTGCAGCAACTATTACAGCAATAATTGATAACTCAAACTTACCATCGAAAGCAAATTTTATTGAAGTTAAACCAATACAAACTCCTATAAGAGTTAAAATATTTGGCAAGATTACTCTAGTTTTTTTATTTGAAACTAATTTTATATTTTTATTTTGTTGTTCCATTAGTTTATTTTTTTGCAATTAGAGTCTCACCTGCAATTGTTTTTTGATTAATTTTAACGAGTGGAGTGTAATTTTCAAAATATATATCAGCTCTACTTCCAAATCTAATCATACCTATTCGTGATCCTTGCTCCACGAGTTCATCTTTTGAAACCTCTGTTACAATTCTTCTTGCAACAAGTCCTGCTATTTGCACAACAATTATTTCATTTCCGTCAGAATTTTTTATTTTATAATAGTTCCTCTCATTATCCTCACTTGCTTTATCTAAAGATGCATTGAAAAATTTTCCTGGTTTATAAAGTATTTCTGATATTGCTCCTGAACAAGGCGATCTATTTACATGACAATCAAAAACATCCATAAAAATGCTTATTTTTTTCATCTGTTTACCTTCTAATCCAAGTTCTTTTGGACCTTTGGTATCCTTCACTTGTAATACTATTCCATCAGCTGGACTTGTTAAATAATTATCATCTCCTATTGAAATTCTCTCAGGATCTCTAAAAAAATAATAACACCAAATTGTTAGTATCAACCCTATGAAGCCTAGAAAACCATTTAGGAAATAGAGAATTATTGTTGCGATTGCAAAAATAATAATAAATTTGTATCCTTCGTTGTGTAGTTTTGGAAATATTTTATTCATGCTAATCCTATATTTGATAATTTTGGATTAATATGTATACAAAAAGAATAAATTCAACTAATAAGATATATCGAAAAAATGAGTAAAATTAAGGTTAAAAACCCGATTGTCGAGTTAGATGGCGATGAAATGACCCGAGTAATCTGGGACTTTATAAAAAATAAACTAATACTTACCTACCTTGATCTAAAGATTGAATATTACGATTTAGGCATGGAAAGTAGAGATAAGACTGAGGACAAAATCACTGTAGAGTGTGCCAATGCAATCAAAAAGAACGGTGTAGGAATAAAATGTGCAACCATCACACCTGATGAAGCAAGAGTTAAAGAATTTAATTTAAAAAAAATGTGGAGATCACCAAATGGTACTATAAGAAATATTATTGGTGGAACAGTATTTAGAGAGCCAATAATTTGTAAAAATATTCCAAAACTTGTTCCATCTTGGACAGATCCTTTGATTATAGGAAGACATGCATTTGGAGATCAATATAGAGCAACAGATTTTACAGTGCCAGGGAAAGGTAAGTTAGAAATTAAATGGACAGCTGAAGATGGAACAGATGAGAGAAAATATGAAGTTTTTGATTTTCCAGGCCCTGGTATTGCATTATCTATGTATAATTTGGATAAATCTATAGAGGATTTTGCAAGATCTTGTTTTAATTATGGGTTGATAAAAAAATGGCCAGTATATCTATCTACAAAAAATACAATTTTAAAAAGATATGATGGTAGATTTAAAGATATTTTCCAAGAAGTTTTTGAAAAAGAATTCAAAGAAAAATTTGAAAAAAATAAAATTACCTACGAGCATAGATTAATTGATGATATGGTTGCATGTGCAATGAAATGGCACGGTAAATATATTTGGGCATGCAAAAACTATGATGGAGATGTACAGTCTGATACCGTTGCTCAAGGATATGGATCTTTAGGTTTAATGACTAGTGTATTGCTTGCACCAGATGGTAAAACAATGGAAGCGGAGGCTGCACATGGAACAGTTACAAGACATTTTAGAATGCATCAACAGGGAAAGGAAACCTCGACTAATCCTATTGCATCAATTTTTGCTTGGACAAGAGGATTGTCTCATAGAGGAAAACTGGACGGAAACGATGAATTGATAAAATTCGCTGAAACATTAGAAAAAGTCTGTGTTGATTGCGTTGAACAGGGTTCAATGACTAAAGACCTTGCTATATTAATAGGTCCTTCGACTAAGTATCTAACCACTAATCAATTTTTAGATACTTTAGATGGAAAATTAAGACAAAAACTAAATTAAAGATTTAATTTTTTCAAAAGCCTCGTCAATTTTATCTTTAAATTGTCCGCCAGCTTGCGCAAAATCTTTTCTTCCACCACCACCTTTACCACCAATAATCTCAGAACCTATTTTTGCAAGTTTAACTGCATCATATTTTTCTATAAGTTCTTCAGTAACTCCAACTGCAAGTCCAACCTTATTCTCAAAACTGGTAAAAACTATAATTATACCACTTTTTAAGTCTTTTTTTCCTACATCAACTAATTTTCTAAGTTCTTTTGGAGGAAGATCCTCAACTTTTTGAAATCTCACATTTATATTATTAATTTTATCCTCATGAGTTTTATTTTTAGAATTATCCTTTAAAATTGATTGAAATTTTAAAAGCTCAAGTTGTTTTGATAACTCTTTAATCAAACTTTTATTGTCCTCATTTTCTAAATTTGGCTTACCACCCAAATTAATTATTTGTTTTGATAAATCATTAATCATTTCTTCGTCTTTTTGTGCTGATAAATCAGATAATTTTTCTCTATTTTTTAAAAACTCATTTAATTGATTTTCTCTCAGAGCCTCAACTCTTCTTACACCTGCTGCAATTGAAGATTGGCTAATAATTTTAAATTTTCCTATATCACCAGTATTTCTTACATGTGTACCTCCGCAAAGTTCTGTGGAAAAATAATTTTCTTTCTCATCTCCCATAGATAAAACTCTTACCTCTTCACCATATTTTTCTCCAAAAAGTGCAAGAGCTCCATTATCAACTGCTTCTTTAGGAGTCATGATCCTTGTTTTAACCTCAGACCTTTTTTCAACCATAGAATTTACATGACTCTCGATTTTTTCAATTTCTTGTTCAGAAATTGGTTTCATATGGCTAAAATCGAACCTTAATCTATCGGGAGCTACTAAAGACCCTTTTTGAGTAACATGTGTTCCTAATACTCTTCTTAATGACTCGTGTAAAAGATGAGTTGCTGAATGATATGCTCTAATATTATTACGTCTTTCAACATCAATTTTCATCTCTACATTGTCTTTGACCTTAATACTGCCTGATATAACTTTACCGTAATGTACGAATAAATCTCCAAGTTTTTTTTGAACGTCTGTTATCTCAAACTTAAATTCACCAGAAGTTATTTCACCTGTATCTCCAACTTGTCCTCCAGACTCACCATAAAAAGGAGTTTGATTTAGTATAATAATTCCCTCATCTTTTTCTTTAAGCTCATTTACTTCTTTATTTTCTTTTAATAATGAAAGAATTATTCCTTCAGCTTGATCTGTTTCATATCCTAAAAATTCTGAGGGACCTAATTTATCCTTTATTGAAAACCAAATATCGTCAACAGCACTATCTCCTGATCCTTTCCAGTTTTTCTTTGCAAGCTCTTTGCTTTCTTTCATTAAATTTTGAAACTTATCAATATCTATAGTCAATGATTTATTTTTAAGAATATCTTGTGTTAGATCTAACGGAAAACCGTAGGTATCGTAAAGTTTGAATGCTACATCTCCTGGCAATATTTTATCAATTTTAGTAATTTCATCATTTAATATTTTAATGCCTCTATCTAACAAAACTAAAAATTTTTCTTCTTCCATTCTTAAAGTTTCTTTAATCAAAGACTCTGCTCTCTCTATTTCTGAATAGTTGCCTTTCATTTCATCTTTAAGAGTTTTAAAAATATTATAAAAAATTGGTTCTTTAGAGCCAAGCAAATGAGAATGTCTCATTCCTCTTCTCATTATTCTTCTCAAAACATAACCCCTACCTTCATTTGATGGTAAAACTCCTTCTGCAATTAAAAATGAGCTAGCACGTAAATGATCGGCTATTACTCTAAAACTTGCTAAATTATCTTTATTAGGTTTTACTTTTAAAATTTCTGCTGCAGAATCTATTATTTTTTTAAAATGATCTGTTTCATAATTATCATGAGTCCCTTGAAGTAATGCTGCAATCCTCTCGAGCCCCATACCTGTATCAACTGACGGCTTCGGTAGATTAATCCTTTTATCCTTTGAAATTTGCTCGAATTGCATAAAAACTAAATTCCAAATTTCTATAAATCTATCCCCATCTTCGTTTTTTGTACCAGGCAAACCACCTTCGAGATGATCTCCATGATCATAAAATATTTCAGAGCAAGGTCCGCATGGTCCAGTTTCACCCATAGACCAAAAGTTATCAGATGTTGCTATTCTAATAATTTTGCTATCACTTAATCCAGCAATTTTTTTCCAGTAATTAAATGCTTCATCATCATCATGATAAACAGTCACATAAAGTCTGTTTTTATCTAATCCAAATTCTTTTGTTATTAAGTTCCATGCTAGTTCTATTGCTTTCTCTTTAAAATAATCTCCAAATGAAAAGTTTCCTAGCATTTCAAAAAATGTATGGTGTCTTGGTGTATAACCAACATTTTCTAAATCATTATGCTTTCCTCCAGCTCTTACACATTTTTGTGATGTTGTGGCTCTCTTATAATCTCTTTTCTCTAGACCTGTGAATACATTTTTAAATTGTACCATTCCAGAGTTGGCAAACATCAGTGTTGGATCATTATTTGGAACTAGATTGCTAGATTCTACTATTTTGTGATCATTTTTTTCAAAATAACCTAAGAATGCTGATCTTATTTCATTTAATGTTTTAGCCATATTTATCCAAAATACAGCATTTTATTATGATGTCTACACTTCTGAAGGGAAAAAAGGCGCCCAATTGAGCGCCTTTTTTTAATAACTAAAAGTTATGTGCTAATTTTTTTTAGTAGGAACTTCTTCCTCTTTTTTCTGAGCTTCAACCTTCTCTTCGCTTAAAGGATTTCCCTCTATTTTTTTCGAAATAACGCCAGCTTTTTCTCTGATAGCCATTTCAATCTCAGCTGCAGCTTTAGGATTTTGCTCAAGGTAAAGTTTAGCATTCTCTCTACCTTGACCAATTTTTTCACCTTTATAAGCGTACCAAGCACCTGATTTTTCAACAATCTCCGCTTTGGCACCAAGGTCGATTAGTTCCCCTACTTTACTAATTCCTTTTCCATACATTAAATCAAATTCAACAACTTTAAATGGTGGTGCAACTTTATTTTTTACAACTTTAACTCTCGTTGTATTTCCAATAATTTGTTCCTTATCTTTAATTGCTCCAATTCTTCTAATATCCATTCTTACTGAAGAATAGAATTTAAGAGAGTTTCCGCCAGATGTTGTTTCTGGGCTTCCAAACATAACTCCAATTTTCATCCTAATTTGGTTAATAAAAATAACCATTGTATTAGTTCTAGAAATTGAACCTGTTAATTTTCTAAGTGCTTGAGACATCAGTCTTGCTTGAAGACCAACATGATGATCTCCCATGTCACCTTCAATTTCAGCCCTTGGAGTCAAAGCGGCCACGGAATCTACGACAAGTACTGACATCGAGCCAGATTTAATTAAAGTATCTGTTATTTCTAAAGCTTGCTCACCTGTATCAGGTTGAGAAATAAGTAATTCTTCAGTATTAACTCCTAACTTCTTTGCATAAACTGGGTCTAGTGCATGTTCTGCATCAACAAACCCACAAATTCCTCCAGCTTTTTGTGCTTCAGCAACTACTTGTAAAGCCAAAGTAGTTTTTCCAGACGACTCTGGGCCATAAATTTCAATAATTCTACCTTTTGGCAATCCACCTATCCCAAGTGCTAAATCAAGGCTTAAGGATCCAGTTGAAATAGACTCAACATCCATAGCCTTCTGCTCTCCAAGCTTCATTACAGAACCTTTTCCAAAGCTATCTGTAATTTGGCTAATTGCTGCGTCCAATGCTTTATTTTTCTCTTTATTTTCCAATTCTTTATCTTTTGCGGTTTTCACCACTTTTAAGTTATTTTTAGTCATTTTTTGCCTCTTTTTTTTCGTTTTTTAACAATCGAATCATGAAAATAAATGTACACATTTTGTTCTCATTGGCAATATCTTTTTAAAATTACTCGAAAAAGTGTTTAATTATCTAAGTTTTAAGTAATCACTATTTAATAAACCTGCTGACTTTAGCAATCTATATTGAGCTAATAAATAATTTCTTTCAGCTTCTGCAAGATTTATTTTTGCATTTATTAAATTTGATCTCGACTGGAGTACATCAAAGGTTGATCTATTTAAACCACTCTCGTATTCAAAACTTATTCCCTCATTTGCAATTTCAGCAGCCTTAACTTGTGATTGAACTGCTCTTAAAAGACTTTTTGAAGATTCTAAAGTAGACCAAGCAGCTGTAACACCTTGAGTATTATTTCTAAAAGCGTTTTCAAGTAATAATTTTTTCATTCCTTTTACTTGAAGATTTTTATTTATGTTAGATTTATTCTTTCCTCCAAATTGAAAAGGCCAGCTTACTGTTGCTTGAAGAACATCTTTTTCCCGTTCATCATAAGTTGAACTTAAATCATCTGTATATGATCTTTCAAGTGAAAGTTTTGCTGTAGGTGATAAATCTGATCTTGCTATTTCAACATCAAGTTCAGATTGTCCATACTCTATTTCAGCAATTATAAGATCAGGACTTTTTTGCTCAGATATTTTTTTTGCATCAATAAGACTTGATGGAATAGGTACTTCTGAATTATAAATTTTTTTTAGTTTTTCGTTAGCATTTATAGGTCCAATTATGTTTTCATAAGTTAATTTGCTAGTTATAATATTATTTTGTGCTCCTATGTAGCCTGCTTGTGCTCCTGATAAAGATGATTGTGATTGTGCTAAATCAGTTGCAGTAATTTGGGCTCTGGATAATCTTGCTGTATCTATTTCAAACTGTCTTTGAAGCAAATTTACATTTTCTTGATTAATACTTAATTTTTCATAAGCAAGTATTAAACCAGTATATGCTTCGATTGCTTTCATAAAAACATCTTGCTCTTTCTTGATTAGTTTTGCTTCAGACAAATTAAGTCCTAATTTACTTTTCTCATATTTTGTGCTTCTCTCGCTACCATCAATTAGCGTTTGTTCTAATTTAACTGACGAGGTCATAGTGTTTGTGTCGGTGATTGAAGCATCTGTTCCATTTTGATTTGTAAGTTCATTTGTATTCTCAAAATTTTTAGTGCCAGATAAAGTCAAAGTTGGAAAAAAATCACTTTTAGAAATGTTTAATACTTCTTTTTGTACTTCAAGATTTTTTCGCTCTGCTTGTAGCTCTAAATTATTTTCAAAAGTAGTTTTCAATGCACTGCTTAATGTTGCTGCATTCGCAACAACTGGTATGAGCAATATGATTGTTGTAATTAGAACTATTTTTTTCATTTATTATATTTTATTGATTTAATCTGATGATTACTATTTAAATTTAATATAATCGAGGAATATTTTGGTGCATATTTAAACATATTTTGAGTAACCCTCTGGTAAGTTTGCATAAAAGTTAAGACCTCATTTTTGCTCATTATTTTACTATTTTTTTTATTTTTTGATATTAATTTTAATTTTGCTTCTTGTTGCAATCTCCAATTTTGCAAAAGCTTGAAACTGTTAGCTTTTAAAAACAATAGACAATCCAATTTAGAATATAATTTTTTATATGTGGCTTTAAGTTCTTGATTTACAAATTTTCTCCAAATCATTTTTTTATCCTCTTTTTTTTCAAGAGAATTGATCGTTTTCTTTAAAGTTGAGTTATTTTCTGCTCTAGCTCCAACACACCAACCTTCAAAAATTATAACATCTGGCTTTTTTTTAACTAAATACCAATTATTTTTTTTTAATCTATCATCAATTGCTTTGTTAAATTTTGGAAGTTTATAAGAGTAAAAATTATTTGATTTAACTTTTTTTATAAAACTACTCATATAAACAATATCATGAGTTCCTGGAACACCCCTAGTCATTAATAAAGGATGAATTTTTCTTGAAAGCTTTAATCTATCTTTTCTTGTTTTGTATAAATCATCAATAGATATTTTAAAAACATTTAACTTAAAATATTTTGCTAAAATAATTTTTAATATTGAGCTAATAGTAGTTTTACCAGTACCTTGCCCTCCTGCCAAACCTATTATATATGGTTTTGATTTACTTGTTCTTTCGTAAATCCAAAAACTAACTGGGATAAGAAAAGACTTTATCATCTTTTCTTTATTTTTAAATTTTACTTTAGATGTTTCTTGAGATCTAATAAATTTAATACAATCTTTACTAACTTTTCTATAACAGTCTGCAATTGATTGCATAAAGAAATTTATTGTTTTTGATCAAGAGGATGATTCTTTCCATCATTTACAGGAACATCCTCAATTTCGAATGGCTCTACACCTTCTATACATGCAATATTCACACCATATATTTTTGGATTACTTCTAGGTCTGTTATGAGTGTGAATTCCACAGATAGAACAAAAATAATGTTTAGCGGTATTAGTATAAAACTGATAAAGTGATAACTTATCCTCTCCTTTTGTAAGTTTAAAATCATCAGGACCAAGCACTCCTATAATATAACCTTTTTTTTTGCAGATTGAACAATTGCAACGCATAATCTTTTCAACGCCACCTATAGGAATTTTAACTTCGGCTTCAATTGCTCCACAATGACAAGTTAACTTTTTCATATTTTAATCTCCTAATAAAATTATTTATTTATAACTTTTAAATAATCTCCGTATCTTTTTAAACTTTCCTCTGGCCATGTTTTTTTTGGATCATACATCTTTTCAAAACAAATTACATCATCTGACAATTTTAGCCATGGATCTTTATCTTTTGTAAAAATATGTACTTGTGGTGGAAAACTTTCTGAATTATCTAAAGTTTTAGTTCTAACTGTTAATCTACCAACGGCTGAGGCATAATCAGTATAAATATAAGTTCCACATTTGGTACAAAAATATGCATTGGAAGTAGCGCCGCTTCCTGCTTTGAGTTCGGTTGATGCAACCTCTCCTTCTATAATTAAGGTATTATCTAAGACGCTTGTATTAATAACATAAGAAGACCCAGTTATAATTTTGCAATCTTTACAATGACAAGCTTGGGTGAATAGAGGTTTTTCTCTAATTCTATATTTAACCTGACCACAAATACATCTTCCTGTTAAGCTTTCGTTTTTTCCCATTTATTGTATTCAAACTATTTGTGGTTAAAGTTATCCACATGTATACAACATATGGTTTAGATGTTCACGTTTTGATTCACTTTTGATTCAGTTACAGACTCAAAATACAACCTGATTGACACTATTGAGTAACTTGGATATTAATTAGAACAAAATAAGAACATTTATGAAGCTAACTATACCTTACTATTTACATAAAGCTGGAGCGGGTTTTCCATCCCCTGCCACAGACTATATTGAGGAAGATATCGATTTAAATGTTCATTTAATCAAAAATGTTCCAGCAACTTTCATCATAAGAGTTCAGGGAAAATCAATGGTAGATGTTGGAATTAATGATGGCGATCTATTAGTTGTTGATAAGAGTTTAACACCAAAGAATTTCTCAACAGTTATTGCAAATGTTCATGATGAACTAGTTGTTAAAAGTTTAGTTCAAGAAAGAGATAAAAAATTTTTAACATCTGGCTCTAAAGAATTTACGGATCGAATTTTAATTAACGAAGATGAAGATATATTTATTTGGGGAGTTGTAACTTATGTCATCCATTCAGTATACTAAAAAAATAGCACTTATTGATTGTAACTCTTTTTATGTTTCTTGTGAAAGATTATTCAATCCTAAAATAAGAAAAAAACCTGTTGTAGTTTTATCTAATAATGACGGCTGTATAATTTCGAGATCAACAGAAGCAAAAGCTTTAGGTATTAAAATGGGAGAGCCTTATTTTAAAGCAAAAGATATTATTATCAAAAATAAAGTTGAAGTTTTTTCATCTAATTATTCTTTATATGGAGATTTATCTAGAAGAGTAATGAGAACGTTAAAAAGATTTAACTCTGCTATCGAAGTTTACTCTATTGATGAGGCATTTTTAGATTTATCAAATTTTTCAGACGATGAAGTTGAAAAAGTTGGAAGAGAAATCAGAGAGACAGTTTTAAAGTGGACAGGTATTCCAACTAGCATTGGGATTGCCAAAACAAAAACCTTAAGTAAGGTTGCAAATCATATTGCAAAGAAAAAAAAATCGGGTGTAACAAGTTTAATAGGAATTGAAAATATTGACCCTATATTAGAGAAAGTAGAAATTAATGATGTATGGGGTGTGGGAAGGCAACTAACAAAGTTTTACCATAAAAATGGAATTTATAATGCGAAACAGCTTAAAAATAAATCTAATACATGGATAAAGAAAAACTCAAACGTTTTAGGTTCAAGAACCGCAATGGAATTAAGAGGAGTTCCTTGTATTGATTTAGAAACAACACAAACAAAAAGAAAAAGCTGTGTTGTATCTCGTTCTTTTGGTCAAAGAATTGAAAAATACCAAGAATTAAAAGAAGCAGTCGCAAATTATTGTTTGAATGCATCTGAAAAAATTAGATCCGAGTCTTTAATTGCAAAGTCAATTACTGTTTTTGTTAGAACAAGCCCTTTTCAAAGTAGATTTGGATATTATTCAAACTCAAAGACAATAGATTTTGCAATTTCAACAAATAATAGTATTGAGATAGTTAAAACTGCCTTAGTTGCTCTAGACTCTATCTTTAAAAATGGCTACCGTTATCAAAAAGCAGGTGTGATGCTTACAAGTTTATCTAATGAAGATGGTAGTAAAAACCTATTTTCTTCTGAAAAAGATGAGAAAATAAAGGGTTTAATGAGGTCTATAGATAATACTAACTATCGGTATGGAAGATCTACTTTAAGTCTTGCCAGCGCAGGTGTTCAAAAAAGATGGAATATGAGAAGAGAACATTCTTCAAAGATAGACACAGCCGATTTCTATCTGCTACCAACAATTAGAGCTTAATTTTAGAGACCACCAGAGGAAAATAAAAATTTAGCAATTTTATCAACTCCAATTTGCCTTTTCATTTCACAAAAAAAATATGGGAGGCCATTCCTGGCTTTTTTTACATCTTCCTTCATAATTTCTAAATTCACATCTACGTGTGGAGCTAAATCTGTTTTATTAACAATTAACAAATCTGATTTTTGAATTGCCGGCCCACCTTTTCTAGGAATATCTCCACCCATTGCAACATCAATTACATAAATAGAAAGATCTACTAATTCAGGACTAAAAGTTGCCGCTAAATTATCACCTCCTGACTCAATAAGAATAAGATCAAGGTCAGGAAATTTTTTTTTCATATTTTCTACTGCAAGCATATTGATTGAAGCATCTTCACGAATTGCAGTATGTGGACACCCTCCAGTTTCTACACCTTTAATTCTATCTAACGGTAAAGCTTGAGCTTTCATCAAAAATTCTGCATCTTCTTTTGTGTAAATATCATTAGATATCACAGCCATAGAAATTTTTTTTGATAAAAATTTGCAAAGTTCAGCTGTTAAACTAGTCTTTCCAGCACCTACGGGTCCACCTATTCCAACTTTTAATGGTCCATTAATATTTTTCATGTTTTATATATACGAGTTCTTAAATTTTCATGTTTGATACTATATATATCACTATTAAAACAAACGCCTCCCAAATCTTCTAGCTCTAAATTTTTACTTTCATTTTCTATTTCTCTTATCAAATCATATGTTTGAATAGTGCAGTCCTGTCCTACTTTTTGTCCTATAGGTATATGTTTTATACAAACATTTATTAAATTAGATGCAAAGGATTGTAAGTAAGATATTATTGTGAGGTTAAGTGGAATTTTAAAGTACTTAGCTGCTTTGCCAACCGAGATAGGATAAGCAGTATTTTCCTGAATTTTGTAATTCCAGCTATCTTCTAAAACTTTTCTAAAAGCATTACCCATTTCAATAGATTCTATTTTTCTTTCCTTGGTCGGACAAAGTGAAAGTGCAAGATCATTTATCTCTTCACCTTGATAAGCATATTTAATTAAAATCATATCATTTTTG
>CACEQR010000003.1 GCA_902561765.1 uncultured Pelagibacteraceae bacterium | reverse complement strand
TTAGCATTAGCTTATAAAAAACTTACTTACCAAGGTTTGAAAGAAGCTCTATTAAAAACTTTAGAGATAACAGCATTAATTATGTTTTTAGTTGCAGCCTCAAATTTTTTCGGTGCGGTATTTTCAAAATTAGGAACTCCATCTCTATTAACAGACTTCTTATTAAATCTTGATGTAAACAAGTATGTAATTTTAGCAATTATAATGGCTGCAATCTTTCTACTAGGTTGGCCTTTAGAATGGGTTCCAATAGTATTAATAGTTTTACCAATTGTTTTACCTTTAATTTTAGAATTAGGTTTTAACTTAACATGGTTTGCTATTCTTGTAGCTGTCAATTTACAAACCGCCTGGCTGTCTCCACCTGTAGCTTTATCAGCTTATTTCTTAAAGGGTGTAGTTCCTCAATGGGATTTGAAAGATATCTACTTAGGTATGATGCAATTTATGGTCATTCAATTAATTGGTTTAATATTAATTATTATATTTCCTCAAATAGCATTATGGTTGCCAAGTGTAATGTATCCTAGCCCTTAGCTTTTAAATTGATTTGAGGAATAATAGTTCCCACTAATATTATTATTAATGATACAAATATATTAATAGATATCGTTGAACCCAAAACTATCCATGACATTGTAGCACCTATAGGACCTGTCAATGGATACATCAAGCTAATTCTGCCAATTGGCGCTCTTCTCAAAGCAAAGTTATAAAATAAATATGCCCCAAAAGTTATAAAAGATAAAGTTATAGCTGCAAGAACTGGAGGACTAAAATTTAAATAATTGTTAAATTTAAAACTACTATCAGGCCACAATATAAAAAGTGTTAAAACTGATAAGATTGCTCCAATCATATATTGAAAAGTGTTTACACCTAATTGATTTACTTTAGTTTGCATAAATCGTCTTCCAAGAACTTCATTAATAGAAACACACATCATTCCTAAAAATATAATAAAATCCCCTAAATAATTTCCACCTCCTATTTTTTTTTGAGTTGATAATAAAATTAAAGTTCCAATAATTGTAATAAATGCACCAATTATTACTTTAACTTCAATTTTTTCTTTTAAAAAAATTCTTGCTACAAAAGGCTGCCAAATAGGAAGTGTACTTATTAAAGCAACACCACTTACTGGAGATGTTAGTAATAAACCTATATGAAAACTAAGAGTTACCAAAAAAGGATTTAGCAGACCCATTAAAAAAGGAGTTAATCCAATTTTTTTAATAGATAAATCAACTCTCATTAAAAGAGCAAATATTAACATTAAAATAAATGCTAAAGAGAATCGAACTGCCATTAAATCCATGACATAAAACTCTTGGAGTGCTAATTTTACAAATGGAGGGCCAGAGCCAAAGCCTATAACAGCAATGAACATTGAAATGTAACCAATATTACTTTTTAAAAAACTCATCTATTAATAGCTAACTGTTATCACTTTTATAGACATATAAAAATATTAGTTTAGAATCTTCATAGTGAGTCAAAATATAGAATTAAAAAATTTTGAATTAGCTACAGTTAATCCAAGTAACAAGACATGGACTTCGGCAGATTTATTCTGTTTTTGGGCAAATAGTATTCAAACTATTGCTGGGTTTGCTCTAATTGCCTCTTTGTATTTAATATATAATTTAAGCTCTTATTTAGTTTTATCTTCCTCAATAGCTGCATCAATTCTTGTGTATTTTTTTGTTAATCTGATTGGTCATCCATCCCAAAAACACGGATTGCCATTTCCAGTTATGATGAGAATGTCTATGGGTCTAAATGGAGCAAGATACTTTAGTTTATTAAGATCAATTGTTGGAATATTTATGTTTGGAATACAAACATATTTCATATCTAAATCTATTAATTACCTAACAAGAATAATTATTTATTACGGTATTGATGCACAAATCTTGGAAAATGAACTTCTTCTGGCATTTTTCCTAGGTTTAAACATTATAGATTGGTTTTCTCTTATAATAACTTTTTTTATACAATATTTTTTATTCACAAATGGTCAAAGATATAACCAAAGATTTTTAAAATTTTCGGCAATATTTGTTTACTTAGGATTAATTTTTTTCTTTGTTGTGCTAATCGCTGAAAATAGTACTCAAATTTTTCAATCTTTAAAATCAAACACAACTACGACAAATCTGATTTCTAAATCAAATATATTGCCATTTGTTGTTCTTACGGGAACAATTTTTTCTTACTTTTCAATTGTGCTCTTAAATTTTGGGGATTTTTCAAGATATGTGAAAACTAGTAAAGATCTTAAAATGGGTAATTTGTTTTTATTTTTGAATATGATTATCTTTTCTTTTCTTGCAACTACAATTGTTATAGGTGTTGATGTTTTATTGAATCAAAAACTTATTGTGGTTGATCAAATAATTACAAAGCCGATGGATATTATAGGAAAGATTGATAATGTATATCTATCAGTGTACGCATTGATTTTTATAATATTCTCATCAATTTCAACAAATTTAATAACCAATTATGTTCCAACTCAAAATAGTATAATTAATTTTTTACCTAAAAACCTTAACCTAAAAAGTACTGGAATGTTAATTTTATTTTTTGGTATAATTACTGGTGGTTTATGGCCTTCGCTCTTGAGTCAAATAGAAGTGATAAGGTTAATCGATAGTTTAGCTGCTTTTTTTGGTCCAATTTTTGGTATAATCATTGCTGACTATTATATTGTTAAGAAAGAAAAAATTAATCATAAAGATCTTTTTTATATTAGACCAGAAAATGAGTACATTTATTCAGGAGGTTGGAATTATAAAGCTGTATATGCAGTATTTATTGGTTTTATTTTTTCTTTTTCAATTATTTGGAATATAACTTTTGTAGATTTTAAAACATTTTCATGGATTATAGGATTTGTTGTTTCATATATTATGTATTATCTTTTGAACAATAAATAATTATGAAAGCTTTAGTTTATACTGGTGTTGAAGAACTTACTTATAGAGATGAAAAAGATCCAACAGAAATAAGTGGTGAAAGTATTTTAAAAGTTCACGCTTCAGGAATTTGTGGATCTGATATGCATGCTTACCATGGTAAAGATGAGAGAAGAATTCCTCCTTTAATTCTTGGTCATGAAGTAAGTGGAAAAATACAAAATGGTAAATTCAAAGATAAAAATGTTGTATTAAACCCATTAATAACTTGTGGAAAATGTGAGTATTGTTTGAATGAAAGAGAACATTTATGTCCAAACAGAGTTTTATTAGGCATGAATAGACCATATGAGAGAAGTGGAGTATTTGCCGAGCTTGTATCAACTCCAAATCAAAATATTTATGAAATACCTGATCGTCTTGATTTAAGTGAAGCTACAATTGCTGAACCAACAGCTGTATCATTACATGCTGTACTAATGGGAGAAACATCATTAAAAAAACCTCTCTCTGAATGTCGAACTTTAGTGCAAGGTGCAGGAGCTATTGGATTATTGTGTTCATTAATTTTATCTAAAATAAAAGGAAATAAAAATATCATAATGTCTGATCCAAACAAATTAAGGTTAGATGTTTGTTCAAAATACTTTGATGGTAAATTTGTTAGTCCAAATGATAAAGAAGTAAAAGAAAATAGTTTCGATATTGTTTTCGATACAGTTGGATTAGAGATATCTAGACAACAAGCTATATCTGTGATCAAGCCTGGTGGTAGTATTATACACATAGGTTTAACACAACCATCTGGAATATTTAATTTTAGAAAAGCAACACTCCAAGAAGTAACATTTATAGGCACTTATTGTTATACTAATAAAGATTTTGAAAAAACAATTAAAATTTTGGCTGATAAAGAAATAGGAGATCTTTCTTGGATAGAATACCGAGAATTAAAGAAAGGAGCTGAAGCTTTTAAACAAATTCATGATGGTAGCTGCTCGGCTCCAAAAATAGTTTTGATACCCTAGTTAATAGATAACATTGAAAAAATAATATAATTGTCTATAGAAAGATTAATGAAAAAAATCGTATCATTAATTATATTCACAATTTTTCTTTCTTCAGTTTCTGCTGCTCAAGAAAAAATTATTTTTAAATTTACTGAAAACGAACTATCTGAATTAAAAGTTAGAAAAGTCAGAGGAGCCGATGCAAAAACCATTTACACAATTGGAAAAAATGAAAATGGAAATTATTTAAAGGCAGTAGCTGATAATGCTGCCTCAGGATTGGGCAAAGAGATAAAAATAGACTTAGATGATACTCCTTTTATTAATATTTCGTGGAAAGTTGAAAAAGATCTAAAAGGGATTAAAGAAAATACAAAAAAAGGACATGATTTTGCTGCCAGAGTATTTGTAATTAAAAAAACTGGTGCTACACCACTATCAAATAAAGCTATTAATTACGTTTATTCAAGTAATATGAATATTGATGATTATAAGCCAAGTCCATATACAAAAAAATCGATTGACTATGTTTTATCTACTACAAAAATTAACTTAGATGAATGGGTTACAGTTAAAGCAAACGTAAAAGAGGATTTTAAAAAACTTCATAAACTAGACGTTAAAGAGTTGGATGGAGTTGCAATTATGGCTGATACAGATAATTCTAAAATGAAAGCGATTAGTTACTATCAAAATATTTTTTTTTCCTCTGAATAATTTATTTTAAATATTTTTTAAGAACTAAACTTAAAAACGAGAGCAAGATTGCTGCAATTACATCAAGAAGAGGTGTTGCTTCAGGATAGCCAAAATTCCATAATATAACACCTATAAGCCAAATTACATATATTTTCATAAAGAAATAATCATTAGTATATATATTCTTTGTCTTTGATAATATATTTTTAATATGGAATTTAAATCAAGTTTTAAAGTTTACTATGAAGATACCGATAGTGGAGGAGTAGTTTATTATGCCAATTATTTAAAATTTTTAGAACGAGCAAGAACAGACGCAATCACATCTTTAGGTTTTAGTAATAATAAAATTAAAGAGAAATTTGGGATTTATATAATAGTAAAATCCTGCAACTTAAATTTTTTTAAACCAGCAAAACTTGAAGATAATTTAAAAATTGTTTCAAAAGTATTGGAAGTTAAAAATGTTTCTATAAAAATGAGACAAAATATTTATGTTAACGAGTCTGTGATTACTGAAGCTCAAATACTATTAGCTTCAATTAATAAAGAAGGCAAACCATCAAAACTTCCAGATGAATTCAAAAAACAATTAATTAAATAGCCTTCTTAACCTTAATAAATAAATTTGTCATTTTATTTACATCAATTCTTCCAGTATTCACATTTCTTGGACTTGGATGATAAGAACCAACTAATAAAATGTTATTTGGTAGTTTAAAAAATTTACTATGTCCAAATTTAATATTAGATCCTATTTCAAATTGTTTTTTATAAAACTCTACACATGCATCAAAGGCTATTTTCCCGAGGGCAACAACAATCTTTAAATTTTCTAGATTTTCAATCTCGTTCCTAAAATATTTAAAACAATTATTAAGTTCATTTTTAGTTGGCTTATCTCCAGGGGGTACACATTTTAAGGCAGTGGTTATAAAACTATCATTTAGTATCAAACCATCATTTCTGTGAACAGAATTTGGAAGATTTGATAATTTAGCTTTGTGAAGACATTTATATAAAAATTCAGACGATCTATCTCCTGTAAAAACTCGTCCAGTTCTATTTCCACCATGAGCTGCTGGTGCTAAACCTACTAATAATATTCTTGCTTTTTGGTCACCAAAACCTGTTATTGGCTTTCCCCAGTATTTCTCATTTATATATTGTTTTCTTTTATCTTTTGATATCTGTCTTCTAAAGTTTACAAGTCTCGGACATTTTTTACAGCTTATTATTGAGTTTTCAAGTTTTTTAAAACTTTTATTCATAAATATTAATTTTTAATCAATTAGTCTTATACTATAATTAATTAAAATTATGAATGTAGGTTTTATTGGTGTTGGCTATATGGGTTATGGAATAGCTAAAAATATTTTAAAAAAAGGAAACAATTTATTTGTAATTGCAAATAAAAAAAGAGAACCTATTGATAAGATAGTAAGTGACGGAGCAAAAGAGGTTAAAACTTACAATGAATTATGTGAAAAGAATTTAGATGCATTATTTCTTTGTGTAACTAATACGCCAATAGCTATAAGTATTGCAGAAAAAGTATGTACTTTGTTAAAAGACAATACATTAATTATTGACATTACAACACACAATCAAAACGGATCAATTAAAATGGAACAAATTTTTGCTAAGCAAAAAATTAGTTATGTAGAATGTCCTGTGATGGGTGGACCTGTTCAAGCTGAAGAGGGCATTTGTGGAGGAATTGTTGGTGCTTCTAATGATAATTTTAAGAAAGCAGAGGTGTATTTGAAAACCTTTTGTAAAGATTACTTTCATTTCGGAGAAGTAGGTAAAGGAGCAAAATCAAAGTTACTAAATAACTTTTTATCACTGAGTACCGCAACTAATGTTATAGAGTTTATTAAAAGTGCAAAAAAATTAGATATAGATTTGGAAAAACTTTTCGCAGTTTCAAAACTTGGTTCAGGCAACTCAGCAGCATTAAATAGAATATTTGATAATGTTCTTAAGGAAGATTATACTGGATTTAAATTTTCAACTTCCAATACTTTAAAAGATCTTACCTATATCCATGAAATGTTAAAAGATTTAGGCAATTCTGAGAAACTAGCTGATTTAGAAAAATCTTTTTACAAAAAAGCTGTTGATGAGGGCAATGGAGATTTATTTATAAGTGAATTAATAAAAAAAGATTAGTCAATCTTTTTTTTTATCAGCAAACACAATGGCTATCAGTAACAATGCGGTCCAGAACATTGCTGCTAAACTTTTAATAACATTTGTTTCAGCACTCCATAAATCAAAAAAAAATGCTCCAATAAGTATTCCAATTATATAAATTATTACAGCTAATCTAGTTTGAGTCATTCAGTTGTTTCTTTTTAAATAGTGACACTCCGTTACTAATTTTATGCTCATATGATTCTTTGAAACTTTCTAATTGCCACCCTTTCATCCTTTTTTGTATCTCTCCTAAATTTTGTTTTTTCCATTCATCATTAGTGTTCTGGTCTTTCCATATCTTCTTTTCATCATTATTTCTTCCACAGCCATAACAAAATCCAGTGACTGGATCCATTTTACATATACTTATACAAGGTGAAACTATCATTTTTTTATATATTTATATCCTTTTACACTATTATTCTGATTGGACAAATTAGATCAATGCTATATAAAACAGCATAAATTTGGGCGAGTGGCGGAATTGGTAGACGCGTTGGTCTTAGGAACCAATAGTGCAAGCTGTGAAGGTTCGAGTCCTTTCTCGCCTACCATTTGTTAATTATGAAAGTAACAGTTGAAAATAAAAAAGGCTTAGAAAAAGATCTTAAAGTATTCGTAGATAAGAAAACCATCTCAGGTTTTATGGATGAGAAATACGAGGAAATAAGAAAAGATGTTGTAATTAAAGGTTTTAGACCTGGAAAAGTTCCAACTGAAATTTTAAAACGACAATTTGGAAAAGCTGTTTATGGAGAAGTAATTGATAAACTACTTAAAGACACAACAACCAAAGCTTTAGAAGAAAATAAAATTAAACCAGCAGGTCAACCTAAAATAGATTTAAAATCATTCGGAGAGGGTAAAGATTTAGAATATATTATTTCAGTTACAGAATTGCCAAAAGTTTCAGTTAAAGGATTAAGTTCGATTAAGGTAGATGAGTATATAGTTAAAATTGATAACAAAGAGACAGATAAACGAATAAGTGAAATTGCAAAAAGTCAAAATAATTTTAAAGAAGCTGAAGCAAATTATATTTCTAAAATGAATGACCTTGTTGTTTTTGATTATAAAGCAACAGTAGATGGTAAAGATTTTAAGGGTAATGAAGGAAAAAACACTCAATTAGTTATTGGAAAAGATTTGTTTATTAAAGGTTTTGATAAGCAACTAGAGGGAGTTAAATCAGGCGATACAAAAAAAGTAGAGGTAAGTTTACCTGAAAATTTTCCTGAAAAAAATCTTATAAATAAAAGAGCTATTTTTGAATGTAAAATTACAGCAGTAAAAATTCCGGAAGAAGTTAAAATAAATGATGAATTTGCTAAAAATATGGGTGCGAAGGATTTAGCAAATTTAAAAGAGATGATTTCTAAACAAATTAATGATGAGTATAAAAATTCATTAGCTATGATTACTAAGAAAAATATTCTTGAGCAAATCGAAAAAGAAAAATTAGATCAATTGCCTGGTAATTTAATTGAACAAGAGGTGAAAATATTATCACAAGGAATGAAAGAGGATGAGATTAAAAAAAATCAAAAATCACTTGAAGAACAGGCTAAAAAAAGAATTAAAATGGGATTAATATTAAATGCATTTGGTGAAGAAAATAAAATAAATGTTACCCAAGAGGAATTAAATAGTGAAATACAAAAGCAATTTAGAATGATGCCAGGACAAGAGAAAATAGTTAAAGATTACTACGAAAAAAATCCTGCTGCTATAGATAGTTTAAGAGGGCAAATTTATGAGGAAAAAATAATTGAAGAAATTAAGAAAAAAGCAAAAACTACAAAAAAAGAAATCTCAAAAGAAGAAGCGGAGAAAATTTTAAAAGAAGAAAATGAAAATAATATTAAAGAGCAAGCTAAACTTGCCCAAACAAATAATGATACAAAAAAATCAAAAAAACCAGATACTAAAAATAAGGAAATAAAAACTAAATCAAAAGAAATAAAAAAAACCAAATTACCAGTCTCAAAAGCTAAAAAAGTAAAAAAGGTTAGCAAAAAGTAATCACAAGTTGTATAAAGTTAATCGAATCAGTTATGTCAATTAAAATTCCAGAGCATTTAAATACTCTAATACCTATGGTCGTTGAGCAGTCTAGTAGAGGTGAAAGAGCTTATGATATTTATTCAAGACTTCTTAAAGAAAGAATTGTATTTGTCGTCGGACCAATTAATGATTCAGTTGCATCTTTGGTAACTGCTCAATTATTATTTTTAGAATCTGAGGATCCAAAAAAAGAAATTTCTTTATATGTAAATAGTCCAGGTGGTCTTGTAACAGCAGGATTAGGCATTTATGACACAATGCAATATATCAAACCTGAAATAAGTACATTATGTATTGGTCAGGCAGCAAGCATGGGTTCTTTTTTGTTAGCCGCAGGAACAAAAGGAAAAAGATACTCATTGCCAAATTCGAGAATAATGGTGCACCAACCCTCAGCTGGCTTTCAAGGCCAGGCGACAGATATCGAAATTCATGCTAACGAAGTTTTATCTTTGAAAAAAAGATTAAATGAAATTTATGCTAAACATACTGGAAAATCGGTTGACGAAATTAAATCCGCTCTAGAAAGAGATAATTTTATGACTCCTGATAATGCAAAAAGTTTTGGGCTAATAGACAAAGTAGTAGAAAAAAGAGAATAGTTCACAATATATAGTTTGTCCACAACCTGTACTTGATTACTTAACGCAAAATGTATTAAAGTATTTAAACTGATTCGATTTATAAATTATGAGTAATAATAAAAATATTCTTTACTGTTCTTTTTGTGGGAAAAGTCAACACGAAGTTAGAAAACTAATTGCTGGTCCTACAGTATTCATTTGTGATGAATGTGTAGAACTTTGCATGGATATAATAAAAGAAGAAAGCAAAGACAACTTTGTAAAACATCAAGATGGTTTACCTATGCCAAAAGAAATATGCAAAGTTCTTGATGACTATGTGATAGGCCAGTCACACGCAAAGAAAGTTTTGTCAGTGGCTGTTCATAATCATTATAAAAGACTCAATTACGAAAATAAAACTAGTAAAAATGTAGAGCTTTCTAAATCAAATATTTTATTAGTAGGACCGACAGGCTGTGGAAAAACTCTATTAGCACAAACTCTTGCTAGAATACTAGACGTACCTTTTACTATGGCTGATGCAACTACTTTAACAGAAGCAGGTTATGTTGGAGAAGATGTAGAAAATATAATTTTAAAATTATTACAAGCCGCTGACTATAATGTTGAAAAAGCTCAAAGAGGTATAGTCTATATAGATGAAGTTGATAAGATTAGTAGAAAATCAGAAAATCCATCCATTACTAGAGATGTATCAGGTGAAGGTGTTCAGCAAGCATTATTAAAAATAATGGAGGGTACAGTTGCAAGTGTACCACCTCAAGGAGGAAGAAAACATCCTCAACAAGAATTTTTACAAGTAGACACAACTAATATTTTATTTATCTGTGGTGGAGCTTTTGCTGGTCTAGATAAAATAATATCTCAGAGAGATAAAGGGTCCTCTATAGGATTTGGCGCCGAGGTAAAAGCAGTAGAAGATAAAAAAACAGGTGAATGGATGAAGAATTTAGAACCTGAAGACTTACTGAAATATGGGCTTATTCCAGAATTTATAGGACGTTTACCAATAACTGCTACACTAGAAGATCTGGATGAAAAATCTTTAGTTAAAATTTTATTAGAGCCAAAAAATTCACTCATAAAGCAGTATCAAGAACTTTTTAGATTAGAAGGTGTAAAATTAACTTTTAAAGATCAAGCGGTTAAAGATATAGCGAATAAAGCTATAAGCAAAAAGACTGGTGCAAGAGGTTTAAGATCAATATTAGAAAATTTATTACTTAAGACAATGTTTGATTTGCCTGGGCAAGAAAATATTGAGGAAGTAATTATTGATTCTGGAGTTACCAAAGGTACATCGCAACCAATAATTGTTCATACTAAGAACAAATCAAAAACAGAAAAGACATCTGCGGCTTAATAAAAGCTAATAAATAAAAGTTTCCTATTGCATTATAAAATATAATATCCATATTTATGCCTATGGAAGTAAAATTAACACAACCTTTACTACCTCTAAGAGACATAGTTGTATTTCCAAGCATGGTAATACCACTATTTGTTGGAAGAGATAAATCAATCACCGCTCTTAATGAGGTAATGAAGAGTGACAAGAAGATAATTCTTGTAACCCAAAAAAATTCAGAAGTTGATGATCCAAAAAAAAATGACTTATTTTCTTATGGGTGTGAAAGTAATATTTTACAACTTTTAAAACTTCCTGATGGTACAGTTAAAGTTTTAGTTGAAGGCATAAAAAGAGTTAAAATTATCGATTTCAAAGATGATGAAAAGTTCATTACATGTACTTATGAACATTTAAAAGATGTAATAAATAAAGATGAAGATTTATTACCTTTAGCTTTAACAGCTGTAAGAAGATTAGAAAAACTTACTGCTGTGAATAAAAAAATTTCGTCTGATACTATAAACAATATTAAACAATTAAAAGAACCATCTAAAATTGTTGATAACATTGTGTCGAATTTAAATTCATCTATATCCGAAAAACAACAAATATTTGAAACGCTTGATGTAAAGAAAAGATTGAATGCAGTAATAAAAATGATGGAAAGTGAAACTAGTATCATAGGTGTTGAAAAAAGAATTAGAGGTAGAGTTAAAACTCAAATGGAAAAAACACAAAGAGAGTATTATTTAAATGAACAATTAAAAGCTATTCAAAAAGAATTAGGTGAAATTGAAGATGGAAAAGATGAGACAACAAATCTTAAAAAATCAATTCAAAAAGCAAAAATGCCCAAAGATGTTGAAAAGAAATGTATGTCTGAGCTTAAAAAACTAAAAAACATGAGTCCAATGTCAGCCGAAGCAACAGTAGTAAGAAATTATTTAGATTGGATGATAGATCTACCTTGGTTTAAAAAAGACAACGTAGATATTGATTTAAATAAAGCTCTTAAGATTTTAGATGAAGATCATTTCGGTTTAGACAAAGTTAAAGAGAGAATTATTGAATTTTTAGCAGTCCAAAAAAGAATGGAAAAAATCAAGGGACCAATTTTATGTTTAGTTGGACCACCTGGAGTCGGAAAAACTTCATTGGGTAAATCAATAGCTAAAGCTACTAATCGACAGTTTATAAGAATGTCTTTGGGAGGTGTTAGAGATGAAGCTGAAATTAGAGGACATAGAAGAACTTATATAGGCTCATTGCCAGGAAAAATTATTCAAATGATGAAAAAGGCTGGAACAAAAAATCCGCTATTTTTATTAGATGAAGTTGATAAAATAGGAAATGATTATAGAGGGGATCCATCATCGGCATTATTAGAGGCCTTAGACCCAGAACAAAACACTGCGTTTAATGATCATTATTTAGAGGTTGATTATGATTTATCTGATGTAATGTTTGTTACTACTGCAAATACCTTAAATATACTACCTCCATTACTTGATAGAATGGAAGTTATTAGAATACCAGGTTACACAGAAGATGAAAAAATAAACATTGCAAATAAATATCTATTACCCAAACAACTAAAAGACAATGGTGTAAAAGAAGGTGAGTTAGATTTAAAAGATGGAACAATTAAAGAAATTATAAGAAGTTACACAAGAGAGTCAGGTGTTAGAAATTTAGAAAGAGAAATTTCAAAGGTAACAAGAAAAGTTGTAAAAAAAGTGGTAAGTGGCGAGGTAGAAAAAGTTCAAGTAAATGATAAAAATATTCCAGACTTTTTAGGAATTAAAAAATTCAAATTTGGTGAAGTTGAAAATAAAGATAAAACTGGAATAGTTATTGGACTAGCATGGACTGAGGTTGGAGGAGAAATCCTTAAAATTGAAACAGTTAACATGCCGGGCAAAGGCAGAATGCAAATAACTGGAAAACTCGGAGATGTAATGCAAGAGTCAGTGAAAGCTGCGAAATCATTTGTAAGATCAAAAAGTTTAGAATATGGAATAATTCCTCCTTTTTTTGAGAAAAAAGACTTTCATATTCATGTTCCAGAAGGAGCTACTCCAAAAGATGGACCTTCTGCCGGTATAGCAATGGTAACCTCTATAGTATCATCAATTACAAATATTCCTGTTAATAGAGAAGTTGCAATGACAGGAGAAGTGACAATTACTGGACAAGTATTGCAGATTGGTGGATTGAAGGAAAAATTGTTAGCAGCTCATAGAGCTGGTGTAAAAAAAGTGTTAATCCCAAAAGAAAATGAAAAAGATTTGGTGGATATTCCTAAAAAGGTTAGAGAAGATATTAAAATTATACCTGTTGAAACTGCAGACGAAGTTCTAAAAATTGCACTTTTAAAAGAACTTAAACCTGTAGAATGGACTGAGGTCGATAAAATTTCAGAAGGAAAAAAAGACGACAAATCTCAAGCAAGTATCCAATAATTTATAAGTTTAGATAAGATAAAAATTTAAATATATTATAAAGTGTAGATAAAATATTTTTGTATTAAAATGAAACAAATAATAATAGCTTGTCCCGGTTCTGCTTCAACTAGTTTGATGAGTGTTATTAATAAACATTCTAATTATAAATGTATACAAATAGTTAATTATGAACATATGGATCATAATAATAGTTTTTTACGATCTGCATTAAAAAATTTAATGAAGTTAAAATTTGTAAATTTTTTTAACAATTTACATAAATATCTATTTTATAAATTCTTCTCTAATTTAGTTATTAATAAATTAAGAAATACTAATCCTACTACTGAATACAAATACTTAAGACAACATCATTCAGATATTTGTGATTTCGATATACATCTATATCATAAATTTTGTGATTTTCTTAAACTAAATTCAAAAATTATATGCAAACAACATTTCCCTCCAACGGAATTTAATAAACTATATCTTAAAGATTTTAAAAAAATTATTCTTGTCAGAAATACCGAGGGCATATTAAAAAAATATAAAAATATTACATCTGGTTATTTTAATGAACTAGAGCCAGGCTTAAAAAAAGAACTAGATAAATGGAAATTAGGTTGGATAAATGAACCAAATTCTATAGTTATACATTTCGAAAATTTAATTACAAATACTATTGATGAATTAAATAAAATTGAGGCATTTACTGATATAAAATTTAAGATTGATGATAAGTTTACTTTAGAAAAAAAAAACAAAAGTATTTAAAAATATTATTCAAAGTTTTTAAAGTAGCTATTTGATTTAAAAATAATAATTTAATTAAAAATCTCAAAAAGGTAATATTTCATAAGAATAGTATTATGTAATTATTAATTTACTTTGATTAAGTGTTAATGTATTAAATAGCATATTTTGGGCGGTTAGCTCAGTTGGTAGAGCATCTCGTTTACACCGAGGGGGTCAAAGGTTCGAGTCCTTTACCGCCCACCATTATCTGATAATGCTTTGTATAATTTCTAAACTCTTTCTATAAATTGGTATTGAACCAACATCATCACTTATTAATGTTTTCGGTGTCCAACCAAATGCAAATATTATAAATAAAAAAATAACAACAAATTTTTTTCGAAATATTAAATAATTAATTCGATTAAAATTAAGAACAACAAAATTATTTTTTAAAGAATAAACATAAGTTAATAAGCTTAAAGTATAAGATATACTGACCCATCTACCCCAATCTTGAGCAATATAATAAAAAAATAGTGAAGGTGTAAATATAATGATAAAAAATATTAAATATAAATAATCGTTTTTAAACTTTTGCTTATAATTAAATTTTGAATTTTTAATTAATAAAAAGAGAGGAAAAAAACCTATAAGTATAATTAGTATATATCTTATTAAAAATGAAATCTGAAATTTTGAAGTCACCTCACTTATATTACTAGATAAACTTCTGTTTAAATAACTTATAGCACCATAGCATTCATTAATACTTTGACACATCATTTTTAGCCCATTTTCATCTAAACGGTAAAAAAAAACAAAATAAAAAGAGATTAATAAAGGTATTAAACTTATTGTTAATTTTGTTAAAAAACTTCTATTGAAGAGAAGGTTATTTTTTAAAATTAAAATAAATATAAAATAAGAAATATAAATTACAAAACCTTCCCAAATAAGACATGATATCATTAATATGATTGAAAAATAAAAATAATGTCTATTTTGAATATTTTTTATAGAAAAAATATTTACAACAAGCAGAAATGAAACATAAATAAAAATTTCTTTTCTTCCAAGTACCTCAACTTCTGCAATAGGATAAATAACAAAGAGTGGTGAAAAGATCGCAAAAATAAATAAAATGTTACTGTTTGTATCTTTTAAAAATTTATAAAGTAAGTAAAAATAAACTAGATAAGTTGTAATTTGAAAAGTTAATATTGTCTCTCTTATTGTTAGGGAAGAAAGTTTACTAATTTGAAATACAATTTCACCAATTAAACCTCTTCTTGTAAAACCTCCTTGATAATTAATAAGCCATTCAGAAATTGTCCATTCAACATAATTATTATATTTTTGAAAGAAAAAGAATACTGCAAATAAATATAAAATTATTAAATAAATTTTTAAATAAAGATTTAAAGTGTAGTTTTTCACAATTTGAACTTTCCGATTATAAAGATTAATAGATAAAATAATATTTTAAGATTAATTTTACTTTTACCATACAGTCTTTTTTTAAAATTAATTTTTACATCACTAATATTAATATTATGGTTATTATAGATAATATCTGCTAAAATTTTAAATCCTTTACCATAAATTTTTTTTTTGGATTTGACAAATAATTCTTTTTTAAACAAGAAAAAACCAGATAATGGATCTGATGTTTTTTTGCCAAGAAAAATATTAATAAAAGATATAAGAAAGAGAGATGCAAATGTTCTTAAAAAACTTAATCCTTTATTTTTTTTGTATGAAAAGTTTCTACATCCAACAACTATGTCGCTTAATGTTGTATTATATTTGTAAATAAATCTTTTTATATATTTTGGATCGTGTTGAAAATCACCATCCATAACCAAGATATTATTATATTTTGAATTATTAAAACCTAAGATACAGGATTTTGATAAGTCTTTAATTTTATTTTTTCTAATCAAAAATCTTACTTTTTTATCTTTTTTATAAACTTCTCTAAGTATTTTGATAGTATTATCTTTAGAGTCATCGTCCACGAAAATTATTTCAAACTTTTTAATTTTTAAATTCTTTTTTATTTCTAAACTCAGTCTTTTTATATTTTTTGCTTCGTTATATATTGGTATAATTATTGACAATTCCTCTATTTTTAAATTTTTCTTCATTTAATCAAAAATAATAATGCTTGATTAAATTATATATCTCATTACTAATAGCGAGAATATTTTTTACTTGTGGTGGCAGCGCATAAAAAAGCTCAATCCATATTAGAAAATACTATTATAGCGGGGGGTGTAGCTCAGTTGGTTAGAGCACCTGCCTGTCACGCAGGGGGCCGAGGGTTCGAGTCCCTTCACTCCCGCCATAATCTGAGTAAAACAGGGCTTAAAAATGTGACATATCTCCACTTTTAGTTGATATAATAGTTGTTACATAGGAATCAAATGCTTGCGGAATTTTTAAAAGATTATTTGCCGATTATATTGTTTTTAATAATAGCTCTAGGTTTGAGTTTAGTATTTGTTGCAGTCAACTATATAGCGGCGCCAAAAAAACCTGACCCTGAAAAGCTCTCTGCTTACGAATGCGGCTTTGAGCCTTTCAATGACTCAAGGATGGAATTTGATGTAAGATTTTATTTAGTAGCAATATTATTTATAATATTTGATCTAGAAATTGCGTTCTTGTTCCCATGGGCAATATCACTTGGTCAAATTGGTTTATTTGGTTTTTGTTCTATGATGATTTTTTTATTTATTTTAACAGTTGGATTTATTTATGAATGGAAAAAAGGAGCACTAGATTGGGAATAACATGAATTTAGAAGATAGAAAAAAAGATATTCCAGATGAGTTTAAGCAATTAGCACAAGACTTCAGTGATAATGGGTTTATAACAACCTCATTAGACAATCTTGTTAACTGGGCAAGAACAGGCTCGTTACATTGGATGACGTTTGGATTAGCTTGTTGTGCTGTTGAAATGATGCAAACATCTATGCCACGATATGATCTTGAAAGGTTTGGTGCTGCACCGAGAGCATCACCTCGTCAATCAGATGTTATGATAGTTGCTGGAACTTTAACAAATAAAATGGCACCAGCGTTGAGAAAAGTCTATGATCAAATGCCTGAACCTAGATATGTAATATCTATGGGAAGCTGTGCAAATGGTGGTGGATATTATCATTATTCATATTCTGTAGTCAGAGGATGTGATCGTGTAGTACCAGTAGATGTATATGTACCGGGATGTCCTCCGTCAGCTGAAGCATTATTGTATGGTATTTTACAATTACAGAAAAAAATAAGAAATAAAGGCTCTTTAGAAAGATAAAAAATGAAAAATCTTAAGGACCTGGAAAAATTTATTAATTCTGAACTAACTTCCAAAATTAATAACTCTTTTATTAAGCATGATAACATTTATTTAAGTATAGATCATGAAGAGTTGATAGATGTAATTTCATTTTTGAAAACTAACAATCAAACTAAATTTAGGCAATTGATTGAAATCACTGCAGTAGATTACCCGGAAAAAGAAAATAGATTTAAGATGGTTTACCTTCTTTTAAGTCATGAGCACAATAAAAGAATAATAATTGATTACACAATTAAAGAAACCGATATTATTCATTCTTTAACATCAATATTTCCGTCAGCAAATTGGATGGAGAGAGAAGTTTTTGATATGTATGGTTTAAATTTTAAAAATCATCCTGATTTAAGAAGAATTTTAACTGATTATGGTTTTGAAGGACATCCTTTGAGAAAAGATTTTCCTTTAACTGGTCATAATGAAGTTCGATACAGCGAGGAATTTAAGAAGGTTATATATGAACCAGTAAAATTAGAACAAAATTATAGAAATTTTGATTACGAAAGTCCCTGGGAAGGAACTAAATATATTAAAGAAATTAAAAAAAACGATGCCTAAAGAAAAAAAAACATTAAATTTAAATTTTGGTCCACAACATCCAGCAGCTCACGGTGTATTGAGGTTAATACTTCAATTAGATGGAGAAGTTGTTGAAAAAGCTGATCCTCATATTGGACTCCTACATCGTGGAACAGAAAAATTAATTGAAAACAAAACTTATGTTCAAGCAATTCCATATTTTGACCGCCTTGATTATGTTGCACCAATGAATCAAGAACATGCATTCGCTTTAGCAATTGAAAAAATTCTTAAAATTGAAGTTCCTAGTCGAGCTAAGTATATAAGAGTAATTTTCTGCGAAATAGGAAGAATATTAAGTCACATACTAAATATAACTACTCAAGCAATGGACGTAGGAGCTTTAACACCTACTTTGTGGGGATTTGAAGAAAGAGAAAAGTTAATGGGATTTTACGAAAGAGTTTCAGGCTCAAGACTTCATGCAAATTATTTTAGAGCTGGTGGAGTACACAAAGATCTTCCCAAGGGACTTGAAAGTGATATTGATGAATTTTGTAATAAATTTCCAAAAATTATTGATGATTTAGAAACTTTGTTAACTGATAATAGGATTTTTAAACAGAGGAATGTAGATATTGGGATAGTATCAAAACAAGATGCATTAGATTATTCATTTTCTGGTGTAATGTTGAGAGGCTCTGGAGTTGCCTGGGATCTAAGGAGAAGTCAACCATACGATTGCTATGATGATTTAGATTTTAAAATACCTATTGGAAAAAATGGAGATTGTTATGATAGATATCTTTGTAGAATTGAAGAAATGAAAGAAAGTGTAAAAATTATTAAACAATGTTTACAAAATCTTCCAAAGGGACCAATTAAAACTGACGATGGAAAAATTTCACCACCACCAAAGAAAGATATAAAACAATCAATGGAAGCTTTAATACATCATTTTAAGCTTTTTACTGAGGGATACAGAGTTGAGAAAGACGAAATTTATACGGCTGTAGAAGCGCCAAAAGGTGAATTTGGTGTTTATTTAATTTCAGATGGTTCAAGTAAACCCTATAAATGTAAGATTAGAGCTCCTGGATTTACTCATCTTCAAGCAATGGATTATTTAATTAAAGGTCATATGTTAGCAGATGTGCCTGCAGTTTTAGGTTCAATGGATATAGTTTTTGGAGAAGTAGATAGATGAGTATAAAAAAAATTCATAAAGACCAACCAGATACATTTGAGTTTAATGAAAAAAGCTTGAAAGAAGCCAAAAAAATAATTTCTAATTATCCAGATGGAAAACAACAGAGTGCAGTTATGGCTTTATTATATATTGCTCAAAGACAAAATGACAACTGGATACCATTGCAAGCAATGAAATACATCGCTAAATTTTTAGATATGCCATATATAAAAGTTTATGAGGTAGCAACATTTTATTCAATGTATAATTTATCTCCTGTTGGAAAATATTTTTTTCAAGTATGTACAACAACACCTTGTATGTTGCGAGGTGCGTATGATCTAGTTAAAATTTGTAAAAAAAAAATATCTGAAAAAGAAAATACATTGTCTGAGGATGGTAAAATCTCTTGGATGGAGGTTGAATGTTTAGGTGCTTGTGTTAATGCCCCAATGATGCAAGTTAATGAAGATTATTATGAGGACTTAAATGATAAAAAACTTGAAGAAATAATTGATAAAATATACCAAAATAAAATTCCAAAATCAGGATCTTACACTGGAAGAATAAATGCAGAACCAGTGAATAATCGAAAAACTTTATTAGGAAATAAAAATGCTTAAAGACGAGGATAGAATATTTCAAAATTTATATAATGACAGTGGCGCAGATTATGAATCTGCAAAATTGAGAAATGATTGGAAGGGTACTAAAGAAATTTTAGAAAAAGGTCGAGAATGGATTATTAATGAAGTAAAATCCTCTGAACTCAGAGGAAGAGGAGGAGCCGGTTTTCCTACAGGTCTAAAATGGTCATTTGCACCCAAAGAGGTAGGATCTAGGCCGCATTATTTAGTTATTAATGCAGATGAATCAGAGCCTGGAACTTGTAAAGACAGAGATATTTTAAGGTTTGAACCTCACAAACTAATAGAGGGATGTTTAATTGCCTCGTATGCAGTAAATGCTCACAAATGCTATATTTACATAAGAGGTGAATATTTTAATGAAGGACAAAAACTTCAGGTTGCAATTGATGAAGCATATAAAAATAATTTAATAGGTAAGAATTCATTAAATTCAGGATGGGATTTAGATATTTATATTCATTATGGAGCCGGAGCATATATTTGTGGAGAAGAAACAGCTCTTCTTGAGAGTTTAGAAGGTAAAAAAGGACAACCAAGATTAAAACCACCATTTCCTGCTTTAATCGGATTATATGGATGCCCCACAATTATTAATAATGTTGAAACTGTTGCGGCTGTTCCTACAATTTTAAGAAGAGGTGCAAAATGGTTTAGCTCTCTAGGAAGGCCTAAAAATACTGGTACAAAAATTTATTGTATTTCTGGAAATGTTAATAATCCATGTAATGTGGAGGAGGAAATGGGAATTCCACTTAAAGACTTGATAGAGACTCATGCAGGAGGTGTTGTTGGTGGATGGGAAAATCTTAAAGCTGTAATACCAGGCGGCTCTTCAATGCCAATGTTGCCAAAAGAAATTTGCGACAACATGAAAATGGATTTTGATGCATGTGTTGAAAACAAAACAGGATTAGGAACAGCTGGAATAGTGGTTATCAATAATGATCAAGATATTATAAAGTGTATGGCAAGAATAGCTAGATTTTACAAACATGAAAGTTGTGGTCAATGTACACCATGTAGAGAAGGATCAGGATGGATGTGGAGAATGTTAGAAAGAATGGCAGCTGGTGATGCAACACCAGATGAAGTAGATATGCTATTTGATGTAACCAAACAAATAGAAGGCCATACGATATGTGCTTTTGGAGAAGGTTCATCTTGGCCTGTTCAAGGATTAATCAGACATTTTAAAGAAGAAATACTTGAAAGAAATAAATTTGATCCTGTGGTCAAAAAACAAAAAAACATTCCATATTTGGTAGATCAACACTTATTAGAAAAAGAAAATGCCTAAACTAAAAGTAAATGATATTGATATTGAAGTTGAAGACGGTTTAACCGTACTTCAAGCTTGTGAGCAGGCAGGAGCAGAAATACCAAGATTTTGTTATCACGAAAAACTTTCTATAGCTGGAAATTGTCGTATGTGTTTGGTTGAAATGGAAAAATCCCCAAAACCAATAGCATCATGCGCAATGCCCGCAGCCGAGGGAATGATTATCAAAACAAATACAGAAAAGGTTGAGAAAGCAAGAAAAGGTGTGATGGAATTTTTACTAGCTAACCATCCACTAGATTGTCCAGTATGTGATCAAGGTGGTGAGTGTGATTTACAAGATCAATCAATGTTTTATGGAATTGATAAATCAAGATTTAAAGAGAATAAAAGATATGTACCAGAAAAATATATGGGACCATTAATTAAAACTCAAATGACAAGGTGTATTCATTGTACCAGATGTATCAGATTTGCCACCGAAGTGGCAGGAGTACCAGAGTTAGGTGCAATTGGACGTGGCGAAAACATGGAAATAACGACGTATTTAGAGAAATCTATGGAGTCAGAAATGTCAGCGAATGTTATAGATCTATGCCCAGTAGGAGCATTAACTTCAAAACCCTACGTTTTTGAGGCAAGACCATGGGAGCTCAAAAAAACAGAGACGATAGATGTAATGGATGCTGTTGGATCTAATATAAGAGTAGACACATACGATTGGGAAGTAAAAAGAGTTTTACCTAGAATAAATGAGGAAATTAATGAGGAGTGGATTTCTGATAAAACAAGATATGCTTGTGATGGTTTAAAAAATCAAAGATTAGATAAACCGCTTATAAAAAATAATGGAAACTTTGAAGAAATAAATTGGCAAAATGTATATAAAAAAATCCTAGAAAAAATTTCAAAATCATCACCAGACAAAATTGTTGGATTAACAGGCGATATGACAAATATGGAAACTATGTTTATTTGTAAAAGATTGTTTGAAAAAACGTTAAATTCTAAGTTTCTAGACTCTAGATCTGAAAATACATATGTAAATTTTGAAAACAGATGTAATTATATATTTAATTCTACAATTGAGGGAGTCGAAGAAACTGATCTATTATTATTAATAGGAACAAACCCTAGATTTGAGGCAACTATTTTAAATTCAAGAATAAGAAAAAGTTATTTAAAAAATAAAACAGAAATATTTTCTTTAGAGAATATTGGAGATTTAACATACCCTTATAAAGTTTTAGAAAATGATATAGAGGTTATAAATAAAATAATCAAAAATGAGCATGAACTTTCAGATAAAATAATCAGCTCAAAAAAACCTATAATTATTTTAGGTCAATCAATTTTAAATAGCAACAATGGTGCATATGTATTTGAAGAATTAAAAAAGTATCTAAAGAGTATTAATAAAATTAATGATAACTGGAATTCTCTTAACATATTACCAATAAATGCTTCAGATGTTGGTGCTCACGATTTAGGTATTTTTTCATCAAACGATGGAAGCAATAAGACACTTAAGAAAATACAAGATAACGATTCAGAAATTATTTTTTTAATTGGTCAAGATAATCTTAAATTTAAAAAGAATAATGAATTTATAATTTATATTGGTAGTCATGGTGATAGAGGTGCTGAGATAGCAGATATAATTTTGCCTGGTGCAGCCTACACAGAACAAGATGGTTATTTTACAAATTTAGAGGGAAAATTACAAAAAGCTTTTAAGGCATCATATCCTCCAGGAGAAGCCAAAGAAGATTGGCAAATAATTAATGAATTATCTTCTGCAATAAAAGGAAATGCTTTATTTAATAATAAAGAAGAATTACTTAAGTCTATGCATGACTATTTAAATACTAAAAATAATATTAATTTTGCAGTACCATCATATAAATTTAAAGATGAAAAAATATTAGTTCAGGATATTGATTATTATTATTCTAATACAATTGCTCGGGCATCAAAAACAATGTCAGAATGTAGATATGCCAGAGCCAATATGGAAAAAACTGGAACAGAGGGATAATGAGCTCTTATTTTTCAATTTTATTTACTGAAATTTATAAAATATTTTTTCTTCTTATCCCTGTTTTAGTTTCAGTTGCAATGATAGTTTGGCTTGACAGAAGAGTTTGGGCTTTTGTCCAAAAAAGAAGAGGACCAAATGTTGTTGGTCCATTTGGTTTATTTCAATCATTAGCAGATGCCTTAAAATATATTTTTAAAGAAATAATAATACCGGCAAGTTCAAACAAAATTGTATTTATATTAGCTCCAGTTGTCACCATGACTTTAGCTTTGATATCTTGGGCGGTAATTCCATTTGGAGAAAATTTTGTATTAGCTGATATAAATGTGGGTATTTTATATCTTTTTGCCGTTTCCTCATTAGGTGTTTATGGAATAATTATGGGAGGATGGGCTTCAAATTCTAAATATCCATTTTTAGGGGCAATTAGATCAGCAGCACAAATGGTATCATATGAAGTTTCAATAGGGGTAATTATAATTAATGTTTTGCTTTGTGTTGGCTCTTTAAATTTAACTGACATTGTTATGGCGCAACAAAATTTATGGTTTGTAATTCCTTTATTTCCAATGTTTGTAATTTTTTTTATTTCTGCACTAGCAGAAACAAATCGTCCTCCATTCGATTTGCCAGAGGCAGAAGCAGAATTGGTGGCTGGATATCAAACCGAATACTCAGGAATGATGTATGCTATGTTTTGGTTAGGAGAGTATGCAAATATTTTGTTAATGTGCGCAATGGGGTCAATTTTATTTTTGGGTGGCTGGTTATCTCCAATAGATATCTTCCCATTTAATACTATTCCAGGTCCATTTTGGTTAATCTTTAAAATATTATTTTTATTTATTCTGTTTGCGTTAGTTAAAGCAACTGTTCCTAGATACAGATATGACCAATTAATGAAGCTTGGTTGGAAGATATTTCTTCCGTTTTCCTTATTTTATGTTGTTTTAACTTCAAGTTTTTTACTATATTTTGATTTACTACCGGGAAAATAAATGAAAATTTCGAGACTATTAAAAACTATATTCATGATTGATTTTGTGACTGGTTTATTAATTGCAATAAAAGAGACTTTTAAATCAAAAAAAACAATTAATTATCCTTTTGAAAAAGGATCTTTAGGGACAAGGTCTAGAGGGGAGCATGCTCTTAGAAGATATCCTAACGGAGAAGAAAGATGCATAGCATGTAAACTTTGTGAAGCAGTATGTCCAGCTCAAGCTATTACAATTGAATCAAAGGAAAGAGATGATGGTAGTAGAAAAACAGTAAGATATGATATTGACATGCTAAAGTGTATATACTGTGGTCTTTGCGAGGAGTCTTGTCCAGTTGATGCAATTGTCCAGGGTCCAAATTTTGAATTTGCTACAGAAACTAGAGAAGAACTTTATTATACAAAAGAAAAACTTTTGGAAAATGGAGATAGATGGGAAAACATTCTAGCTGCCAATATTAAGGCCGATAGTTCTCACAGATAACTTTATGATTGCACACTCAGTTTTCTTCTATATTTTTTCCTTAATAGCTATTGTTTCTGCAGTCATGGTAACAGTTTCAAAAAACACAGTTCACTCTGTATTTTTTTTAATACTAGATTTCATTAGCATATCCTGTTTGTTTATTATGATAGGAGCAGAATTTTTAGGCATGATTATGCTGATAGTTTATGTAGGTGCTGTTGCAGTTTTATTTTTATTTGTTGTGATGATGTTAAACGTAGCTGAACAAAAAGGTCAGTGGTTTAGCTCAAGGTGGGATGGTGGAACCCATATACCAGTTGGTTTATTAGTTAGCTTAATTATTTTTTTTGAGCTTATAATTGTTATTGGAGGATGGAAATATAAACCTGATTTATTAAATAGTCTTTCTATAAATATATCCACTGAAGTCACAAATACTAGATCTATTGGAAATGTTTTATATACGGATTACATACTGCTATTTCAAATTTCAGGAATGATACTGTTAGTTGCTATGATAGGTGCAATTGTTTTAACATATAGAGAAAGAGCAGGAGTAAAAAGGCAAAGTTATATTAAGCAAATTTCTAGAGAAAGAAATGAAGGGGTTGATTTAGTTGAGGCTGAAAGAAACAAAGGGGTAAAAATAGATGTTTAGCATAGGTTTAGGACATTATTTAACGTTAGCCGCAATTATATTTACTATTGGTGTTGTTGGAATCTTTCTTAATAGAAAAAACGTAATAGTTATTTTAATGAGTATTGAACTTATTTTACTTGCAGTAAATATTAATCTTGTTGCCTTTTCTATATTTATTAATGATTTAAGTGGGCAAATATTCACACTATTTATTTTAACAGTTGCAGCAGCTGAAGCTGCTATCGGATTAGCCATAATTGTAGTTTATTTTAGAAATTCAGACACAATAAGAGTTGAAGAGATTAAAAATTTAAAAGGATAAAATGGAATATCTAATTTTATTTCTACCTCTAATAGGTTCAATAATTAGTGGTTTTTTTGGAAAGAAAATAGGGGACAGAAATTCTCAAATTTTGACTAGTGCGCTCGTGAGTATTTCAGCAATACTATCTTTCATTGTATTGTATAAAGTCATTGGCTTAAACTATTCAAATAATCTTATTATAGCAACTTGGATTAACTCTGGAACATTAAACGTAAACTGGTCAATAAAAATTGATGCCTTATCAGCAGTAATGTTTGTAGTGGTAAATTTTGTTTCAGCTTTAGTTCATATTTATTCTATTGGTTACATGTCACACGATCCTCATAAAACAAGATTTATGGCATATTTATCCTTATTTACTTTTGCAATGTTAACCTTAGTAAGTTCAGATAATTTTATTCAACTATTTTTTGGTTGGGAAGGTGTTGGCTTATGCTCATATTTTTTAATTGGTTTTTGGTTTAAAAAAGAGAGTGCAAACAAAGCTGCAATAAAAGCCTTTGTCGTTAATAGAGTTGGTGACTTTGGATTAGCGCTTGGAATTTTTCTGATTTTTTATATTTTTGGAACAGTTAATTATGATGAGGTGTTTGCGCAAATTCCAAATATTTTAGATAAAAAAATAAATTTCATTGGTATTAATACTCAAATTATAGATTTGATTTGTTTGCTTCTATTAATTGGAGCAATGGGTAAATCGGCTCAATTTTTATTACATACATGGTTGCCTGATGCTATGGAAGGCCCAACACCTGTATCTGCATTAATTCATGCTGCAACAATGGTAACGGCTGGAGTTTTTTTAATCGTTAGATGCTCACCTATATATGAATACTCTCCATCAGCTCTCACAGTTATAACCGTAATTGGAATGACTACAGCTTTCTTTGCTGCAACAGTTGCGCTTGTTCAAAATGATATAAAAAAGATTATTGCTTATTCTACATGTAGTCAATTAGGTTACATGTTTTTTGCTGCAGGAGTTGGTGCATACAATGTTGCAATGTTTCATCTATTTACACACGCCTTTTTTAAAGCTTTGCTTTTTTTAGGAGCTGGTACTGTAATTCACTCATTTAATGAGGAACAAGATATAAATAAAATGGGTGGAGTAATGAAGAAACTTCCATACACATATGTATTAATGCTTATAGGAACTCTTGCTTTAACTGGGTTTCCTTTTTTATCAGGTTTTTATTCTAAAGATGCCATAATAGAATTTGCGTACCTAAAAGGAAATGGGATTGGAATACTTGCAGCTTTTGTGGGTATTGTTACAGCTTTATTAACATCAATTTACTCATGGAGACTTATTTTTAAAACATTCCATGGTAATTTTAATAACAAAAAAATCAGTGTTGATAAAATACACGAGTCTCCTTTTGTTATGATTTTTCCTTTAATTATCTTGGCAATTGGCGCGATTTTTGCCGGCATGACGTTTAAAGATATGTTTATCGGTCATGAAACAGCATATGAATTTTGGGGTCAATCTATTAAATTCCTGAAACCACTAAGCACAGATCATCCACCAACATGGTTTTTATTGCTAACACCAACACTTGTGGTGCTTGCTATTCCATTTTCTTATTTTTTATTTTTAAAAAATACAAAAATAGTTAATGGTTTAAGAGAAATGAATGAACCAATATATCAATTTTTAGTAAAGAAATGGTACTTCGATGAAATGTATGATTATTTATTTGTTAATCCTTCAAAAAAAATTGGTAAGTTTTTATGGAAAAAAATTGATGGATCTATAATAGATAAATTTGGTCCGGATGGGATTTCTAGTGTAATTAAAAATTTATCAACCAAGGCAGTTAGATTTCAATCTGGATTTATATATCAATATGCGTTCGTTATGTTGATAGGTTTTTCTATTTTATTAACAATATTGATATTAAATTAATGAACTTTCCAATTTTATCATCTTTAATTTTACTGCCAACAATAGGAGCCTTGTTTATATTATTCACAAAATCATCAAGTGGTAAATATCAAAGTGCTAAATATGTAGCATTGTTTATTTCGTTAGCAAATTTTTTGTTGTCTTTATACCTTTGGTATATCTTTGATAAAAATTCAATAGACTTTCAGTTTGTTGAAAATAGAGAATGGCTATCAGGATTTATAAATTATAAAGTTGGTATAGACGGTATTTCAATTCTATTTATAATATTAACAGCTTTTATAACTCCAATTTGCATAATTTCAGTAAATGCAACAATAACAAACAGGCTTAAGGATTTCCTAATTGCCATATTAATAATGGAAACTTTTATGATAGGAGTTTTCTGCTCTCTTGATTTAGTAGTCTTTTATTTATTTTTTGAGGCAGGTCTAATACCAATGTTTTTAATTATTGGTATTTGGGGAGGAGATAGAAGAGTTTATTCAGCTTTTAAATTTTTTCTTTACACCTTACTTGGGTCTGTACTTATGTTGGTTGCTATTATTTCAATTTATTGGATCACTGGAACCACAGATGTAGAAAGACTTTATGAGCTTGGTATTCAATCAGAGTACCAAAATTTATTATGGCTAGCTTTTTTCAGCTCTTTTGCAGTAAAAACTCCAATGTGGCCAGTTCACACATGGCTACCCGATGCTCATGTAGAAGCACCAACCGCTGGCTCTGTTCTACTAGCAGCAATTTTACTTAAAATGGCAGGATATGGGTTTATTAGATTTTCACTAGGATTATTTCCAATAGCCTCTGAAAATTTTACAATGTTAGTTTATATCTTAAGTTTAATTGCAATTATTTACACATCTCTTGTTGCTTTGATGCAAGAAGATATGAAAAAACTCATAGCATATTCGTCAGTTGCTCACATGGGATTTGTTACTTTAGGTATCTTTACAATGACTCAGCAAGGCATTGAAGGAAGTATTTTTCAAATGATAAGTCATGGACTTGTATCTGCCGCACTTTTTTTAAGTGTTGGAGTTGTCTATGATAGACATCATACAAGACTAATAAATAAATATGGCGGTTTAGTCTCCATTATGCCGAGATATGCAATAGTTTTTATGGTATTTACACTTGGAGCTCTAGGACTACCTGGAACAACAGGTTTTATAGGTGAGTTTTTAATTTTGATGGGAGCATTTGAGAAAAATATTCTAGTTGCAATGATTGCAAGTTTGGGAGTAATTTTAGGAGCAGCATATATGTTGTGGTTATTCAAAAGAGTTGTTTTTGGAGAAATAACTAATCAAGATTTAAATAGAATGAAAGACTTAAAATCTTTTGAAATTGTAATTTTAACAGTTCTAGCAATACCAATATTATTTTTTGGTTTTTATCCAGAACCTTTAATGAATTCAATTGAAGCATCAGTTGAGAATGCTTTGAATATGTATAATTTTGATTTAATTAATAACCTTGCATCAAAGGACTAATGGAAAATTTTCAATATATTTTACCTGAAGTTTTTATTTCTATAACTATAATGTTATTTTTATTAATTGGAGTATTCAAAAAATCTAGTTCAAATTTAATTTATAATTTATCTACTATATCTTTAATTATTTTATTGGCATTAATAATAAATCTTAGCTCATTAGATAAAATTTACCTATTTAATAGTTCATATCTCATAGACAATTTATCAAATTACATGAAAATAATACTTGTTGGTTCTGGAGTTTTTGTAATGTTAACAGGATCAAAATATATACAAGTAATTAATTTAAATAAAATTGAATATCCAATACTCATTCTAAGTAGCATCTTGGGAATGATGATAATGATTAGTTCAAATGATTTAATAGTTTTTTACATGGGTCTTGAGCTTCAATCATTAGCTTTGTATGTTCTTGCATCTTTTAATAGAGATAATTTGCTTTCTACAGAGTCTGGACTAAAATATTTTGTTCTTAGTGCATTATCATCTGGGTTGTTGTTATACGGATGCTCATTAACTTATGGATTTTCTGAGAGCACAAACTTTGATCAAATACTTATAAACTCTACTGAATTTAATTATGGTACTACGTTTGGTATAGTCTTTATTTTAGTTGGTCTAGCGTTTAAAATATCAGCTGTGCCTTTTCACATGTGGGCACCGGATGTTTATCAAGGCTCCCCAACGTCTGTAACATTATTCTTTGCTATACTTCCAAAAATAGCCGCACTCTCTGTGTTTATAAAGTTTTTATATACACCTTTTGCTAATATGAATGATCAGTGGCAAACTATTATTGTATTTATTTCAATAGCTTCAATGATATTTGGTGCTGTGGCTGCGATAGGTCAAAAAAATTTAAAAAGGTTAATTGCTTATAGCTCAATTAGTCATATGGGTTATGCTCTGGCAGGATTAGCAACAATTAGCAATCAAGGAATACAAAGTTCAATAACTTATATATCGATTTATTTAGTTATGAATTTGGCCTTTTTCAGTTGCTTATTTATGCTTAAAAGAAACGATAAATATTATGAAAATATAGAGGACTTATCAGGACTTTCAAAAAAACATCCAATTTTGTCTTTCTCATTATTGATAGTTTTGTTTTCTTTAGCAGGAATACCACCACTAGCAGGTTTTTTTGCTAAATTTTATGTCTTCTTAGCTGTGATAGAGCAGTCAATGTATTTTTTAGCAATCGTTGGATTGTTAGCAACCGTAGTAGCAGCTTTTTATTATCTAAGAATTATAAAAATTATATATTTTGATCCAGAAAAAGATGAATACGAAACATCACATAATTTAGGATTAAAAATAACATTGGCTATTTCTACAATATTTATTTTAGCATATTTTATATATCCAAGTAGCATAACAGAAATAGTATCTAAAATTACTATGATTTAATGAGACTAAAAAAATATATATTTAAAAAAGTAGAAAGCACTAATAATGTTGCAGTAAGACTGATTAAACAAGGAAATGAAAGAGGAATAATTTTAACAGATCAACAAACAAAAGGTAAAGGACAAAGACAAAATAAATGGATATCTATGAAAGGTAACTTATTTGTATCTGTCTTTTTTGAAATTGGTAAAAAAATATCTTTATCAACAATTATAAATTTAAATTTAAAAATAATAAAAAAAATTATCCATAAAAAAATTAACTCCTTAACTCAGATAAGAAAACCTAATGATATTTTAATAAATAAAAAAAAAGTCTGTGGAATTTTACAAGAAACAATTTTTAAGCAAAATAAAAAATACTTAATTGTAGGAATTGGAATTAATGTTTCCAGGAGTCCAAAAATAAATAATTACCCCACAACATTTTTAAATAATCATTCAAATAAAAAATTAAATAGACTTCAATTGTTTAGAGAGTTTAAATTGCTTTATGAAAAAAACCTGCATTTATTTGGAGTTTAATATATGTATTTAATTGGAGATATTGGAAATACTGCAGTTAAAATTTGCTTATTTAACAACAATTTAAAATTAATCAAAAATATTAAAATTTATAGGAAAAATTTAAACAAAAAATTTATCAAAAAAGAATTATTATTTTTAAGAAAATATAATTCTAAACTTAGAAAAATAATCTTTAGTTCAGTCGTCCCTGATTCTTATAAAATAATAAAAAAAACTATAAATGAAATTACTAAATTGAATTGTGTTGAATTAAAAAAATGTAATTTAAAAAAATTTATAAATATAAAAGTAAATAGAAAACAAATTGGTTCTGATCGTTTAGCTAATGCTATTGCTGTAATTGATAGTAAGTTTAATTATATTATAGTTGATTTTGGAACGGCTACAAATTTTGATATTGTCATTAAAAAAGATTATATTGGAGGTGTTTTGGCGCCTGGTGTCGAGCTTTCTTTGAAAAATTTAATTGATAAAGCCTCTCTAATTCCTAAAATTAAGCTAGAAAAGACTGCAAATGTCATTGGTAAAAACACTAAAAGTGCTGTAAGAGCTGGTTTTTATCATGGTTATACTGGCTTAATTGAAAATATAATTAAACTTATCGTAAAACAAACTAGAAAGAAGTTTAAAATTATACTTACAGGTGGATTTGCACACTTATTTAAATCATCAATTAAGGGTATTAAAACAGTTGATAAAAATTTAACAATTAAAGGAATTTTAAAAGTGGCAATTTACTAAAAATTATGAAAGATGAATTATTATTTTGTCCTTTAGGAGGATCTGGCGAAATAGGAATGAATATGAACCTATTTGCATATGGCAAACCAAATAATCAAAAATGGATTATTGTAGATGTTGGTGTAACGTTCGCTGATGATACCGTCCCAGGTGTTGATATAATATATCCAGATCCAGGTTTTATTACTGATAAAAAAGATGACTTGCTTGGTATAATCCTGACTCACGCACATGAAGACCATATTGGGGCAATTGCTCATGTGTGGCCAAAATTAAAATGTAATATTTATGCTACACCATTCACTTCTGTATTAATTAATGAAAAATTTAAAGAAAAAAAAATTGATATAACTGGTTATTTAAAAATTGTAGAACTTAATAGCACAATTAATTTGGATCCTTTTAAAATTGAATTTATAACACTTACTCATTCCATACTTGAACCTAATGGACTAAGAATACAAACACCTGTTGGAAATATTTTGCATACAGGTGATTGGAAATGTGATCCAGACCCATTAATAGGTGGAAATATAAATTCAGAAAGACTCAAGGAAATTGGAAATGAGGGAGTTTTAGCAATGATTTGTGACTCAACAAATGTATTTAGTGCAGGTAGAGCAGGTTCAGAGCTGGATGTTCGTAAAAATTTACTCAAAGTATTTGAAAGATTAAAAAAAAGAATAATTGTTACTTCTTTTGCTTCTAATGTAGCTAGAATGGAGTCAGTTTTTTATTGTGCTGAAAAAACTGGTAGACATATTTCATTAGTTGGTAGATCAATGCATAGAATTTTTAAAGCGGCAAGACAATGTGGTTATCTCAAAAAAGTTATTGATCCAATAGACCCTAGGGATGCTAAAAAAATATCTAGAGAAAAAATTGTTTATTTATGTACTGGAAGTCAGGGAGAACCAATGGGTGCAATGAATAGAATAGTTAAATATACACATCCAGATGTATTTATAGAAAGAAACGACGCAGTAATTTTTTCTTCAAAAATTATTCCAGGAAATGAAAAAAAATTATATAAACTTCACAATAACTTAGTAAAAGAGGGAATAGAGGTAATATCTGAAGACAATGAATACATTCATGTTTCAGGTCATCCAAATAGAGAAGATTTGAGAGATATGTACAATTGGGTTAAACCAAAAGCAGTAATACCAGTACATGGAGAGCATAGACACATGATAGAACACATCGAATTTGCTAAAGAAATGCAAGTCAAATACCCAGTCCAAGTAGAAAATGGAGACATTGTTAAGTTATATCCTGGAGATAAGCCAGAGGTCTATGACAAAGCGCCAAGTGGAAGAATTTATTTAGATGGAAATGTTCCAGTAGAGGAAGATTCTAAATCAATAAAAGAAAGAAGAAATATTTCGTCAAATGGATTTTTAGAGGCAACAATTATGATTACACCAAAAGGCAACATCCATAATAAACCCTTAGTAACATTTAGAGGTTTACCAGTATATGAGAATGATGATTTTATTTATGGGTTAGAGGAAGAAATAGAAAAAACAGTTAGAACATTTTCATTAAACAACGCAAAACAAAAGGATAATCTTATAGATGCTCTTAAAATAACTTGTCGTAAATTTTCAAAAGAAAAAACTGGGAAAAAACCATTAACAAATATAAACTTGGTTAGAATTTAAATAATAAAATGTATTTTTCAAAATCATTTGTCCCAATTCTTAAAAATAATCCTACAGAAGCTAAAATTAAATCTCACCAGCTTATGTTAAGAGTTGGAATGATTAAGCAATCATCAGCGGGAATTTATTCATGGTTACCTCTTGGTTTCAAGGTAATGAAAAAAATAGAACAAATTGTAAGAGAAGAACAAGATAAAATAGGAGTTCAAGAGATTTTGATGCCAACAATTCAATCAGCTGAAATTTGGAAAGAAAGTGGAAGATATGATGATTATGGTGAAGAGATGCTACGTATTAAAGATCGTCAAAACAGAGAAATGCTGTATGGACCTACTAATGAAGAGCTGGTGACAGAAATCTTTAGATCAAGTATTAAGTCATACAAATCACTACCACAATTATTATATCATATTCAATGGAAGTTTAGAGATGAACTTAGACCAAGATTTGGAATAATGAGATGTAGAGAATTTTATATGAAAGATGCCTACTCTTTTGATCTTAATGATGAAGAAGCTTTTTTTTCGTATAATAAATTTTTTCTCTCGTATTTAAGAACTTTCAAAAGACTAAACTTATCAGCAATACCAATGGCTGCAGACACGGGGCCAATTGGTGGAAATCTTTCTCATGAATTTATAATTTTAGCTGATACAGGTGAGAGCAAAATATATACGGATAAACGAATATTTGATGTAGATAGCTCATCTACTCTGATAGAGCAAAATTCACTTAAAAAATTAAGACAAGAGTTTGAAAAGTTTTATTCAGTTACTGATGAAAAATTTAATAAAGAAGAGTTTGAAAATGCAGTACCAGAAGAATTTAGAGTAAATACAAAAGGAATTGAAGTAGGTCATATATTTTATTTTGGAGACAAATATTCTAAGTCAATGAATACGGCAGTTGATTTTAATGGAAAAAAAGAATTTGTGAAAATGGGATCTTATGGAATAGGTGTTTCTAGATTAGTAGGTGCCATAATTGAGGCAAAATATAACGATAAAGATGAAATAATGAAATGGCCAATATCGGTTTCTCCTTATGATTGTGCAATTATTCCAATGATTAAAAAAAACGACACTACAAATTTGGAAAAATGTAACAAAATATTCGAGTATTTTAAATCTAAAAATATTGATGCTATTATAGATGATACTGATGAAAATATTTCAGCAAAAATTAAAAAATTTAATTTAATAGGTATTCCTTATCAGTTGATTATAGGAAATAAAACTGAAGGTGATTTATTAGAGTTTAAAGAAATTAATGGTGAAACCCAAAAGTTAAAAGTAGAGGAAGTAGCATCACAAATTCAAAAAGCTAAATCAAATTGATTACACAGCTAGAAAAAGAGGTTGTATTTAGATTTTTAAAGACACGAAAAAATGATGGTTTTTTAAACATTATCTCAATATTTTCATTTATTGGTATTTCATTGGGTGTAGCAGTTCTAATTATTGTTATGTCAGTAATGAATGGTTTTAGAACTGAATTAATAAATAAAATTATAGGTTTTAATGCACACGCAGTTGTACAAGAAGGCAACACACCGCTAAAATTAATTAATGACAACGAATTCACAAAAAATATACCTTCGAACGATGGAGAAGCAGTAATCTTAAATAAAGATAATACCAAAGGTATTTTTTTAAAAGGATACTTAGAGAATGATTATAAAAAACTTCAAATAGTTAATAATGAGGAATATTATGGATCCAGAAGCTTAAATAATAATTCCATTTCAATTGGTAAAGAATTGAGCATTTATTTAAATGTTAATATTGACGATAAAATTACCGTTATGTCTCCTGCTGGAATTCAAACACTTGTTGGAACACTTCCTAAACAAGAAACATTTAAAATAATATCAATTTTTGATAGTGGCTTATCAGAGTTTAATGAAAATATTGCATATATTAATTTAGAGACTCTTGAAAATTTTTTTAATAAAAAAAAAGAGAACAGATTTTTAGAATTTTATTTCAAAAATCCAAAGAATATAGAAAAACATAAGAAAAATTTATCAAACTTATATCCAGATTCTATAATTTATACTTGGTCAGATATGAACAAATCTTTATTTTCTGCGTTAAAAGTTGAGAGAAACGTAATGTTTATTATTCTTTCTTTAATAATTATTGTTGCAGCCTTTAATATAATATCTGGACTTACGATTTTAGTTAAAAACAAAACAAGAGATATAGGTATTTTGAAATCTATTGGTGTAACAAATAAATCGATAAAAAAAATTTTCTTTTTTATAGGATTCCTCATAGGAACTTCTGCAACTTTATTTGGAGTGTTAATTGGTACTCTTTTTTCAATTTACATAGAAAATATAAGACAATTTATTTCAAATATATTTGGTATATCTTTATTTCCTTCGGATATTTATATTTTGAATTCTCTACCCTCTGAAATAAATATAACTTCTATAATTATAATTTCACTCTGTTCCATAATAACAACAATTGTTGTATCTATATATCCTGCCTCAAAAGCATCTTTACTAGATACAGTCAAAACTCTTAAGTATGAATAATTGTATTAAAATTACAAATTTATCAAAAAAATACGAAAAAAATAAATCAATCAAAGTTTTAAAAGATTTATCTTTTAATTTTGTATCAGGTAAATCTTATTCTATTATGGGACCATCTGGTTCAGGCAAATCTACCTTATTAAATATGTTATCCCTGATAGATTCACCTACAACTGGGTCAATTGTAATAAATAATAAGAAAATAAACACAAACAATAATGTAGAAAATGATATTATAAGAGCAAGCAAAATTGGAATTATATATCAAGATAAAAATTTATTATCAGATTTCACAGCTTTGGAAAATGTATATTTGCCAAATTTGTTGATTTCAAAAGAAAAAGAAAAATCAAAAGAGCTTGCAAAAAAATTAATTAAAGAAGTAGGCATGATTACTAGATTAAATCATTTTCCCAATGAGCTTTCAGGAGGAGAAAACCAGAGAATTGCAATTGCAAGAGCTTTAATTAACGATCCTGAAATAATATTAGCAGATGAGCCAACAGGAAATTTAGATTCTAATAATGCTAAACTAATTTTTAAAATTCTTTTTAATCTAAAAAATAAAAATAGAATTATCATTTTTGCAACCCACAATAGATATTTTGCTAATATGGCAGACTGTAAAATAACTATGAATAATGGTAATATAAAAGTTACCAATGGTTCAATCTAAGAAAAATTTTTTTAATCAAATTAAGATTCATTCTCAGTATTCAATTTGTGAGGGTGCATTAAAAATTGAAGATCTTAAAGAATATTGTAAAAAAAATAAAATTCAATCAGTTGGCATAAGCGATACTTATAATTTGTCAGGTGCACTAGAATTTTCAGAAAGTATTTCTTCCGTTGGAACTCAACCTATTATTGGTTCACAAATTTTATTTAAATATAAAAATAATTATGGAGTTATCCCGTTAATTGCTAAAAATTATAAAGGGTATCAAAATTTAATTGAACTTTCTTCCAAAGCTTATTTAGAAAATCACAACAACGATAACCCACATTGTTCTGTTGGAGATTTATTAAAATTTGGTGACGGTCTAATTGTGTTATCTGGTTCTATAAATAATTTAATTGGAAATCTATTTAACAAAGGTTTATTTGACTATTTAGATGAATTAATAAATTTATTAAATTCAAAATTTAATGAAAATTTTTATTTAGAAATTCAGAGACATGGTGATTTAAACGAAAAACAATTTGAACATTTTAATTTAGTTCTTTCAAAAAAATTTAAAATTCCAATTATAGCAACTAACGAAGTTTATTATTTGGAAAAAGAAATGCATGAGGCACATGATGCTTTAATGTGTATAAGTCAAAAAACTTACATAAATGATCAAAAAAGATTAAAATTGTCAAATAATCATTATCTCAAATCATCAAATGAAATGATTGAAATTTTTAAAGATTTACCAGAAGCATTGGAAAATAATTATAATTTACCTCTCAGATGTAATTTCAGACCAATTTCTTCTAAACCTATACTTCCAAACATCTCTACTAATTCAGCAGATGTAGATGCAGATTTAAAAAAAAATTCATTAAAAGGATTAGAGGAAAAATTTGAATTTGAACCAGAACTAAAAATTAAAATTGAAAATGATGAAAATATAAAAGAAATTTATAAAAAAAGATTATTCCATGAAATTAATATAATTACTAAAATGAATTATTCTGGTTATTTTTTAATAGTTTCAGATTATATAAAATGGGCAAAAAATAATAATATACCCGTAGGCCCTGGTAGAGGTTCTGGCGCAGGATCATTAGTAGCATGGTGCCTTTCGATAACTGACGTTGATCCAATAAAATTTAATTTAATTTTTGAAAGGTTTTTAAATCCAGATAGGATATCTATGCCAGATTTTGACATTGATTTTTGTGAGGAAAAAAGAGATCAAGTTTTTAAATATCTAACCACTAAATATAAAGATAGTGTTGCACATATAATAACTTTTGGAAAACTAAAGGCTCGAATGGTAATAAGAGATGTTGGAAGAGTGTTAGGTTTACCTTATGGTTTTATTGATAGCATTTGTAAAATGATACCTTTCGACCCGTCAAGACCTTTAAAGCTGCAAGAAAGCATAAATGTTGAACCAAGATTACAAAAATTAATAAAAGAAGATAAAAGGGTTAGTCGGTTGATAGAGCTATCATTAAAACTAGAGGGCCTTAATAGAAATGTTGCAACTCATGCTGCTGGTGTTGTTATAGCTGACAAAAAACTTACCGAAACTGTACCTTTGTATAAAGATACTTCAGCAGATTTACTTCTACCATCAACACAATTTGATATGTATTCAGCTGAAAATGCTGGATTGGTTAAATTTGATTTTTTAGGCTTAAAGACTCTTACTGTAATTAACAAAACTCAAAAACTTGTTAGAAAAAAAGTATCAAACTTTAAAATTGATAATATTAATTATGATGATCAAAAAGTTTTTGATCTTTTATCAAGTGGTAAAACTGTTGGCTTATTTCAGTTAGAGAGTTCTGGAATGAAAGATGCTCTAATTAATATGAAACCAAATCATTTAGAAGATATAATTGCATTAGTCGCTTTATACAGACCTGGTCCTATGAGTAACATTCCTGTTTACAACGATTGCAAACATGGAAAAAGAGAACCAGATTACTTACATCCTAAACTAGAGGCAATACTTAAACCCACATATGGAGTAATTATTTATCAGGAACAAGTAATGCAAATAGCTCAGATTTTGTCTGGTTTTACTGCTGGCGAAGCAGATATTTTAAGGAGAGCGATGGGAAAAAAGAAAAGAGCAGAACTTGAAAAGCAAAAAGAAAGGTTTGTTATAGGTGCACACAATAATGGTATCAGTAAAGATATAGCAGCAGGAATTTTTTTAAAAATTGAACCATTTGCAGAATATGGTTTTAACAAAAGTCATGCAGCTGCATATGCAATAATAGCTTATCAAACAGCATTTTTAAAAACATATTATCCACATGAGTTTTTTGCTGCATCAATGTCAATGGAACTTTCAAATCAAAAAAAACTAAGTGAATTTTATGAGGAGCTAAAAAGATTAAATATAAATATAATTCGTCCAGATATAAATAAATGTCATGAAGACTTTACATCAGATGGTACAAATTTTCTTTATGCTTTAGGCGCTATTAAAAATGTTGGTTTTGAAGCAATTTCTAAAATAATAGATGAGAGAAAAAAAAACGGAGAATATAAAGATTTGAACGATTTTATAAAGAGAGTAAATCCCAAAGATATAAATAAATTACAGCTAGAAGGTCTTGTTAAAGCAGGTGCTTTTGACAATCTTAACAATAATAGACAGTCTTTATACAATTCAATTCCTAATATTATTTTAAAATCAAAAAATATTTTTGAAAATAATTCAGCAAATCAAATAGATTTATTTGAAGATGAGGAAGATGAAACGTATATAGAAAAAATTGAGGATTGGAACATTGATGTCAAATTATCAAAAGAATTTGAAACACTTGGCTTTTTTATTTCTGACCACCCACTGAATCAATACAGGTCTATTTTTAAACAATATAATATTATTAATTATGAAGAATTTAACTCAAATGAAAATATTTTAAGTTCAAATATTTCTTCCACAATTTTAAAAGTTCAAGAAAAAAAAACACAAAAGGGCACATCATATGCAATAATCAAATTCTCAGATTTATCTGGTGTATTTGAGCTTTTTGTATTTTCTGATGTTTTTGAGTCAAACAGAGAAATACTTGTTGAAGGTAATTCTGTAATGATTACGTTAGTTAAAAGTTTTGTTGATGAAAATAAGGTACAAAAAAAAATTAATATTAAAAAAATTATTTCTATGAAACAAATTATTAACAAACCAATTGATGAAGTGAATATAAGACTTAAAAATTTGGACGATATAGATAAAATTAACAAATTTAGTTTAGAAGATGGTAAAACTAAAATCAAAATTGATGTTGATATTGATAAAAAAACGTTATCTTTTCGATTAAAAGAAAATAGAAAAATAGATCATAAAATGCTTAATTTATTGAGAAAAGATAAAAATATTGAAATAAATTAAAAATTACTTGTATTTTTTTATTTTTTTTGTAATTAGTTCCATAAATTAATACGCACACAATTTCTGGTTTTATACCTCCGGTCCTTTTTAGGCAGTAATTGTGGTGGCATAACCGGGAATAAATATGAAAATACCAAATTTAACAATCGAACAATTATTAGAAGCTGGCGTACATCTTGGCCATAAGACATTAAGATGGAACCCAAAAATGAAGAAATTTATTTTTGGAAAAAGAGACTCTATTCATATAATAGATTTAACTCAAACTATTGAATTAACAAAAGTTGCACTAGAGAAAGTCTATTCTACTATATCAGAAGGTGGTAAAATTTTATTTATATCAACAAAAAAACAAGCATCAGAAGCAATAGCTGAACTTGCCAATGAAACCGATCAATATTTTGTAAATTATAGATGGTTAGGCGGGATGCTTACCAATTGGGGCACAATATCAAATTCTATAAAAAAGCTTGATAAAATTAATTCTGATTTAAAATCAGAAAATAGAGGGTTCACAAAAAAAGAATTATTAAAAATGAGTGGTCAAAGGGACAAACTGCAAAGATCATTAGGTGGCATATCAAATATGAAGAAGATTCCTGATCTTGTCTTTATTATAGACACAAATTATGAATCTTTAGCTATTAAGGAATCAGTTAAATTAGGAATCCCTATAATCGCAGTTTTAGATACAAATTCTAACCCAGATGGTATTGATTTTCCTATACCAGGAAATGATGATGCAAGAAGATCTATCGATTTATACTGTACACTTTTAAAAGAAACAATTCATAATGCAAAAAAAAATGCGCCTCAAACTACTAGTGAAGATAAAAACGATAATGTTACTAAAGAAGAAAACGTCAAAAATTCGAACTCAGAGTCTTCTAAAGAGGTAAAAACTGAGACTAAAATTAATTAAATAAAAAATTTATTACAGGAGTCGATATGAGCGACATAGACAAAGTAAAACAATTAAGAAAATCAACAGGTGCTGGATTTAAAGATTGTAACTCAGCTTTAAAAGAAGCGAATGGAGATTTGGATAAAGCAGTTGAAATTTTAAGAGTTAAAGGAATAGCCAAAGCTTCAAAAAAAATGTCAAGAGACGCATCAGAAGGGGTAATTGTAATTTCTGGAGATGAAAAAAAAATGTCTCTTATCGAAGTAAATTGCGAAACAGATTTTGTTGCTAAAAACGATGATTTTATAGAATTTGTGAAAGAATTAAGTGAAATAAACAACAATCATTCATCAAACATTGATGAATTAAAAAAAGCTAAGATGAAAAATAATAAAACTGTTGAAGAAAACTTAGTAAGTTTAATTGCTAAAATTGGTGAAAAAATTACAATAGGAAGATCAAAAACTCTAAATAATGATAATTCTAAAAATTTTGTTTATCAACATTCAGTCATTAAAGAAAACGTCTCAAAATTAGCAGTAATAGTTTCACTAAAAATTGATAAAAATTCAGAGAGTATTGATTTGTTTGGAAAACAATTATCAATGCATATAGCAGCATCTAATCCAATGGCAATTATTGAAAGTGATATAAATCAAGAACTGATTGATAAAGAGGTTAATTTAATAGCAGAAGAATTAAAAAACTCAGGAAAACCAGAAGAAATTGCAAAAAAAATTAGTTTAGGTAAGATTAATAAATTTAAGGATGATAATAGTTTAATGACACAAGATTGGGTTATGGATCCAAAAATGAAAGTTAAAGACGTTATAAAAAGTCAAGAGCTATCAAATCTTGAAATTAACGAATTTGTGAGATTAAAAATAGGCGAGTAATGTTTGAATCAGAGAAATATAACAGCAAAATGTCGAAAACGTATGATGTTTTTCAGCAAGAACTCGGTTCTTTAAGAACTGGGAGAGCAAATGCCAGTATGTTAGATATTGTAAAGGTTGATGTTTATGGTCAGAAAATGCCTATCAATCAATTGGGAAGTATAACAACCCCTGAACCTAGAAGTATAAATATTCAAGTTTGGGATGTTAATAATGTAGCCCTAATAGACTCAGCCATAAAAAAATCAGAATTAGGATTAAACCCTCAGATAGATGGACAATTAATTAGGTTACCAGTTCCAGACCTTAGTGAAGAAAGAAGATCAGAAATTAAAAAAATTATTAAGTCTATGGGCGAAAAATGCAAAATTTCAATTAGAAATATAAGAAGAGAAGCTAATGATGAATTAAAAAAACTTCTTAAGAATAAAGAAATTTCAGAGGATGATTTAAAAAAAAAAGAAAAAATCATTCAAGATTTTACAGACAATCAAATTAAAGTCATAGACGATAGAGTAATTAATAAAGAAAAAGAAATAATGACAATATGAATTCACCAAAGCATGTGGCCATAATAATGGACGGTAATGGTAGATGGGGATTAAAAAAAAATAAAACAAGAAACTATGGTCATGCTCAAGGAATTAAAGTAGTAGAAAATATAATATCTGAGGCAATTTTTAGAAAAGTAAAGTATTTAACATTGTATACTTTTTCCACAGAAAATTGGAAAAGACCTAAAAAAGAAATAAAGTTTTTAATATATCTACTTCAATCTTATATAAAAAAAGAACTTAAAAATTTAATAAAAAAAAATATAAAACTAAAAATAATTGGAAATTTAAACAAATTTCCAAAATCTTTAAAATCTAAACTTAGAAATGCAGAAAAATTAACGAATAAAAACAACAAAATTCAATTGAATATAGCTTTAAATTATGGGTCTAAAGAGGAGATAATAAGATCTATAAAAAAAATTAATAATTTGAATAAAACAATTAACGAAAAAAATATAAACGACTTTTTATATACTGCGGGAATACCTGATCCAGAAATATTAATAAGAACAGGCAATAGGTTTCGCTTGAGTAATTTTTTATTATGGCAATTATCATACACAGAAATTTTTTTTGTAAAAAAACTTTGGCCTGATTTTAATAAAAAAGATTTTAATAATATTATATCAAAATTTTTAAAGATAAGAAGAAATTTTGGAGGTATAAAATGAAACAGTTTAATAAAAGATTAATTACATCTTTAATTTTACTTTTCGTTATTGCCACATCGCTAAATAACTTAATTATGTTATTAATATTATTAATTTTAATAAGTATACTTGCGTTAATTGAATTTAATAGTTTATTTAAAAAAATTTATAAAAATGAAAATTTTTTACATTTAATATCAATAATCCTATCTTTAACTTATTTATTATTTTTTTCTTTGATAATATGGAATTATATATTTCCATTTGAAAACGCTCAAAAAATATCAATAATATTTTTACTATTAATTTGTGTATCCTCAGATGTTGGTGGATATATTTTTGGAAAAACTTTGGGCGGTAAAAAATTTACAAAGATTAGTCCTAATAAAACCTACTCTGGTATATTGGGTTCTTTTATGTTTTCAATTATTGTTGGCAGTTTTTTTTATTTTAAGTTTGATGAATTTTTAATTTTAAATCAAAATTTTGTTATTTTTATTTTTGTTATCTCTTTGATATCTCAACTCGGAGATTTATCAATTTCATACATAAAAAGGCGGGCTAAAATAAAAGATACTGGCTCCATACTTCCTGGACATGGTGGTGTTTTAGATAGAATTGATGGCATACTATTAGCTATACCGATTGGAATAATTTTGCTTTCTATATAAAATGAAAAAAGATTTATACTTACTCGGCTCAACTGGTTCAATAGGAAATTCCACACTTAAATTAATAAGAAAAGATAAAAAAAATTTTAGTGTAAAACTACTAACCACAAATACCAATGTAAAAAAAATTTTAAAACAAGCTAAAGAATTTAATGTTAAAAAAATAGTAATTTTTAATAAAACTAAATTTTATAAATTTGAAAAAAATTTTAAAAGAAATAAAATAAGTGTTTATTTTTCTATTGAAGACGCACTTAAAAAAAATAAGAGAAAATCATTTTTAACTATAAATGCTATATCTGGAATAGATGGGCTAGAGCCCTCAATTAATATAATAAAATATACAAAAAATCTTGCTATAGCTAATAAAGAATCAATTATTTGTGGTTGGAAATTTTTAAATAGAGAGCTAACTAAAAACAATACAAATTTTATACCGTTGGACTCAGAGCATTTTTCAATTTGGTCATTATTAAAGAATGATAATATTACAAATGTTAAAAAAATTTATCTGACAGCCTCAGGAGGACCATTTTTAAATAAAAAGTTAGAAAATATTAAATATATTAAACCAAAATTTGCACTTCAACACCCTAATTGGAAAATGGGGAAAAAGATATCAATAGACTCAGCAACTATGATGAATAAAATTTTTGAAGTAATAGAGGCAGTAAAAATTTTTAATTTAAGTAAAAATAAATTTCAAATATTAATCCATCCGAAATCATATATACATGCAATAATTCATTTTAATACAGGTTTAACAAAAATGTTAGCTCACAAGACTTCAATGGAGATTCCAATTGCAAATGTAATGAATTTTAATAAATATAATTTTAAAATCAACTATAATGAATTTGATTATGCTAAATTAAATGGATTAAATTTTATCGTCCCTGATCCAAAAAAATTTCCACTTTTGAAAATCCTTAACTATGAATTTAATAATACTTTTTTTGAAATTATTTTGGTTGCAATTAATGATGAGCTTGTAAGGTATTATTTAAATAATCAAATTTCATATATTTCTATACATAAAATTATGTTAAAATTATTAAAAAAACGATATTTAGCTAAATTTTTTAATACTAGTCCAAAAAATATAAATGAAATAAAATTAATGGTAAATAAAGTTAATTCTTATCTAAAAAAATATATATAAAAATGATTAAATTTATCACCTCTTTTAAAATTAATTTTTTTATATTAATTCTATTTTGTTTTTATTTTAACTTTAACTACGTTAAAGCAGATACTTACAATGAAATAAAAATTTTAGGTAATCAGAGATTATCTGTCGAAACAATAATTATGTTTTCTGGATTAAAGACAGATACTGATATCAATAAAGAAGATCTAAATATGTCTATAAAAAATTTGTACAAAACAAATTACTTTAGCAATATTGAGATCAAATCAATCGATAAAATTTTAGAAATTAAAGTTGAAGAGAATCCAATTATTCAATCAATTAAAATAAATGGTGTGAAAAATAAAGACATACTAGACCAAATGTACGATTATACTAAAAAGTATGAGAAATACCCTTTTTTAAAAAACCAAATAAGAGATCAAAAAAATTTACTTTTAAACGTAGTAAGATCTATTGGATTCTATTTTTCAGAAATTGAAACCCAAGTAATTGATAACCAAAATAATTCAGTTGATATTTTATATAATTTTAATTTAGGAAAAAGAGCTATTATTAAGAAAATAAATTTTCAAGGTGATAAGATTTTTAGAGACTCTAAACTAAGAAATGTAATCAAATCTGAGGAAGGAAAATTTTGGAAATTTATAACATCTAATAAATATCTAAACGAAAGAAATATTTTAAATGATGAAATTTTATTAAAAAATTATTATCAAAATAAAGGGTTTTATAAAGTTAATATAAAATCTTCATATGCAAAAAATATAGATAATGAAGCTTTTGAGTTAACATTTAATATTGATGCTGGAGAAAAGTTCTTTTTTAATGATATTGTTCTAGATATTGAGGATAATTTAGAAAATCAAAATTTAATAAAAATAAAAAAAAATATAAATAAATTGCAAGGTGAAAAATATTCTCAAAAAAAATTAAATAAACTAGTTGATGAAATAGATAAAATCATTATAGAAGAAAAATTTCTATTTTTAAATACAAAATACGATTTAACAACAATTGAAAAAAATAAAATTAATGTAAGATTAATTATTGAAGACCTAGAAAGATTTTATGTTGAACAAGTCAATATTTATGGAAATTTTATTACAGAAGAAAAAGTAATTAGAAATTCTCTTATTATAGATGAAGGTGACGCATTTAATAAAGCCTTGTTCGATAAATCGATAAATAATATTAAATCTAAAGGAATTTTTAAAACAGTAAATTCTAATATAAAAAAATCAGAACTTGATAATCAAAAAAAAGTTTTAGAAATCATTGTTGAAGAAACTCCAACAGGAGAAGTGTTTGCTGGTGCAGGCACAGGAACATCGGGATCCTCTATAACTGCAGGTATTCAAGAAAAAAACTTTGGTGGTAAAGGTATAAAGCTAACAACAAATCTTATGCTTTCTGAAGACCAAATCAAAGGAAAATTCTCAGTTGTTAATCCAAACTATAGAAATTCCGATCGATCTCTAAACACTACAGTAGAAAGCACAAGTTCAGATTTTCTAAGCACTGGAGGCTTTAAAACATCGCGTACTGGTTTTAGTTTGGGTACAGGTTTCGAACAATATTCTGATTTTTATGTTAATTTTGATTTATCCACATATTATGAAAAATTAGAAACTTCATCCGAAGCATCTGCTTACAAAAAAAAGCAAGAAGGTGATTATTTTGAAAATTTATTTACATATAATTTATCTCTAAATAAACTTGATCAAAATTTTCAACCTACTGATGGCTATCGAATAGGCTTCAGACAAACACTGCCAATTTATTCTGACGATTTGTCGATAGGTAATACAATAAATCTTGCTAAGTATCATTCTGTTTCAGATAATTTAATTTTATCTGGAAAATTCTTTTTTAAATCAGTTAACTCAATAGATGACGATGTAAGGGTGTCCAAAAGAGTTTATATACCTAGTAGCAAACTGAGAGGTTTTGAGTCGGGAAAATTTGGTCCAAAAGATGGTAATGAATATGTAGGAGGTAATTTTGGATCTGCTATTAATTTAGATACCACTCTACCAAATATATTAAGTGGATATGAAAATATTGACCTTAGCCTCTTTTTGGATGCTGCTACACTAAGAGAAGTAGATTACGATAGCTCTCTTGAGTCAAGTGGAATTAGATCATCAACTGGATTATCAGTAAATTGGTTTACTGTTGTTGGGCCATTATCTTTTTCTTATGCAATTCCTTTGCAAAGCGAAGCAACTGATAAGACAGAGTCATTTAGATTTAGAATTGGTACATCATTTTAAATGAAAAAAATTATTTTCATATTATTTTTTTGGAAAATTCTTACTTTAACTTCATATGCTCAAATAGTTTATATAGATATGAATCTTATACTAAAAAATTCTGAAGTAGGAAAAACTTTAACTGAGAAAATTAATCAACTTAATAATAATCATATTATTAAGTTTAAAGAAATAGAAAACAAACTTATAGCTAAAGAAAAAACTTTGCTAGCACAAAAAAATATTTTAGATAACAGTGAATTTGAGAAAAGATTAACTAGCTTATCAGAGGAAATAAAAAAATTTAGAAACGATAAAAAAATGTCTGAAGCTAATATAAATAAAATTAAAATAGAAAACACAAAAGAAATATTGAAGCTTTTAAATCCAATTATTACAAACTATGTGGAAGTTAATGCAATTTCTTTAGTAATGCCAAAAAAGAACATTATTGTTGGAAAAAAAAACTTAGATATAACTGACCAAATTATTAATTTATTAAATAAAAATGCCAAAAACCTAAAATTTTAAAATGAAAAACTTGTTCTTCAAAAAAAAAAATAATTTAAAAATTAATGACATTCTTAAAGTTTTAAATTTAAAACAATTAAAAAAAAATATTAAAATAGATGATATTAAAGAGTTAGATTCAGCAGGGAATAATGATATTACTTTCTTTAACTCTATAAAGTATTTAGATGCCTTAAAAAAAACTAAGTCAAAATTTATTATTACAAATAAAAAATTAAAAATTAAAATCCCTGAAAAATTTAATGTAATTGAGGTGAATGATGTACTTTTATCAATTTCTTTAATTACTAATTTGTTTTATCCAGGTTCTCTTGATGATAATTTTGATGATTTTGTTACATCAATAGATAAGAAAAAATTTTCTAAACTTAAAGTTGGTAAAAATGTTCTTGTTGGTAAAAATGTAAAAATAGGTATCAATTGCTCAATTGGTAATAACTCAATTATAGAGTCAAATGTTAAAATTGGGAATAATTGTAATATTGGTAGCAATGTAATATTAAAAAACTCTATAGTAGGTAACAATACAAACATTTTAGATGGTGCTATTATTGGAAAAAAAGGTTTTGGTTTTTTTCCAGGTAAAAATAAAAATATTAGATATCCTCACATAGGTGCAGTCATAATAGGCAATGATGTTGAAATTGGCTGCAACAATACTATTGATAGAGGTTCGCTCTCAAACACTGTAATTGGTGATGGTACTTTTTTGGATAATCAGGTTCATATAGCTCATAATGTAAAAATTGGAAAAAACTGTATAATAACAGGTCAAGTAGGATTTGCTGGCAGTTCATCAATTGGTAATAGAGTGTTAATTGGTGGACAAGCTGGAATTTCTGGCCATTTAAGTGTAGGTGATAATGTTAAAATTGGTGGTGGGAGTGGAGTAATTAAAAATATTCCTTCAAATACGAAAGTGATGGGATATCCTGCCAAAGATATAAGGAATTTTTTAAAGGAAAATAAATGACAAATTTAAACAAAGAACAAATTAAAGAGTTATTACCTCATAGAGAGCCAATGCTCTTGATAGATGAATTAAAAAATATAAAAAAACTTTTTTCAGCAACTGCAGTTGTAAATGTTAAAAAAGATAGTTTTTTTGTTCAAGGACATTTTCCAGGTGAACCTGTAATGCCAGGCGTTTTAATAGTAGAAGCTTTTGGTCAGGCTGCTGCTGCACTAACAGCAAATGGATTGGATAAAGCCACATATGATAATAAGTTAGTATTTTTAATGACAATTGAAAAAGCAAGATTTAGAAATCCAGTGATACCAGATTGTATTTTAGAACTAAAGATTGAAGCAATAAGATCACATGGAAGAGTTTGGAAGTATAAAGGTACTGCTTTTGTAGGCGACAAGAAAATGGCAGATGCCCAATGGTCTGCTACCATTGTAGATAGAAAGTAATAATTAGTAGTATTTCTTGATAAGAAATTTATTTTAAATTTGCTATTAATTTATTGTGATCCACAACACAGCTATTATCGACAGACGAGCAAAAATTTCTAGCAACGTCAATATAGGACCGTATTCTATTATTGGACCAGATGTTGAAATCGAAGAAAATACAATAATACATTCACATGTAAATTTAGAGGGAAACACAAAGATAGGAAAGAACAATCAAATATTTCCTTTTTCATCAATAGGTACACCACCACAAGATTTAAAATATAAGGGAGAAAAAAATAAATTGATTATAGGTGATAACAATAGATTTAGAGAGTATGTAAATATAAATCCAGGAACTGAAAAAGGTGGAGGCTTAACAAGAATTGGAGACAACAATTTATTTATGGTTTATTGTCATGTAGCTCACGACTGTAATATATCAAATAATATTGTATTAGCTAATAATGTTCAAGTAGGTGGACATGTAATTATAGAAAAAAATGCAGTTGTAGGTGGAAGTTGTGCAATACATCAATTTTCTAGAATTGGAGAATCTGCAATGATAGGGGGCATGACTGGAGTTTTAAGCGATGTAATTCCTTTTGGTCTTTCAATGGGTAATAGAAATAATTTAATGGGTTTGAATCTGATTGGATTGAGAAGATCAAAAGTTTCGAATGAAAATATAAAAAAAATACAAACAATGTATGAAATAGTATTTAAATCTAAAAATTTTAGAGAAAATATTGATAGTCTAGATCTTAATCTTAAAAATAATGAATTTATAAAAAAAATTATTAATTTTATAAATTCAGATAAAAAAAGACCAATCTCTCTTCCACCAAATATAAAATGATAGGATTATTTTTAGGTGAAAAAGAATTACCAATTGAAATCTTAAAAAAAATCGAGAGAAAAAAATTAAATTATTTTATTATAGATCTTACTAAAAATAATAAGTTTAAAAAAAATAAAAATAGTTTTTTTATTAATATTGGAAAATTTGGTGAAATTTTAAAACTTATTAAATTTAAAAAATGTAAAAAAGTTATTTTTGCAGGAAACATAATAAAACCAAAAATTTCTAAATTAAAATTAGACTTAAAAGGCTTAATGTATATACCTAGAGTAATCAAAGCAGCAAAATTAGGTGATGCAGCTATATTAAAAGTTTTAATTAAAATTTTATCAGAAAATGATATTAAAGTTATAAAGTTAAATACATTTAACCCAGAACTAACTTTAAAAAAAGGAATTTATACAAAAATTAAACCCTCAAATTCAGATAAAAAAGAGATTTTTCAAGGAATAAAAATATTAAAAAAAATAAACTCATATAACCACACACAGGCAGCAATCATAAGAAATAATAAAGTAATTTCTTTAGAAAAAAGAAAGGGCACTAAAGAAATGATTAAATCTATTGCTAAATCCAAGGATAAACGTGGAATATTAATAAAACTTCCTAAATTAAAACAGGATCTAAGAGTAGACATTCCCACAATAGGTCTCGATACATTTAAAGATTGTAATAACGTAGGTATTAAGGGTATTGTGGTTAAATCTAACCAGAATATTATTTTAAATAAAAAAGAATCAATTAAGTACGCCAATCGTAATAAATTATTTCTAATTGCAATATGAAAAAAATTTTTATTCTAACTGGAGAACCTTCAGGAGATAAATTAGCATCTGAAGTAATTTCAAAGATAAAAAAAAAAAGATCTGATTTAGATTTTTTATGTGTTGGGGGTTCATACTTAGAAAAACTTGGTATTAAGTCTATTTTTGATCAAAAGGAGATTACTTATATTGCTTTTACGGATGTAATACTAAATTTTTTAAAAATAAAACGTAAGATTAATGAAACCGTAAAAGAAATTTTAAAATTTAATCCTGATATTCTGTTTAGTGTTGATAGTCCTGATTTTACATTAAGAGTATCTAAACAAATAAAAATTAAAAATTCAAAAATAAAAACAATTCATTTCATAGCGCCTAAAGTTTGGGCGTGGAGAGAAGGGAGAGTAAAAGAAATGAAAAGATTCATAGATCACATATTATTACTGTTTCAATTCGAAAAAAAATATTTTGATAAAGAAGGACTTAAAAATACTTTTGTTGGCCATCCTCTATTGGATAATAATTCTAAGGAAAATGTTAAATTAGATCAATTTCTAAATAAAAAGAAAATTATATCTATTTTTCCAGGAAGTAGAGTGTCAGAAATTAAACATCATATGCCAATACTTATAAATTTTATCAAAAAAATGAATCATAAAGATTATAGTTATAGTTTTGTATTTCATTCAACAGTTCATAATAAGGAATTTATTTCTAACTTTACTAAAAAAGAAAAAATTGAAAATATAGAAATTATTTTCGATGATAAAATAAAAAAAGAAATACTAAAGAAGTCAACTTTTGCTGTTGTAAAATCTGGAACAGTTTCCCTAGAAGTTTGTAAAATGAACATACCATCTATTGTTATATATAAAATGAATTTTATAAATTTTTATATTGCAAAATTTTTATTAAATATAAAATTTGTTAATATGATTAATATAATAAATAATAAAGAGGTTATTCCTGAATTGATTCAATCAGAATGTAATGCTGATGAAATATTTAAAAGTGTTATTTATTTTTTAAAAAAACCTTATTTAATTGCTAAACAGAAAGATGAAATAAACAATACTCTCAAAAATATGTCTTCATTAACTTCTTCCTCAGAAGAAGCATCAAAAATTGTATTATCTTATATCTCCTAATCTTCTTAAGACATCATCCTTTCCTAAGGATAATATTATATCATAAATTCCTGGTCCAAATTTAGAACCAGTTAAAGCTATTCTCAATGGCTGTCCTACACCTTTAAAATTAGTATTATTTGACTTTATAAGTTTATTAACAATTTGTTCTAAATTTTCTCTATTAAAAACTTTAAGTTCTAAAATATTTTCTTCAAATAATCGTATTATTTTTTTTGCATCATCATTTATTAAAGTCTTATCGTTTTCATTAAAAATAACTTTGTCATTTAAAATATATTTTGAATTGTTGAATATATCTTCAAGTGTTTTCGCTTTATTTTTTAAAAAATTTAAAGAATTTTTAATTGTATTTTCTTTGTCTTCTTTAATTTTATCTTTATATTTATCACAGTATTCTCTCAATTTTTCATAAAGAGTATTTTCATTGCTATTTTTGATATAGTATTCATTCATCGAAAGAATTCTGCTCATATCAAGTTTTGAGGGTGATTTACCTATTCCTTCCAGATTAAAATATTTGATACTTTCATTTAAATCAAAAATTTCTTTGTCTTTATATGACCATCCCAATCTTAATAAGTAATTTCTAAGAGCATCTGGCAAAATACCAATTTTTGAGTAATCATCTAAAGTTGAAGCGTTATCTCTTTTTGAGAGTTTCTTTCCATCTATTGTATGAATAAGGGGTATATGTGCAAAAAGAGGGACCTCCCAACCAAGTGCTTCATATATTTGAATTTGCTTGAAAGTATTAATTTTATGATCATCACCCCTAATGATATGTGTCATTTTCATAATATGATCATCAACTGTTGCTGACAAATTATAAGTAGGTGTTTCATCATTACGCAAAATTACAAAATCCTCAATTGTATTGTTTTCAATTTCGACATCTCCTTGGACAAGATCATTTAAAGTAGAAGACCCTTCAATCTTACTTTTAAATCTTATAACCGGCTTTATATCTTTTGGAGCCTTATCTTCACTAACATCACGCCATTTTCTATCATAAACGTATGGTATTTTTTTTTGTTTAGCTCTTTTTTTTTGTTCTTCAATTTCTTCAGTAGTACAATAACACTTATAAGCATGACCATTTTTCAATAATTCTTTAGCTATTTTTACGTGTTCACCAATTTTTTTTGATTGAATATACTCAACACCATCGTATTTTATTCCCATCCATTTTAGAGAATTAAGTATTTGTATTTTATGCTCGTCCTTAGATCTTTCTTTATCGGTATCCTCTATTCGTAAATAAAATTCTCCTGACTTATTTTTTGAATATAACCAATTGAAAAGTGCTGTCCTTACCCCACCAATATGCAAAGGACCTGTTGGAGAAGGAGCAAATCTAGTTGCTACTTTTTTCATGAAATTTATTTAAACTATTTTACTGAAAGTTTCTATATAAAGATACAAGAATTCCTTGAACTTTTACTCTATCTGGGCCAAAGATTTTTGTTTCGTAGTTTCTGTTTGCACTCTCTAATGCAACAGTCTTACCTTTTCTTCTAATTCTTTTTAACATTGCTTCGTTATCATCAATTAAAGCTACCACGATTTTACCATTATCTGCTGTATCTGCTTTCTTGACTATAACTGTATCACCATCATTGATTCCAGCTTCTATCATCGAGTCTCCTTGAACTTTTAGTCCAAAAAATTCTCCATTCTTTTCAATATTTGCTGGAAGTGGAATTCTAGCAACTTCGTTCTGTATAGCTTCCACAGGTGTTCCTGCAGCTATTTTTCCAAGAACTGGGATTTCAGAGTCATTTGAACTATTTAAATTTTCTTCATCTAATCCTCCTTTAATAACGCTTGGAGAAAAACTATTATAAATATCATTTGCAGATGCTGTCTCAGGCAGCTTAATCACCTCTAAAGCTCTTGCTTTGTGGGCTAATCTTTTTATAAAACCTCTTTCTTCCAAAGCACTTATCAGTCTGTGAATTCCAGACTTTGATTTGAGGTTTAGAGACTCTTTCATTTCTTCATAAGAAGGTGAAACACCTGTAGATCTCAACTTCTTGTTGATGAATAAAAGCAAATTTTTTTGTTTTTTTGTTAGCATAGAACAAATTAAGTACATCGATGTTCTATAAAAGTTCTTTAATTATTACAACAGTAAAAAAGCAAGTAATACTGGGAAAAATTTCTATAAAAGAGAAAAAATATTATTTTTCTCTAGATCTTTTAAAAGTGATTCACCAATTAAAAAAGTATTTATTGAAGTTTTGTTTTTTATATCAATTAATTCATCTTTTGTTTTTAAACCACTCTCAGAAATTAATGGAGAAGGGTGGTCAGAAACTACATTATATATATCATAAGTTGTATTTAATTCAGTTTTTAAAGTTTTTAAGTTCCTATTATTTATGCCTATAAGAGCTTCTTTATATTTTTTTGATTTTTTGGCTTCTTCAACTGTATGAACCTCAACGATTATACTCATATTATGTTTTAAAGCTTCAGCATAAATTTCATCAGCTGTTTTTTCAGAAACGCCAGCTAGTATAATTAGAATTGCATCTGCACCGTAACTTTTTGCCAAAGGTACTTGAAATTTATCTATAAAAAAATCCTTACATAAAATTGGGATATTAAATTTTTTTTTAATATCTAAAATATGAGATAATTTACCTAAAAAAAAATCTTCCTCGGTTAATACAGATAAACAGGTAACATTTTTAGAGTTATATATATTTGCAATTGCTATAGGATCATAATTATTTATTAGTATACCTGCTGATGGACTAGCTTTTTTTATTTCAGCAATTACTGATATTTTATTTTGTGAATTGTTTTTTTCAATTTTTTTCTTAAAATCAAAGAAAAAGTCCTGCTCACTAATATTCTTTAAAAGACTACTAATATCAGTTTCGTTTTTTAATTTTTGAATTTTAATTTTTTTTTGTTCAATAATTTTCTGAAGAACATTTTCAGACATTTTGTAAATTCCTTATAAATTCGAATGCCGATCCCGATTTTATAAAATCTGTAGAAAAATTATACGCAACTTTAAAATCATTATATTTTTCGGAAATCATTAGTCCAGCTGCAGCGTTAAGACATACAGCTTTTGAAAAATCATTGTCTTCTCCTTGAAAAATATTTAAAATTTTATCTGAGTTAAATTTAGCATCATTTCCTATTAAATTTTCAAATTTATCTGCATTAACGTTTAATTCATTTGGATCGATATTAAATTCAGAAATTTCATTATTCTTTAATTGAACAACATGGGTTTTAGCATATGGTGATATTTCATCCAGACCATCCTCACTATTTACAATCCATGCAAATTTTAAATTTAAATTTTTAAGTGCATTTGCAAAGATTTTTAGAAGTTTTTTATCAAAGACACCAATTACTTGTCTATCAACAAGTGCTGGACTACTTAATGGACCAATCATATTAAAAATTGTTCTTTTACCAATTTTTTTTCTTGTTGGACCAACATATTTCATTGCAGAGTGATAATTTGGAGCAAACATAAAGCCAAAATTATTTTTTCTTATTTGATTCTCAATTTGATGTGGTTCTAAATTTATATTAATGTTTAATGCTTCAAGTACATCAGCAGACCCACATTTTGATGAAACCGCTTTATTTCCGTGTTTTGCAACTCTGACACCCATACTTGCCAGTAAAAGAGCTGATGCTGTTGAAATATTTAATGTATCTTTCCCATCTCCACCTGTGCCACAAGTGTCAATACAATCCTCAACCTTCACCCTTTTTGACTTATCTCTTAATATAAAAACTCCACCTGCTATCTCATCAGAAACTTCACCTTTTTCTGATAATAAAGTTAAAAAATCATAAATTTGTTGATCATTAGCTTCACCATTCATTAAAATTTTAAATGCTTCTTTGCTTTCATTAAAATTTAAATTTATTTTATTTCTTAATTTATCTAAAAATTGTTCCATATTTACTCTTTAACAAAATTCTCTAAAATTTTTAAACCGTATTTTGTTTTGATGCTTTCAGGGTGAAATTGCACTCCATGAATTTGATATGTTTTATGCATAATTCCCATAATTGTACCATCTGAAGTACTTGCTGTAATTTTTAAATCTTTTGATAAGGATTTTCTGTCAATTATTAAACTATGATATCTTGTAGCTGAGAATACTTTTGGTAAATTATTTAAAATACCAACTTTCATATTAATTATGTTGCTAGTTTTTCCATGAATTAGTTCTTTTGCTTGCACAATTTTTGAACCAAATATTTGACCAATAATTTGATGACCTAAACAAACACCAAGAATTGGAATTGTTTTGTATAAATTTTTTACAATTTTTATACAATTACCTGATTGGTTTGGATTTCCAGGACCTGGAGATATTACAATTTTATTATATTTATTTTTTATAATCTGATGATGATCAACTTTATCATTTCTTAAGACATCTACCTTTGCGAATGATGATAAATAGTGATACAAATTAAATGTAAAGCTGTCGTAATTATCAATTAAAATTATTTTCATTTATATTATTCCAAAGCTTTAATTAAAGCTTTTGCTTTGTTTACAGTTTCATTAAATTCATTAATTGGTTTACTGTCAGCTACTATTCCTGCTCCTGACTGCACATAAAATTTTTTATTTGTTGAAATTGCTGTCCTAAGGGCAATACAAGTATCAAAATCACCATTTGATGAAAAATAGCCAATACCCCCTGCATAAACCTTCCTTCTTGTTGTTTCCAATTCATCAATAATCTCCATTGCTCTTATTTTTGGTGCACCAGATACAGTACCAGCGGGAAATCCAGCCAATAAAGTATCAAATTTCCCAAATTTTTTATTAAATTCACCTTTAACATTAGATACTATATGCATTACATGAGAATATCTTTCAATTTTAAAACTTTCAGTTACTTTAACTGTATTAATTTTTGAAACTTTTCCTGTATCATTTCTACCAAGATCAAGAAGCATCAAGTGTTCAGAAAGTTCTTTTTTATCATTTAAAAGATCCTTTTCATAAAATTTATCCTCTTTTTTATTTTTGCCCCTAGGTCTTGTACCAGCAATAGGTCTGATTGTTATTTTGTTATCTCTAAGTCTTACAAGTATTTCAGGACTAGCACCTATTATTTGAAAATCTTCAAAGTTAAAAAAATACATGAAAGGGGAAGGATTTGTTACTCTCAATTTTTTATAAATATCCAATGGATCTTTGACAAGATCCGTTTCGAACCTTTGACTTAAAACTACCTGAAAAATATCTCCTAATTTGATATAATTTTTAGCTTTATCAACATTACTGAGAAATTTTTTTTTTGTGATATTGGATTTAATATTAGGCTTATGAATCTTATTTTTGTTAGACTTTATTTTAAAATTAAAATTTGCTAAAAAAATTAAATTTTCAATTTCATTTTGTATTTGTTCATATTTATCATCATAATTATTTATTTTTTCATCAGAAAAACAATTAACTATAAAAAATAATTTTTTTTTAGCATTATCAAAAACTATAAGATTTCTTGGTCTTAAAATTCTTGCATCAGGTATATTAAGATCATTTCTCGTACTGTTTGGAATTTTTTCAATATATCTTATAATATCATAAGAAAAATAGCCTGAAATTATAGAACTAATAGGCGGTAATTCGCTTGGTATTTTAAATTTGAAATTTTCAATTATTTTTTCGATATTTTTTTTTGGTGTTCCTTTTAATATTTTTTTTTTATTTTCATAATTTAAAACACATTTATTATTATTAAATTCCCAAATTTTATCAGGATTTCTGCCAAAAATAGTATATCTACCCTTTATAAATCCCTTTTCAACAGACTCAAAAATAAAACTATTTTTTACATTTAAAAAGTTATTAATTAAATTTTCTATTTCTTTTACTCCATCTGATTTTATCGAATGGTAAAGAACTTGATTTTTATTCTTTTTATGATTTTTTTTGAATAATTTTGGACCAATATTCAACATTACCTAAAATAATTTTTAACACGTTCAATTGTTTGATTAAAAATTTTTACATTATATTTTGTATTTAATGATAAGTCATAGGAAGTATAAATATTGTTAATAATATCATTATTTGATTTAGTTGAATATTCACTTATGTTGTTGTCATTTTTATCAATATTGGAATAATAAATATCCTTTATTTTTGTAAGATAAACTTTATTTGTTTCACCTGTAACTAATGTGAAACTTTTATTTGGTAACGTATATATAAGTTCTATTGACTCTGAGTCAAAAAAATTGATGTCATTTAGATTATTTAAAGTAATTGCTTTAATATTATTTTTATCTTTTGATATTTTTATAAATTCATCATCATTAAATAATTTTTCATCAATTTTTTCATAAAGTTCTTTATTAAATTCAAATTTCTTTTTTAAAATTACATTTTTTTTTACACTTTTTATAAAATCTTTATTAGATCGATTTGGAATTTTTTTGTTTATATTTGAGATTTCAAAAATTAAATAATAATCATTTTTATCAATTAATTGAAGTTTATCTTGATTCCTTTTAGAATAAATTTCTTCCAGAATTTCATCAGAATTATCATTTAAAACGAAATTACTAATTTTATCTAATTTTAAATTATAAATTTTACTGATTTCATTCAAATTTGATCCATTTAAAATATTATTCTCAATTTCATCAATTTTTTTAAAGAACTCATCATTAAATTCGTCAATTTCAACTAAGTTTTGTGGTGTAATTTTTGTATATGCTGCATCAATAAAGTCAATTTTTAAAAGATCTTGATTGTTTTTTATGAACTCTTCTACTTCTATATCTGTTGCAGTTTTGTCATGAACTAAATCTAAATCCAAAAATTCAAGTTCAATCTTTTTATTTTCGCTTATATATATTTTATTTTTTAAAAAATATGGTGATATGATTCCGCCACTTATATAATTAAATAAATTTTTTTTTAATTCTTGTTTTCTTAATGAATTTTCAAAACTTGAAGCAGTTAAATTATTTTCTAATAAAAATTTTTCGTATTTTACTCTTGAAAACTTGTTATTTTCATCCAGAAGTATTGCATTAGATCTAATTTTATTTGCTAACGCTTCCTCAGAAACTTTTACATTTAATTCTTTTATTTCCATCTCAATCAATTTTTCTGAAATTAATTCTGATAAAATATTCTCAATAATATTTTTATCCAAATTTGCTTTTATAATTTCATTTGTAAGTCTTGAATCATTTACAAAATTTATAAAATCTTTTGATGAAATTATTTCATTATTTATCTTTGCAACATTGTTAGTATTGCCTCCACTAAATACACTTCCCATACCCCAAAACACAAATGGTATGATAATAATCCCAACAAGCACTCCTGCCAATTTTGAATTTGAAAAACCTCTTAATTTACCAATCATAATATTTAATCTTTATTTATTGATCTAAAAAAAAATAAACATATAAATTATATTAATCAGTATGACAAATAATAATATGTATTTCATAGCTAATTGGAAGATGTTTGGGACTATCAAGTCAGTTAATTCATTAAATAAAGTAATAAGTTATTCTAAAACAAATAAACATAAAGCCAAGATTGTTTATTGCCCTCCTTATACGCTATTAAAATCTTTTGTAGAAAAAACCAAAAAAACAAATATTAAAATTGGTGCCCAAGATTGTCATACTCAGCCAAACTATGGTCCTTACACAGGAGGTATTAGCTCAAAGATGATTAAAGATTTGGGATGTAAATTTATTATTATTGGACACTCAGAAACACGAGCTGAAAATAATAATAAAAAAATCAACTTAAAAATCAAATCTGCGCTTGAAGAAAAATTAAATATTATTTTGTGTATAGGTGAAAAACTGGTTGATAAAAATAAAAATAAAACAAAAAATGTGTTAAAGAAACAATTATTAGAAGGTTTAAAAAATTTAAGTAATTTAAATAAGGTAATAATAGCTTATGAACCAGTTTGGTCTATTGGTACAGGAATTATACCTAGTGAAAATGATTTAATAAAAAATATTAAATTTATTAAAGATACCCTTAAGAAATCAAAAAATTTTACTAAGTCTAAAGTTTTATACGGAGGCTCAGTAAACCCAAAAAATATAAAAAATTTAATGAGAATCAGTAATATTGATGGTTTTTTAATTGGAGGAGCATCAACTAATGAAAAAATATTTATTGATATAATCAGAAAATCAATTATTTAGGCGTCGTGGAAAACATACTATTAATTTTAAATATAATTTTGGCAGCTATTCTGGTGTTGTTGGTGTTATTTCAAAAATCAGAAGGAGGTGCACTTGGCATAGGCGTATCACAAGATAATTTTATGTTTTCTAGATCTGCTGGTAATTTTATGACTAAAGCTACTGCTGTTGTAGCAACACTATTTATAATATGTAGCTTAGGCCTAACAATCATTTCAAGAGGAGATCTACCATCAAATACTTCAGTAATTGACAAAATTGAGGAAAATGCTGATGATGCTCCAAAATTACCAGAAAATAATAATTAATACTTTTAATTTATCTAATCATTGGCTATAACATAATTCCATGGCGCGATATATATTTGTGACTGGCGGCGTGGTCTCATCACTTGGTAAAGGTTTATCATCTGCATCATTAGGATATTTGTTAAGATCACAAGGATTTAAAGTAAGAATAAGAAAAATGGATCCTTATTTAAATGTTGATCCAGGTACAATGAGTCCTTTTCAACATGGCGAAGTTTTTGTAACCGATGATGGTGCTGAAACAGATTTAGACCTAGGACACTATGAAAGATTTACAAATATATCATCAAAACAATCTGACAATATTACTACAGGAAGAGTTTATAGTGACATTTTAAAAAAAGAGCGAAGAGGAGGATATCTTGGAAAAACCGTTCAAGTTATTCCTCATGTTACTGATAGAATTAAGGAATTTATTAAAAAAGATATCACCAATGAAGACTTTGTAATATGTGAAATTGGTGGAACTGTGGGTGATATTGAAAGTTTACCTTTTTTAGAAGCCATAAGACAATTTTCTAATGATAATGGAAGATCAAAATCTTTATTTATACATTTAACATTTGTTCCTTTTCTAAAATCATCTGATGAAATTAAAACAAAACCAACTCAACATTCTGTTAAAGAGTTAAGAAGTATAGGAATTCAGCCAGATATAGTGATATGCAGATCTCAGCAAACTATTCCTCTTGATCAAAGAAGAAAGATATCTTTATTTTGTAATGTCGATATTAATAATGTTATAGAAACAGTCGATGTAAAGACTATATACGAGGCTCCAATAAGTTTCTTTAATCAAAAATTAGACAAACAAGTTTTAAAATTCTTTAAAATTAATTCTAGAAAAAGACCAAACTTATTACCATGGAAAAAAATTACCAATATAGTTTTAAATACAAAAAAAGTAGTCAAGATTGCTATTATAGGTAAATATGTAAATTTAAAAGATGCTTATAAATCACTTGATGAAGCTCTTACACATGGAGGAATTTCAAATAAAGTTAAAGTAAATTTAGTAAGAATAGAGTCTGATAAACTTAAATCAAAAGAAATTAAAGCTAAATTAAATGATGTTTCTGGAATATTGATCCCTGGTGGCTTTGGCAAAAGAGGAACAGAAGGAAAAATAGAGGCAATTAAATATTCAAGAGAGAAAAATATACCATTTTTAGGTATTTGTTTTGGTATGCAAATGGCAATGATTGAATTTGCTAGAAATATTTTAAAAATAAAAAATGCTGGGTCTAGTGAATTAGATAAAAATTGTTTTCCAGTGATAGGGCTAATTAATGAATGGAATAAAGATGGTAAAATTATAAAAGGAACTGACAAAAATCTTGGAGGAACAATGAGATTAGGTCTTTATGAGGCAAAATTAAGAAAAAATTCTGCCATAAAAAAAATATATAAATCTAATAATATTCAAGAGAGACACAGACATAGATATGAGGTCAATATAAACTTAATGGAAAAATTTGAAAAAAAAGGTCTAATATTTTCAGGAATTTCTCCAGATAATAAATTGCCTGAGATTATAGAGTTAAAAAATCATTCATGGTTTTTTGGAGTGCAATTTCATCCAGAATTTAAATCTAGACCTTTAAATCCTCATCCTTTATTCTCTTCATTTATTAAAGCAGCAAAATCTTATAATGGAAAATAAAATAATTAATTGCAACGGAATAAAAATTTCAAACAAAAATAAGATTTGTTTAATAGCAGGTCCTTGCCAACTTGAAACAGAACAACATGCCTTAGACATGGCAGGTAAAATTAAAGAAATAACAACAAAGTATAATATTGGATTTATTTATAAAACTTCATTTGATAAAGCAAATAGAACAAGTCTTAAAGGTAAAAGAGGTGCAGGGTTAATCAATTCTTTACCTGTATTTGATAGAATTAAAAAAGATATAAATGTACCTGTTCTAACCGATATACATAATGAGGAACAATGTTCTATAGTTGCACCTCATGTAGATGTTCTCCAAATACCAGCTTTTCTTTGTAGACAAACAGACCTGTTAATTGCTGCAGCAAAAACAAATAAAATTATTAATGTAAAGAAAGGCCAATTTCTTGCTCCTTGGGATATGGTCAATGTAACAAAAAAAATTTCAGAAAGTGGGAATGAAAATATTTTAGTCACAGAGAGAGGTGCTAGCTTTGGTTATAATACATTAGTATCAGATATGAGATCTATTCCTATTATGGCAAAAAATGGTTATCCGATTGTATTTGATGGAACTCATTCAGTTCAACAGCCTGGTGGTCTAGGAGAAAAAAGTGGGGGACAGAGAGAATTTGTTGAATATTTATCAAGGGCAGCTGTTGCCGTAGGTGTAGCTGCAATTTTTATAGAAACTCATCAAGATCCTGATAATGCACCATCAGATGGTCCTAATATGGTCCCTTTAAATAATTTAGACGAGCTAATTAATCAAATTGTGGAAATTGATAATTTAGTTAAAAAATAACAAATGAGCAAAATCATACGAGTCGTTGCAAGACAGGTATATGACAGCAGAGGAAATCCTACGATTGAGGCTGAAGTATTTTCTAATAATTTAAGCGCATCGGCTATTTGTCCTTCAGGTGCATCAACAGGCACTTTTGAAGCTTATGAAAAAAGAGACAAAAGTAATAAAAAATATTTAGGAAAAAGTGTTTTAATACCAGTTGCGACTGTGAATAGATTAATTTCAAAAAAGTTGAAAAATTTGAATATTCATGATCAAGAAAGAATAGATAGTATCCTTATAAAGTTGGATGGTACAAAACAAAAAACTAAATTAGGCGCAAATACAATATTAGCTGTATCAATGGCTGCAAAAAAGCTCTCAGCAAAAGTTAAAAAAATACCATTATATAAAAACTTTATAGTGAAAAAAAACTTCAAACTTCCTTTCCCATTAATGAATATTATAAACGGTGGAGCGCATGCAGATAATGGTCTTAGAATTCAAGAATTTATGATTAGACCTGATAAAGCAAGATCTTTTAATGATGCTGTTCGAATGTGTTTTTTGGTAATTAACAATTTAAAAAAATTACTTAAAAAAGCTGGTCATTCTATTAATGTTGGTGACGAAGGAGGTTTTGCACCAATGATAAGTGACAATGAAAGTGCGCTCAAACTTATTGTTAAAGCAATCAAAAAATCTGGTTATAAAAATGGTAAAGATATATCTATTTGTTTAGACGTGGCAGCTAATGAATTAGTAAAAAAAGGAAAATACTCAATTCATTCTAAAAAATATATTAGTGTTGATAATTCAATAAATAAATATTTAAATTTAATAAAAAAATATCAGATTAAATCAATAGAGGACCCATTTGGTGAAGATGATTGGAAAGCATGGACTAAATTTTTAAATAAATCTAAAAATAAAACACAAATTGTAGGAGATGATCTTTTTGTTACTAATCTTGAGAGATTAAAAGTAGGATTTTTAAATTTATCAGCAAACAGTATTTTGATAAAATTGAATCAAATTGGAACTGTTACAGAAACTTTAGAAGTTATTAAATTTGCCCAATTAATAGGTTTTAAAACAATTATTTCTCACAGATCAGGTGATACCGAAGATACATTTATTGCAGATTTAGCTGTGGGCACAAACTCAAATCAGATCAAAACTGGTTCTTTAGCAAGATCAGAAAGAATAGCTAAATATAATCAATTAATACGTATTGAAGAAGACCTAGGTAGATCTGCAAAAATGAATAAGATTAATTAATGTTAGATAAATTAAAAAAAAACTATTTTATTCTAATTATTACATTTCTGTTTATATATTTCTTCTTTAATTTGTTAGATGGTGAAAGAGGTTTAATTTCATATATTGAAAAGAAAGACATATATGAACAACTTCAAAATGATCATAATGTCTTGGTTAATAAAATTGCTGATTTAGAGCATAAAAATTCACTTTTAACAGATAACATAGACTTAGATTTTATAGAAATATTAATTAGAGAAAAGTTTTTATTTGGAAAAGAAGGTGAGACTACCTATATAATAAAGGATAATGGAAAATAAAAATAGACCAAGACATCCGGAAAAAGTAAATAAGCCTATAAATCCTATTAAAAAAAAACCTGAGTGGATTAGATCGAAGCTTTTAAATAGTAAAGAGTTTTTTTTAACTAAGACTGTTGTTAATAAGGACAACCTAGTAACTGTTTGCCAAGAAGCAAACTGCCCCAATATAACCGAATGTTGGAGCAAAAGACATGCAACTTTAATGATAATGGGCGATACATGCACAAGAGCCTGTGCTTTTTGTGATGTCAAAACCGGGAAACCAGAAAAACTAGATGAATTTGAGCCTATTAAAATAGCCAACGCAGTTAGCAAATTAAATCTAAGACACGTAGTAATAACTTCAGTAGATAGAGATGATCTTTCTGATGGAGGTTCAAATCATTTTCATGATGTTATTGTTGCAACAAGAAAAAAAAATCCAAACACAACAATTGAAGTGCTTACACCTGACTTTTTAAGAAAAGGTGAGGCTTATAAAAGAGTTTTAGAGGCAAATCCTGATGTATTTAACCACAACATTGAAACTGTACCAAGTCTTTATGTAAAAGTAAGACCTGGAGCAAGATATTTTGCATCATTGGAACTTTTAAAAAGTTCTAAAAAATATAATAAACATGTTTTTACAAAATCAGGAATTATGGTTGGATTTGGAGAAACAAAAGACGAAATAATTCAAGTTATGGATGATTTAAGATCAGCAGAGGTTGATTTTTTGACAATTGGTCAATATCTACAACCTTCGGTTAAACATTTTCCTTTGAATAGATATTACCATCCAGATGAGTTTCAAGAATTGGGTAAAATAGCTAAAGCGAAGGGATTTTTATTAGTATCTTCATCTCCTTTAACCAGATCCTCATATCATGCAGATGAAGATTTTATTAAATTAAAAAAAAATATAAAAAATATTAATTAATGCCCAAAGCATCAGTTAAGAGATTAATTGATAATAAAAAGGATAAGTTAATTGACTTTGTTTTAGATATTGAAAAATATCCTGAGTTTGTTCCTTTCTGTGAAGGATCAAAAGTATATGAAAGAAAACAAAAAGGAGATCTCACATTTATTATTGCTGATCTCACGATAGGTAAAGGCCCTTTTGTAGATACTTACAAAAGTGATGTGAAATTCAATAAGAAAGAAGATACAATCTTTGTCACCAATATTGATGGTCCTTTAAATTATTTAGAAAATAATTGGAAATTTGTTGAAAAAGGAGAATTAACAGAAGTTACATTTGATGTTGATTTTGAAATTAAAAATAAATTTTTAAATATTCTTATGACAAAATCATTCCAATTTGGTCTTGATAAAATTGCTGATGCATTTCAGAAAAGAGCTGAAAGCTTGTAACATTTTAAAAAATTCATACAGTATTCAAAACCATTTTAAGAGCCTCTTTTACTGTAGCCTTTTGAATTGAAATTCTTCTTTTATTTTTAAATAAATTTTTTTTGATAATTGTTTTATCACCTTTCTTTAGACCTATATAAACTAATCCGACTGGTTTTTTTTTAGTTCCTCCATTTGGTCCAGCAATACCTGTGATAGAAATTGATATGTTTGACTTAGTAATTCTACTTAAATTTTTGACCATCGATAAACAGGTTTCATGGCTTACTGCCCCATATTTGGTAATAGTTTTTTTTGGTACTTTAAGTACTTTTACCTTTGCATTATTTGAATAAGTTACCAATCCTAAATTGAAAACTTTAGATGAACCACTTATTGAAGTTATGGAACTTGCTAAAAGTCCTCCAGTACACGATTCAGCAAATGAAACTGTATATTTTTTTTTAGTTAATAATTTTATAATCTTTAAAGATAAATTATTCATGTCGTAATAATCATGTAAAAGACAAGAATAGCAACAACATATAAACCTGCACAAACATCGTCCATTATAACACCAAAGCTGTTTTTAAAATTTTTATCGTAATAACTTACAGGGTAAGGTTTTGCGATATCAAAAATTCTAAATAAAATAAACATTATGAAATAAAATGTCAGTACTCTAGAAGGACTTGTTGGTTCTGAGTGAGCGATTTCATAAAGACATATTGGTATTGATTGACCAATGAACTCATCAATAACAACTTCTTTGGGATCTTTATTTGTTAAATCTTTAACAAATAAATTAACTGCAAATAGAGAGATTATAAAAATAGCAACTAAAAAAAATAAAAATATATCTGCAGGAACTGAAAGCATATGAAATAAAATATATAAAAAAATGACCGTAATTAAGGATGCATAACTACCAGGTATTTTTGGTAATTTTCCAACACCAAACATTGTAACAAATGCTGTATTTATAATTTTAAGCATAATAATTTAATGAAACAATTGTTTCACAGGCTATTGCCTTCTCCTTTCCAATTAAACCTAGTTTTTCAACTGTTTTACCTTTTAAATTAATTTGGTCTTTATTTATACTGAGCAAATTAGATAATGATGAAATAATTTTACCCCTGTATCTTGATACTTTTGGTCTTTCGCATATCAAATTAATATCAATATTATTTATAAAATATCCATTTTTATCTAAAATTTTTAAAATTGGTAAAAGCATATTAGGTGATCTTATATTTTTAAACTTATCTTTATGGCTTGGGTAGAGTGATCCTATATCTTTTTTTCTCATTGCACCAAGCAGCCCATCAATTATTGCATGGAGTATTACATCACCATCTGAGTGACCTTGAAGACCTGAATGGAATGGAATTTTTATACCTCCAAGATATAATTTCTTGTTTTTAATTAATCTATGAATATCAAATCCAATACCATAAAAATTTTTTAATTGAATTTTTTTTAAGTCAGAATTTGTCGTAATCTTAAAATTATTTTTTTCACCTTTTATAAATTTGACTTTATAATTATTATTTAAAAATATAGAGGCTTCATCAGTAACTTTTTCTTTATTGGATATGTAGAGTTTATGTAATGTCTTAAAATCAAAACATTGTGGCGTTTGAGTAAATAATAAATTATCTCTTGCTAAGTTCTGAAATTTATTTCTGACTTTGTATTTTGATGAGTCCTCTGTTTTTAAAAAAGGGACAACAGCTTTATTGTTCTTCAAATTTGAATAAAGTCTCTTTAATAATTTAATTGAAAAATTTGGGCGTGCAGCATCATGAACAAAAACATTTTTAATTTTTTTATTTTTTAAAAAATTAATTGCATTTTGCGATGATTGATATCTTTCCTTACCACCTTTAATGACTTTTATAGATTTATTCCTTATATTTTTTAGTGGCACATTTGAGACAATTATTATTGACTTAAAGAGTCTTGACTCTAAAGCTTTATCAACTGAATGCATAAATAAGGGTTTATTTACATAATTTATAAATTGTTTTGGTTTATTTGATTTAAACCTCTTACCTTTGCCAGCAGCTAGTAGTATAAAACAATTACTCATGATAAAAATAAATATTTCTAACTTATATTTTTAAATTATGTTTGCATTGTTAAAAAGAAATTTGTTTATCATAGCTATATTTATTTTAACAATTTCATTAGCTTTTTTAACATTTTTAACTTTTATCAATAAAAGCTTCATAAAACTTAATGAGGAAAATCTTGAAGTTCTTTTAATTTCTAACATTGTTTTAGTATTTATATTTTTTGTATTAATATTTATAGATATTAGAAATTCAATTAAAAATAATATTAATGTCAGAGGATCGATTGCTAATAGAAAGTATATTGTATCATTTGCACTTTTTACATTAATTCCATCATTACTAATTGCTATATTCTCGTTATTTATATTTTCTTTTGCGCTAGATAAGTATTTTGATAAAAAAATTACAACTGCTGTAAATAATTCTTATGAAATAGCTAAGAATTATGTTGATGAAAAAAGAAATAAAATTGAGTCCGAAATAGTTTTAATTGCTTTTGATTTAAATAAATATTCCGAATTATTTAAATCTGATCCAGAAAGGTTCCAAATAATATTAAATACTCAAAGATATTTAAGAGATATAGACCAACTTCATCTTATTGATCAAGATGGCAATTTAATTAGATCGGCAGCAAAGTCTAAATATAAAAAAATCGAAGATAGAGCAATAAGGATGGTTAAAAACGATGATAGACCTTTAAAAATAATAAATACTTTTGAAAATAAATCAGCAGCTGTTGTAAGACTTTCTAGTTTTGAAAATACATTTCTATATGTTTTAAAAAATATTGATAAAAACATATCTAACTATTTGATTAAATCTGAAGAGGCTGTAAATTTTTATTATACTGTTGAAAATCAAAATTTAGGTATAAGAATATCTTTCGCAATAATTTATGTAACACTAGTAACTTTATTATTATTTTTATCAATTACTATAGCTATAAGATTTTCATCACGTTTTTTTATATCGATTAATAATTTAATTACTGCTTCCGAAAGCATTGGTAAAGGAAATCTTGACACCAAAGTCCCAGATTTAAAAGCAGACATTGAAATGGAAAAATTAAATAAAAATTTTAATTTAATGATCGAAAGACTAAAGAATCAACAAGAAAAATTGCTTACCAATGAGAGACATGAGGCATGGGAAAATGTTGCTAGAAAATTAGCGCATGAAATTAAAAATCCATTAACGCCTATACAGTTAACAATAGATAATCTTAAAACAAAATATCTTCCAAACGTTGAAAATGAAAAAAAAGAAAAATTTTTAAGTAACCTCAAAACTATTCTAAAACAAATTAAACAAATTGAAAATTTAGTTAATGAATTTTCTGATTTTGCTAGAATGCCAAAACCATTATTTAAACAAAATAATCTAAATATAGTAATCAAGGATAATATTAATTTAGTTAATAAATTCGATACTACTATTAAAATTAGATTAGTTAATCATCTTTCAAAAGATGTAATAATGAAATTTGACAATGAACAATTTAATAGATTATTTTTTAATCTAATTAAAAATTCCCTTGAAAGTATTCAGGAAAAGGCTGAAAAAGATAGTAAAACAGGCAAAAATATAGATATAGAAATTAGACAAAGAAGAGATTATATAAATATTAATATTGTAGATACTGGAACAGGATTTAAAAACAAAAAAACCAAAGATATAATTAAACCTTATTTTACAACCAAAGAAAAAGGAACGGGATTAGGATTATCAATTGTAGATAAAATTATTAGTGATCATGAAGGATCAATAAAATTTTTAAATCATAAAAATGGTGCTAAAATTCAAATTATAATTCCATATACAAAATAATGTCAGCTGAAATATTAATTATAGATGATAATGCGGATATAAGATTAATTCTCGATGAGTTGATTAAAGATTCTGGTTATAAAACTAGACTTGCAGCTAATTTTAATCAAGCATTAACCGAAATAGATAAAAAACTTCCTGATGTAGCTATTATTGATGTTAAACTAGATAAGGGTGATAATGATGGGATTTTACTTTTAGATCATATTAAAAAGAAAAATTCAGATCTGCCTGTGATAATGATATCTGGTCATGCTAATATTGAGATGGCTGTAAATTCCTTAAAATCAGGTGCGTTTGAATTCATTCAAAAACCATTTGATAAAGAAAGACTTTTAAATTTTGTTAATAGAGCTGTAGAAAATTATAATTTAAAAAATGAAAACAAAAACTTAAATACAAAACTTTTTCACACATTTGAGTTAGTTGGAAAAAGTTCTAATATTTTATCTATAAAAGATCAAATAAACAAATTATCAAAATCTGAAAGTAGAATTTTTATCAGTGGCCCAACAGGTTCTGGTAAAGAATTAATATCAAGAAAAATACATAAAAATTCTAATAGAAAAGATGGACCATTCGTTATCATAAATGGTGCTTTATTAGACGCGAAGAAATATGAGCTAGAATTATTTGGTGAAGAAAAAAAAGATGGATCTATATTTTATGGTGCTCTAGAAAAAGCATCCGGAGGGATTTTGTTAATTGACGAAGTTACTGAAATACCACTTGAGACCCAATCAAAAATTTTAAGAGTTGTGATAGACCAAAAATTTAAAAGAATAAATAGTAATCATGATATTAAGGTCGATGTTCGAATTATTTGCACCAACAGCAAGGATACTCAACAGGAAATAAAATTAGGTAATTTTAGGGAAGATTTATTTCATCGTTTAAACGTTTTTAATATTAAGATAGATCCACTTAATAAAAGAATTGATGATATACCAATTTTAATAGATTATTTTATTGAAAATATTTGCGAAGCAAACAATTTTAAAAAATTTAAAATTATTGATAATAATTATTTACTAAATTACGACTGGCCTGGAAATGTGAGAGAATTAAGGAATTTAATTGAGAGAATTGCTATATTATCACCAGGCGATGACAATGAAAAATTGATGAATATTATTAAAGAATCATTATCTAAATCAATAGAAGATGAATTTTCCGTAACAGAAACACTGACCGTTCCCCTAAAGGAAGCCAGAGAAAGTTTTGAAAAAAAATATTTAATTTCTCAATTGAAAAAATTTAGTGGGAATATCTCTAAGACTGCAAAATTTATAGGAATGGAAAGATCGGCTTTACATAGAAAGTTAAAACTACTTGGAGTGAAAGATCTAAACTAATGAATATTATTATTTGTGGAGCTGGAAGGGTAGGGTTTACAATCGCAAAAATGTTAATTGATCAAAATCATTCTATTACAATGATTGATCAATCGAGTGATGATATACAAAAAATAAATGAGACATTAGATGTAAAAGCAATTGTTGGTAAGGCTACATCACCAGCTATTTTAGAAAAAGCAAATACTAAAGATGCAGATATGATAATAGCTGTAACTAGAAGTGATGAAATAAATATGCTGATATGCCAGATTGCATTTTCTTTATTTCAAGTGCCAAAAAAAATTGCAAGAATTAGATTTCAGGAGTATCTTGATCCGAAATATTCCGGACTTTTTAACAGAGAAAACTTACCAATAGATTATATAATTTCTCCAGAAATAGAAATTGCTAAATCTATTCAGAGAAAATTGGAAGCACCTGGTGCTTTAGATAACGTTCCTTTTGCTGAAAACAAAATTAGATTATTAGAAATTTTGATAAATGAAAAATGCTCTATACATGGAATAAACTTAAATGAACTTACAAAAAAATTTCCAAAGTTAAATGCATACATTTTAGGAGTTATTAGAAATGAGAAATTTAAAATAATGAAAAAAACAGATCAATTACAACTCAATGATAAAGCATATGTTGTTGTTAATAGCAATCAAATGCAAGAGACTTTGACTGTGTTTGGTCATAACGAAAAAATCTCAAGTAAAATGTTAATAATTGGTGGAGGCAATATTGGTTTTAATCTTGCTAAAAATATTGAGGCATCATTTGAGTCTGCAAGAGTTAAGATAATAGAAAAAGATAAATCTAGGGCAGAATATATTGCAAATGAGTTAAACGATACTATCGTTATTAATGGAAATGGTTTAGATGAAGATGTTTTGAACGAAGCTAATATTGATGAAGTCGAGACAGTTTTAGCTTTAACAAATGATGATGAAGATAATTTAATGGTAAGTGTAATAGTAGAAAAATTTTCTAAAGATAAAAGAACTATGGCATTAACAAACAAGCCCAATTATTCTTTGCTTCAATCTTCATTAAAAATAGATGATTTAATTGATCCTAGAATGAGTACGGTTTCAAGTATTTTAAAACATGTTCATAAAGGAACAATTGAAAATGCTTACACGATTTCAAATGGTGAATATGAGGTAATAGAAGCTGATATTATAGAAACATCAGAATTAATAAATAAACAGCTAAAAGACTCAAACTTACCTGATGATATCAGGATAGGGGCTATATTAAGAGACGGAGATGTTATCATACCTCGCTCTAGTTATGTATTTCAAAAAGATGATACTGTTGTTCTTTTATCTAAAAGAGATCAATTACCTACTGTAGAAAACATGTTTAGAATTAGTTCAATCTAATTTTAATATGACAAAATTTAGTTCTATATATATTGGCTCTTTTTTAATCTTCATAAGTATTTTATCTTTTATAAATATTATTTATTCAAATTATTTTGATATTTTTTTTAATATTGAGACTTATGTATACACATTTGCAATTAGTTTTATTTTAGGAAGTTTATTATTTTATTTAAATAGAAAAAGTATTAAAAAAATTACGCTCTATGAAAAAATTTTTACCGTTTTACTCGGATACTTTTTATTTCCTTTGATAATATCAATACCCTATTATTTTAGTATTCAAAATATATCATTATTAAATTCATATTTTGAGGCAATATCAGGTTTTACCTCAACTGGTTTTACTATTTTTGACAATATCAAACAGTTAGATGAAAGCTTAATTTTGTGGAGGTCTACTTCTCAATGGATTGGAGGAATTTATTTTCTTTTTTCAATTTTATTATTGATTGATATTTTTGATAAAAATTTAAAAAAATCTTTTACTGAATACTTGTCTTTTAATTACAATGAAATTTTCAAACAATCATTAAAAATTATTATAATTTATACATTATTAACTTTATTAATTTTTATAGTATTTAAAATTTTAAATTTAAGAACTTTTGATGCTTTTAATTTATCATTATCAATAATTTCTTCAGGCGGTTTTTTACCTGTAAACAGAATTGATTATTTATTTAACAGCGACATAAGTAAAATTTTTTTATCATTTACAATGATACTGTCATTTTTTAGTCTTTTTTTGACTTACAATTTAATATTTTACAATAAAAAAAAAATTAATTTTTTAAGTGAAGATTTAAATCTTTTAATTTACTTGTTAGTTATAATTTCCTTTTCATTTGTTTTTTTAAATACAAGTAATAATTTTCCATCAATTCTTGTTGCTATTTCTAGTAGTATCTCAAATATTGGAATATCTTTTTCTGATACACCATCAAATTTAATATTTATGTTTTTTATTATGGTAATTATAGGAGGTTCTTTTTTTTCAACAAGTTCTGGAATCAGAGTTATAAAAATCTTAAGTTTAATAAAATTTTCTATAAATAATCTATTATCACATACAAAACCAAATCAAATTTATTCAAACAAGGTTACTTTAATAAATGAGAACACTGAAAAATCAGATATTAATAAATATTTTTTTTCTATAATTATTTTTATTATTTCATTATTTATTTTAACTTTACTTCTTACTTTATCGGAAATAAATTTTGAACAATCTTTCAAGTTGTCGATTTTGACTATAATGAATACTGTTAACTCTGCTATGTTTGAACTTTCAAATTTTGATTTTTACAATCTGTCAATGTTTACAAAGGTCTATTTAATAATTTTCATGATAATAGGCAGAGTAGAGTTGCTAACAATACTTATTTTGTTTAAAAAATTTCTTTTCAAAAATTAAATTAGTATTATAAGATATTTTTAATGCGCCCTTAGCTCAGCTGGATAGAGCAACGGTTTTCTAAACCGTGGGTCGGAGGTTCGAATCCTTCAGGGCGCGCCAGCACAAATTGATCAACATTGATGAGGTATTTTTACAGTTGATGGTTGTATTAGTTTCTGCTTTACTTAAGCATTCAAAAATTACTTTTTGAATAATTTGTTAACAAATAAATAAATAAAAGAGGAAGAAATAATGTTTAAATTAGTAAAACGATTGACTTCTTTGGTTGCTATGTTTGCTGTGCTATTTGCATTTTCAACAGAAACAATGGCTGCAAAGAAATCAAAAACTCTTGAGAACACTAAAAAAAGAGGATTTGTAAGATGTGGTGTTTCTCAAGGTCTACCTGGATTTTCAAATGCAGATGAGTCTGGAAATTGGACAGGTATTGACGTTGATGTATGTAGAGCTGTTGCTGCTGCTACATTAGGAGATGCAACTAAAGTTAAATTCACTCCTTTAAGTGCAAAAGAAAGATTTACAGCACTTACATCTGGTGAAATTGATATTTTATCAAGAAACACTACTTGGACTTTATCTAGAGATGCTGACATTGGTTTAACGTTTGTTGGTGTAAATTTCTATGATGGACAAGGTTTCATGGTAAGAAAAGGTTCGGGAATTAAATCTACAAGTGAGTTTAAAAACGGTACATCTGTTTGCACGAACTTAGGAACTACAACTGAGCTTAACATGAGAGACTTCTTTGATTCTAGAGGAATTTCTTACGAGCCAGTAGTTTTTGAAAAAGCAGATGAAGTCGTAGCTGCTTACGACGCTGGAAGATGTGATACTTACACAACTGATAAATCAGGTCTTGCTGCGCAAAGAACTAAATTATCAGCTCCAGATGATCACGTAGTTTTACCAGAAACTATTTCAAAAGAGCCACTAGGACCTGTTGTACGTCAAGGTGACTCTGTATGGGAAGATATAGTTAGATGGTCACTAAATACTATGATCGAAGCAGAGGAGTATGGTGTTAACTCATCAAATGCTGACATGATGAAAACTTCAAACAATCCAGCTATCAAAAGATTAGTTGGTGCTGAAGGTGAATTGGGTGCAGCTTTTGGTTTAGATAACGACTGGAACTTAAGAATTATCAAACAAGTTGGTAACTACGGTGAAAGCTACAAAAGAAACATAGCTGACACTGGAATTCTACCTGACAGAGGTCCAAACGAATTATGGACAAAAGGTGGAATTTTATACGTACCACCAGCAAGATAATTTTATTCTAAATTACTTAAAAAGGGCTAGATATTTCTAGCCCTTTTTTTTATATAGACTCTGATGAACAACATTATAAAAAAATTTTTACCTCAGATTTTAGCTATACTTTTTGTTGTTCTTATATTTGGTTTTTTAACAATTAATGCCCAGACAAATATGGATAATAGAGGCATTGATTTTGGGTTTGGATTTTTATCCCAAGAATCGTCTTTTGATGTTCAATTTTCTTTAATTGAATATAGTGGATCTGACTCTTATGCTCGGGCTTTCCTAGTTGGACTTTTAAACACTTTATTAGTCTCATTTATAAGTATAATTTTTTGTACAATACTTGGTGTAATTATTGGTGTAGCAAGATTATCATCAAATTATTTGATAAAAAATTCTGCAGCATGGTATGTAGAATTTTTTAGAAATATTCCATTATTATTGCAAATATTCTTTTGGTATTACGCGGCTTTGAGGGCATTACCTTTACCAGAAAAAGCTAATGCATGGTTTGGAGTGACCTATATGACTGTAAAAGGTTATTACATACCAGCAATGGTATGGGAAAATTTGAATGTATTTTTATATTGTGGTCTGGCAGCAATAATTTCAATAATTATACTGAGAAATTATGCAAATAATTTGAGAGATAATAAAGGAAAACAAATTCCAGTTCTTTTATATTCATTAGCTATATTGATTATTTTGCCACTTTTATCCTTTTTAATTGGTGGAGTATCTTTAGAATTTGAACTTCCACAGCTTAAAAAATTATCAAAAATTTCCTATATTTATGAAGGTGGAATTAGTCTTCCTCCTGAATTAATAGCTTTAGTTTTAGCTTTATCTTTATACACTTCTACATTTGTAGCAGAGTGTGTAAGAGCAGGTATTGAGGGTGTAAGCAAAGGTCAGAAAGAAGCAGCAGCCTCTGTTGGTTTGACACCTAATCAAGTTTTAAAACTAGTAATTATGCCACAAGCTTTAAGAATTATTATACCACCAACAACAAACCAATATTTAAATTTAACTAAAAATTCATCTTTAGCAGCAGCTATCGCATACCCTGATTTAGTTCTTGTATTTGCGGGCACTGCATTAATGCAAACAGGTAAAGCAATCGAAATTGTTTCGATAACAATGTTAACGTATTTGACAATTAGTCTAACCATTGCAGCAATAATGAATTGGTATAATAAGAAAATTGAAATTAAAGAAAAGTAAACAATGCAAGCAATAAATTTTTTAAAACCTAATAGAGACAATATTAAAAATTACTCTATTATTGGTTCTGTTTTAATTTTAATAAGTTTAATTGATGTAATATCAAATGCTTTTCTTAAAACAAATTTAACATCTTTTTTACCTGGTTCTTTAACCACTTTATTTCCTTTAATCTTGGGTTTGATTGGATTAAATATGATGAGAATTGATTACTCTGGAAATAAAACATTAGACTTATTAAATAAAAATATAAATACTAATAATTTTAATGCTCTATTAACTTTATTAATACTTTTTTCTATTATAAAGGCTCTACCTCCATCTTTAAGTTGGATGATTTTTGATGCTAATATTTCAGGAGACTCAAAAGATGCATGCACAGGTACTGGAGCCTGTTGGACTTATATTAAAGTTTGGTTTAGAAGATTTATGTATGGAATGTATCCAAATGAATTTCATTGGAGAATAAATACTGCATTCATTTTAGTAATAGCTCTAGGCTTCGTTGGATATTTCATGAAAGAAAATTTAAAAAAATATTTAGCATTATACTATGTAATAATTTATCCAGTTATTGCATATCTAGTTATTTACTATTTAATTTCTGGAGGATCTTTTGGACTTCAGTGGGTTGAAACAGGTGCATGGGGAGGTTTATCACTAACATTTATAGTTTCATTTTTTTGTTTAATATTCTGTTTTCCTTTAGGAATGATATTTGCGCTTGGTCGTAGATCAAATCTTCCAGTAATAAAATATATATCTATTTGCTACATTGAGTTTTGGAGAGGAGTTCCATTAATTACAGTTTTATTCATGTCTTCTGTAATGTTTCCAATGTTCTTACCAGAAGATTTTTTTATGGATAAATTAGTAAGAGTAATCATTGCAATTACATTATTCGAAGCCGCTTACTGCGCTGAGGTTATTAGAGGAGGGTTGCAATCTTTACCTAGAGGTCAATATGATGCTGCAAAATCTTTGGGAATGGGTTATTGGAAAATGCATATTTTTGTAATCTTGCCTCAAGCACTAAAATTAGTGATACCTGGAATTGCAAATACATTTTTAGCCTTAGTCAAAGATACTCCTTTAATTTTTGTAGTTGGTTTGGCTGAATTAGCAGGAATGCTTGCCCTAGCAAAAACAAATCCAAAATGGTTAGGTTTTGCAATGGAAGGATATATTTTTGCATCAATAATATTCTGGATTATATGCTATGCAATGAGTAAATATAGTTATAACTTAGAAGCTAAATATAAAACCGAAAGATAATATATGTCAGATCCGATTATAAAAATTCAAAATATGAATAAATGGTTTGGTGATTTTCAGGTTTTAAAAAATATTAATTTAGAAGTTGAAGCAAATAAGAAAATTGTAGTATGTGGACCATCAGGTTCAGGAAAATCAACACTGATAAGATGTATTAATAGATTAGAAGAGCACCAAGAGGGCGATATAATTGTTGATGGAAATGAACTATCAGAGAAAACGAAAGATATTGAAAAAATTAGAGCTGAAGTTGGAATGGTTTTTCAACAATTTAATTTATTTCCACATCTCTCAATATTAGATAATTGTACTCTTGCACCTATTTGGGTAAAAAAAATGCCAAAAAAAGAGGCTCAAGAACTTGCCTTAGATCAACTAAAAAAAGTTCAAATAGATGATCAAGCAAATAAATTTCCGGGACAACTTTCAGGTGGACAACAGCAGCGTTGTGCAATCGCTAGAGCTTTATGTATGCAGCCAAAAATTATGTTGTTTGATGAACCAACATCTGCTTTAGATCCAGAAATGATTAAAGAAGTGCTAGATGCAATGGTAAGTCTTGCAAAAGGTGGAATGACTATGATTGTAGTAACTCATGAGATGGGATTTGCTAAAGAAGTTGCGGATGAGGTTATTTTTATGGACGAAGGCATGATAATTGAGAAGGCGGAAACAAAAGAATTCTTTGCCAATCCAAAGAGCGATAGAACAAAGCTTTTTTTAAGCCAAATTCTTTAAAATAATTCTAAAGTTAAGAAAAAAAGTTACTTGACAGGTTTATAATAAGTTAAAAAAACCATCTATTTTAAAAATTATTTTACTTGCATAAACTTTTCTATTTAGATTAACTCACGTATATATTTTATTTATAGAGGGGTCTTAAATGGAAGAAAATTTTAATAAACATCTTGGTAACAAACTAAAGTTAAGAAGATTAGCCTTAGGTTTAACCCAAACAAAAGTCGCTAAAGCAATAAATGTAACATTTCAACAAATTCAAAAATATGAAAAAGGAACTAACGGTGTAAGTTCAATAAGATTATTACAACTTTCTAATTATTTAAAAGTTCCGATTAGCTATTTCTTTGAGGATTTTTCTGAATATTTGGTAAATCTTGAAAAATCAAAAGAAGGTCATATGAATGTAAACTATAACTTTTTAGTTAAAGTTTATTCAGAGTTAACTCAAGATCAAAAGATTAAATTTGGAAAAAGCTTACAACTTTCACAGACTAATATTACAAAGGCTGTTTAATTAGTTTGGCTCCTCGGGCAGGACTCGAACCTGCGACCAATTGATTAACAGTCAACTGCTCTACCAACTGAGCTACCGAGGAATATTTTTCTCACAACTTACTTTTTTTAAAACTTATCTCAATACTTTTTTTGGAGGCAACGCCCGGAATCGAACCGGGATACAAGGATTTGCAATCCTCTGCGTAACCATTCCGCCACGTTGCCATCAAATATAAAATATTTGTTAATCGATCTTTGTATAATTCATTTTGATCATTAGTCTATAAATTTAGCAATGATTTTCATTATTGTTTATTAATTTGATTAATTTATAAAACAAATCAATGAGTTTTGATAAATATGAGCATAAAAATGTAGAGAATAAAATCTATGACTATTGGGAAAAAAAAGAACTTTTTAAACCAAAAGAAAATAGTAAAAAATTCTCAATTGTAATTCCACCACCTAATGTAACTGGAAGCCTTCATATGGGTCATGCCTTAAATAATTCTATTCAAGACGTATTAACTAGATTTCATAGAATGAATAATTTTGAAACATTATGGCAACCAGGAACAGATCATGCTGGTATTGCAACCCAGGCATTAGTTGAAAAAAAACTTGCTAAAGATGGTGTTAAAAAAAATGATTTAGGAAGAGAAAAATTTATTGAGAAAGTTTGGGAATGGAAAAATGAGTATGGAGATATTATAATAAACCAACTGAAAAAACTTGGATGTTCTTGTGATTGGTCTCGTAATGCCTTTACAATGGATGAAAATTTATCTAAGTCAGTGATAAAAGTATTTGTTGATCTTTATAATAAAAAATTAATCTACAAAGCAAAAAAACTTGTAAATTGGGACGTTGTTTTAAAAACAGCAATATCTGATTTAGAAGTGGATCAACGTGAAGTAAATTCTCAACTTTATTATATAAATTATCCTATAGAAAATTCTGATAAATTTATAACAATTGCAACAACAAGACCTGAAACCATGTTGGGGGATACTGCAATAGCTGTAAATCCTAAAGATGATAGATTTAAAGATTTAGCAGGGAAGTTTGTAATTATTCCTTTAGCAAATAGAAAAATTAAAATAATAACAGATGATTATGCTGATCCTGAACAAGGAACTGGTGCAGTAAAAATTACTCCAGCACATGATTTTAATGACTATGATGTAGGTATAAGAAACAAGTTAGAAGTAATTAATATATTTACGCCTGATGGAAAAATAAATGACAATGCACCTGACCCATATAAAGGTTTAGATAGATTTGCAGCAAGAAAATTAATCTTAAAACATCTTGAAGAAGGAAAATTTTTAGAAAAGATAGAAAAGTTAGTTAATAAAGTTCCTTATGGAGATAGATCTAATTCTATTATTGAACCTTATTTAACAGAACAATGGTTTGTTGATGCTAAAACTTTAGCCATTAAAGCAAAAGAAGTAGTAAATAATGGTAAAACTAAATTCTTTCCTGAGAACTGGTCAAAAACATATTTTCAATGGATGAATAATATTGAGCCTTGGTGTATTTCTCGTCAACTGTGGTGGGGACATCAAATTCCAGCATGGTACGGACCTGATGGAAAAATATTTGTAGCTGAAAATGAAGACGAATGTAAAAAACAGGCAAAAGAATTCTATTCAAAAGATGTGGAATTAAAAAGAGATGAGGATGTATTAGACACTTGGTTTTCATCAGGTCTATGGCCATTTGCTACTTTAGGTTGGCCAGAAAAAACCCCAGAAGTTGAAAAGTTTTATCCAACTAGTGTTCTTGTTACTGGTTTTGATATCATATTTTTCTGGGTTGCAAGAATGATTATGATGGGAACTCAGTTTTTAGATAAGGAACCTTTTAAAAATATATATGTCCATGCTTTAGTTAGAGATGAAAAGGGTCAAAAAATGTCTAAATCAAAGGGCAATGTAATTGATCCATTAGAATTAATTGAGAAATATAGTGCAGATGCTTTGAGATTTACTCTTTTATCAATGGCATCGCCAGGTCGAGATGTAAAATTATCTGAAGATAGAGTTAAAGGTTATAGAAATTTTTTAAATAAAATATGGAATGCAAATAATTTTTTATCACAAAATAAGTGTGATTTTGGTGATGTAAAAAAACCTGAAAATATTAAATTAACAATCAATAAGTGGATACTATCTGAGCTTGTAAAAGTTAAAAACGATACGGAAAATAGTTTAAAAAACTATAGATTTGATGAAGCAGCTAAAATTATTTATCAATTTGTATGGCATTCATTTTGTGATTGGTATTTAGAGTTATCCAAAACCGTTTTAAACTCTGAAAATGAGGAAGATATTAAGGAGTTAAGACAAACATCAGCATATGTTTTTAAGGAAATTTTAATAATACTTCATCCATTTATTCCATTTGTAACCGAAGAGATATGGTTAAATAATAAGCTAGATAAAGATGGAAAAGATTACTTGATGCATGCTAATTGGCTAGAAGACGATTATCATGAAAAAAAATCGTATGATGAGATAAATAATATTATCAATTTTATTACATCAATTAGATCATTTAAAAATGAATTAAATATAAGTCCTGGATCATTTATTGAAATTTCAACAGAAAATACAAACAAAGAATATAAAAACTTTTTATCTTCTAATGAAAATATAATGAAAAAAAATGGTAGAATTAAAAATTTTCATGAAAAAGATCTAGATAAACCCTCTGCAAGTATAGTCATAAGTGGTGAGTTATTTAAATTATATTTTGATGAAGATGTTGATTTAAATATGATCAAATCAACATTAGAAAAGAAAATTACAAAAATTAGTGAAGAGATGAAAAAAATTGATGTTAGATTATCAAATAAATCCTTTGTAGATCGTGCACCACAAAATATAGTAGAGCAGGAGAAAAGCAACTTTGCTAATCTTGAAAAAGATGTTAAAAAAATAGAATTAACTCTTAAAGGTTTATAATGAAAAAATTTAATAAAAAGAAATTACCAAGTAGACACACAACAATAGGTGCTGATAAAGCCCCTCAAAGATCTTTTTATTATGCAATGGATCTTACAGAAAAAGATGTAGCAAAACCATTTGTTGGTGTTGTTTCAACATGGAATGAGGCCGCTCCTTGTAACATAAATTTAATGAAACAAGCTCAATCAGTTAAAAAAGGAGTTAAAGCTTCAGGTGGAACTCCAAGAGAATTTTGTACTATTACAGTAACTGATGGTATTGCGATGGGTCATGAAGGGATGAAATCGTCATTAATATCAAGAGATGTAATAGCAGATTCAACCGAACTTACGGTTAGAGGACATTGTTATGATGCATTAGTTGGATTAGCGGGCTGTGATAAATCATTACCTGGTTTAATGATGTCGATGGTACGTTTAAACATTCCAAGTGTATTTATATATGGTGGATCAATTCTACCTGGGAGATTTAATGGAAAAGATGTAACTGTTGTAGATGTATTTGAAGGAGTTGGAAAATATACGTCAAAAAAAATGACAGCTCATGCATTAAGAAAATTAGAATTAAAAGCATGTCCAAGTGCAGGTGCTTGTGGTGGACAATTTACTGCAAACACAATGGCATGTGTTTCTGAAGCAATAGGATTAGCTTTACCATTCTCAGCAGGAACGCCAGCACCATATTTAGAAAGAAATAAATATGCAATAGACAGCGGTAAAGCTGTAATGAATTTGTTAGCAAAAAATATTAGACCTAGAGACATAGTAACAAGAAAAGCTCTCGAAAATGCAGCAACAATTGTTGCAGCAACAGGTGGATCAACAAATGCAGGTTTACACTTGCCAGCTATCGCAAATGAAATTGGAATTAAATTTGATTTAATGGATGTTGCAAAAATATTTAAGAAAACTCCTTATCTTGCAGATTTAAAACCTGGTGGAAAATATGTTGCAAAAGATATGTGGGAAGCAGGAGGAGTTCCAATGTTATTAAAGACATTAATGGATGGTGGTTACATTCATGGTGATTGTATGACGGTTACAGGCAAAACTATGAGAGAAAATTTAAAAAATGTAAAATTTAGAGAAAATCAAAAAGTAATGAGATCTTATAAAAATCCTATTTCTCCAACAGGGGGTGTTGTTGGATTAAAAGGTAATTTAGCTCCAGAAGGTGGAATTGTAAAAATAGCTGGTTTGAAAAAATTACAATTCACTGGAAGAGCAAGATGTTTTGATAATGAAGAGTCTGCGTATAAAGCAGTAATAAACAGAAAATACAAAGATGGAGACATCATTATAATTAGATATGAGGGACCAATAGGAGGTCCTGGAATGAGAGAAATGCTTCAAACAACTGCAGCAATCTACGGTCAAGGAAAAGGGGAGAAAGTAGCCCTTATTACAGACGGTAGGTTCTCTGGGGCTACCAGAGGCTTTTGTATCGGTCATGTGGGCCCTGAGGCCTCCTTAGGCGGTCCTATAGCCCTTTTAAGGAATGGGGATATCATCGACATAGACGCTAAAAAGGGCACAATTAACGTAAGGCTTACAAAGAAGGAATTAAGTGCAAGACGTAAAAAATGGAAACCAAGAAAAGTGAATTTTGGTAATGGTACATTGTGGAAATATGCACAAACTGTTGGACCAGCTTACAAAGGTGCACCAACTCATCCGGGTGGTAAAAACGAGGTTAGAACGTACGCTGATATTTAATGAAAATTAGACCTGTAATACTTTGTGGTGGCGCAGGAACAAGACTTTGGCCAGATAAAAAAAATCATCAAGCAAAACAATTTATTGATTTTGGCGGATGGAGTTTAATTCAAAAAACTTTAGAAAGGGTAAATAAACCTATTTTTGATTTTCCTATAATCAGCACAAATTTAAAATACTTAAAGCAAGTCAAATTAGCTTTAAAAAAAAGTAAAATAAAAAAGTTTAAAATAGTTCTAGAACCAGCAAAAAAAAATACCGCACCAGCAATATTAGCGTCTGCATTAATAAAAGATATTTCATTAGAGCAACCATTAATGTTTTTCGCAGCAGATCATTTTATTGAAAGGTCTAATATTTTAAATAAATCCCTTTTAAAAAATAAATCAAACTTAGATAATCAAAATTTATTTATTTTTGGAATAAAACCTACAAACCCATCTAGTGAATATGGATATTTTTTAACTAAAAAAATTAAATCTATAAATAAAGTTACAAAATTTATTGAAAAACCAAAATTATCAAAAGCAAAAGAAGTAATTAAGAAAAAAGGTTACTGGAATTCTGGCATGTTTTATTTAAGAAAAGACTCAATAATCAATAACTTTAAAAAATATCAAAATAAAACGTACAAAAGTTGTGTTGAGGCTATTAAAAAAGGCAAATATAAAAATAATACTTACTACTTAAATAAAAGAGCTTTTGAAAAATCAATCGAGAAATCTTTTGATTATGCAATACTTGAGAAAACAAATAAAATTAATGCTATTAAACTAGATATACCTTGGTCTGATCTTGGTAGTTGGAAAGAAATACTTAAGATATATGATAAAAATAAAAGAAAACACTTTAAGAAAAAGAATGTTTTTTATAGACCATGGGGGAGTTATTTAAATTTATTTGAGGGAAAAGAGTTTTTAATTAAAGAATTATCAGTAAAACCTAAAGGTATATTAAGTCTTCAAAAACATCATCACAGAGCAGAACATTGGTTGGTTACCAAAGGTAATCCACGAATAACTTTAAATAAAAATATCATTAATAAAAAACCCAATGAACATATTTTCATTCCATTAGGAGCAATTCATAGAATACAAAATCCTGGAAAAAAACCTGTAAAAATTATGGAAGCTCAAGTTGGTTCAATTCTAAAAGAGACTGATATTGTTAGATATCAAGACATTTATGGTAGAGCAAATAAACTTTAATTAAATTGTAATAATCTATAAATATTTTTGTCATCAACATTAATTATAAAATTCTAATAAAATTTTAAATTATAAAACATCTTTATTTCCCCTTAATTTTAAAATTTTGTTGATTAACTACTTTCCCCTTTTTTAATTACAAAAAGGGGAAAGAAGATTTAGAAATTAATTATTTACAGATGCGGAACTCTCGATAGTCTTCTTTTTAGCTAGTTTTTTGTTTTTTTTTTCAGCAACTCTTTTTTCAATACTTGCAATTTTAATATTAATTTTAGATAATTTTTTTTCTTTTAAATTGATCTTATTTTTAAGTTTTTCTATTAACTTGATAACCTTTTTTTTTCTTTTTTCATTTTTCTTTAACTTTTTACTCATAATGACCTCCTGTGTAATTTTATAATAATTATATTTAAATTAAATATCTTAGTAAAATGATTTTTTGATAAATTCTCTTATTTAAAAGTTATGCTGTTAATATGTTAAAATATTTTCCTGATTTCCTTAATTCTACGTTATCACAATATTGATATTTATCACCATCAATTTGAATTGGAATTTTTTTCCCTTGTCCATCAATTTTTAGCTCACTGGAATAAGATGTTATAACACTCGTAGACTTCGATAAATCTCCAAAAAAAATAATCAAATAAATATAATAAAGTATTTTTATTCTTGTAAGGTCTTTGAATACATAAGTAATAATTTTGTTATCAAATATATTTGTTTTATTAATTTTGTAGTGACCCGCATAATAATTGGTATTAGAACATAACACCCAGTCAGCTATATGATTTTGACCATCTATGTTAACTTTTAATTTTTGATTTTTCATTAACAAAAATTTTTGCAATCCTTTATATCCAAAAATAATTTTACCTAACATTTTTTTTAGAGAACTATTAATTGAATGGACTATCGTTGCATCCCAACCTATACCTGCCATTAAAATAAAATAATCATTATTGATTTTTACTAAATTAGTTTGTTTTAAATTGTTTGATTGTAAAATTTGAACAATTTTACTTATTTTTTTACTCATATTTAGTTCAGCTTGAAGTAAATTAGCAGTTCCAGCTGGTATATAACCAATAGCAAAATCTTTTTTTGGAACAAAATTATTTTTAATAAGTTTGTTTATTGCAAATGATACTGAACCATCGCCTCCAGCAACTACAAGTCTATCTATATTTAACTTAGAAATATTTTTAAATACTGCCTCTGCTTTATCCACGCTCTCAGTTTCAAAAAAAGAAACATCGTTATACTTAGAAAGTTCATCAGAAATTTTTTTTATAAATTTAGATTTTCTGCCAGAGGAAGCGTTTTTGTTGTAAATAATGCAATATTTCATAATAAATTTTAATATTTCCTTAACATTACTATGGCACAAAGAATTAAACGATTCTAGTGAAAATTGAATTAAAAAAAAAGGATTAAATGAAACCTATATTAAAATACAAAAGTATATTCATTTCAGATGTGCATCTTGGTACTAAAGGTTGCCAAGCAAATAAATTGCTTGAATTTTTTAAAAATACAAGATCAGAAAAACTTTACTGTGTAGGCGATATAATAGATGTTTGGGCACTTCAAAAAAATTTTTATTGGCCACAAGAACATAATGACGTAATTCAAAAAATATTAAGAAAAGCAAGACATGGAACAGAAGTTTACTACGTTATAGGTAATCATGATGAAGTGTTTCGAAAATTTATTCCTATGCATTTTGGACAGATAAAAATGATCAATAGAGTAATTCATCAGTCTGTTTTAAATAAAAAATATTTAGTTGTTCACGGTGATGCTTGGGATGGTGTTATGAGATATGCCAAATGGTTGTCGAAGTTAGGCGCAATAGCCTATGAAATGCTATTGAAATTAAATGTAGTGATTAACTTTTTTAGACGTCTAAGAGGTAAAGGCCAGTGGTCTTTAGCAAAATTTCTTAAATATAAGGTAAAAAATGCAGTTAAATATATGGGAGAATACGAAAAAACAATTGCAGAATATGGAAAGAAAAAAAAATTTGATGGAATAATCTGTGGGCATATTCATCATGCCCAAAATGAAAATTATGATGGTGTTAATTATTTAAATTGTGGAGACTGGGTTGAGTCTTGTACTGCTTTAGTTGAAAACTTTGATGGAACGTTTGAAATAATTTATTGGGATAAATTAAGAGAAGAATTTTCAGATAGTCGTAATAATTCAGATAAAGAAGTAATTGAAACTCCAGGTCTGAAAAAGGCATCATAATGAAAATATTAATTGTAACAGACGCTTATTTTCCACAAGTAAATGGTGTGGTAAGAACTTTAAATGAAACAGGAAAAAAACTTGAAGCAATGGGTCACGAAGTTGAGTATTTAAATCCCCAACTTTTCTTCACTGTGCCTATGCCTAAATATAATGAAATAAGACTTTCTGTGAATATTTGGCCAAGAGTAAGCCATTTAATAAAAAAAATAAATCCTTCAGCCATACATATAGCTACCGAAGGTCCTTTAGGATTTATGGCAAGAAGATATTGTCTTAAAAATAATCTAAAGTTTACCACAAGTTTTCACACAAGATTTGATAAATATATGAAATTATATTTACCTTGGGTTCCTGAAAAATTATCACAGAAATTCCTAAGCAACTTTCATAACAAAGCAGAAAAAATTTTGGTTACAACCGAATCTATGAAAAAAGAACTAATTCAAATTGGAGTAGATGAAAGTAAAATGGTTGTTTGGACAAGAGGTGCTGATCATGGATCGTTTAAAAATCCAAAAAAAATCAATTTAGAATATAAAAGGCCTATATGGATATATGTAGGTCGAGTGGCTATTGAAAAAAATATTCGTGCTTTTTTAAATCTAAAATTAGAAGGAACAAAACTTCTTGTTGGTAAAGGACCAGATATTGAAAAGTTAAAAAAAGAATTTCCAGATGCTCACTTCTTGGGTGAAAAAACTAATGGTGAATTAGCTTCATATTTTACATCATCTGATGTTTTTGTCTTTCCAAGCAAAACAGATACGTTTGCAATTGTAATATGTGAATCCCTCAGTTGTGGTACACCAGTTGCAGCATTTCCTGTTCCTGGTCCTAAAGATATTTTCAAAGATAGTGAAATTAATTGTTTAGATGAGGATTTAGAAAAATCCGCAATGAAAGCTCTAAAAGTTGAAAGAGAAAAGTGCCTAGAATACTCTAAAAACTTTACTTGGGATAAAACCGCAGAAATTTTTATTAATAATATCTACCCTAATTAAGTAACTAAAATTTAAATAATTGCATATTAAATTTTTAATATGTTAATTATATACTTAACTTTTAAAACATCATGATTGGCCTCTTTGAAATACTATTAATCTGTGTAATTATATTTCTACTAATAATAATTTTTTCAAACAGAAATAAAAAAAATACTGATGATAAAATTATTATTTCAAAGTATGAAAAGGATGATAGCAAAACATTTATATTAGATGAATTAGAGGATCAATTTATAGCATTAGATAAATTAAATATTATAAAATATGTCAATCCAAGTGCTGAAAAAAGATTTGGTAAAAATATTTTAAATACACATCTCGGCACAATTTTAAGGCATCCTAATCTAGATGAAAAAATCAGAGAAGTTAAGTTTTCAAAAAAAACTAGTAATTTAGATTTAGAAATAAATTTGCCTTCATATCAGTATTACAGAATTTATGTGATTCCTGGACCAACTGTAATTTTTACAGAAAAAGACTCTGTTGTTTTATTTTTAAAAGATCTTACTGAAATTTCAAAAGCACAAAAATTTAGAACTGACTTTGTTGCTAATGTTAGCCATGAATTAAAAACTCCTCTTGTTTCAATTAAAGGCGCTATAGAGACAATAGAGGGTCCTGCTAAAGATGACGAAATAGCAAAGATAAACTTTCTTAAAATAATCTCTTCACAAAGCAAAAGAATGGAAAATTTAATAAGTGATCTATTAATATTAAGCAGAATTGAACTCCAGGAGCATATAAGACCTGACAAACCAGTTAATTTGAAGAATATATTAACAAAAGTAAAAGATATTCATTTTACTAGCTTAAAAGAAAAAAATATTAATCTTGAAATGAATTTAGATAATGTAAGTGATGTTATTGGTGATGAAGATAAATTAATAACAGTTTTTTCTAATTTATTAGACAATGCTATTAAATACTCAAAAGAAAAATCAACTATAAATATATTAGCTTCTCCAAGCAAAGGGAAACTCATAACAAAAGGAATTAAAATATCTGTATCTGATCAAGGTATTGGAATTCCCGAGGATCAAATTAACAGGGTAACTGAAAGATTTTATAGAGTAGATGTTGAAGAGAGCAGGAAAGTTGGTGGAACAGGTTTAGGTCTTGCAATTGTCAAACATATAATTTCTCAACATAGAGGTGATTACGAAATAAAAAATCTTAATGGTAAAGGAACCGAAGTTAACATTCATTTACCCAGTGAATTATAAACTTCATATAATTTAACAATTTTCACAATATAATTTAATTTGTAAATAACGGATTTTTTAAATAAAATTGTTAAATGAAAAAAATAATAATAAATTTTTTTATTTTTTCTTACTTATTTTTTAATTTTATATCAAATTCTTACTCTGAAGACTCTAATAAAAAAGACATTACAACACTTTTAAGAAACCAACAACTTACTGTATTTGATATTGGTATTTTTAGAATGAAAAATGACTTAGAAAATACGAAAAGCACTGTCAATGAACATTTTCCATCTGACAAAGTAAATGTTGATCATATCTATACTGAGGTTTTAACTTCATTCTGGAGAGATACAATTGATTTGATTGTATCAATCCCAATGAACAAAAACTTAAAAAAAGAAAATTATATGTCTGACATGCATAGATGTAAAAATATTTTCTTTTCTGTAAGAGATCATTTGTTAAGAAAACAAAATGAGAGTAATTATAATTTTAATAGGGCCTCAAGTTATATAATTACTACTTTTTCTACCCCCACAAGTTGGCCTTCATGGAAATATGATCAAAAACAAGTAAAAGACCTTATATCAATGATACAACTAGAAGTTACTTTAAGACCAACAAAGAGCTTAGCACTAAGTGAAAATGTCAGCCCAATTCGTTGTCGAGGAGATTTAGCTGCAGATAATGATACCTTAATCATCTCTAAAAAATACAACTAAAAAGTTACCTATTTAACAAAACTGTAACAAATTTGTAATAATAGAGTCCTCAATAAAATTTATTAAGCGAGTCGTTAATTAACTTTAATTCACGAAAGGATATTAAAATGAAAAAACTAACTATAGTTCTTGCTTCAATAGTTGCCATTTCTGTTGCCACTATTGCTCAAGCAAGAGATCAAATCAAAATAGTTGGATCATCTACTGTATTCCCTTACGCAACAATAGTTGCTGAAAGATTCGGGCAAACTGGATTTAAAACACCAGTAATCGAGTCAACTGGTACAGGTGGTGGTGCAAAATTATTTTGTGCAGGTGTAGGAGAAGCTCACCCTGATATAACAAATGCATCAAGAGCAATGAAAGATAAAGAAAAAGCTCTTTGCAAAAAAAATGGTGTTAATGAAATAGTTGAAGTTATTATAGGTAACGATGGTATTACTTTAGCATACAGTGTTGATGCTGAACCAGTAAACTTCACTAAAGAACAACTTTGGAAAGCTTTAGCAAAACACTCAGTTGTTGATGGTAAATTAGTAGACAACATATACAAAACATGGGATCAAATAGACCCAAGTTTACCAAAACAAAAGATTTCAGTTATGATTCCCCCAGGAACATCCGGAACAAGAGATGCTTGGAATTCGTTAGTAATGAAAAAAGGTATGCCTAAAGAGGCTAAAGCATTATACAAAGCAGGTTTCGAAGCTGGAAATAAAAAATATAAAAAACCACAAAAACTTTACAGAGAAGATGGTGCTGCTATTGAAGTTGGAGAGAATGATAGTTTAATTATTCAAAAATTATCGGAAGACAAAGAAATGTTTGGTTTCTTTGGATTTAGTTACTTCTTAGCCGCAAGAGATAAATTGCAAGCTGCAAGTATAGAAGGTGGTCAACCATCACTAGAATCTATCCAAGACTATAGTTATGCTGTTGCTAGACCATTATTCTTTTACGTAAAAAAAGCTCATGTTGGTGTAATTCCAGGATTACATGAATTTGTAAAAGAATTCACTACAACTAAAGCTATTGGTAAAAGAGGTTACTTAGCGGAAATAGGACTTGTTCCACTTGATAAAGCAACTTACAGAACAGTTAGAGATAATTCGAAAGCTCTTACTGCAATGTCAATGGAGTAATATAATATTTGTTAACAAACTCAAAAGGGGCCCTATTAATTGGGCCCTTTTTTTTGTATAAATCTAAAGGAGCCAATAATTGAATTCAGTAATATTTTTAACAATCGTTCTTTTAGCTTTATCCAGTTACTTCTTTGGAAGAAAAAAAGCTATTTTAATTCAATCTAACAAACGGTTAACAGCTCTTCCAAAATTTTATGGGTACTATCTTGCTATATGGTGTGGCGCACCCGCTTTTCTTTTGTATGCTTTATGGTCGATATTTGAACCTAGCATAGTAAGATTTTTTATACTTAGTGATTATTCTTCGCAAGGACTTCTAGAAGGAGAGTTGAATTTATTTTATGAAAAAGTAAAATCACTTTCTCGAAACCAGTATTCAGGAGAACTTACTGCAGAGTTACAAAGATCAGCAGAAAAATATTTAAACTTTAGAGACATAGCAAAGTGGTCTAAGGTCGTTATAGTTTTATCATTATTAATTGCATCAACAGGTTATGCGTATACAAAGATTTCAAACAACACTAAAACAAGAGAACCAGTTGAAATATTTCTTAAAGGAGTATTTTTTTTATCATCACTGGCAGCGATATTAACAACCATTGGTATTATTTTTTCCCTTTTGTTTCAAACAATAGAATTTTTTCAAGTTATCTCACTATTTGATTTTGTATTTGGAATGCACTGGTATCCTGCAAAAGCTTTTGTTCGAGATGCAAGTGAAGCACTTGATCCATCAATGTATAGTGATACTTTTGGTGCGGTTCCGATATTTGCAGGCACCTTTTTTATAGCTTTGATTGCAATGTGTGTTGCAATACCAATTGGTTTGTTAAGTGGTATATATATGGCGGAATATGCGAGCAAACGTTTAAGACAATATGCCAAACCTGTCATTGAAATTTTAGCAGGAATTCCAACTGTTGTTTATGGTTTTTTTGCTGCTTTAACAGTTGGACCTTTTTTAAAAGACCTTGGATTATCATTAGGACTAGAGGTGTCAGCAGAAAGCGCACTGGCAGCCGGTGGTGTTATGGGAATTATGATTATTCCGTTTATATCAAGCTTAAGTGACGACGTAATTACAAGTGTTCCTCAAAATCTTAGAGATGGTAGCTATGCCATGGGAGCAACAAAATCTGAAACAATAAAAAGAGTAATCTTTCCAGCTGCTTTACCTGGAATTGTTGGATCTATTTTATTAGGTGTTTCTAGAGCTATTGGTGAAACAATGATTGTTGTAATGGCATCAGGGTTGGCAGCAAACCTAACTCTTAATCCGTTAGAGTCCACTTCAACAATAACTGCTCAAATTGTTGTTATCTTAATTGGTGATCAACAATTTGGGGATCCGAAAACCCAAGCAGCTTTTGCATTGGGATTAAGTTTATTTATAGTTACTTTAGTTTTAAATATTGTTGCCTTATCTGTTGTGAAAAAATATAGAGAGAAATATGAATAAAGAAGAACGTTTAATTAAAAGATACAAAGCTGAAAAAAGATTTCAATTTTACGGTAAAGCTGCAATATTTATGGCTTTATTATTTCTAGTGGTATTTCTAACAAAGATATTTTCTACTGGTTACACAGCATTTCAAAAAACATGGTTGGTAATACCAGTCAATTATAATGCAGATTTATTATATTTGGATCCAGATAAAAAACCAACAACCGAAGATATTAATGATGCAGACTTTTATGAGTTTGGGATAGAAACATTTATCACTCTCGATCCAGATGCAAGTGAGGATCAAATTATGGAATTAAAAAAAATGTTTGCATTTACTTTTGAGAGAGAATTAAAATATTATCTTCTAGACAATCCTGATAGCTTTGGAAAAACAGTTGATGTAAAATTAACAGCCTCTGACGACTTAGATCAAGTATTTAAAGGAAATTATCCAAGAGATATACCTGAAAATAGAAGAAGAGCATCTGATTATCAATTAAAAATTTTTGATAAATTAAATGAAGATGGAAGAGTTATAAGTGAATTTAATGCCAGTTTTTTTACAAATGCTGATTCTAGAGAAGCTGAGTTAGCGGGGATAGCAAGCTCATTTATGGGTTCATTATTTTCCATACTTGTCTGTCTGTCAATTGCCTTTCCTGTTGCCTTACTAGCTGCAGTTTATCTAGAAGAATTTGCACCAAAAAATAGATTTACAGATTTTATTGAAGTAAATATCAATAATCTAGCAGCAGTTCCTTCAATTGTTTTTGGATTGTTAGGATTAGGTGTTTTATTGGCTGTATTTGGTTTACCTAGATCAACACCCTTAGTTGGAGGTATAACCCTTTCATTAATGACTCTTCCAACAATTATAATAGCAGCCAGAGCATCATTGAAGGCTGTTCCACCCAGTATAAGAGAAGCAGCTTTAGCAATGGGAGCTAGCAAAATGCAAACGACGATGCATCATACCGTGCCTTTGGCTTTACCTGGAACTTTATCAGGTACTATAATTGGCTTAGCTCAAGCATTAGGTGAAACAGCGCCTTTAATATTAATTGGAATGGTTGCTTTTGTTAACACAATACCAGGAACCCCTATGGATCCAGCAGCTAGCTTGCCTGTTCAAATCTATATATGGGCAGAGAGTGCCGAAAGAGGATTTGTAGAAAAAGTGTCTGCTTGCATAATGGTATTATTATTTTTCCTAATATTTATGAATTTAGGAGCACAATTAATTAGACATAAATTTGAAAAGAAATGGAACTAAAATATGAATAAAATAGAAGCAAAAAATGTTGATGTCTATTATGGAGCGAAACAAGCTTTATTTGATATCAATATGGATATCGAAGCAAATAAAGTAACTGCTCTTATTGGACCTTCTGGTTGTGGTAAATCAACATTCTTAAGATGTTTAAATAGGATGAATGATGTGATCGATATTTGTAAAGTCAGTGGTGTCGTAAAAATTAATGACTATGACATAAATCAAAAAGATACAGATGTTGTAAGGCTTAGAGAAAAAGTTGGAATGATTTTTCAAAAACCAAATCCTTTTCCAAAAACCATTTATGAGAATATTTCTTATGGACCTGAGATACATGGGATAGCTCAATCTAAAAGTGAAATGGATAATATTGTTGAAGAGAGTTTGAGAAAAGCAGCACTTTGGGAAGAGGTAAAAGACAGAATTCACGAACCAGGTACTGGTTTATCAGGTGGACAACAACAAAGACTTTGTATTGCAAGAACAATATCAATTAAGCCAGAGGTAATACTCATGGATGAGCCATGTTCAGCTCTTGATCCAATTGCGACAGCACAAATAGAGGAGCTAATTGATGAATTAAGAAAGGAACATACTATAATAATTGTTACTCACTCAATGTCCCAAGCTGCAAGAGTCTCTCAAAATACTGGTTTTTTTCACCTTGGCAAATTGATTGAAGTAGGTTCTACTGATAAGATATTCAAGAATCCGACTCAACAACAAACGCAGGATTACATAACAGGAAGGTTTGGATAATGAATGAAAAACCACACACAGTAAAATCTTACGAAGACCAATTAAAAAAATTAAACAATGATTTAGTTGAAATGGGGGCAAATTGCGAAACCGCTTTAGGTAAAGCAATGAAAGCAATATCAACAAATGATCATAACCTTGCTGATGATGTTATAAATTCAGATGTAGTTATAGATAATTTTGAGTCTCAGATAGAGAATGAGGTAGTAAATTTAATTGCTTTAAGACAACCAATGGCTGTGGATCTTAGAGAAACAGTTGCAGCTCTAAAGATGTCTTCAGACTTAGAAAGAATAGGTGATCTTGCCAAAAATATTGCAAAAAGAACAAAACTTATAAATACGCATTTGCCAAATAATTTAATTGAAGCAATGAGTAGAATCTGCATTTTGGTTCAAAAACAATTAAAAATTGTTTTAGACTCTTATCTAAGTAGATCAAGCGATGTAGCTCGAACAGTATGGGAGAGTGATGAACAAGTTGATGATTTAACAAATCAATGTATGGAAGAAGTCATCTCATTACTTAAATCAAATATGGAAAATATTGAATATGGCTCGCATCTTTTATTTGTAACTAAAAATATTGAAAGGATAGGAGATCATACAACAAACATTGCTGAGCAAGTATTTTATCTAGTTACAGGTGATTATTTGGAGGGAGAAAGACCTAAGGGTAGCGACTCAGTATTAACAAAGTAATGAGTGCACACATATTTATTGCAGAAGATGAGGCGCCAATTTCAACCTTATTAAAATATAATTTAGAAAAAGAAGGTCATAAGGTTTCTTCAAGTGAAAATGGAGAGGACTCTTTAAAATCAATAAAACAAAAAATGCCAGACTTAATCTTATTAGATTGGATGTTGCCAGATTTATCAGGTGTCGAAATATGTAAACAGTTAAAAAGGGATAAAAAATATAATGACATTCCAATTATTATGCTTACTGCAAAAGGAGAGGAGGAAGATAAATTAAAAGCATTTGAAACTGGAGCTGATGATTACGTCACTAAACCATTTAGCCAAAAAGAATTAAATGCAAGAATTAAATCTTTGTTAAGAAGGGCTAAACCTTTGTCATCAACTGATGTTGTGGAATTTAAAGACCTTAAAATTGATAGATTAGCAAAAAGAGTTTATAGAAATGATAAGGAAATAATTTTGGGACCCACAGAATTTAAATTATTAGATTTTTTTATTAAAAATCCAAAAAGAGTTTATTCAAGAGAACAATTACTAAATAATGTTTGGGGTGAAAATATTTATGTAGAAAGTAGAACGGTTGATGTTCACATAAGAAGATTGAGAAAAGTTTTAAATGTAAGTGGATTAGAAAATTTAATTCGCACAGTGAGATCTGCAGGCTATTCGTTAGATAACTAAATCTTTAGGCCTTACAAATTCAGAAATAATTCCTTTCTCTTCAATATTTATCCAATCATTTGTATCGAAAACTATTTTAGCAAATGCACAAGTTGGGAATTTATAATTTAATAGTTTAAAATTACTATTATCTTTATTTTTAGTTAATTTTATAACTAAATTTTTAAGAGCAGGTTCATGATTTATTAGCAATACTTTCTTAAACCTTTTATGGATATTTTTTATATACCCTATAATTTCATTTTCATTAACTAAATAAAGCTTTGAGGAACTTTTAATTTTTTTTGGTTTATTTATTTTATTCAGTATTAAATTTAGAGTTTTTTTTGTTCTTTTTGATGAAGATAAAAGCACATAATCAAAGGAATATTTTTTTTTAACAAAAAATTCACTTATAATTTTTGCACTTTTGATGCCTCTTTTATTTAATGGTCTTTCAAAATCACTTAAATTTGGGTCTTCCCAACTAGATTTTGCATGTCTCATGACATATAATTCGCGCATTAATTCTAAATATATGACTGCATTAAAAAAACAAGACAAAGAAGAGCTTAAATCAAATTATATCAATAGAGAATTATCATGGTTAAAATTTAACGATAGAGTTCTTTTAGAGGCGCAAAATATTGAAAATCCTCTTTATGAGAGAGTAAAATTTTTATCTATTGCAGGCTCAAATTTAGACGAATTTTTTATGGTTCGAGTTGCTGGACTATACAGTCAAATTAAACAAGAAGTCGACTCACTAAGTTCAGATGGATTAACACCTGAAGAACAGATGGAGATGGTTATCAATGATACAAAAAATCTATTAAATAAACAAAATACCATATTTAATAATTTATCAAATCAGCTGAAGAGAAATAATATTTTATTAACTAAGCCAGAAAACCTTAACACAAAGGAAAAAAAGAAATTATTAGAAATATTTAAGGAAGAAATCTATCCTCTACTTACACCATCAGCGATTGATCCTGCTCATCCTTTTCCATTTATTATTAATCAAGGGAGAGCTTTAGTTATGAAGCTGAAGAAAAAGAAAAAAAAGAGAATTCTTAATTCAATTATTGTAATTCCTAAAGCTTTATCAAGATTTATTGAAATAGACGGAGGAAAATCATTTAAGAAATTTTTAGTTCTAGATGATGTTATTGGTTACTTTGCCTCTGAAATTTTTCCAGATCATTTATTAGAAAAGAAAATGATATTTAGAGTAATAAGAGATAGTGATGTAGAAATTCAAGAAGAGGCTGAGGATTTAGTCAGATCATTTGAACTAGCATTAAAGCGAAGAAGAACTGGTGATATTGTTAGATTAGAAATTTTAGAAAAAAGCGACAAAGAACTTGTAAAATTTATAACAAATAAATTAGAAATTAATCCAAATTATATTTATGAAGTAGCAGGTTTAGTTGGAATCCAGGATATAGACCAAATTTGTAAAATTAAAAATTCTAAATTAAAATTTAAAAACTTTACACCAAGAGACGTAGAAAGATTAAAAGAATACAATAATAATTTTTTTGAGACAATTAAGAAAAAAGACCTAATAGTTCATCATCCATTTGAAACTTTTGATGCTGTAATTGAATTTTTAAATCAAGCGGCTATAGATAAAAAAGTAATTGCTATTAAACAAACATTGTATAGGACTACTTTAGATTCACCAATTGTTAAAGCATTAATTAGTGCTGCCGAAAATGGTAAAACAGTTACTGCTTTAATTGAAATCAAAGCTAGATTTGATGAAGAAGCAAATATACAGCTGGCAAGAAGTCTTGAAAAAGCTGGAGTTCAAATTGTTTATGGTTTTGCAAAATACAAAACACATGCTAAATCATCACTAATACATCGACGTGAGGGTGGTAAAATTCAAACATATTTCCATTTGGGTACTGGCAATTATCATCCTGTAAATGCAAAAATATACACAGACTTATCTCTATTTAGCTCTGATAAAAAAATGGCTACAGATGTTGAAAAATTCTACAATTATGTAACTGGTTATTCAAAACCAAGAAATTTAAATAAAATTTCCATTTCTCCAGTAAATTTAAGAAAAACTTTAAATCAGAATATAGATAAGGAAATAAGTAATGCAAAAAAAGGGAAACACGCTGAGATTTGGGCTAAAATGAATTCATTAGTTGATCCACAAATAATTGATAAGTTTTATGAGGCTTCTAGTGTCGGTGTAAAAGTCTTTTTATTTGTAAGAGGTGTATGTTGTTTAAGACCTGGTATTAAAAATAAATCGGAAAATATTATTGTAAAAAGTATCATTGGAAGATTTCTTGAACACTCAAGAATTTATTGTTTTGCAAATGGAAAATTTATGCCCAACAGAAATGCAAAAGTTTATATTTCATCTGCAGATTTGATGCCAAGAAATCTTGATAGAAGAGTCGAACTTCTCGTGCCAATTGAAAATCAAACTGTGCATGAACAGGTTTTAGACCAAATAATGATGGCCAATTATCTCGACACGAATCAGAGCTGGGAACTTTATCCTGATGGAAATTATCAAAAAATTAAATATAGTCGAAAAGATTCTTTTTCTGCACATGATTATTTCATGAATAATCCAAGTTTATCAGGAAGAGGAAAAGCAAAACTAAAAATTAAACCTAAAAAATTAAACTTAAGGTTGGTTAAAGGTGGAACTTAAAGTAATTAAAAATAAGCAAAATTTAAAATTAAGACAATCAAAATTAGCTATTATTGATATAGGTTCAAATTCTATAAGAATGTTAATTTACGATGATTTTACATCATCTAGAGTACCTTTTTTTAACGAAAAAGCAGTTTGTGAACTTGGTAAAAACTTAGATAAATCAAAAAAACTTCATAAATCAGGCAAGATATATGCTTTAAAAGTCTTAAAAAGATTTTCAGAAATTCTTAATGTTTCAAAAATTAATAACCTTAAAATTATTGCAACAGCTGTATTAAGAGAAGCTACAGACGCAAAGCCCTTTATTGAAGAAGTAGAATACTTATTTAAAAAAAATATAAATATTTTAACTGGTGAAGAAGAAGCCGAATCATCAGCTGAAGGCGTTAAAATTGGATTTGAGAATGTGGATGGACTTGTTGCTGATTTAGGTGGTGGAAGTTTAGAGCTTGCTAGAGTTGAAAACAATATTGTAACAAATAAAACATCACTTCCAGTTGGTGTTTTAAGATTAATTAACAATCCTATTGTTAAAAAAAGAAATTTACCTAAATATCTCAAAAATCTTTTAAGAGATGAAAAATGGTTATCTAAAAAAAAATTTAATAATTTATATTTGGTGGGAGGTACGTGGAGAGCTTTGTTTAAATTACACTTATTTCAAAATGAATATCCAGTCCATATTATTCATCAATACTCAATTGAAAATCAAAAACTTACAAAATTTTTAGAAAAAATTTCTTCATTTAATAAATCTAAATTGAAATCAGTTGAATACATATCAAAGTCTAGAACGCCTTATCTTCCTTATAGCTCAATAATTCTAGAAGAAATTATGAACATAGCAAATCCAAAAAATGTTATTTGCTCAATTAGTGGTATTAGAGAAGGATCTCTTGCCAAAGATTTATTTAAACACTCAGATAGTAATTTTGTTTTTAATAAATCATTAGAGCATATTTCAAAAAAAAGAGGCGATTTAGGATCTACATATAAGAAATATTTTGATTTTATAAAACCTATATTTGAGGGAAATGAGCATTTTAATCAAAAATTGCTTCATCTATCTTGTGTACTAAGTCATATGGATTGGGGTTTGGGAGCATTCCAAAAAGCAGAGTTGGTTTTTCAAGAAACATTAAATACGCCTTTATTAAAACTTTCACATAAAGAAAGAATACAATTGGCACTTTCTTGTTACTGGAGATATTGTAGTATAAAATACAATCCAAAGATAGAATACTTAACGTTTTTAAATAACAACGAGATATATTCATGCAAACAAGTTGGTGCAGCCTTAAGATTTGCTAATTCTCTTACATCAATATCTACAATTTTTTTAGAAGAGTTTAAACTTTATAAAAGAGGTAATTCAGTATTTTTAAAAATTCCATCCCAGCACCAGGAAATTATTTCAAAACAAGTGACTAAAAAATTCAAAGCCTTATCAAGGGAATTATTTCTAGAACCTAGGGTAATTTATTCAAATTAATTTAATATTATTTTAATTTAACTTTAATTATATAATTAAAAAATATAATGAAAAATAATAAAATAGAAGCAATTGTTTTTGATTTAGCAGGCACCCTAATAGATTTTGGTAGTTTGGCACCATCAAAAGTTCTAATTCATATTTTTAATAAGATTGGAATACCAATTAGTAGAAAAGAAGCTATTGGTCCTATGGGTATTGAAAAAAGAGCACATATAAGTCAATTAATTAATACAAAAAAAATAAATCTTCAGTGGAAAAAAAAATATAAAAAAAAACCTAGTAAAAATGATATCGATAAATTATTTAAACTTTTTAATCCAGAATTAAAAAAAATTATTAAAAAACATTCTAAATTTATTTCAGGCAGTAAAAGAACCATAGAATTTATAAAAAAAAAAAAAATTAAAATAGCTACAAATACTGGATATTCTGATGATATTTTAAAAACTATATTGCCAGAATTAAAAAAACAAGGATTTACTCCAGATATTTCTTATAGTTCATCGCATACAAGAATTGGAAGACCCTCAGCTGAAATAATATATAAAATTTTTTCTGAATTAAATATTACTAAGGGATCAAATTGTATAAAAGTTGATGACACTATTCCTGGATTGTTAGAGGGAGTAAATGCTGGGATGTGGGTAGTGGGTGTTATTTTTTCAGGTAATGAATTTGGTAAAACAGAAGTCGAATTTAATAAACTTTCTTTTAAAGATAAAACTAAATTTAGAAAAAAGATCAAGAAAAAATTTGAGAAAATAGGTGCTCACTATGTAATAGATACAATTAAAGATTTACCTAAAATTATCAAAATAATTCAAACTAGAATTAAATAAAATTACTTAGTGAAAAGCATTTTCTAAGACAGTGGAAATTACAAAAGCTTCTTTTTGTGTGTCCATGGACCTTTTTTTGTTTTAGGTAAAAATTTTTCAAGATCAATAAGGACTTTTTCAGACAATTTTCTGTAGGTGGTAAGTTTTCCTCCATAAATATTCAATAAAGGTAATTTTTTTATAATTTTTAAATCAAAAACATAATCTCTTGTGACTTTTGAGGCTGTTTTAAAATCTTCAATTAGAGGTCTTATCCCAGAATATGTATCTACGATGTCTTTTGATGTTATTTGTTTTTTTAAGTAATTATTTACTGAACTAATTAAATATCTAATTTCTTTTTTTGATATTCCTTTATTTTCAGGTGATTTCACCTCTTCTTCAGTAGTTCCAATTAAAGAAAACTTCCCTTTATAAGGTATTACAAATATTATTCTTTTATCAGTATTTTGAAATGTGAACGCAACATTTTCTTTGTACAATTTTTTTGTAATAATATGACTTCCTTTAACCAATCTAATTTTTTTCTTAGATTTAATTTTTATATTTTTATTTAAGGTTTCATTTATCCATGGTCCAGATGCATTAATCAAAATTTTTGACTTTACTTTTTCACCATTTTCAAGACTAATAATCCATTCATTGCCAATAATTTCAGCTTTTTTAACTTTGTTGTATTCTAGTATTTTAGCGTTATTTCTTTTTGCATCTTTGGTATTTAATTTCGTTAATTTTTTATCGTCAATTTGTATGTCAAAATATTGGAAACCAGTTTTGTATTTTTCTTTAAGAATATTTGAAAATTTTTTTCTAAGATCAAATGTTTTTGATTTTGGTATATTACTTTTACCACCTAAATTATCGTACAAAAATAAACCAATTTTAATTAACCAGGCTGGTCGAATTTTATCTGCATAAGGAATTATAAAAGGAATAGGTTTTGAAATATGTTTAGCAATTTTATAAACAATTTCTCTTTCTCTCAAAGACTCTCTAACTAATTTGAATTCATAATTTTCTAAATAACGTAGACCACCATGTATTAATTTCGTTGACCAGGATGAAGTTGCTCCACCAATCTCACCTTTGTCAGCTAAACAAACTGATAAGCCTCTACCTGCAGCATCCCTTGCAATACCTGCACCGTTTATACCGCCACCTATTATGAATAAATCGAATATTTTAGACATTTAAATTATGATTTGTTTTAAAATATACAACCTCTTTTAGAAATATTATATATTTTTACATTTAAGTAATCAAAATTTAACGATACTTTAACATAAATAATTTATCATTAAAAAATCATAAATTAACAAAAGAGGTAAAATGAAAAAAATATTGAGTGTTTTAACAATTCTATTTACTTTCTCTTTTACATCACACAGTTATTCAAAAACAGAAATTCATTGGTGGTATGGAAATAGTGGATTTCTTGGTGATGTAATTATTGAAATTGCAAATAGATTTAATGCTTCACAAGATGAATACACCGTCATTCCTACAGGTAAAGGAAGTTATGAAGATAACATGGCGGCAACTATAGCTGCATTTAGAGCGGGAGACCAACCACATTATTCACAGGTTTACGATGCTGGTGCTGCAATTATGGTAGCCCAAGTTAAAAATGGCGTTGTTATTGGTTTTGAAGATATGGCTGAGAAATATGGAATTAAAGTAGATGCAGATAATTATATTCCTGGAATTAAAAACTTCTATGCTGACTCTGATGGAAAAATGATAGGTGTTCCTTTTAATAGTTCAACTTGCTTAATGTATGCAAATATGGACATATTGAAAGAAGTAGGAATAGAATCAGTTCCAAAAACTTATGAAGAATTTGAGGCTATGGCTCCAAAAATTAAAGCTGCTGGATATATTCCTTTAGTTCAAAGTCACTTTCCATGGATCTGGACAGAAAATTTCTTTTCAAGACATAATCTACTTATGACAGATGGAAACAATGGTTACGATGCTGTTCCGACAAAAACTTTATTTGCTGAAACAGATGCATTTGTTTATCATTGGAAAAAAGTAAAAGAATGGTACGAAAAAGGTCTCTACGGTTATAAAGGAAGAGCATGGGGAGATAATCAAGCACCATTTATAGCAGGTGAGGCTGCTTTTTGGTTTGGATCTGCTGCATCATTTGGTGGAATGAAAGGTGTTGTTCCAAATTTTACAGTTAATCATATTCCTTATTGGGATTCAGTAACTGGTGGCAAAGAGTATCCAACATTTATTGGTGGCGCAGCAAACTGGATCTTAAATGGTCATACAGAAGAAGAGTATAAAGGACTTGCTAAATTCATAGAATTTATGGGTTCTCCTGAAATGGATTTATACTATCACAACATGACAGGTTATTCTGCTGTAACTAAAGGTGGTATAGAATTAGCTGAAACTATAAACTTTTATAGAGCTTCTCCATATCACAAAGCTGTTGGTGAACAATTAAGCTTAGAAGGTTCAACTATTCCTGGTGGATATAGAGCTGGTAACTGGCCTCAAATTCGTGAAGTAATTTACGAAAATGTTGAGCCAATGTTAAATGGCAAAATATCAATCGAAAAAGGATTAAAGAACATGGATAAGGGTGCAGCTAAATTGTTAAAACAATTTGCTAAGACTCTTTAAAAAATAATATAAATTAGGAGGGTATTAATATACCCTCCTATTTATTTTATGAAAAAAGTTCAGTTTAAATCAAACTATTCACAGTATTTTTTTTTAGCACCACAGCTAGGTATTTTATTAATATTTTTATATTGGCCAATAATACAAACTTTTAGAGATGCATTTACCATGCAAGATGCATTTGGATTTGGAAGACAATTTGTATGGTTTGATAATTTTTTATTTATTTTTGATGACCCGGCTTATTTAATAGCTTTTAAGTTTACTATTATTTATAGCTTTGTGATTACACTTGTTACAGGAGCCATTGGATTGATACTTGCTGTACAAGCCAATAATGTAATGCATGGAAAAAGTGCCTACAAAACTCTTTTGATTTGGCCTTATGCTATTGCGCCAGCGGTTGTGGGTGTTATGGCAAATTATTTTTTTAGTGAAAGATTTGGATTATTGTATCATCTATTTAACGATTTATGGGGTTTTAATTGGTATGAAAGTGTTTTTGATTCTTATATCTACTTAATAATAGCAGGATCATGGAAACAAATAAGTGCTAATTTTATTTTCTTCTTAGCCGGTCTTCAAGCAATACAAAAATCTGTTATTGAAGCATCCATAATTGATTGTAAAAGTAGTTTAAGAAGATTTTGGACAATCACTTTCCCTCTATTGATGCCCACAACTTTCTTTTTAATCATTATCAATATAACTTATGCTTTTTTTGATACTTTTGGAATAATTGACACTACAACAATTGGTGCACCCTCAGGTGAAACAAGAACTCTTGTTTATAAAGCATACATGGACGGATTTAGGGGGTTAGACTTAGGAAGTGCTGGTGCTCAATCAATTATGATGATGTTGATTGTTTTAGTTATTACAATTTTTCAATTTAGATACATAGAAGGGAAAATACATTACAATTAAAATGATTAGATATTTTTCATCAAACTTTTCTCATTTAATTCTTTTGATAGGCATTTTTATTATGATAATTCCTGTTTGGTTAATTTTTGCAAGCTCAACTCATACAGCTTCGATAATTAATACCCAAGGTCTTCAATTTTTTTTAGGAGATAAGTTTTTAGAGAATTATACAAAAGTTTTATTATATGAAGGTGGTTTTTTTAAAGAAATTACTGCATTAAAGATGTTTTTAAATAGTTTTTTAATGGCAACTGGAGTTGCGTTTTTATCAGTTATTTCATCTCTTATGACTGCATATGTCTTAGTTTATTTTAGAGTGAAATATGCAACATTATTATTTTGGATAATTTTTATTACTATACTAGTCCCTCTGGAGTTAAGAATTTTTCCTACCTATTCTGTTATGTCTACACTTAACTTAGTAAACTCATATTGGGGACTAATTATTCCAATTTCAGCTTCTGCTATAGCTACTTTATTTTTTAGGCAGTTTTATAAAACTATACCTGATGAATTACTTGAATCAGCAAAATTGGATGGTGCAAATACTTGGAGATTTTTTATTGACTTTTTAGTGCCATTGTCAAAAACAATGATTGTTGCAATGTTCATATTTATGTTTGTATTCGGTTATAATCAATATTTATGGCCGATATTAGTAACTTCTTCTGAACAATATTGGACTGTTGTCATGGGATTAAAGATGATGTCTGGATCAATTGTTAACAAATTTGCATTTGTTATCATGTCAATGATACCACCAGTATTAATTATAATTGTATTACAAAAATATTTTATTAAAGGGATCTTTCAAGACAAATGAAAATTAAATTATCACAAATTTTAGCACACATTGTACTTATACTAGGTGTTTTATTAATGGTAATTCCGATTTGGTTATCATTTGCTAGCTCTACCCACGATACTGTAACTATTTTAAAAGAGGGAATGAAATTTGGTCTTGGCGATCAATTAACAAGAAATTATAACGAAGTTTTAAATGAGAAGGGTGGTTGGTCAGAGGAAGTGACTGCTGCAAAAATGTTTATAAATAGCTTTATAATGGCTTTGGGAATTGCAACCCTTAAAGTAATTATCTCAGCAATGTCAGCTTATGCTTTAGTTTATTTTAGATTCAAATTTGCTGTACCAATTTTTTGGTTAATCTTTATTACTTTACTTGTGCCTCTGGAGGTTAGGATTTTTCCAAGTTATAAGATTGTATCAGATTTAGGTTTAACTAATTCATACACAGGTCTTGTTCTTCCATTGGTTGCATCAGCCACCGCTACCTTTTTTTTTAGACAGTTTTATAAAACTATACCTGATGAATTACTTGAATCAGCAAAATTAGATGGTGCAAATAGTTGGAGATTTTTTATAGATTTTTTAGTTCCATTATCTAAAACAATGATTGCAGCGATGTTTATATTCATGTTTGTATACGGATATAGTCAATATTTATGGCCGTTAATAATGACTACGAGTGAGGAATATTGGACTGTAGTAATGGGAATGAAAATTATATTTACTGAAAGTTATGAGGGAGTTGCTTTACCAAGAACAGCAGAGAGATTTGCTTATATTATTTTATCAATGATCCCCCCAGTTTTAGTGGTAGTATTTTTGCAAAAATGGTTCATAAAAGGATTAATTCAAACAGAGAAATAAATGAGTTTTTTAGAATTAAATAAAGTTACTAAAATCTATCCAAACGGAACTAAAGCTGTTCATGAGACAAGTATGAATGTAGAAAATGGTGAATTCATGGTTTTTGTTGGACCGAGCGGATGTGGAAAATCTACTCTTTTAAGAATGATTGCTGGGTTAGAAGACATAACTGAAGGTAATATAAATCTTGATGGAATATTAATTAATAAAGTTGACCCTTCAGAGAGAGATGTTGCGATGGTTTTTCAGAATTATGCACTCTATCCTCACATGAATGTTTACAACAATTTGGCTTACGGATTAAAAAATAGAGGTATTTCAAAAGAAGATATTGAAAAAAAAGTTAATGAGGCAGCAAAGCTATTACAAATTTCTGAATACTTGCAAAGAAAACCATCCATGTTGTCAGGAGGTCAAAGGCAGAGAGTTGCTATGGGAAGAGCTATTGTAAGAAGTCCTAAAATATTTTTATTTGATGAGCCATTATCTAATTTAGATGCAAAACTAAGAATACAAATGAGGCTTGAAATAAAAAAACTTCAGCAAAAAGTTGGAGTGACAAGTATATTTGTAACTCATGACCAAGTAGAAGCTATGACCTTAGCTGATAGACTGGCAGTAATAAATAATGGCCTTATTGAGCAGCTTGGAACACCGATAGAAATTTATAATAATCCTAAATCTATGTTTGTCGCAGGATTTATAGGTTCGCCACAGATGAATTTTCTTGAAGGAGAATTAAAAAATAAAACTCTTACTTCAGAAGGTTTTGAAATTAATAATGTTACAAGTGATTTTAATGGACCAGTTATATTAGGAATTAGACCAGAGCATATGTCGCAAACTGATAAAGGTTTAATAAATTTATCTGTAGATCTGGTAGAACAATTAGGTTCAGATAATTTGATTTATGGAGAAATAAAAAATAAAAAAGATTTTTGTTTTAGATGTCCTGGAAGTCAAATTATTAAAAAAGGAAGTAAATTATCTTTGAACATAAATGATAACAATTATTATGTTTTTGATAAATCTAATGGTAATCGAGTAAATTAATTTTGATTTTATCAAAGCCAAATTATATTAAAATTTACGGCCATAGAGGCGCTAGAGGAGATCTTCTTGAAAATACTCTAGAAAGTTTTAAATATTTATTTAAAAACAATATTAATGCATACGAAACAGATATTTTGATTTCCAAAGATCTTATTCCTGTGATTACACATGACTTTAGATTAGATCCAAGTTTTACAAAAGATAATGAGGGAAATTGGATAACGGATGAAAATATAATAATATTTGACTTAAGTTACGATGAGCTTTTAAAATTTGATGTTGGGGCTTTAAATAAATTATCTAGATATGGAAGAAGATTTGTTAATCAAAAAACTTTAGAAAATCAAAAGATACCAAAACTTTCTGAGTTATTAGAATTATCTTCAAAAAACAAATCTGAAAATTTATTAATAAATTTAGAAATTAAATCTACACCTGACGAGGAAAATTTAACTCCAACCCCAGAGGAAATGGTAAAACTTGTTATGCAAGAAGTAAATAAATCAAATTTACAAAATAAAATAATCATTTCTTCATTTGATTGGAGAACACTGACAGAAATCAAAAATCATTACCCTGAAATTTCAAGAGCTTATTTAAGTTTTCAACAACAGACAGGAATTAAAATTAAAAATACAATTTACAATAGATCTCCATGGATGAGTTTCTTACCTTTTTTTGAAAAATATGAGTTACCAAAAATTATAAAATCACAAGGTGGAAAGGCTTGGCATCCATACCATAAAGATATTACAAAAAAACTAGTAGAAATTTCTCATCAGGAAGATTTGCCAGTGAACGTTTGGACAGTTAATGAAGAGTACGATATGTTAAAAATGATTGAGTATAGTGTAGATGGTATCATGACAGACTATCCATTAAGGCTGAAAGAACTTTGTGATAAAGAAAATATAAACTGGTTTTAGTTTATTTTAATGGATTTAAATATAGTTAATAACCAAGAGCAATTTTTAGCAGGTAAACTTAGAGGGTATACTTTAAAAGGTGCAGAAAATAAATTTGACGATAAAGGAAAACCTTTACCATTTCCAGGGTGCACAATAATTTGTAATATTCCTCTTAATACATATTTATCTGATCAAATTATTGGTTTTCAAAAAAATTTAGAAAATTTTAATCCTGAAAAAACTTATTTCTATTTACCTCCATCTAGTTTTCATATGACATTATTTGACTGTTGTAATTTAAATACAAAAAATACTTATTATTGGCCAACAGATATAGATCTTGATATGGATTACAAAGATATAGCTATTCAATTAAATAAAAGAATTGAAAACTATAATTTTCCAAAAGAAATCAATTTAAAAATAAAAACATTTTTTGGTGGCTACAGCATTGTTTTAGAACCCTTTTCCGAGGAGGACGAAAAAATTTTAAGAAATTGTAGAGATGAACTAAGTGATTTATTGAAAATTAAATTTGAAAATCATCAAAGATATACTTTCCATGTTACATTAGCTTATATTTTGAGACAACTTAATGAAACTGAAATAAAAAATTTAACTAAATTTAATAAACAATTATCCTCTGATTTTAATAAAAAATTTCCAAAAATTACTTTCACAAAACCTGAAATGTGTACCTTTAAAAACATGCTGGAGTTTGAAAGCATTAATCCTTCTAGCCTGTAATAGTTTTAACTTATAGATATTCTTCATTATTATTTTAATTTTTGATTTTCAATAAATTTTTTAAAAACTGATTTAGAAAATTGACCTTAAATCTTATAGGTTCAATTTTTCTACGAGATAGTTTTATCTCTTGTCCTGTTATTGAAAAGTATTTTTTTAGCCACAAATACAGCAAAAAGTGCACCGATAATTTCTGCCAATATATAAACTGGAGTATACATATAATTAATTCCAGTAAAACTTTCTGTAAATGTTCTCGCTATTGCTACAGCAGGATTTGCAAATGAAGTCGACGAAGTAAACCAATAACCAGCAGTGATATAAAAGGCTACACATGAGGCAACTACCACACTTCCTTTCTTTAAAGATCCAAAAATTATTATAATTAATCCAAATGTTGCTACAATTTCAGATGTAAATATATTTATTCCGTCCCTTGATTTTGTTGATAACTCAAAAATTTGATGTTCAAAAAAGAAATTGGCAAGTGCTACACCTAACAAACAACCTAAAATTTGTGCAGATATATATGTAGGTAATAAATTTCCTTTTAATTTTTTTGTAAGATACATTGCTAGACTTACAAATGGATTAAAATGTGCTCCTGAAACATCACTAAAAACAGTTATAAGCACAAAAAGTCCTGCGCCAGTTGCTATCGTATTGGCTAAAAGCATAATACCCGTATCATCTGTAAGATTTTCAGCCATTATTCCTGAGCCAACAATAATCATTACAAGGAAACAACTACCAATAAATTCTCCAAGAAAAAACTTACTATATTTCATTGTTAATCCAATTTTCTATTTTCTTAAATATTGTTTGATATGTATCATTAAATACTTTTTTTTGATTTGTTGCATCATTATCTACATTAAATTTTTTTACTGGATCTTCGATATCCCAATGAATAATTTGATTTTTATCAGGCCAAATAGGACAAACTTCATTGTTAGCATTGTTACACACTGTAATTACATAATCTAATTTAATATCTGAGTTAATAAAAGTATCAAAATTTTTTGAGCTGTAATTTGACAAATCAAATTTCTTTTCTTTTAAAAATTTTTCTATAATTGGATTAATTTGTCCCGAAGGATTGCTACCTGCGCTATAACCAATAAATTTATCATAATATAAGTTATTAATTATGCTCTCAGCTATAATGCTTCTTGCTGAATTCCCTGTGCAGACAAATAAAACTCTTTTCATTAGAAAATAACTTTATAAATTCCAATTACAAAAAGAGGTATTTGTAATCCAAAATTTGTTAATATAGCCTTATCTTTTGAAATAAATCCAGCTACAGTCCACCCCACAACACCCAGTCCATGAAAATAAATATTAATAGGGTAGATATTAAGATTAGTAAGTAAAATTCCAGTTAACACTAAAAATGTACTTATCCATTTTAGATATTTTTTTATAAACATAATCACTCCTTGATTTTTGTTTATGTCATTTTTGTTAAGGATTTATGAAATTAAGTAATATTTACTTATTTATTTAATGCATCTTCAAGATAATCTAATCTATCTTGACCCCAAAAAATCTCATTATTTAAGACATACGAAGGAGCGCCAAATACATCGTTATCTACCGCATCTTTTGAATTTTTTTGATATTCCAAGTTCACGTCCTCAGATAAAGCTAATTTATTCATTTCTTCAAAGTTTAAATTTAATTTTTCACAAATTTCCTGAAGTGTATTGTGATCAGAAAGATCTTTATCCATAGACCATAAATATTTTAAACATTCATTTCCAAAATGAAGTTTATTACCCATTTTATTTGAAGCTATTACAAATTTTGCTGGTAAGTGCGGGTCTTTAGGTGGAAAAAACTTTGGCTTTTTAATAATCGGCAAACCTAGTTTATTTGAAATTCTCTCCAGTTCTACAAGTCTATATTTTTGTCTAGCAGGATGTCTTTTAGGAACTGGCAATCCTCCAGTATTTGGAAATATTTCGCCAACTAAATCAAGCGGTTTTTCTATAACCTCTAAATTATATTTGCTTACTATCTTTGTAAATCTATCAGCTCCTAAATAACTAAACGGAGATAGGACACTAAAATAATATTCAATTTTCATTTTTTAAACGCATTTCTTGCACAGACCAAAAAATTCTAAATTGTATTTATTATATTTCATTCCTTTATTATCTTTAAAATCTCTTAGATGTTCTGATAATTTATGATCATGAATTTCGGTAACATCTTCACAACTTTCACAAATTGAAAAAACAGTAGCTTTAGCAATTTGACATTTTGAATTTTTACAAGCGATGAAAGTGTTTCTACTTTCTATTTTATGAATTTTTCCGATTTTGACTAGTTTGTTTAACGCTCTATAAACTTGCAAAGGAGCATTAATTCCTTTTTTTTTAACATCAAATAAAATTGAGTATGCTTTTAATGGTTGATCAGATTTTTCAATTAAATCTAAAATTATTTTTTGGTTTTTAGTTAATGTTTCTTGTTTTTGCATTTAATTATTTTTTATAATATTCCATTAATTTTTCAATTGTATCGTTTGTTTAACTTTAAGTAATGAAAAAATAAACAACACAAGAGCTGCAGCAATTATGGATGGACCAGACGGTGTATTGAATTCTAAAGAAGAGAACAATCCTATAAACACTGATAACAATCCTCCAATTATTGAAAAAATAACCATTTTTTGTGGATTATCTGAAAGATTTCTAGCCATAGCAGTTGGTATAATTAACATTCCAGTGATTAATAAAACTCCAACTAATTTTATTGAAATGGCAATTATTGCAGCCAATAAGACTGTAAACACCGCTTTTGCTCTATCAGGATTTAAACCTTCTGCTTCAGCTAATTCATAATTAACTGTAGATGCAAATAATGGTTTCCAGATTATTTTTAAAGTTATTAATATTAAAGCGCCACCAAACCATATAATAAACAAGTCTTTTTTGTTAACTGCTAAAATATCTCCAAACAGTAATCCCATTATATCAAATCTAATAAAGGTTAAAAATCCAATAACCACTAATCCAACTGCCAATGATGAGTGAGCTAGAAGACCTAACAATGCATCACTTGGTAGATTAGTTTTTCTTTGTAGTTGTATTAAAATTAATGCAATTACCGACGAAATTAAAAATATTGAAACAGCGATATTAAATTCTAATGAATATGCAATTGTTACACCGAGCAATGCAGAGTGGGCAAGTGTATCACCAAAATAAGATAATCTCCTCCATACAACAAAGCAACCAAGAGGGCCTGCAACAAAAGCAATACCTATCCCTGCAACTAGTGCTCTTATAAAAAAATCATCTAACATACTATTTTTTTTTTACTTCTCCGTCTGTAGTGTGAACATGATCATGTTTATGTTCGTAAATTGCTAAAGTTTGTGAAGCTTGTTCACCAAACAAAGCTTTGTATTCACTATTTTTTGCAACTTCACTCGGACTCCCGCAGCAGCATACATGACCGTTTAAGCAAACAACATGGTCAGTTGCACTCATTACTGTATGAAGATCGTGAGATATTAGTAGAATCCCACAATTTAGTTTTAATGATAGCTCTTTGATTAGTTCATATAATTCAATTTCTCCTGTGAAATCAACACCTTGTACTGGCTCATCAAGAACTAATAAATCTGGTTTTTTTGATATTGCTCTGGCAAGTAACACTCTCTGAAATTCTCCACCAGACAAGTTAGCTAAACTTTTATCCTTAAGGTGCTTAACACCCGTTAATGTTAATGATTCATTTATGACTTCGTCACTTAAATTTTCTGTTAAAAGCATCAGATCATTAACTCTTAGCGGCAATGTCCAATCTATTGAAATTTTTTGGGGAACGTATCCAATATTACTAGTGTATTTTTCTACGTTTCCTTCTATATTTTTGTAAAACCCTAGTGCAATTTTTGCAGTCGTGCTTTTGCCAGATCCATTAGGACCAATTAAAGTAACAATTTTACCTTTTTCAACCTGAAGAGAAACACCTTGAACAAGCCACTTTTGGTTTTGTTTTAAACCAACATTATTTAACTTTACCAAAATATTATTTTCTATGCTCATTTATTTCCTTGACTTATAAATGTTATATTATTACACAGCGTTATATTATAACATTTAACAAAAACCAAATATTATGAAAAACTTAAAAAAATCCTCAATAATCTTTACAATATTATCATTTTTAACTTTATTTACATCAGCAAATGCTGACATTAAAGTTGTAGCATCAATCAAACCAATACACTCTCTAGTTAGCTATTTAATGGATGGTGTGGCTAAACCTGATTTAATAGTTGATGGCTATGCTTCTCCACATGGATTTGCCATGAAACCTTCGCACGCAAAAATGCTACAAAACGCAGATATTGTATTTTGGGTAGGTGAGGATTTAGAAAATTTTTTAGAAAAACCATTAAACTCAATAGCTAAGAAGGCAGACAAGATTGAACTAATGGATGCAAAAGGTATTGTTAAATTAAAATTTAGAGAGAGAAATATTTTTGGTGACCATGATGATCATGATGACCACGACGATCATGGACATAAGAAAAAAGATGATCATGACGACCACGGACATAAGAAAAAAGATGATCACGATGATCACGATCATGACGACCATGCTAAAAAAGAGGATGGTCATGACGACCACGATGATCATGATGGACACGAAGGACACCACCATGGTGAATTTGATCCACACATTTGGTTAGATCCAATTAATGCAAGCGCTATATTAAAAGAGATGACTGAACATTTAATAGAAAATGATTCAAAAAATGCATCTAAATACAAAAATAATTTAAATAAAGCTTTAAAAGATATAGATAAACTTACAGCTGAAGTTAAGTCTGAATTAAACCAAAGCGTAGCCTCAATAGTTTTTCATGATGCATATCAATATTTTGAAGAACGATTTAATGTAAATATATTAGGCGCTTTTACAGTCAATACTGATGTAATGCCTGGCGCAGAGCAATTAGCAGAAATTAGAGAAATCATTGAGCATGATAATGTTGCTTGCGTATTTTCAGAGCCTCAGTTTAATCCTGACATCATTAAAGCAGTTGCAAAAGATATGAATATAAAAACTGGTGTTGTAGATCCTCTAGGAGCAACTTTAAAACCAGGTAAAAATTTATATTTTGATCTAATAAGAAATATGTCAGCATCATTTAAAGGCTGTTAACTATTTAATGGACAGTAGCAAACAAGTTCCAGTTACTGTTTTGACAGGTTTTCTTGGTGCAGGCAAAACCACTTTATTGAATAGAATCCTAACCGAACAGCACGGTAAAAAGTATGCCGTAATCGTTAATGAATTTGGCGAACAAGGTATAGATAATGATTTAGTTGTAGATGCTGATGAAGAAGTGTTTGAGATGAATAATGGCTGCATATGCTGCACTGTCAGAGGTGATCTAATCCGAATTTTAAGTGGCCTTATGAAAAGGGCAGATAAATTAGATGCAATTATTGTAGAAACCACTGGATTAGCTGACCCAGCGCCAGTTGCACAAACTTTTTTTGTCGACCAAGATGTTGCTGATCGAACAAAGTTAGATGCGATTGTTACTGTTGCAGATGCTGTTCATTTAAGTTCTCAACTAACTGATCACCATGAGGCTGAGGAACAAATCGCTTTTGCTGATGTTGTGTTGTTAAATAAAATAGATCTTGTTGACAAAAGTGGTTTAGAAGCAGTCAAAGAAAGAATAAGAAAAATTAATCCTTTTGCAAAAATCATTAATACTACTAAATGTGGGGTATCATTAAATGAAATCCTTAATCTTGATGCATTTAGTTTAAAACGAGTTTTAGAAGTTGAACCTGATTTTCTAGAGTCAGACCATGATCATGAGCATGATGATGATGTAACTAGCTTATCGTTTGTCTCTGATACCCCTTTAGATATGGAAAAGTTTCAAGATTGGTTCAGCAAACTTTTGCAGACAAAGGGTCAAGATATACTAAGAACCAAGGGAATTCTCGATTTTACAGGTGAAAGTGATCGATATGTATTTCAAGGCGTGCACATGCTTATGGACGCCTCGCCTATGGGTAAATGGCCAGAAGGAAAAGAACGAAGCTCTAGACTAGTTTTTATTGGTCGAAATCTTGAGAGTATGAATTTGAAAGAAGGATTTGAAAATTGCAAATCGGCATGAAAGCTGGTCTGAATAAGTTCCCTGAGTTAAATAAAACTAAATTTGAAAATAGAGGAAAAGAATTAAGACTTGGAATTCCTGTTATTAATTCAGTGGTGATTGGTAATTCTATTGCTTGTGGATTTGGGGATGGCACTATAAGAATATTTAAATCAGGACAAAGCTCTGAGCCCATAAAAGCACATAATGGTATTGTTCTTTGTATTTCAAAAGATGGTGATGATATTATAACCGGTGGAGATGACGGAAGGTTTTTAAAAATTTCTCTAAATGGAGAAATAAGCGAAATTGCAAACTTTGGTTCTCGTTGGGTTGATCATGTTACAGCAAATAATGGAAGTTTGGTTTGCACGTCTGGAAATATTGTTTATCTCTGGATGCCAGGCAGAAAAGAACCAAAATTATTGGAGCATGAAAGCACTATAGGTGGCGTAGCATTTGACTCAAAAGGAAGAAGATTAGCAGTTTCTCGATATGGTGGTGTCACTCTTTGGAAAAAAGATTATAGTAATAAGTGGAAATCATCTAATTTATTATGGAAAGGCTCTCATAATAAGGTCATTTTTAGTCCTGACGGCAGATATTTAGTAACTTCAATGCAAGAGAATCAACTTCATTTTTGGCGATTAAAAGATAAAATTGATTCTGCAATGTCTGGCTATGGTGCAAAAGTTAAGAGTTTTGCCTTTGTTCATGATACAAAATTTTTAGTAACATCTGGTTCGAATGATGCGGTTTGTTGGCCGTTTGATGGAAATGGACCAGAAGGTCGTCAACCAATTTGCCTTCCTTTTGTTGGAAATAAATTAGTAACTTTTGTCGAACCATTCCCAAATGAAAATGCAATTTTTACAGGATTAAGTGATGGTTCGGTTTTCTTATCAGAAATTGAAAAATCAAGTAATACAATAATGATTCGTAGTTTTACAGAATTTGAGGTTACTACAATTTCAGTTACTGAAGATGCTTCAAGTATATTAATTGGAGATATGGCCGGAAATATTTTATGGACCTCTATATGGGATGAGGAAAATAAATAAATCATGTTTAATAAAAAAAAACCAAATATTGAAATTATTAGAAGTTTAAAAAAAATTTTTTCAGAAAAAAAACAAATTCCAGATACATCATTATTAAGTATTGCAGAATTAGCTTGTCATGAACCTAATTGTCCACCTATTGAGACAATTATTACTGAAAGAACAGTTGATGGAAAACTCAAAAATTGGAGAATTGCAAAATCTATTAATGATATTATAGAAGTTGATTTTGAAAATTTAGAACAAGAGCACAATCACAAACATTAAAAGTATTTTTAATTTATTTGAAATCTTTATTATCTTTATGAACACTTTCTTTAAATCTATCTAAGAAATCTGGGATAGCACTTTTTACTCTGTGCCAAGTTGGTATAAAAGGTGTATCCATTGGATTTTCAAAAAATGACTCACCAGCTTTCATTATATTCAAAGCAAATAGCTCAACTGTTTTTTCCTCATTATGTGAGTCAAACTTTAGACCGTTCATTTGAGCATCACTTCTATAAATATCAATTAAATCCAAAGCTGATCTGTAGTAGGTGGCTTTGATTGATCTGAAGGTTTCTTTACTAAATGAATATCCTTGTGTAGCAAGTTTTCTGACTAAAGTTTTTATTATATCAATAGACATTTTAGACAAGCCTTTTGAGCTGTCTTTAATAGACAGTATTTGGTGTTTATGATCATAATTATCTGCTAATTCAACTTGGCAAATATTATTTGAAGAATAGTTTCTTTGCATTTCAGACAAAATAGCAATTTCAATTCCCCAATCTGATGAAATTCTTAATTCAGGTAAAATATTTCTTCTAAATGAAAATTCTCCCGCTAATGGGTATTTAAATGACTTCATAAAATCTATGTAATCACTTTTACCGATAGTTTTTTCCATCGCTGTTAAAAGGGGATTTACAAGTAGTCTAGCAACTCTACCATGCATTTTTTTATCTGCTATTCTTGGATAGTAACCTTTACAAAACTCGTAATTGAACAATGGGTTTTCTACCGGATAAAATAGCTTTGCTAGTAGTCTTCTATCATAAGTTTTGATATCGCAATCATGAAGTGCAACTGATCTTGCCTCATCTCTAGCTATTGCCATTCCAATGCAGTACCAAACATTTCTTCCTTTACCCATTTGTTTAGGGGCTAGGTCAATTTTTTTTAATTCTTTATCAAGTTTTTTCAATTTTGGTCCGTCGTTCCATAAAATTGAAAAAGGTACTTTAAGTTTTTTGAAAAACTTCCAAGCTTTTTTAGCTTGTAATTTGTTTGCCTTATCTAGTCCTATTATAATATGGTTTAGGTACTTTGTTTTACTTATTTCATTTACAATTTTTGGTAGAGCGTCACCTTCAAGTTCTGAATATAAGCATGGAAGTATTAACTCCATAGGTCTTGCTTTAGAAAATTTTTCTAAATCTTTTTCTATTTGATCTGTTGTTCTTGTTGAAAAATCATGAAGATTTGCAACTACACCATTTTGTGAAAACTCGCCCATAAATTATATCAATCCTCTTTTTTCAATTTTATTAATTGCTTTTTTTACAGCAATCTTCCAACCTAGTGGAGCATAGTCGCTTGAAAATGATTTATTTTTATTTTTAATTTTAAGATTTTTATTTCCAATTACACAAGGATACTCAGATACATTTAGCATACTTAAATCATTCGAATTATCACCAACTGCAATGGTATGAATTTTTGATTTTAATTTATTTTTTGTTAATTTGAGTATTTTGTTAACTGCATAACCTTTATCAATCTTATCTCCTAAGTTCATTACTCTTCCACCTTCTAATATATTTAATCCCATTTTATTTGTATCTTTTAACAATTTATTTTTTTTAAATTTCGAACCTCTAAAAATAAAAGGAAAAGTAAATTTTCTATGTAAACTTGCATTTAATTTTTTTCCTTTTAAACCCAAAATTTTAGTTTGTTTCCTTTTTGTCATTTTAAAAACAAATTCACAATTTTCTAATATTTGTGGATCAATTTTCTTATTAAAAATTTCATAAATTTTTAATTTATCTCTTGCTAATGTAATTTTTCTTGGAAAAGTTTTTTTTAATAAATTTAAATTATAAATTTCTGATCCATTTTCTGTTACAAAAGGTAAATTATGTTTAATTTCTCTTAAAAATAGCCTGATTTCCTTTTCAGTTTTGCTAGAGATGGGAATTATAATTATATTTTTAGATATGAGTTCATTTATGTATTTTTTTGCCTGTCTAAAATGGAATTTAGTTTTGTCTAATAGAGTACCGTCTAAATCTGTAAATATGATGATTTTCGATTTCATGAATAAATTAGATTGATTTAAATTATTACGTTTCTACAATTAATGTATCTTTCGAGCCTCCACCTTGAGAACTGTTCACTATTGTACTTCCTTTTCTTAAAGCAACTCTAGTTAAACCTCCTGTAGTCACATAGGATGTTTTTCCACTTAGAACAAATGGCCGTAAATCTACGTGCCTAGGCTCAATTTCATTATCTGTTATAGTTGGTCCTGTGGAGAGTATTTCTAAAGGTTGAGCAATAAATTCTCTAGGATTTTTTTTAATTTTGCTGATTACCTCATCGCGTTCTTTTTTTGGAGCTTTAGGTCCAATCATAATTCCATACCCTCCAGAAGCATTTGCAGGTTTAACAACTAGATTTGATATATTTTCAATTACGTAATCTCTTTGCACCTTGTCATGGCAAAGATATGTTTCAACCTGATTTAGAATTGGTTGTTCACCAAGATAATACACAATCATTTTATTTACATATGAATATACAACTTTGTCATCAGCAACTCCTGTACCTATAGCATTCACAATCCCCACATTACCTTTACGCCAACTCTTGAATAAACCAGGCACTCCAATTAATGAGCCCTTAAAAAAAACTTTTGGGTCAAGAAAATTATCATCTAAACGTCTGTAGATACAATCTACCTTTAAAGGACCTTTGACAGTTTTCATGTAAACAATATCATTTTCAACAAATAAATCTTTGCCTTCTACTAAAGCTATTCCCATTTGTTCAGCTAAGAAAGAGTGTTCAAAGTAAGCAGAATTATATATTCCTGGCGTAAGAACAACCATATGAGGGTTAGATGTTTTTTTTGGAATACACTCAACCATACAGTTATAAAGTTTATTTGTGTATTGATGAATTGATGACACTTTATATCTAGTAAACAATTCAGGAAACACATCTCTCATAACCATTCTATTTTCGAGCATATATGAAACACCAGATGGAACTCTTAAATTATCTTCTAAGACCAAATATTCACCATTAACGTTTCTTATTAAGTCAATTCCTGAAATATTTGACCATGCTTTATATTTGGGGGAAAATCCCTCACATTCTTTTACATAATACGGAGATTTAAATATTATATCTTTTGGAACAACTTTATCTGTAAATATTTTCTTTTGATTATAAACATCATCGATAAACAGATTAAGAGCTAATGCCCTTTGCTTAAGTCCTTTTGATATTTTATTCCAAACTTTTTTTGGAATAATTCTTGGAATTATATCTAGAGGCCATTTTTTTTCTTCAGCTCTATTATTTGCAGCATAAACTCTAAAATTTATACCTCTTGCACTTATTGTACTTTGGCAATTTTTTTCAATTTCTTGTAGTTTTTTTTTCCCGTATTTCTCCAATATTCCCGAAATTATAGTTGCATGTTTTCTTAGCTTATTTTCTTTTGTAAAGTACCCGTCGTAAGCAAGCTTTGCGTTATAGTTTTTCCAAAGTTTAAAGACCATAATCAGATAATCTCGAATAATTGAATTAAATAAGCAAATGCATAATAGATATATCTGTTATGCTTTTAATAGATTATTAATTAATGTAATAATTAAATAACAATTCAACGCAATGACTTATTGTATAGGTATCAAAGCTTCAGATGGTTTAGTTTTTGCATCAGATTCAAGGACAAATGCAGGACTTGATAATGTTAATATTTATTCAAAAATGTTTACTTATGATGTGGGCGATAGAACTATTATAATTGTCACTTCTGGTAATCTAGGAACATCACAAGCAGTTTTTAAATCAATACAAAATGATTTAGACAATAATTCAGGTAAACAAAATTTAAATACCTGTGAAAATTTCGACCAAATTGCTTCATATATAGGTTCGCTTAATATTGAACATTCGGCACCTAAAGGAATTAATACTGATACTGTTCTTTTAGGATCGACATTTATTATTGGAGGCCAAATAAAAGGTCAGCCAATGGAACTTTTTTTGGTTTACCCTCAAGGAAACTATATAAGACCTGCAGATAGCAAGCCTTATTTAGTAATAGGTGAAGTCAAATATGGTAAACCAATTTTAGATAGAGTTATTAAACCAGAGGTTTCAGTTGGCGATGCTTCTAGATGTGCATTAATTTCTATGGATTCAACTTTAAAAAGTGATTTAACAGTTGGTCCTCCAATTGATTTTACAGTAATAAAAAAAGATGAATTAAAAATTGCTTCACAAAAATGTCTTAATTTAACTGATGATGAATATTCTAGAGTTTGCAATCAATGGTCAAAAGACATCTTTAAAATATTTGACTCTTTTCCACGATTTGAATGGGAAAATAAATAATAATTCATTTGAATTATATTTTAAATAATATCTAATGAGGTAGTGAGCAATATTTCATTATCATTAGACGAAATCTACGAACTTGCTAAAAAAACATTTTCAAATAATGGATGTGATGATGAAACTTCAAAAATAATGGCTGATTTAGTTATGAAGGCAGAGAGAGATGGGTCTATATCTCATGGCTTGTTTAGAGTACCTGCATATATCTCAGGTCTTAAAAGTGGTAAAATAAATGGAAAAGGAAAACCTAATGTAAAAACTATCACACCATCGGTGATAAAAGTTGATGGTAATAATTGTTTAGCTCCTGTAGTTCTGAAAAAAAGTATTCCAGAACTAGTTAAACTTGCAAAGGAAAATGGAATTGCTGTTTTGGCAATTACAAATTCTCATCATATGGCTGCTATGTGGCCAGAAACTGAAGCAGTAGCAGAGCATGGTCTTGCAGCATTTGCTTGCACGTCATATAAACCAGCAGTAGCACCTGCTGGTGCTATTAAACCTTTGTTTGGAACTAATCCTATATCTTTTGCTTGGCCCAGAAAAAATAAACCTCCAGTAGTTTTTGATATGGCAACTGCATCTATGGCAATGGGTGAAGTTCAAGTAGCTAAGAGAGAAGGTCACAAAGTTCCATTAGGTACTGGATTAACAAAAGATGGAAAAGAAACAACTGATCCAGCTGAAATAGCTGATGGTGGTGTTTTATTGCCTTTTGGCGGCTATAAAGGCTCAGGGATTGCGATGATGGTCGAATTGCTTGCTGGAGCCCTTGTTGGAGATAATTTTAGTTATGAGACGGCTGAGAAGGATAATAATGATGGCGGTCCACCAAGTGGTGGAGAGTTCATTTTAGCAATATCCCCAGAAAAATTATCAAATTCTGATTGGGACACACACTCCTTAAAGTTTTTTGAAAAAATGAAATCAATGGGGGATGTTAGACTTCCTGGTGAAAGAAGACATAAAAATAGATTAGATAAAGGACCAAGATATATAAATGAAGACTTGGTTAATAAAATTAAATCTTTAAGTTAACTCTAATTCAATAGGGGTGTGATCTGAAGGTTTCTCTCTACCTCTTGGATATTTATTAATTTTAACATCCTTAATATTTTTTAATAATGAATTGGTAACTAAGAAGTGATCAATCCTCATACCATTATTTTTTTGCCAAGCTCCACTTGTGTAATCCCAAAAAGTATACTCTTCCTTATCAGGATAGATATATCGAAATGCATCATGAAATCCTAAATTATTCATTTCTCTTAATTTCTTTCTAATTTCTATTCTATACAATGCATCGTTTTCATATCCTTTAGGATCATGAACATCCTCAGCAGAGGGAATAATATTAAAATCACCCGCAATAATTATATTGTCATTTGTTTTTAAAAGAGATTTTAATTTTTTTATTAAACTATCTAACCAATATAATTTATAATCATATTTTTCAGTGTCTACTGGATTGCCATTAGGAGTATAGATATT
>CACEQR010000002.1:102500-155099 GCA_902561765.1 uncultured Pelagibacteraceae bacterium | reverse complement strand
AAGTTAAATCGTCTATAGAGGAACCGAGCAATGAAATTGAACCTTTAATTTTATCATTTTCGAATAAAACTCTTTGACTCTCCTCCAAAGCTTCATCTCTTGAAATCTTAATTATTTTCTCATCTTGGACTAAAGAAGGTGCATCTGATGAAGAATTTTGACTAGAAGTGTTTTTATCATTTGAGATATTTTTTTGATCCACAACAGGAGGAGCAAAAAATAAACTGTAAAGTATTATGACAGCTGCACTTAAAGATATCGCTGCAATTACATTTTTCGTATCCATAAACTACTTTTTCTTTTTGACAGGATCAAATCCTTCGCCACCACCTAGAAATTTCACAGGGTGACAACTTAGAATTCTTTTGAATCCATTAATACTTCCTTTAAAAATTCCGTACTCTTTTAGATTTTCTATAAAATATTCTGAACATGTTGGAAGATATCTACAGTTGTTTCCTAAAAATGGGGATATTACTATTTGATATAATTTGATAGTTTTGATCATTAAATATTTTATAGTTTTATTCATTTAATTTTTTTAAAATCCTCAAGTGTTACCATTTTTATTTTCTCATAAGGATCATTGTTAACAGATATTCTTGCAATTAATAAATAGCAATAGTTTAGATTTATATTAATTGTTTTCAAAGCGTCATTCATTATATTTCTTAATCTTCTTTTAATTCTATTTCTAATTACGGCATTTCCTATTTTTTTTTTGGCTACAAAGCTAATATTTAATTTATTAGTATTTTTATCTGAAAGTTTTTTAAAGAAAATTGTTAAATACTTATTAGCAATCTTTTTTCCACTAAGAATTGACTTAAAGTCCTCATTTTTTGAAAGGCTAACAATCTTTTTTTTCATTAAGCGTTTGTTAATTTTTTTCTTCCTTTAGCCCTTCTTCTATTTAATACTTTTCTTCCACCCTTAGTTTTTCTTTTAGCTCTAAATCCAACAGCTTTTTTTCTTTTTCTGTTACTTGGTTGATATGTACGTTTCATTGTTGTTAAATAAATGTTAAATTTCGGTAGTTATACAAATATATGTATATAAGTACAGCGATTTTTAATAAGTTAAAAATCAATGAATAGAGAAAAAAAAATTAAACTATTTTTAGGTTCTGCCTACATTTTGATAGTATTTGTTTTTTTGTTGATTTTTTTTAACAAATTTTCATTTCAGGATTTTTCTAGTTATGAACTAATAAGAGAAAATAGAGATGCTTTAGAGGAAATTAAAAATAGTAATATTTTTATTTCAAGTGCTATTTTTTTATTAGGTACAATAGTGTGGGTTCTTTTATTGGGTTTTGGCTCACCTGTATTTTTAGTTGGCGGTTTTATTTTTGGAAAGTGGTTAGGAACTTTGCTTATAGTATTTGGATTGTCAATTGGTGCAACACTTTTATATGTGTTTGCTAATTATTTTTTAAAAGATTTAGTTGAGGAGAAATTTTCATCACGTTTTAGTAATTTGACTGAAAAGTTTAAAAGGAACGAATTTATTTTTTTTCTAATTTATAGGTTTGTTGGTGGTATCCCTTTTTTTATTTCAAATATTTTACCAACAATTTTTAATGTTAAAGTTAGAAACTTTTTTTTAGGGTCAATAATTGGAATGACTCCACAATTATTTGTTGGTGCATCTCTTGGCGCAGGATTGAACAAGATTTTAGAAGAAAACTCTGAGGTGCCTAGCATTTTAGAATTAATATTTTCTCCAGATATTTATTTGCCAATTCTTGGAATTATTATTTTAGTTTTAATTGGATTTTTGTTTAAAAAAAAATTTTACACAAAATAATAGTGGTGCCCTCGACGAGAATCTAACTCGTAACTGACCCTTACCAAGGGCCTGTTTTAACATTAAAACTACAAGGGCAATTTTTATAATAATTAGTGTATAAATTTGAATTTTTCAAATTATTGCCTTAATTTTTTTCAAAAATAAGTTATATCTATTCTAGGAAAATGTTATGGGAATTCACTACACATATGGAGCTAATAAAAATGCTAAGCTTATGGAAAAGAAAGCCAAAAGAGAAAAAAAGCTTGCAGAGAAAAGAGCCAAGAAGCAGGTGAAAACTGGCCCAGTTAAAACAGAGGAAGATAAAACCATTCCTATTGACCAGGTTATAACTCTTGATCATCTTACGAACCCTGACAAAAATAAATAATGAGTTCAAAGAAGAATAATTTAAGTAAACTCGAACTTGCTTTAAGAAAAAATTTAAAAAAAAGAAAAGAATTTCAAAAAAAAACAAAGAAAAAAAATAAATAATGTCAGTTCAATCTGATAAATGGATTATACAAATGGCACGAGATAATGATATGATCTCACCTTTTGAGGATAAACAGATCAGGGGAGATAAAATATCATTTGGTGTTTCATCATATGGTTATGATGCAAGAGTTTCAGATGAATTTAAAATTTTTACAAACGTAAATTCTGAGATTGTTGATCCAAAAAATTTCAAATCCTCAAACTTTATCACTAAAAACTCATCTGAATGTATAATACCACCTAATTCTTTTGTGTTAGCAAGAACGGTTGAATATTTTAAAATTCCAAAAAATGTTTTGGTTATATGTTTGGGAAAATCTACTTATGCAAGATGTGGGATAATAGTTAATGTTACACCTCTTGAACCAGGATGGGAGGGGCATGTGACTTTGGAATTTTCGAATACAACACCATTACCCGCAAAAATTTATGCTAATGAAGGAGTTGCTCAATTTGTTTTCATTAAGGGCAATGAAGACCCGCTAGTCTCATATGCAGATAGAAATGGCAAATATCAGGGTCAAAAGGGAGTTACACTTCCAAAAATATAACAATGGATAAATTTATTGTTAGAGGCCCTAGTAAATTAAAGGGTGAGATTGCAATTTCAGGATCTAAAAATGCTGCATTACCAATTTTAGCATCAACAATTTTATTTGATAAGGAAGTTATAATTAAAAATCTACCTCGGGTTAAAGACATAGACACAATGATTAATCTTTTAAAATCCCTTGGTTCAGAAATAAAATTTAGCAAAGATAAAAAAATTGTAAGAATAACGAAGAAAAACAAACACAAGATTTTTGCTTCGTATTCTCTTGTTAGAACAATGAGAGCTGGAATATTAGTTCTAGGTGCACTGGTTACTAAGTACCAAAAATCTATTACTTCTTTGCCTGGTGGATGCTTAATAGGAGCAAGACCTGTAAATTATCACTTAAATGCACTTAAAAAACTTGGAATGAAATATGAAATTAAAAAAGGTTATATTCATGCAAATACTAAAGGAAAACTAGAAGGTACTAAAATAAGATTTTCAAAAATTAGTGTTGGGGCCACTGAAAATACGATTATAGCAGCATGTTTAGCTAATGGAGTTACAATACTTAGAAATTGTGCGATTGAACCTGAAATAGTCGATTTAATAAATTTTTTAAAATCAGGTGGTGCAAAAATAAAATTTATTGGCAAACGGACATTAAGAATTGAGGGAATTAAATCTCTTAAAAGCACTAGTTATTCAGTCATGTCTGATAGAATAGAGGCTGGAACTTTTTGTGTGGCAGCATGTTTAACTGGTGGTAATTTAAAAATACATAATCTAAATCCAAAAGTTATAAAAACAGAATTAACATTACTAAAGAAAGTTGGAGCTAAAATAAAAACAAGTAAAAAACAAATTCACATAATTGGTCCAAAAAAAATTAAAAATATAAGTAATTTAGTCACAAAAGAATACCCAAATTTTCCAACAGATTTACAAGCACAATTCATGGTTCTTTTATGCAAGGCAAAAGGGAAAAGCTCTATAACAGAAAGTATTTTTGAAAATAGATTCATGCATGTAGCTGAATTAAGAAGACTTGGTGCTGAAATTATAATTAAAAAAAATAAGGCTTTAATTTTAGGTAATACAAGTTTTAAAGCTGCAGAATTAATGTCTAGCGATCTAAGAGCTTCAGTTGCACTAGTTTTAGCCGCTATGGTTGCCAAAGGGTCATCTATCATAAATAGAATTTACCATCTTGATAGAGGGTATGAGAATATAGAGAATAAACTTAGAAAAGTAGGTGTAAATATAAAAAGGATTAGTTGATGGTAAATCAATATTTAAAAAAGATAATTGCACAATCTCCTGAAGATCTCCATGTAATTTCAGCTTGTTGTTCTGAAGGGAAGGTAAGTGTTAAAGATTTAAAGTATTTAGCTTCAAATAAGATTTTTCTTATGTCAATTTCAAGATTAAGTAAAGAGGAAGAGAATAAAAATAAGTCAATAAATAGTATTATTAAATTTGAATTTGTTAATTCTTCCAAATCTAAGAATATAGACCAAAAAGATCCTAATCTTTTATTAAAACTCTTAACAATTGATATATTCAAGAAAAACGAGAATTATGAAATAATTATGTTATTTTCAAAAAATAGAATTATAACTCTTTCCGCTGAAGTAATAGAGGTAACACTCGAGGATCAAAAGATAGAAAATGATAAAAGAAATTAACTGTAATAAAAAAAACTATTTAAATATTTTAACAAAATTTTTAGACCAAAGAAGGTCTGGAAAAAAATCAGAAAATAAAATCATATCTAAAATTCTTAATGATATTAAGAAAAATAAAAGTAAAGCGCTTACTAAATATGAAAAAAAATTTAGCAAAAATACTCAAATTAAGCCAAGCATTAATGAAATAAATAATGCAATTAAATTTCTAGATCCTAATATTAAAAAGGCTATAGATTTTGCATATAAAAGAATCCTTAATTTTCACAATACTCAAAAAACTAAGAATATTTTTTATAAAGATAATTTAAATAATAAAATAGAATATAAGTATGTGCCAATCCAATCAGTTGGAGTATATGTACCTGCAAACCTACCATCTACATTATTGATGAATGCAATTCCTGCGAAAATTGCAGGTGTCAAAAAAATTGTACTAGCAAATCCAAAAAACAATGGAAAATTAAACCCAGCAGTTTTATATGCTGCAAAGAAATTAGGTATAAATGATATTTACTCAATGGGTGGAGCACAAGCCATAGGTAGTTTAGCTTACATTCAAAAAGTAAACAAAATTGTTGGTCCAGGAAATATTTTTGTTGCTGGTGCTAAAAAGCTAGTTTTTGGAGACGTGGGTATTGAAGGAATGATTGCTGGTCCATCTGAAATAACAATATTAGCAGATGGCAAAACTAATTTGAATGAAGTTACAACATCAATGATTGGTCAGGCAGAGCATGATATAAATTCACAATGCATTTTAATCACAAAGGACTCAAATTTAATTAAAAAATTCAAAAAGGATTTGATCTCTAAATTAAAAAAAATACCACGACAAAGTATTGCTACAAAAAGTATAAAAAATAATGGGCTCATTTTAAAAGTTTACAATGATAATCAGATCATAAATGCAATTAATGAAATAGCTCCTGAACATTTAGAAATAAATGTAAGTGACTACAAAAAATATAAAGATAAAATTTTTAATGCAGGAAGTATTTGTATAGGTAAATACTCTCCTATGGCTTTAAGTGATTATGCCGTTGGGACAAATCACGTATTACCCACAAATTCATCAGCTAAATTTTCTTCAGGATTAAGTGTTAGTGAATTTTATAAAAAAATTAGCCTTATAACGCTCTCAAAAAAAGGTGTTGAGAAAATAGGAAAATACGCTACACATCTCGCAGAGTATGAAAAATTAAAAGGTCATGCTTTGAGTATAAAATCTAGAATAGATAAGGAGTAAAAAATTTGTCAAAACAAGATTTATTGGAATTTAAAGGTAAAGTAATCGATCTATTACCAAATGCGATGTTCCGAGTAAAACTTGAAAATGATCATATTGTAACTGCACATACAGCAGGTAAATTAAGAAAAAATAGAATTAGAGTTCTACAAGGTGATAATGTTACAGTTGAGGTAACACCTTATGATTTGACAAAAGGAAGAATAATTTTTAGGTTTTAAAATATGGCTTCGTAGCTCAGTTGGTAGAGCAGAGCCCTGAAAAGGCTTGTGTCGCTGGTTCGAGTCCCGCCGAAGCCACCACAAACTGTTAATAGTGCGCTTGATTAAAGCTTGCATTCAAATTTAAAATCTAATAACTATCCCGCTAGCTGAAGTTTAGCTAAGTTTAATACAATAAAGAAAGAGTAAACAAAAAGTATGAGTACATTAAAAGGTAAAGTAAAGTGGTTCAACGGTAAGAAGGGCTACGGTTTTATAGAAAGAGAAGACGGAGAAAAAGATTGTTTCGTTCATGCAAGCGCAGTTCGTGAAGCAGGACTTCGTTTTTTGAATGAGAACGACGCTGTAGAATTTGAAATTCAGGATGGAGATAAAGGTCCTAGCGCTGTAAATTTAAAGAAAACATCTTAAAATTTATTTCATTTAAAATTTTGTATAGGAATATGGTAGGCAAACCTACTAATATTCCTATACAATACATACTTGCATTTTAAGTTTAAAATGCTAATTAAATTCCATGATTAAAAAAAGTTATATAACTGTAAATCATAAAAGACATCATTTTCATGCTGGCTTGCAGCTAGCTATTTAACTATTTATAAATTTAAATTTAACTCTAATTAGTATAAAACAACAATAAGCCCTGGTGGTGAAATGGTTATCACGTCAGTTTGTGGAACTGAAATTTTTGGTTCGATCCCAAGCCAGGGTACCAAAAAATGAAGAAAGAAAATAAATTAATACCTGGGTTACCCTCAGGGTTTGAAGATCGTTGGGATAAAAAACTCCTTCTCAAAAAAAAGCTTTTATCAGCAATTGAGAATGTTTTTATTAAGTTTGGTGCTGAGCCTCTTGAGACCCCATCATTTGAGATCAGTGAAAATATTGGATCATTTTTGGCAGAGGATGAATCTAATCCTATGTCTGATGTATTCTCGTTTAAAGATGGAGATAAAAATATTACTCTTCGATATGATCTATCTAGCCCCTTAGCAAGATTTGTTGCTCAAAATAATCAAGATTTACCTTCAATTTACAAAAGGTATGCCATCCAAAATGTTTTCCGTAATGAAAAGGCAGGCAATGGAAGATATAGAGAATTTCTACAAGCAGATTTTGATATTGTTGGAAATGTTAATTCCTCACAGGCTAATGCTGAGCTTTGTAATTTAATATCAGCAGCATTACTTGAATGTGGACTAAAGAAAGATCAATTTACAATCAATGTAAGTAATAGAAAAATAGTTCAGGGATTGTTAGATGATTTGAAAATATCCAAAGAAAAGCAATTAAAAGTTATTAGAGCAATTGATAAACTTGATAAACCTGGTTTTGGGTTAAAAGGTGTAGAAGATCTCTTAAGAAAAGAAAGAAAAGATACTAGTGGAGCTATCACAAAAGGTGCAGATTTAAATGATGAGCAGGTTGACCAAATATTAAAATATCTAAAAATAAAGGATTTAAAAGAATTGAAACAAAGCTTAAAAAATCCATTGTCTCAAGAGGGAATAAAAGAATTGGAAGAATTTTTTGTGGTTCTTGGGTATGGATCAAGTTTAGATCAAGTAAAAACCAATTTCACAATTGTGAGAGGTTTAGCTTATTATTCAGATTTTATTGTAGAAACAAATTTAAATTTTAAAGTTACAAATAACAAAGGCAAAGAAGTAGATATCGGTAGTATCTGCTCAGGAGGAGCTTATGCAAAGCTTATATCTAGATTTAAAGGCGTAGATATTCCAGGGACAGGCATAAGTTTTGGCGTAGACAGACTTTTATTTGCATTAATGCAATTAGATCAAATTCAATTAGATGAACAAAAACCAGTTTTGGTATGTGTAATGGACCAAAAATATTTAAAAAATTACTACGAAATTTTAGATCTCTTAAGACAAAACAATATTAATGCTGAAATATTTTTAGATTCTAAAAAAAATCTCGGTAAACAGCTTACCTTTGCAAATAAACGCCAATTACCGGTTGCCATTATCTGTGGAGAAAATGAGTTTAAAGATAATACGGTGACAATTAAAAATTTAAAAGGTGTTAAGGGAGAGAATAATAAAACTTTTTCAAAGAAAGATTTAATTAATGAAGTCAAAAAACTTATCTGAGAATATTCTTAAATCTTTAAAATCAAGTGGATTTGATTACATCGATTTAGATACAGTAATACCTACCAATTTAATTCTTGAGAGATCTGGTGAGTCATTTAGGAGTTTAATTTTTTCATTTGTTGATCAGAATGGAAAAGAAATTTGTTTAAGACCGGATTTAACCGTTGCTTCTTGTATTAAATATCTTAATCAAAAAAAAAAACTATCTTCAAAAGTTTTTTACAGCGGGCAAGCATTCAGAAAAGTTCAGAAAAAAACCGATAAAATTATTAGAGATCAAATAGGTTTCGAGATTTTAGGATCAAAAGATGAGAAAAGAGATGATAAGCAGATCATAAATACAAGTATTAAAGTTATAAATAAATTTAGATACAAAACTGGAAGTATAACAATCGGTAACGTCGAAATTTTTCATCTATTGATAAATAAATTAGATATTCCAAAAAGATGGAAACTTCGATTACAAAGACATTTTTGGAGAGAAAGTTATTTTAATGAATTATTGAAACGTTTAGAGATTAACTCAGATGTAGACGAAACAATCGTTGAATTTGATAAAAAAAGATATCTGAAAATGTTTAAACAAAATCAAGATAGAAATATTGCAGGACGTACTTTGAGAGAAATTTTGATGAGGTTTGATAATAAAATTAGAGATCCTAGAAGACAAATAAAAGGCCAAAATGTTGTAAAAATTATTAGAGATTATTTAAAAATTAGTTGTCCTATGAGCAAAGCAGCAGCTACTCTAAATATTTTTTTTAAACAAAATAAAATCAATCTTAGTGTTGGAAAGAATTATTTTCCAATAACTACAGATAAAGTTTCAAAGTTAAATGTAAATTTTTCATCTTCATTCGGCAGACATTTAGAATATTACACAGGTATGGTTTTTAAAATTCAAACAAAGGTAAAATCAAGAAAAATTGAGGTTAATGGTGGCCGTTATGACAATCTTATTAGTGATTTAGGATCTAAAATAAAGGTCCCAGCTGTAGGAGGTGCAATAAACTTAAATGATTAAAATTGGCATTCCTAGCAAAGGTAGACTTAGAAAAGATACTTTAAGTATTTTTAAAAATAAAAATCTTAAAATTTTATCAGAAAGAGGAGAAAGAGACCTTTTTGGATATATAAAAGGAAATAAAAAAATTAAAATAGTATTTCTGCATGCAAGAGAAATTATAGAAAGATTAGGGGATGGTTCTTTAGATATAGGTTTTTCAGGTTATGATTTATTAAGAGAGTCTGAATTAAATATTCAAAATAAAGTTATTATTAATAAAAAACTCGATTACGGAAATGCAACTTTAGTTGTAGCTGTTCCTGACGAGTGGATAGATGTCCAAACACTTGCTGATTTAGAGGAAATATCTTTTGATTTTAAAGATAATAAGAAAAGTAGATTAAGAGTTGCAACAAAATATCCAAATTTGACCAAAGAATTTTTATTTTCAAAAGGAGTAACTCAATTTAAATTAGTGCCTTCTCTTGGAGCAACTGAGGTATATCCATTTACTGGTTCATCTGAGATTTTAACAGATATAACAAGTACAGGAGAGACTTTAAAAGCTAACAATTTAAGAATTTTAAAGGACGGAAATATTCTTAAAAGTACAGCAATCTTAATGTCGAATAAAAAATCAAGTAACGAAATTGGTTTAAAGAAAATTTTAAATTTACTTAGTTCTTAGCTTTTCTAATTGAATTTTAAAATTTCACGTATATCCTACGAATCATGAATACTATAATTCTTATTTTACTTTCACTCTCACTTATTAGTTCAGTATTAATTATATATTTGAATTTTAAATCAAAGGATGAGTCTCATAATGAGAAGGAAAATCAGGAGATTCAAAGACTAAATCAAGAAATTATAAATTTAAAAGAGTCTTTAAATACAACAATAAATAGCACTATGAGCTCAATGGCTACTTCTTTTAATAATCTTTCATCAGGTGTAACAAAAGATATGACAAATGCTTTAACTCAAGTAGATCAAAAAGTAGCTTCCTTTAATGCTCAAGTTGAAAATTTGAATGAAAGTCAGAAGGGGATTAATCAAATATTGGCAGGTGTTAAAAAGTATGGAACCTTAGCTGAGTTTAGTTTGGGCTCACTGATTAAGGATTTGTTGCCAGCATCTCAATATTCATCAAATGTGAAAATGAAAGAAGATACCGGTGAAAATGTTGAATTTGCAATTAAACTTCAAGATGGGATTTTGGTTCCAGTTGATAGCCACTTTCCAGTTGAAAGATTTAAGGCCATCCAAGATGCTCATCAGGAAGATGACAAAAAAGCTATGACTGATGCAAGAACTAAACTTGCTAGAGCATTTAAAGAAAAAGCTAAAAGCGTGAACGAAAAATATATCGTCCCACCAAAAACGACAGATTTTGCGATTGTTTATGCGCCAACTGAAAGTTTATTTTTAGAATTAGCTAATTATCAAGATCCAACTACAAAAGAATTATTAACTCAAGAATTAATGAAGAAATATAAAGTAACTATCATGGGCCCTAACAATTTATCTGGTTACTTACAATCACTTCATATGGGATTTCAGAGCTTACGAATTAAAAAGCATGCATCTGAAATTTATGATCATTTAAAAAAAATAAGCACCAGATTTAATATGCATTTTAATAATGTTTTAGTTTTAAGAAAAAAATTAGAAGAAGCAATGTCGGTCGTTGATAGTTTTGGCAAAGATGCTAGAGCAATAAATAGAAGTATTGACTCAATAAAAAATCCTAATGATGACGATGATCCAGATCCAAGTTCTCCATCCCCAATTTCTGGTTACGGTCAGGATGAAAAACGAAAAGTTTCTTAAAGCCTAAATGAATGAAATGGAGTAATAAATTTATTTATCCAAAATCTACAAGGTCAATTGAGGATGGATATAGAAAATATTCCTTAGGTGAGGAAAAACTACCAAGTGTTACTACAATTTTAAGTGCTACTAAATCCGAGGAGGAAAAGGCAGCTATCAAAAATTGGCAGGAGCGGGTAGGTTTTAAGGAAGCAAATAGAATTAAGACTGAAGCCTCTTCAAGAGGAACGTCAATGCACTCTTATATTGAAGATTATTTAAGAGGAAGAATTAACGAAAGCTTTTTTGAAAGTAATGAACAATACAAAAATATGGCCAAAGAAATAATTGAAAAGGGGGTAAATAATAAATTAGATGAAATTTATGGGATGGAAGAAACTATTTATTATCCAGAGCAATATGCTGGAACTGCAGATTTAATCGGAGTTTATCAGGGCAGAGATGTCATAATAGATTTTAAGCAGAGCAATAAACCTAAAAAAACAGATTATATTCAAGATTATTTCTTGCAACTTGGAGCATATACTTTGGCTCACGATGTCGTACATGGAACAAAAATGAAAGCAGGGATAATCTTACTCTGTACAAAAGATATTCTATTTCAAGAATTTAAAATTGAAGGTGCAGAATTAGAGATGTATCAAAATTTATTTATGGGAAGAGTTAAAAAATTTTACGAGATGAATAATATAGCTTGACTTTAACCAGCCAATACATAGAACAGAAGAAACTAACTAGAAGCTACTTGTTTAGATGCAAAGGTTTAGTCTTAAAAAACTTTCCAAAAACCCATCAAAACTTAGCTAATTTGAGGTTAATAACATGAATTTAGCAATTTGGGACATAGAATCATCGAGCGCCAGCACTGACTTTGGTAGCATCATAGAGATTGGGGGAATACTATTTGACGAGAACTTTAAAGAAAAAGATAGATTTAATCTTCGATGCAGACTTCATGAAACTGAGATTTTTCAAGCAGCAGCCTTGATAGTCAACAAGACATCAATTAAACAACTTACTCAAACAAATCTAAGCCATTACCAAATGCTTGGACAGGTAGAAAAAATCTTTAAGAAATGGAGCCCTGCTATTTTCTTGGGATGGAGTTCGCTAAATTTTGATGAGGAGATGATAAGAAAAGAATTTTTCAAAAGCATTAGGTATCCTTATTTGACAAATTCCGCTCCCAATACAAGACATGATGGAATTAATATTGCAAGAGCTGCGTATGCAGTAGATCCAACAGTTTTAGAGACTGAAATTAATGAAAAAAATAATCCTGTGTTTAAATTAGCATCTCTTGCTCAAATGCAAGGTATAGATGCAAGTGATGCACACTCAGCCTTAGCAGATGCAGAACTTACTGCAAAAGTTTTGAAAATTGTTAAAGAAAAACAAGAACACACTTGGGAATCTTTTTTAAATACTTCAAATAAATCTCATACCGAAACCATTATGAAAAAAGGAGATATTGTTACTTTAAATGAATATTATTACGGAAAGTCCAGACTTCATCTGGTTGTACCGTTGCACGCAAAACATTGTATGCATCCTATTTATCAAGGATGGTATTACACAATAGATCTTAGAACAGAAATTCAACCATTAATTAATAAATCTATAAATGAATTAAAAACCGAGATGAAAAAAACACCAAAGTTTTTAAGAACAGTTAGATCAAATAAAGCACCAATAATAATTGATGCAAAATATGGTTTGAATGTCGAACCATATAATAAATTGGATAAAAATGTTATTAAAAAAAGAGCTGAATTTGTTCAAAACAATGAACAGTTTTCACAAAATATTTTAACTGCCCTTCGTGAGGTTGCAGAAGAAAAAGAGCAATCAAAATCACAAGAAGATATATATGCAGAAGAGAGCATTTATACAAAATTTACATCAAATAAGGATACCGCTTTGTTTCCAAGTTGGCATGATGCGCCATGGAAAGAGAAATTAAATTTATTAGATAAGTTTGACGACGATAGATTGGTTAGTTTTGGTAAAAAAATCATCTTTCAAGAAGCTCCAGAGATACTTCCAGATTCTATGTATAAGTCTATTAGAAGAGATATAGCAAAAAGAATACTGAGTGAAAAAAAAGAAAAATGGTGGACAATTCCAACTTTATATAATGAAATTGATACTCTAAGAGAAAAATATACTAATGAAAATGACAATGAGAAATTAGCTCTTTTGGATGAGTTTAATAATTATGCAATGTCAATTCAAAAAAAGTATGAAAATGTTTAATGTATAAATCTAAATTAATCTCAATTTTACCTATTGAATATAAATAAAATTAATTTATATCAGAATAATGGCAACTATAAATGTAACTGATGAAAACTTTGACGAAAAAGTCTTAAAAAGTGATAAACCAGTTTTAGTAGATTTTTGGGCAGAATGGTGTGGACCTTGTAAAATGGTTGGGCCTATTTTAGAGGAAATTTCAGATGAAATGGCAGAAGAAATTGTGGTTGCAAAGCACGACATAGACTCTCAACCTAACGTTCCGACGCGATTTTCTATAAGAGGAATACCTACTATGCTTTTATTTTCAGGTGGAGAGTTAAAAGCTACTAAAGTTGGCGCTACACCTAAAAGTGATATTGTTTCTTTTATTAAAGAACATATCTAATTTAATTTTAAAATTTCTCCTGCAAGATAAAGCGAGCCTATACAAACAGTTATTGTATTTACGTTTTTAGATAATGATTTAATTGCACTTTCAATGCTATGTGATTTTTTAATGTTTAAATTTAATTCTTTTAACTTACTTTCTAAATTTTCTTTTGATATTGCACCATCCTGATTAGGAATATCGATTAAAGTTATAGAATTAACTATATTTCTAAAAGATTTAATAAATTCAATATGTTCCTTATCTTTCATCATTCCAACTATTAGATTTACCTCTTGGTTTTGGTTTTTTATCCAATTAGCAATAGATAAACTTGCACTTATATTATGACCACCATCAACAATTAATCTATTGTTGCCTGCAATCGTTTTTAACTTACCATTTTTGATTTCTTCCAATCTTCCTTTGAGTGAAATATTTTGAATACCATTAATTATATCATTATCTTTTATATTAAATATTTTTCGTGATGCAGCAATCGTGGTGCTTATATTATAAAGTTGATGATTTCCAAGAATATTTGGTTCAGGTAATACAATTTCACCTAAATAATCTTGATATTGAATAAAACCATTTTCAGAATTTGTAATATTAAAATCTTTTCCAAAAAAATATTTATTAGAAGTATTTTTTTCTAATGACCTTTCAATCTTATATCTTATTTCATCGTTGACTTGTTTGTTAACAAATATATTTGAATTTAAAAGTGTAGCTGTTTTTTCATAAATTACTCCCTCAATTGATTTATTTTCAAGCCACTGGAAGTGATCGTTATGAATGACACCAATAAGTGTCATTAAATTATCCTTAAACACATTTGTACTATCAAATTGATGAAATAATCCAGCCTCTATAATATTAATATTATCTTTGAAATTTTCGGCAAATTTTATGAAGGCACAAGTTAAAATTTCAAATAGTGTTGCATTGTCATCGCCTAAAGTCTTTTCAACATCTGTCAATAATTCTATTAAATCTTCTTCATTGATTTCTATATCATTAAAAACGTATCTTTCTGTGTAAGAGAGCAAGTGGGGTGAAGTGTAAAGATTAGTTTTGTATCCAGCTTGGTTAAGAATTGACTTAAGACTATAGCACATACTTGCTTTTGCGTTAGTCCCTACAACTGTTACAATATTTTTTAATTTATCCTGGGGATTACCAAGTTTTTTTAAAAGATTAAAGGTTCTTCCTAAAGATAAATCTAGTTTTTTATTATGATGCTTCTCTAGTTTGGATATTAGTCTCTGAATTTTCATTTAAATTTTCTAAATGTATATCAGAATTTTTTCTAAGTAATATTGATAGAAGTTTACCAATTTCTTCCTGTAAATCTTTTCTTTGTATAACTCTATCAACAAATCCGTGTTTCTCGACAAATTCTGCTGTTTGAAAATCAGAACTTAATTCTTCCTTAACAGTTGCTTGGATAACTCTTTTTCCAGCAAAAGCAATCAAGCACCCTGGTTCTGCAAAATGTATATCTCCCAACATTGCAAAAGAGGCTGTAATTCCACCTGCTGTTGGATCAGTAAAGCATACGATGTAAGGTAAATTGTTATTTTTAAGTTCATTTATTGCAAGCGTTGTTCTAGTCATATTAGCTAAAGCAATGGTCGACTCAAACATCCGTTGGCCCCCACCACAAGGAAAGAACAGATAAGGCGTTTGATTGTCAATTGCATGCTGTACTCCATATATTATTGCCTCTCCTTCTGCAGCACCTACAGATCCTCCTATAAAATCAAAATTTATAGCTCCTGCAGTAACCTCAATTCCATTAATTTTTCCCTTAGCAATCATAACTGCACAATTTTGATTTGTTTTATTTCTAGCTATTTTAAGTCTTTCTTTATAAGATTTTGTATCCACCCAATTCAAAGGATCCTCTGTAGGTATTGGGGACTCTAATATTTGGTAAGAATTTTTTCCAAATACTATATCAAATCTTTGTCTGCAACTAATTCTATGATGTTTTCCACAAAGATTGCAAACCCATAAATTATTCTCTAAATCTTTCTTTAATATTGGTCCCTTACAGCAACTTGTCCAATCAGAATTGGCAATATCTTCTTTAGAAGGTCTTTTACGAAGCACCTTCTTAATTTTTTCACCAAAATTTAATGCTTTTGTTATCCAATTCATGATATTTTTTTTCTTAATCTACTAACCATCTTACTTACATTTATGACAGGATTTTGTCTATTGTTTAAACATCTAGTAATTTCTTTACAAATTTGACTTCCTACAACGAGCCCATCTGTACTTTTAAAACTTGATATAGTTTTTTCAGTTATTCCGAAACCAATTACACAATTTTTATTTGGACTAATTTTTTTAATTTTTTTGTAATTAGATAATATTTTTTTTGGCGAAACTTTAAGCTTTCCTCCTGTTGTTGACAACATACTTATGTAATAAATCATATCGTGAGAGTCTTTGGTAATACTTTTTAATCTTTTATTAGATGTTGTAGGAGATAATAATTGAATAAAGTTAATAGATTTTTTTTTGCATTTTTTTGAAAAAATTTTGTTTTCTGGCCAAGGCAAATCAACAACTATTAAACCATTGACGCCAGATTTCTCACAATTTTTTAAAAAATTATTTTCACCATATTGATAAATCATATTATAGTAACCCATAAATATTACTGGTTTTGGGTTTTTACTTTTTTTATAATCTCTGATAATTTTGAATATATCATTCATCTTAATACCATTTTTTATAGCTCTGTAGGCACTTGTCTGTATTTGTCCACCATCTGCTACAGGAGTATTATGAGGAACTCCAACTTCTAAAATATCCGCATGATGAGATATTGATTTTAATATTTCCAGTGATTGTTTTTTCGTACTATCTCCAGCTACTGTGTAAGTAAGTAATGCAGGCCTGTGTTGGCTTTTAGCTTTTTTAAATGCTAAATTAATTGGATTTAACATATTTTTTACCAAGTTTTTTTTCTAAAATTGCACGATCTTTGTAAGCATCACCACAACTATTAATTATTACAACAGTATCTTTGCTAAGTTTTTTAGCTTCTTTTATTGCTACTGCAAAAGCATGACTTGGTTCAAGAGATGGTCTTAAATTTTCAAACCTCGTAACTATTTTATATGCTTTTAGAGCTTCTTCATCACTTGCTGCAGTATATCTTGCTCGTTTAGTATCTTTTAAAAAACAATGAAGAGGAGAAACCCCAGGATAGTCTAGTCCTGCTGAAATAGACTCAGTTTCCTCAATTTGTCCATCGCTATTTTGATTTACATATTGAGCTGCTCCATGAAGTATTCCTATTTTTGATCCAAAGGTTAAAGGAGCTGCATGTTTTTTACTTTTCGCTGGTCCTCCTGCTTCAACACCAATGAACTCAACTTGTTTTTTATCATAATCCATAAATTCATTCCAAAAACCAAAACTTGAAGAACCACCTCCAACACAATTATATAATTTAACCTTTTTTGGCACAGTTCCAAAATGATCAATTAATTGAGTTTTAAGTTCTCTAGAAATCTGGCTAGTACTCCATCCACATATTCTAACAAAAACTGCAGGCCCTACAGTGCTACCTACACACATTGCTGTAGTATCACAATTAGCTACCCAGTATCTCATACATTCTGATACAGCATCTACAAGAGTTTTACTCCCAGAATACACAGGAACAACTTCAGCACCATTTTTTTTCATAGCTTTTACATTTGGTTGCTGTCTCTCAATATCTTTTGCTCCCATAAAAATTTTGCATTTTAATCCAAATTTTTTTGCTGCCATACTTAACATTTTTCCAGCATACCCAGCTCCTGTATCACCAATTATTACTTTTTTACCCGATCTTCTTGCCAATAAACAATGAACTGTAGCATTGTAAATTTTATGTGCCCCTCCATTTGCATCGGATACGACTTTTGACCAAATCTCTGCACCACCAACGTGTTTAGTTAATTCATTTAATTTAATAAATCTTGTAGGCGTCCCTATCCAATTTTTAAAATATTTATCTCTTTCTTTTAAAAAATTTTTATCTTTCTTTAATTTATTAAATTGTATTTCTAAATCTTCTATTGGTTTTTTAAGAGTTTCAGGTACAAAATTTCCTCCAAATTTGCCTCCCCAGAAACCAAATTTGTCTCCTTGATCTATTACTGGAATTCTTTTTTTAAGTTTCATTTTTCTTTACTAAATTCAATAATTCATTAATTTTCTTAATATCTTTTTTACCTTCTTCATTTTCTAGTGCGCCACTTAGATCTACAAAAATATTTTTATTATTAAAATTTGAAATATCATCTATTTTAATATCTCCAGCAATCATTTTATTTATTGAATTAGGCACAAAATTCAATAATTTATGGTCGAAGCTAATAGATTTCTCATAACCTTTACCGTCAAAAAGAAATATGTCAGTAATACCAAGATAGTTTTTATATTTATTTACGTCTTTTTTATTTTTAATTGTTAAAGCAGTTATAATTTTTACCCCATATTTCTCTTTAATCATTTTTGTTTTATTGGGTTCTACATCATAAAGTTGATAATAATCGAAGTTTAAACCTTTCATTTCTTCCAAAATTTCATCATTTGGATTTACTAATACAGATACAAAATTAATATTTTTTTTTTCGACGCTTGTTAATATTCTTAATTTTTCAAAAGTAACGTATCTTTTACTTTTTTTGTAATTAGAAATAAAACCAATAAAATTTGGAGGATAACGATGATCAATTATATAACTTAAAGTTTCAAGATCAGAGATCCCACAAATTTTTATACCCTTTAACATTAATTTAAATGGTCAATTAAAGTTTGAATATTATTTTGAATGTTACCTTCTGTAATTGGTCTACCAATAACTAACCAATCACTCCCATTATTAAAAGCTTGTTTTGGCGTCAAAATTCTTTTTTGATCACTGGCTTTAGAATTAAATCTTATACCTGGTGTTATTATTTCTTTTTTAAAGATTTTCTTAACAATTTTAACTTCTTTAGCACTGCATACTATTGCATCTAATTTTGCCTTTCTGGCTAGTTTAGCTTGTTGATATACAATTTTTTCAACCTTCTTATTATATCCAATTTCTTTTATAGCTTTATCATCTAATGACGTAAGAATTGTAACGCCAATCAATTTAGTTTTACCAGAAGCTTTTTTGGCTGCTTTAAGTGCTTCTAGTCCAGAACTTATATGTATTGTTAAATAATTAAATTTTAAATCTTCAACAGCTTTGATTGCAGATGCGCAGGTATTAGGAATATCTGCAAATTTATAATCTCCAAATGTAGTTACATTTTTTAATTGTGAAACAAAAATTCTGCCTTTTTTAGAATTTAAAAACTCCAACCCAAATTTATACCCAATTTTCAATTTTGAGTTATGAGTTTCTTTAATTATTTTTCTTACTTTATTAATATTTGTACTATCGCAGGCAATAAATATTTTATTCTTTTTCATTAATTTTTTTTGCCCATTCCTTTGACATTTTAAATAATATTGATTTTTTTTCTGGAGTATTTATTTTCTCATTGGTCCTAGGATTTCTCGATACTCTTGCTTTTTGAACTCTTGGTTCTAATGTAAATACATCTCTTAACTCCACTCTTTCTCCTCTTTTTAAAGCATCTTGAATTTCATGTATTGTTATATCAAGTAACTTCAATAAATCTTTCTTTAAAAAATTAGGATAATTTTTAGATAATTGTTTTATTAAATCTGATTTTACTACTGACAATTTTTATTCAGTGTCCTTTTTATTTTTTTTGTCATCTAATTGCTCAGAAAGCGACGAAAAAGGAAGATTTTTTCCACTTAGTGGACTAGAATGCTCTTTTATAGCTTTAGCATTCATTATTTCTTCAAGTAACTTAATACTTAGAGAGACCTTTCTTTTTTCAATATTCAGGTCTGATATTGCAGCATCTATTCTTTCACCACCGACAAAACGTGAAGGTCTTGCATCAGAAGAACTCATAGCTATTTGAGATTTTTTGATTAAAAATTCCATATCACAGCCTTCAGGTTTTACTATTAAACCTTTGCTGTCGGAAGAAATTACTTTTACTGTAATTGCATCATTAATTTTCTTATCATTAAACCAATCAAAAGGATCTTTTTGTAATTGTTTCAATCCTACTCTTACTTTCTGATCAGATGTTTTAATTTCTAGAATTTTTACTTTTAATTTTTCACCTTTTTTATACTTTTTTAGTTCTTCTTCTGGCTTACCTGTATATGAAAGATCATTAGAGTGTAAAAATCCATCAATATCAAAATCAGATAACTTTAAGTATATAGCATACTCATTAGAGTTATTGACTACTCCATCTATTTCAGAGCCAACTGGATATTCTTTTTCAAGTTTAGAATAAGGATTTTCTTGAGTCAGCCTATGTGAAATTGCCACTCTTCTTTTCTCTTTATCAATTTCTGTTATTACACATTCTATTTGATCACCAACATTAAACATTTTTTTTGGAGAAATATTTTTTTTTGTCCAACTTATTTCACTGCTATGGAGTAATGTACTAAGACCTGCTTCGAGCTCACAAAAACATCCATAATCTGTAATCTTTACAACTTTAACATTGTATTTATTACCAATCTGATAATTTGATATATGTTCAAATGGATCAGGTGAGAGTTGTTTTATAGAACATCCGACCTGTAACTTTTCCATATCAATTGATATAACTTTTAAGTCGTGTTTTTCACCTATATTAAAAACTTCATCAGGATGATTGACTCTGCTATAGCTTATTTCTTGAAGATGACAAAGTGTGTCTAGGTTTCCTTCAGGAGTATTTACTTCAAAGAAACAACCGAAAGATGAGTATCCTTTTACAACTGCATCTTTTATGATATCTCCAACCTTGAATTTTTCGATTATTTTTGCTTTGTCTTCTTTTTTATTAGATGAAACAACTTGTCTTCTCGATACTACGCTATTTCCTCTAACCATATCGAGTTTAATAAGAGCAAACTTTTGTTCAACACCAATTAAATGGTCAATGTTTTTTACTGGTTTATCAGATATCTGAGATCCTGGACAAAACATTAATGAACCTGTTTCTATGTGTTCAACAATAACTCCACCTTTAGTTTTTTGTGTAATCTTTCCATTTATTAATTCATTATTTTCATAACATTTTACTAATTTGTTCCACCCTTTTATTTTTTGGGCTTTTTGTGCCGAAACAACAACATCTCCATTTTTATCTTCTATTTTTTCAAGCAAAACAGAAATCGTTGATCCTTCTTTAACCTCACCAACCATACCCATTGTTTTTATCTCATTTACATCAATAACTGGTTCACTTTTTAAACCAGGAATAAAAAGAAAAATATATTTATTAGTAATTTTAGTAACTTTTCCCTCAATTATCTTACCTTCTTCAATTTTGTTTTTTGATAGTTGAGTGTTAAGTAACTCTTCGAATTTTTGGCTTGCTGGTGATGATAGGTCTTTGTAAATTTCCATTAATTGTTAATTTTTTTATCCATAATAGCTTTTAACATTTTAAAGCACGCTTTCTTACTTAATTTAGTGGTATTAATCAAGATAGAATCTTTTGTTTTTTTAGTGGTCCATATTTTCTTTCTTTGTCAGATTTATCCCTTATTTTGAGGCTTTTATAGTCATCCTTGAAAGATATTTTTTTATTTAATTTCTTATATTCATCATATCTCTTATTAACTCGTACTTTTAGACTTGCAGTAATGTAAAATTTAAACATTGCATCTTTAACTTAAACTGTGATTATATCTCTTCCGTCCAGAATTGATCCTTTATATCTATTAGGTGGTTGGTGCGCACATTTTTGCTGAAATTTATGTAGTATATCTCTAATTTTTTTTCTTTAGCAATTATTAATGCTGAAATTACAACTTCGTTTGATAAAAACTCCTTATCTTTAAGATTAGCTATATTTATATTGTTTTGCTATTAATCCTGCTTGTGTGCCTACTCCAGCTGCTGCTGAAACTATTGCATCTCTTATAATATTTCTTTTTTTTTAATTAATTTTAGCTCCTATATTTTTTAAAATTTTCAAAAAATTTGGAAAAGATGTATTTATAGAGTCTTTATCATTAATTTTCCATTTTCCACCTAAGGTGAGAGCTGTAATACAAGATAAGAAGAAAATTCTGTGGTCTTTTAAAAAATTTTTCATTTCATAATTTTTATATAACTTTAAATTAGGATTACCATAAATCTTTATATCATCTTTAAATCTTTCTACTTTTACTCCAATTTTTTTTAAAAATTTTATTGCCAAGTTTAATCTCTTTGATTCTTTTTTATTCATCTCGCCAAGCTCTTTGAAAATAGAAATACCCTTTGCTTTAGTGGCAACTAAAAAAATTATCAAAAATTCGTCAATTGCAGAGCTATTAAGATTTGGAGAACAATTTATTGCTTTAAATTTTTTTTTACTTTCCACATGAATATTTGCAATTTTTTCTCCATTATAGATTTGTCTATTTCTCAGTTTTATATTGGCACCCATTTTATTCAAAATAGTTATAATTCCAGTTCTACTTTTATTTACATTAATATTTTTTATGATTATTTTAGATTTATTTGAGAGAAGAGTGAGAACTATAAAAAAAGCTGCTGAACTTATGTCACCTGGCACATCATAATTAAATGATTTAAATTGATTAAGACCTTGAACTGATATTTTGTCATAACTTTTTTTTCTTTGAACCTTTATTGGATACTTTAAATATTTTAGCATTATTTCTGTATGATCCCTTGATTTTTTTGAATTGATTATAGTTTTTCCTGGTGTATTTAAAGCGGCTAGTATTAAACAAGATTTCACTTGGGCACTTCCAATTTTTTCATAATAGGTGATTGGTCTTAAAAAATCTGTTCCAGTTATTTCAATTGGAATTAAATCTTTTTTGCTTTTTATGTTTACTCCTAAAAGCTTTAAAGGCTTTATAACTCTTGAAAAATCTCTCTTTGATAAACTTTTATCTCCAATTAATTTAACTGGAAATTTTGTTTTTACTAAAAGTCCAAGGATTAACCTTGCTAATGTTCCTGAATTTCCTGCATCTATAATAGTTTTTTTTTTAATATTAAAACCATTTAATCCAAAACCTTCAATTTTGTAGGTTTTACCGATTTTTGTATATTTTATGCCAAGTTTTTTAATAGTTTTTAGAGTATTTAAAACATCCTCAGACTCTAAAAGATTTGTAATTTTTGATATGCCAACTGCTTGTGAAGCTAATAGAACTGATCTAATAGATATACTTTTGTCCGAACTAACATTTATTTTTTTATTAAAACTTTTTATTTGATTTGTTATTAAAATATGATCTGGCATTAATGAATTAATTTATTTTAAATTCATCACCAAAATATGCTGATCTTGCAGTGGTATCTTTGATTATCTCATTTGGTCCACCTGACGCAATTACTTTTCCATTCGACAGTACTATCGCCCTATCAACACAAGTTAAAAGATCCCTAGCCTGATGATCGCAAACTACTACTGTAATTTTTTCTAATGACTGTAAATTCACGATAATTTCTTGTAACATTTTAATTGTTAAAATATCTAAAGCCGCAAAAGGTTCATCTAAAAGAAGAATATTTGGATCATTAATTAGTGCCATTGAAATTACTAGTTTCTTTTTTTGTCCTCCGGATAAATGTTTTGCTTTTACTTTTAAAATTGGATCAAATTCGAATTGAGAAATTATTTTTTCTATTTTTAACTTTCTTAAATCTTTTTCTTTAATATGAATTTCAGCAACAAGTTTTAAATTTTCTAACAAATTTAAATCTTGTATAAAACCACCATACTGAGGTACATATCCTATCTTAAACCTTGTCGCCCTCTCATAAATAGGGATATTTGTACAATCAGTACCGTTTATCAAAACTTTTCCAAAGCTTGGATCCTTTAAACCAGTAATAATATGGAAAATTGTAGACTTCCCAACACCGTTTGGTCCAAGCATACCCAAAACTTCTTGTCGATTAATTTTTAGGTCTAGATTATTAAGAATCTGTCTTTTATTATAAAACATAGATATTTTTTTTAATTCTAAAATAGCTTCTTCTTCTTTAAAACTTTTTATTCTAAATTTTTTTATTAGGGCCATTAAAATCTTAAAACTTCTATATTTTCTATTGCACTTTCAGGTTTAATATCAATATTTTTTGTTTTTAAATCAAATTCAACCATTCCAGCTTTTATTGTTGATTTTGGATCAGTAATTATGACTTCATTATATGCTATTGCTTTATTTGTTTCCATATTAATGTCAAAATTAATACAATTAATTTGCTTATCCTGATAATTTATTACGACATTTTCGTAAAATTTTGAATTTAAATTTATAGAGTGGTATTGAGCAAAATCAGAGACTATATATATTGTATCCCTGGTGTCTGATGTGATTTTACCTCGTACATTTTCTAAGTCCAATATATTGCTATTATTAATGTTTGATTTTCCAGACGTTGCCAAAAGGTAAAATTTATTTCCTTTTTGATCTACAGAAGTATATTCAACATCTTTTACAAGGTTTTTAATTTCTTTTTTTTTTGGCTTTTCTTTTTCGTTAATTTTTTTTGATTTAGTTTCAATTGCATCTTCTTCAATTTTTATTTTATCATCACTTTTTTTAGCATTTAAGTTATTTTCTTTAGATATTGTGTTTTCTTTAATTACATCAATTTCTTTTTTATCTTCTTTTACTAATATATTATTTGATGCAGCTTTATCATTTTTAATTTTTTGATTAAGTTGTTTATTCTTCTGCTCTAAATCAGATATTTTTTTTTCTAGTTCTTCTAGTTTTTCCTGATTTGTTTCATTTGACAATGTTAATTCATTGACTAAATTTTTTTTTGTATCGAAATATTTAAAATATACACCAGCAACAATAATTATGATAAGTAATAATATTAATGATTGAATTAGAGACTTAATTGACATTTAATTGATATTTGCATTTAAAATTGCATGTATGTGTATAAAACCAATTGTGACATTTTTTTTATTATTTTGATGAACACATAAACTAGTTATTTTTTTTGTATTCATTATAGATAATGCTTGAGCTGCTAACATATTTTTGTCTACTGTAATTGGATTTTTTTTCATAACTTTTCTAATTTCTAAATTTTCAAATCCTATTTTTAAATTAGAGAGTCTTTTTAAATCACCATCCGCAAGAAAACCTGTAGTTTTATTATTTTTGTTTTTAACTACTAAAGCACCTAGTCCTTTTTTTGCTATATTTTTTATTGCAGTTCTCATGCTCACATTTTCATTTACAAAAGGTATTTTTCTTCCTACTAGCATTAAATCTTCAACTGTTTTAAGTTTCACAGATAAAGATCCACTTGGGTGAAATTTTTTAAAATCTAATTTGCTAAATTTTTTGTATCGCATGCATGTAATTGCAATTGCATCTCCAAGGGCCATTTGAACTGTAGTTGATGATGTTGGTACAAAACTACCTGGGCCTGCCTCTTTAACATTAGGTAATAAAAATTTAACATCTGAATTCTTATATAAAATAGAATCTTTTTTTGAGGTAATGCCTATCAACTTAATACTTGAATTTCTGGATGCAAATTGGATTATATTTTTTAATTCATCGCTTTGTCCACTTAGACTTATTAAAATTATAATATCGTTGGATGTTATTTGCCCTAAATCTCCATGACTTGCATTTGATGCATCTAAAAAAAATGAAGGTGTGCCAGTAGAAGATAATGTTGCAGACCATTTTTTTCCTATTATACCACTTTTACCAACTCCAGAAATTACCACTTTTCCATTTTTGCAATTAAGAATCGTTTTGATAATTTTTTCAAAAGATTTACCAATACTAGAATGAAGTTTTATAAGAGAATCTTTTTCTAGTTTAATAACCTCTCTAGCTATACTTAATAAATTTTTATTTCTCATTTTAGTGAGACCAGATATCATCTTTAAATGAAGCAAAATCCAACTTTACTCTTGTATTTATAAACATTATTGTTTCGTTATAAAGATCTATTCTTTTTTCTCTTTCCAATATTTTTTTTAAAGACGCATATATTTTATGAAGATAAACTACATCTTGAGCGCAGTATTTCAATTGTTTATCAGATAATTCACCTCCAAAATCTGAGGTTTGTAATTGCTTGCTTATATCTATGCCAATAAACTCTTTAATTAAATCTTTTAATCCATGTTTATCTGAATAGCTTCTTGCAATTTTACTCATAACTTTTGTACAATGGACATTTTTTACATCTACCTCTAAATATTTTTTTATAAATAAAAGATCAGCTCTAGCAAAGTGAAACAATTTAATTACATTTTCATCGTCTAGAATTTTTTTAAGATTTGGAGCGTCATAATTGTCTTTATTTAATTGAATAATGTGAGCATCATTTTCTCCTGAGGATATTTGTAGCAAACAAAGTCTATCTCTCTCAACATTCAGCCCTGTAAACTCGCAATCTATTGCTATCTTGTCACTGAACTTTATTTCATCTGGTAAATCTTGTTTATGTAATTTAATATCTAAATTCATTAATAGATATATATATATGAAAAATCAGGATTCAATTTTAATATTTGGTTCATCAGGTCAAATAGGAAAATCTTTAATTAGAAAATTTACAAAAAATAACTATAGAGTTATTGCGGTAACTAGAAGTATTCACCGAAAAGGCTATCAAATCAAAACACAATCGAATTATGGATATTTAGAGCTGGAGGAGATTAGTTCTTTTAAGGAGGAAGTTATATCTCAATTAATGCAAAGATCTTCTATATGTATAAATTTGATTGGAATTCTTTATGAAAAAAAACAAAATGACTTTAATTTAATACATTCGGATTTGCCATCTCTTCTATCTAATTTGGCTTTAAAAAACTCCATTGAACAATTTATTAATTTATCTGCTTTAGGAATTGAAAATGCTTCAGATAGTAAATATGCAACAAGTAAATTAAATGGTGAAAAAAAAGTAAGAAAGAATTTTCCCAAATCTGTAATTTTAAAACCATCTTTAGTGTATTCAGTGGATGATAATTTTACAACAAACTTCATGAGTTTATTAAGTATTCTTCCAGTCATGCCATTATACTATGGCGGAAAAACAAAATTTACTCCTATACATGTCTCAGATCTTGCAAATATTATCTTTGAAATTGTCCAACAAAAAATTACTGGAGAAACTATTGAATGTATAGGCCCTGAAGTTTTGACATTTAAAGAAATATTGATAAAAATTTTAAAATCAATAAATAAAAAAAGATTTCTATTTCCTTTACCTTTACCTTTAGCAAAATTAAATGCTAAATTGTTTCAATTAATGCCAAAGCCATTATTGACAATGGATCAGCTTAGATTATTAAAATATGATAATATAGTTTCTAAAAAATATAAAACAAATTTTGATTTAAAAATAAATGCAAATAAAAAATTCGAGAATGAGATTAACCAATATAGTTTTAATTGGACAAGTGGTGGTCAATTTTCAAAAAAAATTAACAAATTGAATTAATGTTAGAAAATATTATATATATTACAGTCTTTGCCATATTAGTCTTTGTTTTATCTATTGCTGTTAAAGCTATAACTAGGGGCGTTGAAGCAAAACAAATTATCAAAGAAGAAAAAGATTTAGACTTGAATAAAGAAAATCAAAAACAAAATTTAGAAGTTATAGATCAAATTAAAGAATTAAAAGAACTACATGACAAAGGAATACTCAGTGATGAGGAATTTAAAAAAGCTAAGGAAAAGATACTAGAATAAATTATGCTGATTTTACTTTTTTTTCTATAAACTGAGGAACCTCTTCATCTTTATCTATTACTTCATCTTTTTTACCTTTTGGTTGAAAAACAATCATTAGATGAAGTGGACAATAAGAAAATTTTTCAACAGTTTTTCTACCACAAAATGATGAGTCTTTTTCATCTGGATGTGCTTCCATATATTTGCATGTATTTTCATTTAAATCTTCTAACTGAAGATTTTTTGCTGCTTCAAAATTTTTATCTAAAAGCAGTGATCTAAATCTATTTTTTCGACTACTTTTTTTAAATTCAATATTATTTTGAGAATTAGTATTAATAGTATTTTGTGAAATTGTAGATCGTGTTTTAATTTTTGCTGATAAGTTCAATCTATGAGCTTTACCTATAACTGCATTTCTACTTACTCCCCCAATTATTCCAGCAATTTGACTTGCTGTTTGGCCTTTGCCCCAAAGTTCCTTGAGTTTACTTACCTTTTCTTCTGTCCAGCTCATATTACTATATTTAGTATAATTTAAAATTTATACAACACTATCTTGAGAGCACAATTAATGCTCTATAACAAGCTTTTTTTTTTGTTTTTTAACAAATATCCAAAAAAAAGTTTATTAATAATTACTTATGGTTGAATTACAAAAAAAATATCAAATTGGTTCGAGAAGATTTGGAATTATAAACTGGGTAGGGGCTTACTCTTTGTTTAAAAAAGAAGTTTTGAGATTTTTGACTGTTTCTGGACAAACTTTGCTTGGTCCAATATTAACTAGTATATTATTTCTAACCGTTATCTCTTTAGCTATTGGAGACCAAAGATCAGACGTATTAGGGGTATCTTACATAAAATTTTTAGCAAGTGGTTTGATTATGATGCAAGTAATTCAACAAAGTTTTGCTCATTCTAGCTCTTCTTTAATGATGGGAAAAATGATGGGCACAATTACCGATGTTGTTCATAGTCCTTTATCTTCATCAGAAGTAGTATTTGCAATAACATTAGCTTCAGCTGCAAGAGGTGTATTAATAGCAATAGTTTCTACTTTAATTTTTGTAATTTTTATCGATTTATCGGTACAAAATTTTCTCTTGTGGTTTGTTTATTTGTTTTTGGGAGGACTATTTATGGGATCACTAGGACTAATTGTAGGATTATATGCTGATAAATTTGATCAAATGAGCACTGTTACTAACTTTATAATTGTACCCTTAAGTTTTTTAAGTGGTACTTTTTATAGTATCGACAGATTGCCTGATTTTTTAAGAGTGCTAAGCAATTACAATCCCTTCTTTCATATGATTGATGGATTTAGATATTCATTCATTGGTCAATTAGACGGTTCAGTATTATTTGGCATTAATTTGTTAACTTTTTTAAGTTTATTAATTACATATTTAGCCTACTTTTTAGTTCACAAAGGTTATAAAATTAAATCTTAATTTAAAATGAGTTCGCTAGCAAAAAATTATAAAAGAAGAAACTTGTCTTTTAGAAGAGGAAAAGGATCTTTTCTTTATACTTATAATGGAGTTAAATTTTTAGATTTTGTTCAGGGTATTGCTGTAAATTCGTTAGGTCACACAAATCCGATTTTAGTTAAAGCAATAAAAAAGCAATCACAAAAACTCTGGCATGTTTCAAATTCATTTAAAATTCCTGAAGGAGAAGAGTTAGCTAAAAAATTGACAAATAAAACATTTGCAGATGCAGTTATTTTCCAAAATAGTGGAGCTGAAGCCACTGAGGCTGCTATAAAAGTTGCAAGAAGATATTTTTATTCAATTGGAAAGCCGAAAAAAAATAGAATTTTATGTATAAAAAATTCTTTTCACGGAAGAACAATTGCAGCAATAAATGCAAGTGGATCAAAAAAAATGATTGAGGGATTTGGTCCAAAAGTAGGAGGATTTGACCATTTTAAATTTGGAAACCATAAGGAACTTAAAAAAAAAATAACAAATAAAACAGCTGCTATAATGATTGAACCGATAATGGGAGAGGGTGGAATAAAAGTGATACCCACTTGGTGTTTAAAAGAAATAAGAAAGATTTGTAACAAGAAAAAAATTCTTTTAATTTTGGATGAGGTCCAATGTGGAATAGGCAGAACTGGTAGGTTTTTTTCATATGAATATGCAAATATAAAACCTGATATAGTTCCAATAGCTAAAGGAATTGGCGGTGGATTTCCTATTGGAGCTGTTTTGATGACAAAAAAAGTTTCAAAAGCTATGGTGCCTGGTACACATGGATCTACTTTTGGTGGAAATCCGTTGGCAATGTCAGTAGGCAATGCTGTTATGAATGAAATATTTAAAAAGGGTTTTTTATCAAAGGTTAAAAGCAATTCAAAATATTTTATTTCAGAATTAAATAAAATTAAAAATAAATTTCCAAAAATCATCAAAGAGATAAGAGGTGTAGGCTTAATCTTAGGGATTCAACTTTATAAAGATCAATCAAAATTTATAGAAAGTCTATTAAAAAATAAATTGTTAACAATTAGAGCAGCAGAGAATGTAATTAGAATTTTACCTCCTCTGAATGTAACTAAAAATGAAATTAATATGGCTTTGAAAATTATTACAAAAGTTTGTAGTGACTATAAAAATTTATGAAAAACTTTCTTCATATTAGGGATATTCCAGTTCAAGACTTAAAGAAAATTCTTTCTGATGCAAAAAAAAGAAAATTTAAAAGAAAAAAATTAAATACTCTTGATCCAGATAAAGATATTCCTTTAAAAGGAAAAATTCTCTTACAAATGTTTGAAAAATCTAGTTTAAGAACAAGACTTAGTTTTTATTTAGCAATTAAACAACTAGGAGGAGGATCATTAACTTTGAGACCAGAGGAATTACATCTAGGAATTGGAGGAGAAAGTATTGAAGATACATCAAAAATCTTATCAACATATGGCAATGCTTTTATGTTAAGAACTGACTCTGATAAAAAATTAAATGAATTTAAAAAATATTCCAAAATACCTATTATAAATGGATTAAGTCCGTCATCGCACCCAACTCAAGTTTTGTCAGATATTTTTACAATTCAGGAAATTAAAAATAAAAATGTCTCTAAACTAAAGTTATGTTGGATTGGAGATGCCAGTAATAATATGATGAACAGTCTCATAGAAGCATGCATAAAATTTTCGATATCTTTAAATATTGCCTGTCCAAAAGACTATCAACCAAATAAAGCACTTATCTCATGGATTAAAAAGAAGAAAGGAAAAGTAAAAATTTTTAATAAAAAAGAATTAGCAGCTAAAAATTGTGATGTTGTTATGACAGATAAGATAATTTCATTGAATGATAGAGTAAATAAGAAAAAGAAATTAAAGTCATTTAAAAATTTTAAAGTTGATATCAAAACTATGAGTTATGCAAAGAAAGATGCAATATTTTTACATTGTCTTCCAAGAGGCGGTGAGGTCAAAGACGAAGTTTTTTTAGGGAGACAATCAAAAGTGTGGCATCAGGCACTTAACAGAGTTTATGTTCAAAAAAGTATCTTGTTGTATTGTTTTGATAAATTAAGGTAATTCTAAAGGAGTGTCAGCATTTGCATTCATATATAGTATAACTGATGCTCTATCTTTTTCTTTTTTTAACCCCGCAAAAGCCATCTTAGTTCCCTTGATATAAGTGGCGGGTTTAATTAAAAAACTATTCATTTCTTCAAAAGTCCAATCTTTCCCAAATGCTATCAAAGCTTTTGAATATTTATAATCCTCTAATGCACCCATATTTCTGCCTAAGACGTTATAAAGTGCAGGCCCTATATTATTTCTTCCGCCTTTTTTAATAGAATGACATGCGCTACATTTTTTGAAAACTGTTTTACCATGTTCAACACTTCCCATTGCTAATAAAGCAGCTATGTCCACCTCTTGGGTAGAAGTAGATTTTTTATTATCTGTTTCAGCAAATTCCACTTTATAAGCAGATTGAGCTGGTTTCTCCACGTAATATATATAGTCTGAGATTTTAGTAATACCAAAAATAACTATAAAAATAACTAATACCGCAGCAATAATTTTATTAATTTCAAATGAATCCATGATTTTTAATTATTAACCTCGTATAACATGTTAAACAAAAAAAATACTAAATTTAATTTTAATTATTGCGTCTGAAAGACGCATAATACTTAATTTTTATGAACAACGCAGTAATTTTAATCCCGTCAAGATTGGCAGCAACAAGGCTTCCAAAAAAACCATTGTTAAAAATTAATAACATTTCAATAATTAATCATGTTTATAAAATTGCAAATTCATCAATAGTTGATCAAAGTTATGTCGCAACTGGTGATAAGGAAATATTTGATGAGGTGACCAAATATGGTGGAAAATGCATTTTAACCCAAAGTGATCATAAAACAGGAACTGATAGAATTTTTGAGGCTTTTCAAAAATTAGAAAATGACAATATTGAGTATGTAATTAACCTACAAGGAGACGAACCTATGCTTGATATTCAGGATGTAAATAATCTTCTTGAAAAAACAATAGAAAAAAAATCAAAAGTTTCAACATTAGCCTGCGAGATAGAGAGTGAGGAAATTTTGTCAAAAAAAAATATTGTAAAAGTAACCACAAATGAAAAACTAATAGAGGGTAAATTATCAACTGCTACATCATTTGTTAGGGAAGCTAGTAAAACCAAACAAAATATTTATCACCATATTGGGATTTATATTTATAATGTGACCTATTTAAAAAAATTTGTACAATTTGATCAATCACAAAACGAAAAATTACAAAACTTAGAACAATTAAGATTGATTGATAATAAAATACGTATAGATGTTGGTTTAGCAAAAACTAAACCAGTAGGTGTTGATACACATGAAGATTTTCTGGAATTAAAAAAAATAATGGAATATAAAAATTAAATTATGAAAATTGCTTATCAAGGTGTTGCAGGAAGTTATAGCGAGAGCTGTGCAAAAAAAATGTATCCAGGTTGTGAAACAATACCTTGTAAAACTTTTGATGAATGTTTTGAAAGATCTAGTAAGGATAGTTCAGTTAAATCTTTAATTCCAGAGTCAAATAAAACAACAGGAAATATTGGTGTCGAATATTTAATTTTTAAATATAGATTGAATATTTATGCAGAACATTTTTTTCCGATTAATCATAATCTTTTGGGAATTAAAGGGTCAAAATTAAGTGAGATTAAAGATGTATATTCCCACGCCCAAGCTCTTAGCCAATCTTCGAGTTTTATAAAGAAAAACAAATTAATTGAAAATGTAAGAGCCGACACTGCAGGTTCTGCAAAATATGTGTCTGAGGCTAATGATAAAACTAAGGCTGCGATTGCATCCAGCTTAAGTGCTGAAATATATGGCCTTAAAATCTTACAAGAAAATGTTCAAGATGATAAAGATAACGTTACTAGATTTTTGTTATTGGGAAAGGATATATTTCAACCAGACTTTAATAATGAAAGTTATATAACATCAATATTATTCAAATTGAAAAGCAAACCTGCAGCTCTTTATTCTGCATTATCTGGTTTTGCAATTAATGGTGTTAACATGAGTAAATTACAAAGTTTTCCTGAGAAGAACTCTTTTTCATCATATTTTTTTCTTTGTGATATTGATGGACATATAGAATCTGTAAAAATTAAAAACTCTCTTGAGGAATTAGGCTTGCATTGCCAAGATATGCACGTTCTAGGTGTTTATAAATCAGATAAATTTAGAGAAAAATAAACTTATAACTTTCTTGTAGAATAGAAATTTTTATTGATATAATAAAGTTGGAGGCCAGTCAGGTGGTATTACCACAAATCCCCCAGGATCGAAAGATAGCAAGGGTAGTGAGTATTTTCCAGGTTGGTTGGTCTCCTTAGAAATGACAGAAAATTCGAAAGTACTAGCTTTAAAATATAGACCTCAAGTATTTGAGGATTTAATTGGTCAAGAGATTATTGCTGAAACAATTAAAAATTCAATAATTTCAGATAAGTCGCCCAATGCATTTTTGTTTACAGGAATTAGGGGAGTAGGAAAAACAACGTTCGCAAGAATAGTTGCAAAGTCATTAAATTGTGAGCATGGAATTGAAAATATGTGTAAGAAAAAATGTAGCAACTGTGATGCAATTACAAACTCAAATCATATTGATGTTTTGGAAATGGATGCTGCAAGCAAAACAGGTGTTGACGATGTAAGAGAGCTTATTGAATTTTCAAGATATGGACCAACAACTGCTAAATATAAAATATTTATTATTGATGAAGTTCATATGTTAAGCAAACAAGCATTTAACGCACTTTTAAAAACTCTCGAGGAACCACCAAAATATTTAAAATTTATTTTTGCAACAACCGAAATCAAAAAAATTCCTGTAACAGTAATATCGAGATGTCAACGTTTTGATCTCTCTAGAGTGAAATCTGAAGTGCTTTTTAATTATATAAAAATGATTAAAGACAAAGAAGGTGGTAAAGTTTCTGATGAAGCTTTAAAATTAATTGTTAAAATTTCAGAGGGATCTGTTAGAGATGCATTATCTTTGTTAGATCGTGGACTTGTAGCTAATCAAAATGATGAGGAATTAAATCTAGACAAAGCACAAAGTATTTATGGATATTTTGATAAAAGTTCTCTCATAGAATTAATTAAAAATCTGTTTAGTGGTGATGAAAAAAAGGTATTTGAGTTGTATAGGAAGATTTATGATTCTGGTGTAGATCCAAAAATTTTTTTGAATGATTTTCTTGAGGTTTTATATTACCTAAAAAATATTAATTTTATAAAATTAGACGGAAATAATTTTTCTTTAAATGACCAAGATTTTAATAATCTTTCCACAATATCTGAAAATTTAGATTCAAAAGACATAATTCTTTTTTGGCAATTTACACTTGATACAATTGAGGAAATTAACATAGTTTCAAATCCAAATTTATCAGTTGAAATGTTCCTTTTCAGATTAATGAGAATAAAAGGTTTTAAGGAGAAAAATATTGAGGAAAGCTTTACTGGAAAAAATCCTGATACTTTAATTAAAGAACCTGAAAAAAAAATTACAAGTAAAACAATAGATCAAATCAAAAATGTTTCACAACAAGAAAAAATTGAACCAAATTTAAATAAAGATGAAATAATTAATGAACTTAAAATAGGTTCATTTGAAAGTTTGATAAATCTATGTACGGAGAGAAAAGAAGCTAAGCTTAAATATGAGCTTGAAACTAATACAAATTTAGTTTCATTCTCTGAGGGTTTAATAGAAATATCTTTTAATGAAAACTTAGACAAAGACTTTATTAAAAATCTATCTAACAAACTGTATGAATGGACATCTAAGAGATGGATTATCTCTCTATCAAAAAACCAAGGACAAATTTCAAAAAAAGAAAAAAATAAAATTGATGAGAAAAAAATATTTGATGATGTTAAAAAGTCTGAAGCCTATAAAAAAGTGATCGAAGCATTTCCTGATGCAGAATTAATAAATGTTGAGTTGAAGGAGGATAAGAATGACTGATTTTTCAAAATTAATGGAAAAAGCTAAAGAAATTGAGAGTAAAATGAAAGAAAGCCAAGAAAACATTAAAAAGATCGAGGTTGAAGGTGTTTCCGGAGCTAATGATGTAAAGGTTACATTAAATGGAGAGGGAACTATGATCTCAATTAAACTTAGTGAAAATGTTTTAAAAGAAGAAAAAGTAATACTAGAAGATCTTATTACTGCTGCTCATAATAACGCAAAATCGCAACTTAAATCAAAAACAGCAGAGGAAATTTCTAAGGCTTCAGGAAATTTTGGAATACCTGGATTTAAGTGGCCTTTATAATTTAAATGCAAAATATTCCTGAAATAGAAAATTTAATTAAACTAATATCTAAATTACCAGGGCTGGGACCTAAGTCTGCAAAAAGAATAATATTAAAAATGATTAATAACCGACAAGAATTACTAAAGCCTTTGGCTCAAAATTTGAGCGAAGTTTTTAAAAATGTAGTTAGATGTAAAATTTGTGGAACATTAAAGCCTAATACAATTGAGTGTAGTTACAATAATTGTGAAATAGTAGAAAAAAAATATAATAAAATTTGCGTTGTAGAAAATATTTCAGATCAGTGGGCAATAGAAAGTTCATCAATTTTTCAAGGTTACTTCCATATTTTAGGGGGGACTCTCTCAAACAATAATAATAGTAATAGAGAGGACTTGCTCATTAACTCTCTTATAGAAAGAATAAATAAAGATGATATTGAAGAAGTAATTTTAGCAACTAGCGCAACTGTAGAAGGTCAAACCACTGCATTTTATATTCAAGACAGTCTAAAAAAAACTGACGTCAAGGTTTCAAAACTAGCCCAAGGTTTACCTGTGGGTGGAGAAATCGAAAATTTAGATGATGGTACTCTTATATCTGCATTTAAAAATAGAAAAAAGATAGATGCTTAATTAGCTTTTTTTAATTAATCTGTTTAAATGTAAAAGTGGCTCTGTATAGCCGGAGGGCTGTGATTTTCCATGAAAGATTAATTCACATGCTGCTTTAAAAGCAATTGATTTATCATACTCTGGTGACATACTCTGGTAGTCAGGGTCGTCTTTATTCTGTTTATCTACAACTTTTGCCATTTTTTTTAAAATTTCAAGAACCTGTCTATTCGAGCACAAGCCATGGTGTAGCCAATTAGCAATATGTTGAGATGAAATTCTTAAGGTTGCTCTATCTTCCATTAATCCAATATCATTTATATCTGGAACTTTGGAACAACCTATACCTTGATCAATCCATCTGACTACATAACCCAAAATAGTTTGGGCAGAATTTGAAATTTCAGTATTTATTTCGTCAACAGACCAATTAGGACGATCTGCTATTGGAATAGTAAGAAGATCAGATAGTTTTGATGGCTCTCTTTTTAATATTGCCTTTTGTGTTTCAAAAACATTTACTTCATGATAGTGCATTACATGTAATGCAGCGGCAGTTGGAGAGGGAACCCAAGCACAATTTGCACCTGCATTCACATGTCCAATTTTTTGTTCCATCATTTCTTTCATTTTGTCAGGCATTGCCCACATTCCTTTACCAATTTGAGCTATTCCTGAAAACCCACATTTTAAGCCAATATCTACATTATTATCCTCATAGGTTTTAATCCATTTAGACGCTTTCATATCTCCTTTTTTGATCATTGGTCCAGCTTCCATTGAAGTGTGCATTTCATCACCTGTTCTATCCAAAAATCCAGTGTTGATAAAAAATACTCTATCTTTAAGTGTTCTAATGCATTCTTTAAGGTTTGCCGATGTTCTTCTTTCTTCATCCATAATTCCACATTTAATTGTGTTTTTTTCCAATTTTAAAACTTCTTCAACTTTCGTAAAAATTAAATTAGTAAATTCTGTTTCCTCTGGTCCATGCATTTTTGGTTTTACGATATAAATTGAACCTTCTCTAGAATTACCTTTTCTTTTCAAATCATGAATACAAGCTGCTGAGGTTATGAAGGCGTCCATTATTCCCTCAGGTACTTCTGAACCATCATTTAAAGTGATTGCAGGGTTTGTCATTAAGTGTCCAACATTTCTCACAAGCAAAAGACTTCTTCCGTGAAGTTTTAATTTTTCACCATCCAATGAAATATAACTCCTATCTGGATTAAGTTTTCTTTCTAGGTCTTTACCGTTTTTTTCAAATATTGATTTTAAATTTCCTTTCATCAATCCTAGCCAATTTCTATAGCAAGTTACTTTATCTTCAGCATCGACTGCTGCCACACTATCCTCATGGTCACAAATAGTTGATACAGCAGATTCAATTATAATATCGCTTATACCAGCCGCATCTCTTGCAGCACTAAATGCTCTAGGATTAATAATTATTTCAAGATGAAGATTATTATTTTTTAATATTATAGCATTTGGTTTGGCTACATCTCCTCTATGACCAATAAACTTCTCTGCATCTGATAAATTATATTCTTTATTTTCCTTATAAATTAAAAGTTTTTTATTATTTACTGCCAAACCAGTAATATCTTTCCAGTCAAGATCATTTATTGGAAAATATTTGTTCAAAAAGTTTCTAGTGTATTTAATCACTTCTTGTCCTCTTAAAGGATCATATTTTTCACTTCCGCTTTCCTCAGACTCTATTATATTTGAACCATAAAGACTGTCATATAAGCTTACCCACCTTGCATTAGCTGCATTCAAGCTATATCTAGAGTTCATTATTGGAACAACTAATTGTGGTCCTGCTATATTAGATATTTCTTTATCTAAATTTTTAGTTGTAATTTTAAAATCTTCACCTTCTTTTTTTAAATAACCAATTTCTTCCAAAAAGTTTTTATATTTATCATAGTCAAGTTCTTGGCCTCTATTTTTTTTATGCCAAAGGTCTATTTCTTGTTGTAAGGTTTCTCTAATTTCTAGTAATTTTTTATTTTTAGGGGCTAATTCATGCACTACTTTATCAAAGCCTTTCCAAAATTCATCAGGGCTAACATTAGTATCTAACAAAAGCTCATTTTTGACAAAATCAGCCAGTTCTTTTGCTACAGATAAGTTGTGAATTTTGATGTATTGCTCTTTCATAAATTGGAAAATTTATAATAAATTATCATTTTTGCGCAATCAAAATTACTTATTTTAACAATTTATCGCCTTTTTTGTTTATAATACTAATATTATATGAAAAATTACTTAAATTTTGAGACAGATATAAAAAATCTAGAAGAGGAATTAGAAAAACTTAAAGATCCTTACAATCAGGAAGGTTTATCTGAAGTCGACACATCAAAAATAAGCAAAGTTGAGCAAGAAATAAATGAAAAATTAGAAAAAATTTATTCCAATTTAGATCCATGGCAAACAGCATTAGTTGCTCGTCATGAGGATAGACCTAAGGCAAAATTTTTTGTTGAAAATCTTTTTGATGATTTTATCCAGCTTTCAGGAGATAGATATTACGGTGAGGACAAAGCCGTGATAGCTGGATTTGCAAAATTTGATGGTAAGTCTGTTTTAGTAATTGGTCAGGAAAAGGGATCAGATCTTAATAAAAGAATAGATCATAATTTTGGAATGATGAGACCAGAGGGTTACAGAAAAACAATTAGACTTATGGAGTTAGCTAATAAATTTAAAATTCCAATTATTTCTATTGTAGATACTCCAGGCGCATATCCAGGCGTTGGCGCAGAGGAAAGAGGTCAAGCTGAAGCAATAGCAAAATCTATTGAATGCTCAATGAAGTTAACAGTACCCACTATAGCAATTATAATTGGTGAAGGCGGGTCTGGCGGAGCAATAGCTCTAGCATCGTCTAATAAAGTAATTATGCTTCAAAATGCAATATACTCTGTCATTTCTCCAGAAGGATGTGCTACCATTTTATGGAGAGACCCAAAAAAAACTTTAGAGGCTGCAACTGCAATGAAAATGTCATCCAGCGACCTTTTAAAATTAAATATAATCGATGAAATAATTCCAGAACCTGTTGGTGGTGCTCACAGAGACAAAGATCTGATTTTGGATAACGTAAGAGACTCATTAAAGAAAAATTTAGATTTTTTTCAGACAATGGATAAAGATGAAATTCTAACTCATAGAAAAAATAAATTTTTGTCAATTGGAAGAAATAAAGGATTTACAACACAATCAGATGATAGAAATGATTTATCTATGAAGGCAAGTGCATTAGAAAATATTTATCAAAACTTTAAAAAGCATTCTAAAATTTATTATGGTATATCTGCTGCAGTTTTATTAATATTATTTTTAAGCATTCTCCTATAAAGCCCCACAACAATGCTTGAATTTTTTCCCTGTTGCCTCACATCTTTCGTTTCTAGAAATTTTACCTTCTCTATTTTTTACAAGTAAGCATTTTGGATTATTGTTTGTGTTTATACTTTTTTCATTTTGAATATCATTTTGATCATCATTTTGCTCTATAAGTTTTAAATTAAATAAAATTGTAATTAAATCATACTTCAGTTTATTTAATAAATTTTCAAAAAGTGTAAATGCTTCTTTCTTATATTCTACCAAAGGATCTCTTTGTCCATAAGATCTTAAACCAATGACTTGTCTTAATTGTTCTAAATATTGAATATGTAATTTCCAATTTTGATCAATTAGTTGTAAAAAAATTCTTTTTTCTATTTCGTTATATTGTTCTTCATTTAACATTTTTATTCTTTCTTCCCTTGAACTTTTAAATTTATTTTTTATTTTTTCTTCAAACGCCTTATTTTCAAGATTAACTAATTCATTAATTTCACTTTCTTCAAATGATTTTCCAAATAACGATTTTAATTGCATATTGATTTCATTTGATCCTGCATTGGCTAACTTTTTGGTTTTCTTAAGTTTCAAATCATCAATAATTTCATCTAGAAAATTTTCAGAGTATTGCTTAGGATCTTTATTTTCTATTACTTCATTTCTTTGTGAAAATATTACTTGTCTTTGATCGTTTAAAACATTGTCAAACTTCAAAAGAGTTTTTCTAATATCAAAATTTCTTGCTTCAACTTTTTGTTGTGCTCTCTCTAACGCTTTATTTATCCACGGATGGTCTATACTTTCTCCATCTTTAAGCCCAAGTTTTTCAAGTATATTATTCATAGATTCGGACCCAAATATTCTCATTAAATCGTCTTCTAAGCTTACATAGAATATAGAGCTACCTTCATCACCTTGTCTTCCTGATCTACCTCTTGCTTGATTATCTACTCTTCTACTTTCCATCCTTTCTGTACCAATAACAAACAATCCTCCCAATTTTTTTATTTCAGCTTTATCACTCTCATCCTGACCTCCTAATTTGATGTCAACGCCTCTTCCTGAAATACTTGTCGTAATAATTATTGAGTTTCTTTTTCCTGCATCTGCAATAATTTCAGCTTCTCTTTGGTGATTTTTCGCATTTAAAACTGTGTGTTTTATATTTTTTTTATCCAACAGATTTGAGAAGTGTTCAGATTTATTTATACTTGAAGTGAAAACTAATAATGGTTGTCCTTTTGCGTTACATTCAACAATCTTATTAATTATTGCTTCATCTTTTTCTTTACTAGTTCTAAATATTTGATCGTTCGAATCTTTTCTTATCATCTGCTTATTAGTAGGAATTGACACTACTGGTAGATTATAAATTTCAAAAAACTCCTCTGACTCTGTTAATGCGGTACCAGTACATCCAGCTATTTTTTTATAAAGCTTGAAGAAATTTTGGTAGGTAATTGATGCTAAAGTTTGATTTTCAGCATTAATTTTGAGATTTTCTTTTGCCTCTAAACTTTGATGAAGTCCATCACCAAATCTTCGTCCAGGCAATTGTCTTCCTGTTTGTTCATCAATTATTATTATCTGTCCTTCTTTTACAATATAATCCCTACCATTCTGAAAAAGGTGAATTGCACGTAATGATTGATTTACTAAATGAACTATATGTAGATTTTCTGGATCATAAAAATTTTTGTTTTTAAGAATTCCAGCATTTGAAAAAATATTTTCTACATCATCAACACCTTTATTTGTTAATAATATATTTCTATCTTTTTCGTCTATTTCAAAATCTTCTTTTTTTAAATTCTTAACCAATTTGTCTACTGCTATGTATTGGTTAGTTTTATCTTCAGTTGCTCCTGATATTATCAAAGGTGTTCTTGCTTCATCAATCAAACAAGAATCTATTTCATCAACAATCGCATAATTATGATCTCTTTGAACCATCATTTGTTTTGAAAATTTCATATTGTCTCTTAAATAGTCAAACCCAAGTTCACTATTAGTAGAATAAGTAATATCTTTAGAATAATTCTCTTTTCTTTCTTGATCGTCTTGACCAGTGTTAATATAACCACATGTTAAGCCTAAGAATTCATAAATTTTTCCCATATTTTGACTATCTCTTTTAGCCAAATAGTCATTAACGGTGACTATATGAACACCCTTTTTTTCTAAAGCATTTAGAAATGCCGCTAAAGCAATTGTTAAAGTTTTACCTTCTCCCGTTTTCATTTCAGCAATTTTATTCTCATGAATTACGACACCTCCAATAATTTGAACATCAAAGTGTCTTTCATTTCTTAGTCTCTTAGAAGCCTCTCGTACCATAGCAAAAGCCTCAGGCAAAACTTCATCAAGTTTTTTCCCGTTACCAATTTCCTCGATTAACCTTTGAGTTTTTTTGGGGAATTCTTCAGCAGATAAATTTACTAAATTTTTTTCTAAAAGATTAACTTTATTGACTATTTGTTGAATTCTGCCAAGTTCTTTTTCATTTCCGCTTTTAATAAGCTTTGTAAATATTTTTAGTGGGTTGAACATTTTGATATAATATTAAATATTAGAAATATATAGTAACTTATTAATTATTTTAAATATCATGAAGTTTAACATAAACAATCTTATAAATATTAGTGGTCAAAGTTCAAAAATTGTTGATTTTCAAGATTTAGACCATATAGATGGAGTTTCAATTTCTGCTGTAAGTGCTGGACTGTATAAAGTTAAAAGAGATGAAATAGTATTATTTTATTTTAGAGAAGGAGCTAATTATGCATCTTTGTATACTCAATCAAAATTAATATCTGAAAATATTAAATGGAATAAAAAAATAAATACCAAAAAAGTATATGCACTATTTATTAACACAAGAAATGCTAATGCGTTGACAGGATCTGAGGGATTTGAAGCTTTAAAGAAAATATCGATAGACTTATCTTCTAAACTTAACGATATACAGAAACGAGACGAAGATAATCCAAAAAAAATTTCTCCAAAGGAAATACTTTTTGGTTGTACAGGCACAATAGGAGAGAAATTTCCATTAGAAAAAATAAAATCCTCATTAAATGAGTTAGTTGAAAAAATAAAATATACCCAAAATAAATTAATTTGGATGAAAGCAGCAATGGGAATAATAACAACTGACTTAAAACCAAAAGTTTCAATGGCCGAAACGAATATTGGTTCGTCAAAAATTAAGATTTATGGAATTGCAAAAGGTTCAGGTATGATTTATCCAAATATGGCAACAACATTATGTTACATATTTACAGATGCAACATTACCATCTTCAGTTTTGAAGGATGTATTAAAAAATAACATAAAAACAACTTTTAATGCAATCTCTTGTGATGGCGATACAAGTACAAATGATATGGTTTCAATATTCTCAACAAATAAAGTTAAAAATCCACAGATAAAAAAATTCAGCGATAAAAGAATTAGGAATTTTAGCAAATCAGTTCATGATGTATTATTGAATTTAGCAAAACAAGTTGTTTCTGATGGAGAGGGAGCTTCAAAATTAATATCGGTAAATTGTATTAATTGTAAAACTGAAAAAGATGCAAAAAATATATCATTTAAAATTGCTAATTCATTATTAGTAAAGACTGCAATTGCAGGAGAGGATCCAAATTGGGGAAGGATAGCCATGGCTATTGGAAACAGCAACTCTAAAATAAATGAACAAAAATTATCTATTTCATTTGGACCAAATAAAATTTATTTCAAAGGATCTCTTTTTAAAAATTATGATGAAAGAAAAGTTGTAGATTATATGAAAGGCCAATTTATTGAAATAGAAGTTGATATTGGACAGGGAAATAAAAAGTTTAAAGCCTACACCATGGATCTTACAAAAAAATATGTTGAAATTAACGCAGATTATAGAAGTTAAGTATATTGATATTTCTCACATTAATATTTAGATAAGAGTTATGATTAAATATTTACTCAAATGTAATGAATGTGATCAAGAATTTGAAAGCTGGTTTGGATCTTCTGAAGAGTACGACAAATTACGAAAGTTAAAACTTTTAAATTGTCAATATTGTGAGTCTTTAGATGTTAAAAAGTCATTAATGTCCCCAAATTTATTTAACACTAAGAAAAAAGAAAATTTAAAAGATATTAAAAAATTGAAAGATATTAGAAAAAAACTTTCTGATTATAAAAAATTTGTAAAAGATAACTTCGAATATGTTGGAGAAAACTTTGCTTATAAGGCAAGATCAATCCATTACGATAAAAAAAAAACAAAAAAAGGCATTTATGGTACTGCTTCAGTTAAAGATGTTAAGGAATTAAGAGATGAAGGAATAGAAACTGATATTGTTCCTTGGATCGATGATGATAAAAATTAAATTTTCTTAAATTCTGAAATATAGTTAACAGATTTATCAGAAGAAACAGACCATTTATTAAATATTGGATTAAATGTCATTCCATCAATTCTCTTTAAAGTTAAAGAATTTTTTTTACAAATCTGAATTAAATATTCCGGTTTAACAAATTTGTCCCAATCATGGGTACCTATAGGAAGCCATTTTAAAACATATTCAGCTCCCACAATAGCAAACAAATAAGATTTAAGGGTTTTATTTAAAGTAGCAATAAACATAACGCCCGATCTCTTTAAAAATTTTGAACTTTCTTTAATAAATAAATCAATATCTTCTACATGTTCAACTATTTCCATATTTAAAATTATATCAAACTTTTTTTTAATTTTTAAATTTTCTGGTGAAGAATTATAATATTTTATTTTAAGTTTATTTTTTTTTTGATGATATTTAGCAACTTGAATATTTTTAATGGAAGCATCTATACCAACAACTTCAGCTCCTAGTTTTGCCATAGGTTCAGAAAGTAATCCACCACCACATCCAATATCTAAAATGCTCAACCCTTTGAAAGGTTTTTCCTCTTTTTTAATTTTGTACTCTGATACGATTGTATCTCTAATATATTTGATTCTAATTGGGTTAAATTTATGTAATGGCTTGAATTTTCCATTTGGATTCCACCATTCCTCAGCAATTTTTGAAAATTTTTCTATTTCTTTTTTATTTATTGTGTTATTTTTCATTGTTTATTGACATTACAATCAAGATGTATTTTATCAATATATTTTAACTTAAACTAAAAATAATTATCAATGAAAATAATTGTATTGAAATTTGGAGGCACTTCAGTTGGCACAACTGATAGAATTAAAAAAGTAGCAAAAATTATTGCTAAATACAAAAAAAAATATGCAGTAATTGTACTTTCCTCAGCAATGAGTGGTGTGACAAATAACTTAATAAAATTATCCAAAAAAATTAGTAAAAATTTTCCTGACGCAGAGTATGATGTTTTAGTTTCATCTGGAGAACAAATGTCCTGCTCATTGATTTCTGCTGAACTAATTGATAAAGGATTTAACTCAAGATCTTGGATGTCATGGCAAGTTCCCATCATTACTGAGGGTAAATATAAATATTCAAGAATTAATAAAATTAATAAATCTCAAATTATTAGATATTTAAAAAAAGGAGGAATTCCTATCATTACAGGATTTCAAGGAATAAATAACAAAAACAGAATAACAACAATTGGAAGAGGTGGTACAGATGCAAGTGCTATAATGTTCGCAAAGTTTTTCAATGCAGAAAAGTGTATAATATATACAGATGTTGATGGTGTTTATTCTACAGATCCAAATAAACTAAAATCGGCAAAAAAAATTAAAGCTATATCCTATGAGGAAATGCTAGAAATGGCCTCACTTGGAGCAAAAGTTATGCAACCTCATTCTATTCAAGATGCAAGATTAAATAGGGTAGACATAGAGGTGAAATCCTCTTTCACTAATAATAAAGGCACTTTAATTACTAAAAAAAAAAATATAATAAATAATAAGATTATAACTGGAATTACAAGTACATCTAACGATTCAAAAGTAACTCTTTTAGGAGTTAGAGATAAACCTGGTATAGCTGCATCAATTTTCAAACCTTTATCTGAAAATTCTATCAATGTAGACATGGTTGTTCAAAATATTTCTGCTGATGGAAAAGAAACCGATTTAACTTTTACGATAAAATCTGAGGAATTAGGCAAAACTAAAAAAATTATTTTACAAAACAATAAAATAAATTTTAGAGATTTAATATTTGACAAGAATGTTTCGAAAGTTTCAATTATAGGAGTTGGAATGATAACAACTCCTGGAGTTACATATAGAATGTTCCAAACACTTGCTAAAGAAAAAATAAATATTTTAGTAATATCTACCTCAGAAATAAAAATTTCTGTACTTATAAATAAAAAAAATGTGAATAAAGCTATTAAATCTCTCCATAAAGAATTTAAATTAAATAACTAACAAATGAGTATTAGACCATTTAGAGAAATAAAAAGAAGAAAAACAAGAGAGATCAGCGTTGGTAACGTCAAAGTTGGAGGAGACAATCCAATTTCTGTTCAATCAATGACAAATACACTTACTAAAAATGTTAAAGAGACTATAAATCAAATCGAAAGAGTTGAAGAAGCCGGAGCAGATATAGTGAGAGTATCTTGTCCTGATGAAGACTCAACAAGGGCTCTAAAAGATATTATTAAACATACTTCATTACCAATTGTTGCTGATATCCATTTTCACTATAAAAGAGCAATTGAGGCAGCAGAGAGCGGAGCAGCATGTCTAAGAATAAATCCAGGAAATATTGGAGATAAAAAAAAAATAGAAGAAGTAATTTCTGCAGCAAAAAATAATAATTGTTCTATTAGAATTGGTGTCAATGCAGGGTCTTTAGAAAAAGATTTATTAGAAAAATATAAAGAGCCTTGTCCTGAAGCATTAGTAGAGAGTGCACTGAGAAATATCAGCATTATTGAAGACTTAGATTTCTATAAATTTAAAGTTAGTGTTAAATCGTCCGACGTATTTCTATCGATTGAAGCGTATAGACAACTTTCTAAAGTTTGTGATTATCCACTTCATCTAGGTATCACTGAGGCTGGGACTTTTTTACCTGGCAGTATAAAATCATCAATTGGATTTGGATCGCTTCTTCTCAATGGAATTGGAGATACTATAAGAGTTTCTTTGTCAGATGATCCAGTGGAAGAGATAAAGGTTGGCAACGAAATACTCAAATCATTAAATTTAAGGAACAGAGGGGTTAAAATTATTTCATGTCCCTCATGTGCTAGGCAAGCTTTTAATGTAATTGAGACAGTTAAAAAATTAGAACAGTGTCTTTCGCATATTAAAACCCCAATTTCATTGTCTATAATTGGATGTGTTGTCAATGGACCAGGCGAGGCAGCACAAACAGATATTGGTATTACTGGAGGTGGAAAAGGTAATAATATGCTTTATTTAAATGGAATTGAGAGCAATAAAATATCAACTAATGAAATGATCTCTAAAGTAGTAAAACTAGTTGAGGAAAAAGCAAAAGAAATTGAAAACGCTCAATAATGGTACCTTTATCAAAAGTTCAAGATTTAATTAAAAAGCATGCTAAATTAGAAAAAGAACTTTCCTCTGAAGAAATTGACAAAAACTCGTTTGCAGAAAAGTCAAAAGAATATTCAGATTTAAATGAAATTATAAAAGAAGCTAATTCATATTATAATTATAAGAAAAATAAGGAAGAGCTAGAAAAATTACTGAACGATGAAAGTTCAGAAAAAGAAATTAAAGACTTGGCAATAAGTGAATTAAATGAACTTGAAAAAAATAATGAAAATAATGAAAAAAAAATCAAATTATTTTTATTACCTAAAGATGAAGCTGATACTAAAAATGCTATCATAGAAATAAGAGCTGGAACAGGTGGTCTGGAAGCAAGTTTATTTGCATCTGATTTATTCAAAATGTACGAAAAAGTTAGTCATAAAAAAAAGTGGTTGCTAGAAGTGATATCTATATCCAAAAGTGACGCTGGCGGATTAAAAGAGGTAATAGCATCAATAAAAGGTAAAAATATTTATTCCTCACTAAAATATGAGAGCGGTGTTCATAGAGTTCAAAGAGTCCCAGACACTGAAACCCAAGGTAGAGTTCATACTTCTGCCGCAACCGTTGCGGTAATGCCAGAAGCAGAAGAGGTGGATGTTAAAATAGAAGATAAAGATTTAAGAATTGATGTATTCAGAAGTAGTGGACCAGGCGGGCAAAGTGTAAATACCACAGACTCTGCTGTAAGAATAACACATGTTCCTACAGGTATAGTTGTTAGTCAACAAGATGAAAAATCCCAGATAAGAAACAAGGAAAAAGGACTTAAAATCCTCAGATCTAGAATTTATGAATTAGAGAGACAGAAGAGAGATGATGAGAGATCTAAAGATAGAAAAAATAAAATAGGTACTGGAGATAGATCTGAGAGAATTAGAACTTACAATTTTCCTCAAGGAAGAGTTACAGATCATAGAATAAATTTAACTTTACATAAATTATCTGAATTTTTAGAAGGTGAGATATTTGATGAAATGATAGAAAATTTAGTTATTCAAGCTCAAGAAACTGAATTGAGTAGCATATAATGAAATATATTGAAATTTTAAATAATGGTAAGAATTTTTTAAAAAAAAATAAAATTGAAAATCCAATTCTTGATTCTGAGTTACTACTATCAAAAGCTTTAAATAAGAGCAGAGAGGAAATATTGCTAAATTCTAATCACATTTTAAAAAAACAAGAAATTAATAGATTTAATAATTATTTATTAAGAAGAAAATATAATGAACCGATCGCCTATATTTTAGGCTTTAAATATTTTTGGAAATATAAATTTATAACTAACAAGTCAGTACTTATTCCAAGACCTGATACTGAGTTAATTGTAGAAGAATGTTTGAAATATTTACCAAATAACAAATCAAAGAAAATTTTAGATATAGGAACTGGATCTGGATGTATCATAATTTCTATATTACAAGAAAGGTCTAAATGTACAGCTACTGCGCTAGATTTATCAAATAAGGCATTAAAAGTTGCAAAATCTAATGCAAAATTACATCAGTTAGAAAATAAAATTAATTTTATTAATATCGATATTGACAAATATAATTCTTCTAACTATGATTTAATAATATCTAATCCTCCATACATAAATAATATTGATATAAGTAGATTAGATGATGATATAAAATTTCATGAACCTAAAATAGCTTTATCTGGGGGTTGCGATGGTTTTAGAGATATTAAAAAAGTAATTATAAACAGTAAGAAATTGTTAAAAAGAAACGGAAAATTAATAATTGAAATAGGAAGCAAACAAAAGAATCAATCTTTAAAAATATTAAATGAAAATGGTTTTTACATTAACAAAATATCCAAAGATTTATCTGGAAGAGATAGATGTATAATAAGCACTAAATTATAAAAATGAATAACTTCAAAAATAATAATAGAAGAAGTAGATTTAAATCTAATGGAGATAGAAATTTTAGACGAAATGGAAATGGACATAAAAATAATGGAGATTTTAATAATGTTTCCTCTTTTAAAAGAAGACATCCAGGAAAAAATAATCAAAATGCTGCAAAACTCGTAGAGAAATACAATGATCTTGCAAGAGAAGCTCTTTAAAATGGAGATAAGATTTTATCAGAAAACTACTTACAACATTCTGAACATTTTTCTCGAATACTTTTATCACAGGACAACTTAAAGATAAACTCTGAAAACTTAACTGATAATAATGTCAGCAATCAAATTAAGACAGAGACTGATTTAAAAGAATTAGAGAAACCAACAAACAAATAATTTACATTTTAGATATTAGTTCAGATTTTAGGACATCAATTTTAATTTTATTTACCTCAAATATTTTTCGTTGATTACCTTTCAAAACTTTTCCAGAAGGCAACTTAAGTTTTTGAGAATTTATTTTTTTTCCATTTTCTATTATTTCATAGTGTAAATGAGGACCAGTAGAAAGTCCTGTAGAGCCCACGTATCCAATTATTTGTCCCTGCTTAACTCTTGCACCCTTTTTGATACCTCTTGCAAATTTGGACATATGAGCATAAACGGTTTGATATACTCTATTATGTTTTATTTTTACACAATTACCTCCGCCTCCACACCACTTTGCTCTTACTACTAAACCATCACCCGAAGCCAGAATAGGAGTACCCATCGGAGCAGCAAAATCAGTTCCAGTATGCATTTTTGTGAAACCTAAAATAGGATGTTTCCTCTTTCCAAATGAAGATGATAATCTTGCACCATTAATTGGAGTTTTCATTAAAGTTTTTTTCATACTTTTTCCATTTTCGTCAAAATAATCAATTTTATTTTTTTCATATTCATGCCTATAAAGTTTTAAATCCTCATTTTTTAAATTTAAATTTGCAAAAATAATATTTCCAGTTTCAATTATTTCTCCACTCTCATTTAAAAATTCCTCGTAGATAATTTGAAAACTATCATCTTTCCAAATATCTCTTTGAAAATCTACTTGAAAACCATACAATCGTGCAAATTCTATAATAATATTTGGTCTAATTTTTAATTTAGTGGCTGTCTGATATAAGCTATTTGTAATTTTACTCTCTTTGTATGTAATAATCTTTTTTAAATTTTTTTCTATTGTTTTTGAATTAAAGTTTTCATTTTCAATATTTCTAACGAAATAGATTTCTTTTGTTTTACTAACTTCAATTATAAATTCTGTAATCTTAGGCTTATTTTTTTTATCAATCTTAAAATAAATTTTTTGATTTGGTCTTAATATTTTAATTGTTTGATTTTTTTTAATTGTCTCTAGAAATATTTTTTTTTCAGTATTTGATACTTCAATACTATTTATAATGTTTTCATAATTATCACCTTCCTTTACAACGTATTCAATATCTTTATACCGATCTTCTAATGTATTCGTAATTTTTTTAAGTGTTTTTTGAAAATAAACATTTTGAAGAGTTTTTTTTAAGCTCAGATATTGCGATTTTTTATTTATTTCATAAAAATAAGTTACAAAACTTGTGACAGTAATTAATAAAATCAACCAAATAAAATGGGAAAATGATTTTGTTTTTTTTTTAATTTTTTTTAACATAATATTATTGATAGCTTAAAAATGTTGATTTATAAGACTTTTTAACACATTTTTTGTTTATCTAAAAACTTGATTTATAAATTATTTCCAATATAAGCGTCACACTCAACATATAAAAAATGTTATTTATTGGGCTTTATAGTCCAATTAGCTATTTGAATTGTTTATATTTTAAGAAGAGAAGTGTGGACGGTTAAGGTTACCAAAATTTGTCGTACACACTTCAACATTATACAAATATTATTCTTAGTATTTGTATAGAAGCTAGTGTGCGCCGTTTTTAAACTTGAGAGTTTGATCATGGCTCAGAACGTACGCTGGCGGCACGCCTTATACATGCAAGTCGAACGAAGTAGCAATACTTAGTGGCAGACGGGTGAGTAACATGTAGGTATCTTCCCTTTGGTGAGGAATAACACGAGGAAACTTGTGCTAATACCTCATAAGTCTTTACGGAGAAAGCTTTATGCGCCGAAGGATGAGCCTGCACTTGATTAGTTTGTTGGTGGGGTAATGGCCTACCAAGACTTTGATCTATAGCTGATCTGAGAGGATGATCAGCCACATTGGGACTGAGACACGGCCCAAACTCCTACGGGAGGCAGCAGTAGGGAATATTGCACAATGGAGGAAACTCTGATGCAGCGATGCCGCGTGAGTGAAGAAGGCCTTTGGGTTGTAAAGCTCTTTCGTCGGGGAAGAAAATGACTGTACCCGAATAAGAAGGTCCGGCTAACTTCGTGCCAGCAGCCGCGGTAATACGAAGGGACCTAGCGTAGTTCGGAATTACTGGGCTTAAAGAGTTCGTAGGTGGTTAAAAAAGTTGGTGGTGAAATCCCAGAGCTTAACTCTGGAACTGCCATCAAAACTTTTTAGCTAGAGTATGATAGAGGAAAGCAGAATTTCTAGTGTAGAGGTGAAATTCGTAGATATTAGAAAGAATACCAATTGCGAAGGCAGCTTTCTGGATCATTACTGACGCTGAGGAACGAAAGCATGGGTAGCGAAGAGGATTAGATACCCTCGTAGTCCATGCCGTAAACGATGTGTGTTAGACGTTGGAAATTTATTTTCAGTGTCGCAGCGAAAGCATTAAACACACCGCCTGGGGAGTACGACCGCAAGGTTAAAACTCAAATGAATTGACGGGGACCCGCACAAGTAGTGGAGCATGTGGTTTAATTCGAAGATACGCGCAGAACCTTACCAACACTTGACATGTTCGTCGCGACTCTAAGAGATTAGAGTTTTCGGTTCGGCCGGACGAAACACAGGTGCTGCATGGCTGTCGTCAGCTCGTGTCGTGAGATGTTGGGTTAAGTCCCGCAACGAGCGCAACCCTCACTTTTAGTTGCCATCATTTAGTTGGGCACTCTGAAAGAACTGCCAGTGATAAGCTGGAGGAAGGTGGGGATGACGTCAAGTCCTCATGGCCCTTACGTGTTGGGCTACACACGTGCTACAATGGCATTTACAATAGGAAGCAAGATGGCGACATCAAGCAAATCCTAAAAAGATGCCTCAGTTCGGATTGTACTCTGCAACTCGAGTACATGAAGCTGGAATTACTAGTAATCGCGGATCAGCGCGCCGCGGTGAATACGTTCCCGGGTCTTGTACACACCGCCCGTCACACCATGGGAGTTGGTTCTACCTTAAGGCAAGGTTTAAAACCCTTGACTACGGTATAGTCAGCGACTGGGGTGAAGTCGTAACAAGGTAGCCGTAGGGGAACCTGCGGCTGGATTACCTCCTTTCTAAGGATGATTAAGGATTATTTCTTAATCTAAATAATATAACAGGTTAATGTTGACCGTCCTCATTTCTCTTTTTAAAATAGTGTTTCTCCTTTTGCACAAAGGGGCCGGTAGCTCAGTTGGTTAGAGCACACCCTTGATAAGGGTGGGGTCGAAAGTTCGAGTCTTTCTCGGCCCACCATCTTTCTGGGGGATTAGCTCAGCTGGGAGAGCGCCTGATTTGCATTCAGGAGGTCAGCGGTTCGATCCCGCTATCCTCCACCATGAAACACTTAGTTATTAAAACTGTAAATATTTTATATTATCAATATCTATATCCGATTGTTCAATTTAAATTTATATTTGTTTGAACAATCATTTAATATTCGAATAGATGAATATTTTAACAAAAATTTGATTCAACACAGAATTTTTTTCTGTGCATAAATCAAGCGTTTAAGGGCGTGTGGCGGATGCCTTGGCACTGAAAGCCGATGAAGGACGTGGTATACTGCGATAAGTTACGGGGAGCTGTATGCAAGTTTTGATCCGTAAATTTCCGAATGGGAAAACCCACCACTTTATGTGGTACTTTAAACTGAATTCATAGGTTTAAAGAGATAA
>CACEQR010000002.1:0-100000 GCA_902561765.1 uncultured Pelagibacteraceae bacterium | reverse complement strand
CGTTGATAGGCTGGGTGTGGAAGTGCGGTAACGCATGTAGCTGACCAGTACTAATAGCTCAATTGGCTTGATTTATGCACTGAAAAAAATTTTTATTATTTTATATTAAATTATTTCTAAATGAAATTCTTCATATTCTGAATAAAACATTGATTTATAATCTTTTAGATATTGTCTTGAATTATTTACAGTTTCAATAATATTACTATCAAACATCCAATTTTGCCATTTCCAAAGTTCTAGAAGTGGATTTTTTTTTTTTAAACTCTTAATTTTATTTCTAAATTCATCACACAACATTAACTCATTTTCAAAAACTACTTCTCTTCCAAATTGAGTTTTAAAATTTTGAGTTGTTAAAAAAGATGCATTATCATTATCACTTCTAAAGTATACGTAATGGCCTCCTTTATTAATATGATTAAGCGTGACATGAGGCCATTCATTAAAATCAAGATTAGTTATATCATCCAATTTAAATAGCTTCCCATTAACCTCATAATCTTTGCCTTCAATGTTTTGAGGATCATCCATAAATTGATTTATATCATGGATATTTTCAAGCTTATGTTTTCCAAATTTAATATAATTGATTCCCAACTTTCTTTTTTGAAGAACTTTTTCAATTGAAGATTTTAAACTATTTTCACTAGTATTTTTATTAATGCTCATTATGTGTACATGTGCTCTATCTAATCCGCCAATGCATGCGCACATACCATGTTCAAATACAACTGAATTTCTCTGATATTTTTTATTATTATTGAATTTAAATAATTTAATTAGGAAATTTAGTTCAGCCACCACTTTATCATCAACTAGACCAAAAGATGGAATAAAATCCTTTGTAATTATAAGTATATAGCCTTCTGTAAAGGCTCCATAACCTGCAACAATAAATAAATTTTTACTATGTGCTACTAATCTGTTAAACGGTTTTACCTCTGAGATAATTTGATCCTTCCTGCTATATTTTAAAAATTCATTCCATGAGAGTTGATCTTTTAATTCCATTTTTTACCTTTTATTGAATCTGTTAAATGAGTAGCAGTTGTAACACAGTTTTCAGTTATCGATTTAATAATAGTTTTTCTTTCAGGGTTAAAGTTACTAGACAAAGTACCTGGTGCATATATATTATGTCCTATCAGATTGAATTTATCAGAGATAAAACCTCTTTCATTAAAATTACTACATATCTTCATTAATGAATTTAAACACGGCACTTCATTAGTATTATTAAATAGTGAGACAGGACCAGAAACATTAATAACTAAATCGGCTCTTATAACCCGTTTATTTTTTGTTTTTACAATGACTTTATTATTTTTAAAACTTAAATTTGAAACTTTATCATTTAAATTTTTAAGTATATTTAGTTTTTCAAGTCTATTTTTGGCCTCAACTGTTTCAGGATATGTATATCTTGTTATATTTCTCAATTTACTAAATATTACATTGTTATAAGCCTTTTTTTCTTTGATTGATAGTTTCTTAAAGCATTTATCAAGTATCTTCTTTTTTAAAATTAGTGTCCAAATATCATATTTACTATATTTTTTTTTAATACCATTTTGAAATTCTAACTTTATTAAATTTAAAATTTCTTTAGCCATTTTTATTTTTGAAATCTTTTTATTAATTAAAAATTTAAAATCATAAGATCTATAATTTTTTGAAAGAATGGCTTTTTCTAAGGATAATGAACTGGAAGAAACACTGATTATTTGCATTCTTTTTAATGTTTTTTCTTCAAGTTTCTCAATTTCTTGAACTGTTTCTAACAATCCTGCTTTATTTCCAATAAATACAATAATAATTTTTTTTAGGTTTTTTATTTTTTTAATTTTTTTTAGAAGGTTGTTAGTAGCTCCAGATGCATAGAAATCATGAATATAATTGTCACTTAAGCTAAACTTTTTGGAATTTATATATGTTGGTGGCAAAATCCCTAAACCCAAAATAATATTTTTTGTTTTAATAACTCGCCCTTTTTTTGTAAGTTTTTTTTTTAATAATAAATTATTATTGTCAGGCATTAATTTCATTTTTTTCAGATTATTTTTTACATAACATATGTAATGATTTTCTTTAATATCTTTTGAAACTTTTATTAATTCATTTTCATAGAAACTAATTTTAATTTTTTTTTTTATATTCATTATTCTTAGAATATTTAAAAACTTTTCTTCAAGAAAAATTGCATATGCCGACCTTGGTAGATACAATTCATTTATATTTTTAAACCTGTTAAATTTTCCTAAAACATTTTTATTTAACCAATTTTTTAAATTAAGATCTTCATTAGATCTAAAATATTCTATTAATTTTTTTTGATTTTTTATCTTTTTAACCCAATTTTGAAACTCATCATTTGATAATCTAAGTGGATTATTAAAAAAACCATGCTTTGAATTAGACTTACCGTATGCTACTCCACCTGGAAAATTAGAATAATCTTTTTCTATGATCGAAATATTTAATTTTCTTTTATCTATTTTTTTTACTATTTGATATAAAATCTCTGTTCCTATTACACCAAAACCCGCTATAAGTATATCTTCAAACATAAAATCTTTTGTAAATTTAGATTACCTAATATAATAATAATTTGTGAATTTCAAACTTAACTATAAACAGTATTCAGATTATATAAATGTTACTTCAGGAATTTTTTACCCAACAAAAAATTTTGTAAATCAAAGAGAATTTAATACTATTTTATATGATCAAACTTTAAACAAAAAATTCTTTCCATTACCAATTTTTTTTGGATTAAAAAAAAAACAATATGAAAATATTAAAAACAAAAGAAATCTTACATTAAAGTATAAATCGCAAAATGTTGCCAAAGTATCAAATCTAAAATTTTATGAAATCGATAAAAACCTTTTTGGTAAAAAAGTTTTTGGAAATAATTTTAAAAAACACCATTATTTTAAAATTTTTGAAAAGGAAAACTATAAGTTTTTAAGTTTTAAAATTTCAAAAAAATATTCTTTTAAGCATTTACCTAAATATTTCATAGATCCAAAAGTTTTTAAAAAAAAAATAAAAAAACTTAAATTTTTACCAAGCTTCCATACTAGGAATGTTCCACATAATGCACATTTATGGATTCATAAACTATTACACAAAAGATATGGTGGATTACTTATTCAACCGTTGATAGGGCAATATAAGGCTGGTGAATATAAGGATAGATTTATAATGAAATCTAATATTAAGGCCTCAAAACTTTTGAGAAGTGACACTGTGTTTTGTTTACCTTTTTTTTCTTACCCTAGATATGGAGGACCATTAGAGGCCTCTTTACATGCTATTGTAAGAAGGAATTACGGCTGTTCTCATTTCTGGGTTGGAAGAGATCACGCAGGATATAAAAATTTTTTTTCTAAATATGAATCTCAAAAATTTTGCAAAAGCTTAGAAAAAAAAATTGGAATAAAAATAATATCTGAAAAAGAACCCTTTTATTGTAGAATTCAAAAAATAGTTACAAATAAATGTAAATCAGCAAAATGTAATAAAAAAAAAATAATGATTAGTGGAAGCAAGATAAGAAATTTAATTAAAAAAAATAAAAAAATTCCAAGTTATTTAATGATAGAAGATATATCTAAGTTAATAAATTCAAAATCTCTTATCCACTAAATCTTCAATTTTTTTAAGTAAGATTTTTGAAAGATAGTCTAAATCTTTCTTAAAATCATTTGTGATAATAATATCTGGATTTTTTGGAAACTCTGGGGGTATGTCAACACCTACAATTTTTGAAACTTTTTTATGATAAATTTTTTTCTTCTTTGCATTAATTATTTTTTTTAAATCAGACTTAATATAAATTTCTACATAGTTTTTCTGATTTCTTTTATTCCATTTTCTTAAAACATCTACCATTCCAATTACAGCAAAAATTACATTAATGTTTTGAGAAGTAATTTTCTTTGCCAATTTACAGTATTTAAGAACAGTTTCTAATCTTTCTTCATAGCTATATCCTTTTAAATTAAAAATATTTCTAATTTCATCTCCACTTAGAACTACAGTCTTTCCATAATTTTTTCTAACATTGTTAGATATCTTCTTTGCAATTCTTGTTTTACCAGATCCCGATAATCCTGTAATCCAAAATAGAATTCCGTGGTTCTTTTTTAATTTAATTTTTCTCATAACTTTTATATTTCTTGTTGATAAAAAATTTCATTTTTTTAAAGCATTCGTTTATTGATAATTTTGAACTATCAATTAAAATTGCATCTTTTGTTTTTTTTAATGGAGAAATTTTTCTCTTAAAGTCTGATTTATCTCTTTCCTTTATAGAAACTAAAATATCATTGAATGTAATTTTGTAACCTTGGGACTTAAGCTCTTTATATCTTCTCTTTGCTCTTATACTTACATCAGCTGTCATAAAAAATTTTATATCAGCCTTAGGCATTATATTGTATGTTATATCTCTTCCATCAAAACAAACACCTTTAAATTTTTTTGGAGGATTATTTGCTATTTTTTTTTGATACATATTTACGAAATTTCGAATTCTTTTTATTTTTGCAAGATACGCAGCAGCTAGACCGATTTCATTTTTAAGCAAATTTTTTTTTTTTAAATCATTAATTTTTGTTTTTAAAATAATTTCCTTAAAATTTTTGTAATCTATTTTTTTATTATTTTTAATATAATTTTTTCCTAAAATTCTATATAATTTTCCTGTGTCTAAATAAAAAAGATTATAGTGTCTGGAAATTAATTTTGCTTGAGTTCCAGCACCACTTGCTGCAGGACTATCGATTGCAACTTGAAAATTTTTTTTTTTCATTAAAGTAAATAGTTAATTAAGCTAATAATAATATTGTTAATTTTATCAATATACTTTTTCATTAACAGTTCAATAATTTTCTAGTAAAAAACTATATAATTATTTTTAAATGCAGTATAAAAAAAATAGTCAAAACACTGAAAATCTATTTATAAAACCAGACAATAGATTAAAAAAAATTCTTAAAATTGTACTTCCTAAAATTGTAATAAATTTAATATTAAAATTTAAGTTGATTTATCTAGATAAATATATTGATTTTGTTTTATATAAAATTTTAAAAACAATTTATCTAAGCTTCTCTGATCCAATTTATAAAAAATTACCAGTAAAACATAGCTCTTGTTTTTTTTCGCTAAATCAGTTTCTTAAGAAAACCAAAAATCAAGAATACGATTTTTTTTTAACTGCTGGCTCCTTATTAGGTTCTATAAGACAAGAGTCATTTGCTGGAAGGCCCACTGATATTGACTTAGGTATGCTGTCCATAAAGGCAGACAAATTTTTAAAAAATTTGGAAAATATAAATAAAAAAGGTATTTCAAGAATTGATAAGTTTTATGATGATGAAAATTTTCTATCTAGATTTCAGATTTTAGTATTTGGCGAAATTATTGATATATCAATTTTTAGACCTTGCATAATTGATAATAAAAATCTATGGAAAGGGGAATATAATGAAAATAATCATAAAAATAAAAAATATACTTTTATTGATTACGAAAGTTTAATTAATCTTGAAAAGACAAAACTATATGGTTCTGAATATTTATGTCCCAGTAACCCAGAAATGTACTTAGAGGAAAAATTTGGAAGAGATTGGAAAATACCAGACAAAAAACAATTCATGTGGAAAAAAAAATTTTAATTTAATATTAACAATTTTCTAAAATGACAAAAAAACTTTCACTTAATTATGATCAGCTAAAGAAGAATTATTATAATCAACTAAATAACAAACTTAGAGATTTTGGAAAAGATTATTTAAAGTTGTGGGTGCCTGATGATAATATTATTAAAAGTTTCTTAAATTTGTTAAACTCAATTTCAACCCAGTATAAAAATTTTATTGAAATTACTATTTCCAAACAAACTCTAGATATTCAATCATTGAAAGATTTGGAAAGTATATCAAAACAATTTTCAGAAATTAATATTTCTGAAAATAATGATTTATATTTTCTCAATTTTAATAAAATAAACTCTATCAAAATAAATGAAAAACTTATTTTGTTTTCAAGAAAAAAAAAAACAAAAATATTAAAATTCTTAAAAAAAGAAAAGTAGAGAAAAAAAAAAATTCGATTAACACAAAAAAAATAAAAAAATTATATTTTAAAAAAATTAAAAATTTTAAATTTAAAAAAATTAAGAATAAGCTGATAGATAATAAATTTTATGATTATTTTGTAAATAATAAAAATTATGGTTTAGCAATAAAATTAGACCCTCAAGAAAAATTAAAAATTATTTCTATAAATTTTTGTGGTGATGACGATGATATTGAAATTTTCTTTTTAGAGGAATACTGCAGAAAAATTTTGAATTTACCATTATTTGAGGCATTTGAGCATGGTATTATTAAACTTGAGAAATCCATAAGACCTCGAAACTTAAATAAATATATTGAAGGTATTATATCACCAGTATCAAGATTTCAGATATTTGAAAATATTCACGATTTAATTAGTAAGATATGGAAATTACATAAAATTAGACACAATGTTGAATTAAAAAATCTTTTTGACAGATATCCTTCAGATAGCTGGATGAGTCTTAGCTTTGAAAAAAAAGAGGAAATTATCAATAATTCAATTAAAAATTTCGAAAAAAAGAATAATATTGATAATCTTTTATATTTCGACACAATTCAAGATGACTGCATAAGACTTACTGTTGGAGTGAAAAAGAAAATAAATGATGATCAATTATCTAGTATTTTGCTTTTTTTTGAAAAATTTGTAAGAACTTCAATTGATAAAAGAATTGAGGTGTTTTATACAGAGTTAAGAGATGAAAATAAATTGAGACAAAAAAACCTAAAACTTTAAAAAAATATATGTCATCATTAGCTGAAGAACATCAAAAACTTATTTTAGATGGCACAAAAATTGCATGGCATTCTGAGAGAGTAAAAGCATGGGAAAGGGGTGAAAGAATAGCTCCAATAACAATTGACATGGCCTTAACAAGAGCATGTAATTATTCTTGTGGATTTTGTTATGCGATGTTTCAAGAAAATTCTAGAAAAATTATAACAAAAAAAGTCATTTTTGATTTTCTTGAAGACTGTGCTGAAATTGGTGTTAAGGGTATAAGTTTTGTTTCTGATGGGGAAAGCACTATTTCCCCAGCTTTTATTGATGCTTGTAAGAAAGGTAATGAGCTTGGATTATCAATGGCAGTGGGTTCAAATGCTTTTGTATTAACTGAAAATAGATTAGAAGAAGTTTTACCTCACTTGACATATTTGAGAGTAAACTTTTCTGCAGGAGAGAGGAAAAGGTATGCTGAAATTATGGGATGTAAAGAATCAAGCTTTGATAGAGTTTGTGAAAATATTGAAGCAATGGTTAAAATCAAGAAAAGAGATAATTTAAAAGTAACAATTGGAATGCAGATGGTTTTAATGCCTCAAGACTCAGATCAAATTATGCCACTTGCTCGTCTTGGAAAAAAGCTCAGGCCAGATTATGCAATAATCAAACATTGTTCAGATAATGAAGATGGTAAATTAGGCGTAGATTATAAAGAATATGAAAAACTTTTTGATTTACTTAAACAAGCTGAAAATCTTTCAGATGATACTTATAAATGTGTGATCAAATGGTCAAAACTTAAGGAAAATGAAGGTGGAGGGCAAATACGTTCATACCAAAGATGTTTAGGAGCTCCTTTCTTACTACAATTATCTGGATCAGGTTTAGTCGCGCCTTGTGGAATGTTATTTAACGAAAAATATAAAAAATTTCATATTGGTAATATTGTTGAGAAAAGATTTAAGGAAATATGGAAATCTGATCACTACTGGGAAGTAATGAATTACTTGGCTTCTCCAGACTTTAATGCTCAAAAAATGTGTGGAACTCTCTGTTTACAGCACAAGGTTAATGAAGCTTTAGATGCTCATTTAAAGGGGAATGCAAAAATTGAAAAACCTACCAAAAAAAAGCCCCAGCATATAAACTTTATATAATCTAACAAGTAATGTTTGTTATAAATTTTTTTATAAAAAATCTTAATGATATAAAAAAACTTGGTTTAAAGGAATTTTATAGAAAATTTTTAATTTTATTAAGAGTTATTTTATTTATTCCTTTTTCAATTTTAGGATTTTTGTTCTCTATATTAATAAGATTGTTGAGTCCTCTAGTTTTAGTAAGAGTAAATAGATTAATAAGCCAGAGGTTAGGGCACTATATTGCAGAAACAGAGCTTTATTTGTCTGAAAGAGAGTTTGATTCTAATAAAAAAAAATATTTTGATATTTTTTTTTATGATGGTCCAATTTGTAATTATTACCTTCATAAAATCATTAAGAAAAAAGTATTAGTACTACCTAGAATATTACTTGAACCTATTTACTTAATTAATAAAACTTTAAACTTAATTTATAAAAAAATAGGATTAAGTATCAATGAAAGCAAATATATTATTCCTAGGCCAGAATGTCAGGATCGTGATGTAAATGGATTATTTCTAAAATCTAAGCAAAAAATTAATTTCTTTGATAGTGACATTAAAAAGGGTTTAGAGACACTTAGAAAACTAGGTGTCAAATCAAATAAATATGTTTGTTTAGCTGTCAGAGACTCTAATTATTTAGATACAGTTTTTCCGAAAGGTAATTGGAAATATCTAGATTTTAGAAATGGAGATATAAAAAATTATGTTATGGCCGCTGAGGAACTTACTAAAAGAGGTTATTATGTACTTAGAATGGGTAAGTTTAATAAAAAAAAACTTGAAACAAATAACCCCATGATAATCGATTATTCATTTTCAAAATTTCAAAGTGACTTTATGGATATATATTTGGGTGGCACTTGTTCTTTTTGTATTTCTTCAGGTTTTGGATTCGATGGTATACCCTTTGTGTTTAGAAGACCAATAGCATATGTTTATGCTCCACTCGGTTACCTCAACTCATTTGTAAATAATTCTTTAGCAATATTTAAAAAATACTATTCATTAAAAGAAAAAAAATTTTTAAATATAAAAGAGATATATTCTCAACAACTAGCATTCAATTTTAGTTTACATAGCTTAAATCAAAATAAAATTGTTCTTGTAGAGAATTCTCCAGAGGAAATTAAAGATTTAGCTGTGGAGATGGATCATATTGTTAATGATAAACTGTTAGAAGGCGAAAGTGAAAAAATTTTACAACAAAAATTCTGGTTAAATTATTTAGAATTAACAAAAAAACATAATATTGAAAAAATGCCAATCCATAAAGAAATTAATATGAAAATTTGCTCAAGTTTTTTGAAAAATAACAAGAAACTTTTATTTGATGACTAAAGATAAAATAATGATAACTGGTTCTACAAGTGGTGTTGCGATAGAGCTAGCTTCTCATTTAAAAAAATATAATGTTATTAAAGTCTCAAGATCACAAATAGATGTGATCAAAAATTTTTGTAAATACGAGAATTTTATTATAAAAAACAAACCAAAAATTATAATTAATTGTATTGCTGCAAACGGAATAGATTACTGTGAAAATAATCCACAAGAGGCTTTTAAAATAAATACTGCTTTCCCAGTATTTTTAGCAAAAATATCACAAAGAATAGGTGCAAAACTAATTCACTTTTCTACTGCTGCAGTTTTTTCAGGAAAGAAATTTAAAAAATTATACAATGAAAATTCAATTGCTAATCCAAATACGATTTATGGTCTTTCAAAATATTTTGCTGATGAATTTTTGTCATGCTATACAAATATTCTTATTTTAAGAGTTCCTATGCTGTATGGTCCTACTCATAAAAAACAATTAATTAGTAGATTATTATTAAAAATTATGAAAAATCATAAAATATATGCTTCAAGCGATGTATATTCTACTCCATTATACATTCCAGAACTTGCCAAAATTATTGTTGGAATAATAAAAAATAAAAAAAAATTTTTTTCTAAAAAATCAGCAGAAATTATTAATGTATCTTCAAAAAATTATATATCAATTTATCAACTTGTTAGAAAGTATGCCATATACTTAAAAAAAACAGGTAATTTGGTAGATGTAAAGAATAAGTATTTTAGTAATGCTTTAATAAAACCAAAATATCTTGGGCTTAAATCAAAAAAAAAATATACGAGTCAAATGTTAATAAATGATTGTGTAAAAGACCATTTGGAAAAAATAAATAAATAGTTACATACTTATGTTTATTATGAAGCAATTCGATTAAATGATTGAAAAAAAAAAATCTGTTGGAGCAATAATAATTAAAAATAACAAGTATTTGTTACAAAAAAGAGACACAAAAAAAAAAATTTTCTTTCCTGGCTTTTGGGGAGTTTTTGGAGGGAGTGTTGAAAAATATGAAACTGAAAAAAAAGCTATTTTAAGAGAATTGAATGAAGAGCTGTCATTAAAACTAAAAATAAAAAGTAAACTATTTAAATTAAACTTTAAATCTAAATTTTTTAAAAAAGAGAGAGATAGATCTTATTTTCAATGTGAATTTGTCGGTCAAAAAACGAAAATAAAATTAAATGAAGGGCAAAAATTTGGTTATTTTAAAATTGAAGAATTAAAAAAATTAAATATTATACCGTGGGATTTACAAGCAATAATTTATTATGACTTATTTTATGTTAAAAAAAAAAAATTAATACCTTAGATGTCAAAATTGCTTAAAATTATAACACCTATTCATTTAAAAACTAAACGAGATTATTTTAAACGAATGAAAAATAATAAAATTCAATGTATGAGAACAGCCAGAAAATATAATTTTCAATATTGGGATGGAAAAAGAAAATATGGGTATGGAGGATATAAATATATTCCAAATTTAATGAAACCAGTGGCCCAAAAAATTATAAAACATTATAAATTAACAAATAAATCAAAAATATTAGACGTCGGGTGTGGGAAAGGATTTGTATTGTATGAAATTAAAAAAATTTTACCAAAAATTAAAATAGCTGGTTTTGATATATCAAAGTATGGAATAAGAAATTCAAAGAAAGAAATTAAAAAATATTTATATGTTCACAGAGCACAAGATAAATTTCCATACAAAAATAAAACATTTGATTTAGTTTTTTCTATCCACTGTCTTCATAATCTTCAAATTTTTGATTTAAAGAAAGCTTTACAAGAAATTCAAAGAGTAGGGAAAGCAGGCTATGTGGCTTTAGAGGGCTATAGAAATGAAAGAGAATTATTTAATTTACAATGTTGGGCACTGACTGCTGAGTCTTTTTTTACAGACAAAGAATGGATCTGGATTTATGATCATTTTGGCTATAAAGGTGATTATGAATTTATTTATTTTAAATAAAATATGAATTTTGTTAACAACGAAGAACTTCGCGTACAAAAAAAATTTTTAAATAAAGGTTATTATATTTTTAATATAAAAGATAAGAAAAATTTAACTAGAATTAAAAAATCTATAATTAAAATAAGTAAAGAATGGTTAAAAAAAAAATATAAAAAAAAAAATCAAAACTTCACTTTAGACAATACACATAATGAAATTTCAATTAAAGATTTAAATAGTTATAGATTATATGTTTATGAGAAAATAAATTCTTATAAATGGTTTTCTAAAGCTTACTTTTCTTTGGGAAAAAGATATTTAGAAATGATATGTGGAAATGAGCTTGTTATGCAAAAAAAATGTAATTTAAGTATCCAACTTCCTAATGATGATAGCTCTACTCTTCCTCTTCACTCTGATGTTTGGGTAGGTGACTCAGAATATGAAATCGTACTTTGGTTACCACTTGTTGATTGTTACAGAACCAAATCTATGTTTATCCTACCTACTGATAAAAATAATAAATTTTCAAAAAAATTTTTTAAATATAAGTCTACAAATAAATTGTTTACAGCTGTTAAACCACATTTGAAATGGTTAAAAATTGATTATGGACAAGGATTGCTTTTTACACAAAATATTATGCATGGAAATGTTGCTAACTCTGAAAAAGGAACAAGGTGGAGTTTTAATTGTAGATTCAAAGCAATTTTTTCACCTTACAGAGATAAAAGCATAGGTGTTTTTTTTAAACCTATAACTATGAAACCAGTGACTAAATTAGGGATGTCATACAAATATCCAAATGAAAAATAGTTTAGGGTATAGAGGATATATTACTTCAAGAAAAGTTGATGGAAGTTTCATTCCACAAACTCTTCAAAATTTAAAAATTAGAGATTATGCTAAAAAATTAAAGATAGAATTCAAACTAAGTGCTACCGAATATGTAATGAAAAATTCATATCATGTTCTTAATTCTTTGAAATCTGAAATAAATCAATTGGAAGGAATTATATTCTTTAGTATTTTTTCATTACCTGAAAAAAAAAAAAATAGAAACGAATTATTAAAATTCTTTGTTATGAAAAAAAAAATACTTTACTTTGCACTAGAGGAACTTACTGTTAAAAATATTAGAGATATTAAAGAAATTGATGAAATTTTTTTTATAAAAAAAGCTTCTAAGAGATAGTTTCTTTATTATGTACATCTTTAAATTTTAATATAAACAGTCAATAATAAATTTATTATTTACATGAAAAAAAAAGAAAAAATTAAATTATACGAAAGCCTTTTCTATATTAGGGAAGTTCAGGAACAACTCATTAAAAAATATAGACAAGGAAACAAAATGAGATGTCCAATGCACTTTTGCATTGGTCAAGAAATGCTTCCAGCAGTATTAAGACAATTAATTGATAAAAAAGACAGTCTTTTTTGTGGGCATAGATCACATGGATATTACCTGTCTAAAAATGGTCCATTGAATCAATTATTTGCTGAGTTCTATGGAAAAAAAACTGGTGTTTCTGGAGGTATGTCAGGTTCACAAGAAATGATGTTAGAAAAAATTAACTTTTATAGTGGAGCTTTATTGTCAGGGTCTTTTGCAATGTCGATAGGCGACGCGTTTTCTAAAAAGTACAATGGTAAAAAAAATTTGTCAGTAGCCATTATTGGAGATGGTGGAATGGATGAAGGTATTAGTTATGAGGTTATTAATATGGCAGTGATGATGAAATTACCAGTTTTGTTTATTTGTGAAAATAATCTTTATTCTACCCAAACACACATGAGGGAAAGAAATAAAAATTTAAATATTTACAAAAAACTTTTACCTTATGGCATCAAAACTAGTTTTATAAATTCAAATAATCCTGAAAAATGTTTTTTAAAGATTAAAAATATTATTAAAGATATAAAATCTAGTAATCGACCGGTTTTTTTAGAGGTTATGACTTATAGGTTTAACGCACATGTAGGACCTGAAAGTGATGATCACTATAATTATAGATCAAATAAAGAAATTAATTCATGGAAAAAAAAAGATCCATTAAATTTTTATAAAAATAAACTTATAAAAGAAATTAAAGATTTTGAAAATATTAACATGCTTATAAAAAAGAAAATAAAAAATAAAATTAATAATGCTTTTAAATATGCCGAACAAAGTAAATTTCCTAATTCATTCGAAAAATTTAATTATCAAAATACGTATTCAAAAAAAGTAAAGAATTTTTATAATAATCAAATTCCTTTTGATGAAAAACAAGAGGAACATAAGCCAAAAGCTTCATCGCCATATTAATTATGAAAAGTAAATTTAAAAGAAAATTGAGTTTTGCAGATGCAATTAATGAGGCACAAGTGCAAGCTATGAAATTAGATAAAAATGTTTTCATTTTAGGTCAAGGAGTTGAGAAAGGAGCAATGGTTTTTAATACAAATAAAAATATTGAAAAAAAATTCGGATCAAAAAGAATTTTCGATACCCCAAATTCTGAGCAAGCCGAAACCTCTTTTGCAGCTGGAGCGGCAAATGCAGGACTTAGACCTATTTTAATTCATCAGAGAGTAGATTTTATGGTTTTTTCTTTTGAACAGATAGTAAATTGGATTTCATTATGGTCTTTTAAAAGTTCTGGAAAATGTAAAATGCCCTTGGTTATAAGGGCTATAATTGGTAGGGGTTGGGGACAAGGACCACAGCATTCAAAAACATTGCATACATTTTTTTCTTATCTCCCTGGAATTAAAGTAGTAATGCCATCCTCCCCCTCTGAGGCAAAAGGACAACTTTTATCAAGTATAATGTCAAATGACCCTGTGATATTTTTAGAATATAGAGCTTTATATAATTCTTCAGAGCATGTTCCAAAAGAGCCGTATTTTTTAGATTTAAGCTCACCAAGACATAGATTAAAAGGAAAAGATTTGACTGTTGTTTCAATGGGAGCGTCAACTCTTACAGTTTTGAAAGCAGCAAAAGAACTTTCTAAAATTAATATTAAAGTAGACTTATTTGATTTAAGAGAACTTTCAAACTTTAAAATGAAAAATATATTTAGTTCTGTAAAAAAAACAAAAAAAATATTGGTAGTCGAAGATGGATGGAAAAATTTCGGGATAGGATCAGAAATTATTTCAAAAATTTCAGAGAGTGGAATTAAATTAGCAAAACCCGCAAGAAGAATTAATTGGCCCAATAGCCATGTACCAATGTCATCAGTTTTAGAAAATAAATTTTATTTTGATCATAATAAAGTAATCAAAAGTTGTTTAGAATTGTGCAAAAAAAAATAAAAAAAACAATATGTTTTGATATAGATGGAGTTATATGTAGAACGATTGGAAATAATTATATGGACTCAAAACCAATCAAAAAAAATATACATGCAATTAATCAGCTCTACATGAAAGGTTATACAATAAAAATTTTTACAGCTCGTTACATGGGTCGACACAAAGATATTGTTAACAAAGCCAAAAAACAAGGTTATAAATTTACAAAAAAAAAGTTAAATGAATGGGGATTAAAGTATCACAAATTAATTTTTGGAAAACCTTCATTTGATTTAATCATTGATGACAAAGCAATTTTTTTTAATAACAATTGGTCAAACAGAATAAATAAAATTTTAAAAAATATATAAATGAAAATTAAATCTATATTTATCACTGGTGGAGCTGGTTATTGTGGAAGTAGATTGGTACCACAACTTCTTGATAAAGGTTATAAAGTAACCGTATACGATATAATGTATTTTGGGCATAATTTTCTACCTAAAAATAAAAACTTAAAAATTATTAATGGCGATATTAGAGATATTATTAAATTGAAAAAATCTTGTGAAAATCATGATATTTTTTTACATCTTGCTTGTATATCAAATGATGCAAGTTTCCAGCTTGACGAAAAATTATCAAAAACAATAAATCTTGATTGTTTTGAACCTATGGTTATTGCTGCTAAAGAAAATGGTATTAAGAGATTTATATACGCCTCCACAAGTTCAGTATATGGGGTATCAGATAAAAAAAACGTTACAGAAGATCATCCCCTAGTACCTTTAACTCTTTATAATGATTACAAAGGTCAATGTGAACCAATGTTGTTAAATAATACCTCTAATAATTTTGAGGGAGTGATTTTTAGACCTGCAACTGTTTGTGGTTATGCTCCAAGACAAAGATTAGATGTATCAGTAAATATATTAACTAATTTTGCTGTAAATAAAAAAAAAATCCAAGTTTTTGGTGGAGATCAATTAAGACCAAACTTACATATTCAAGATTATTGTGATGTAGTAAATCATTTAATCGAAGCTCAAAAAGATGATATTCAAAATGAAACTTTTAATGTTGGTTATCAAAATATGTCAATAAACCAAATTGCTGAGTTAGTTAAAAAAGTAGTTATGAGAGAATTTTCTTATAAAGAAATAGAAATTTTTAAAACAGATTCTGATGATAATAGATCTTACCATATAAATTCTGATAAAATTAAACAAAAACTAAATTTTTCTCCGAAGTTTAGTATAGAAAATGCAATTGTAGAGTTATGTAATGCATTTAAGAAAAATCTTTTGCCTAATAGTTTTGATGATGATTTTTATTTTAATGTAAAGAGATTAAAAAGAATTCAAGCAAAGTGAGAAAAAAAATTGCAGTAGTAACTGGTGGAGCAGGTTTCATAGGTAGTCACATGGTGGACCTACTTATAAAAAAAAATTATGAAGTTAGAGTAATAGATAATTTATCTGGGGGAAGAACTCAAAACATAATAAAGCACTTAAAATCAAAAAAATTAAAATTTAAAAAAATTGATATTTTAAATATCAAAAAAAATGACAATTTTTTTAAAGATGTAGATTACGTATTTCACTTCGCAGGATCTGGAGACATAGTTCCATCCATAGAAAAGCCAGATCATTATATGCAGACCAATGTTATTGGCACGACAAAAATTTTAGAAGCATCAAGATATTACGGTATTAAAAAATTTGTTTATGCAGCTTCATCTTCCTGCTATGGATTGGCAAAAACTCCTACAGATGAAAAGCATCAAATCTCACCTCAATATCCTTATGCGCTAAGTAAATATTTAGGTGAACAAGCAGCATTGCACTGGAATAAGGTCTACAAGTTACCAGTAATCTCGATAAGAATTTTTAATGCATATGGTCCTAGAGTAAGAACAACAGGTCTTTATGGTGCAGTTTTTGGTGTTTTTCTTAAACAACATCTTGTTAAAAAACCTTTAACAATAGTTGGTGATGGTAAACAAACCAGAGACTTTCTTTATGTTACTGATGTAGTTGAGGGGTTCTATTTAGCTGCAAAATCTAAACAAAGTAACAATATTTACAATCTTGGAGCAAATAAACCTATTTCAATATTAAATCTTGCCAATTTAATTGGTGGAAAAAAAATTTTTATACCAAAAAGACCAGGAGAACCAGATTGCACTTGGGCAAATATAAAAAAAATAAAGAAAGATTTAAAATGGAGACCAAAAATAAATTTTAAGAAAGGTGTTAAATTTATGCTTGATGATATAGAAAGTTGGAAAAATGCACCATTATGGGATAAACAAAGTATCAAGAAAGCAACAAAAGTTTGGTTTCAATATTTAAAAACTAAATGAAAAACAAAATTATTAATTTAAACAATCTATCAAAAAAAATTTCTGAATTAAAAAAAAAAGGAAAAAAAGTAGTTTTGTGCCATGGAGTATTTGATTTACTTCATTTAGGTCATGTTAAACATTTTAATGAAGCTAGAAAATTTGGTGACATTTTGGTTGTGACAATTACACCTAATAAATATGTTTCAAAAGGTCCCAACAGACCAGTATTTGACTCAGCTCAAAGAATGGAAGTTATCGCTTCATTGGAATGTGTAGATTTTGTTTCTGAAAACAAATGGAGTGACGCTGTAGAAACTATTAAAATATTAAAGCCGAACATTTATTGCAAAGGTCCAGATTACAAAAAAAATAAAGATGATTTGACACAAAAAATCTATGAGGAAAGTAAAGCAATTAACCAAGTTAAGGGTTCAATAAAATATACGAGCGCTATAACTTATAGTTCAAGTAAAATACTTAATTCAAATTTAGATATTTTTAACAAGGAACAAAAAAAAATGATTCTTAAAGTTAAATCAAAAATAGAATTTACCCAGATTAAAAAAGAAGTAGAAAAATTAAGAAAGTTGAAAGTGCTGGTTATTGGTGAGACTATAATTGATCAATATCTTTTCTGTGAGGCATTGGGTAAATCTGGAAAAGATCCTGTGATGATGTTTCATCACAAAAAACTTGAGCAGTATTTAGGGGGTGCAGGAGCAATAGCTAATAATATTTCAAGTTTTTGTGATAATATCTCATTACTAACAATGATTGGAGAAAAACAAGAGTATCTAAATTTTATAAAAAAAAATTTAGAAAAAAATATTAAATTAAAATTTATAAAAAAGAAAAATTCTCCAACAATTATAAAAAAAAAATTTATTGATTTGTTATCAAAAAATAAACTTTTTGGAACTTATGAAATTGACGATGAGAATTTAAATCATGTCCAAGAAAATCAACTTAATAAAATACTTTTAAATAGCTTAAAAAAATTTGATTTAGTTATTTTGTCTGATTATGGTCATGGATTTATTACGGAAAATATTGCTAAAACAATATGTAGAAAATCAAAATTTTTGGTTCTTAATTCACAATTAAATGCTGCAAACTATGGTCATCATAATATTAATAAGTTCAATAAATCTAATTGTATTATAATAAACGAGTCTGAATTAAGGCATGAATTAAGAAACAAAAATGCGAAACTGCAAAATTTAATACCTAAAATTTCTAAAAATTTAAGAGCAAAATTTGTTGTAGTCACTAGAGGAAGTCAGGGTGTAATGATGTATGAAAAAAAAACTGGAGAGTTCATTTCTTGTCCTGCATTTGCAGGTAAAATAATTGATAAAATAGGTGCTGGAGACTCTTTAATGTCACTTTTGTCTCCTCTTTTAAAACAAAAATTAAATAAAGATTTAATACTTTTTATGAGTTCTTTAGCTGGAGCCCATTCAGTAGAAACTATGGGGAATAGTAAAAGAATAGACAAATTAAAAATTTTAAAAGCATCTCAGTATATTTTAAAATAGTTGTATATTTTTTTTGTAAAAATAATTTGTAATGCGTTATTTAAAAATATTAATTTTAATTCCAATTTATCTTTTTAGTTTTATAATTTTTATAATTTTAAAATCTATAAGACCAATTATAAAAGTGAGGTTTGGTCAGGTAAAATCATCAAGGATCGGACATTTTTTAATAAACACTGAGCTTTATCTTTTGGGAAAAAAAATGAGTAACAAAAATTTTTATGATATTATTTATTTTGATGAAATTGTTTCTAATTTATATCTTGAAAAAATTTGGAGAAAAAAAATTTTAATTTTTCCAAGAATATATGTTTCCAAGATACATAATATAAATAGATTTTTATTCAAAGATACAAAATTTGAAATACCTGAATTTGGACCTGATGGAGATAGAGATAAAAAAAACTTATTGTCAAAATTTCCTTGTGATTTAAAATTTTCTGACGAAGAAATTAAATATGGGGAAAAGTTATTGAATGAAATAGGAGTTTCAGAAGAGAAAAAAATAGTTTTATTTTGTTTAAGAGACTCTGCTTATTTAAAGGAAAAATACCCAAATAAAAACTTTCAATATCATAATTATAGAGATTGGAATTCAGATGATTTTATTTATGCTGCAGATAAGCTAGCTGAAAAAAATTATCAAGTTCTAAGAATGGGAAAAATTGTTGATAAAGATTTTATTAGCACCAATGCAAATGTTTTTGACTATGCAAATTCAAAAATAAATAATGATTTTATGGATTTTTATTTAGCCTACAAATCATCTTTTTGTATTACAACCGCGACAGGTATGGATACTTTTTCTTTTTATTTTAGAAAAAAATTTGCTCAAATTCATTTACCACTATTTTCTTCTTGGACAAATAACAACAATCTAATTTCATCGTGCAATATGTATCTAAAAAAGGAGAAAAAGGTCTTGAATATCTCAGAAATGTTTTACTATTTTAATAAGGTTAATTTTAATATTAATACTAATTCTTTAAGTGACTTAGGAATTCAGGTTTTATATCATGATAAAAATCATTTAGTAGATTTTTGCCTTGAAGCAGAAGGTTTGTATAATAATACCTACTTATATTCAGATCACGATAAGGACCTACAGAAAAAATTTTGGGATGTTTTCAATGATAACATTAAGAAATACAATCTCTCATATTTACATGGTAATATAAACGCGACTTTCGATATTAATTTTTTAAGAAAAAATAAAAAATGGTTAAACTAAATTTATGTACAAAAAGTTATATTCAGCTTTAAAAGATTTAATATACAAAGATAGAAAAAATTTTTTTATATTATGTTTTATTTTACTAATAGAAACATTTGTATTGATTTTTTCTGTGGCTGCAATAATTCCTTTAGCTGATTTTATATTAGATGATGAGCTAAAAAATCCATCTAAATTTACTAAAATTTTAATCAATTTTTTAGAAACTATTAATTTAATTCCAAGTTTTTTTATTTTTGGATCCATATTCGTTTTTTTTATTATTTTAAAGGGAATTTTATTGGTTCTAATCAACTATTTTGTTTTAAGATTTAAATATTCTCTTGTTAAAAATATTGCTGATGACACTTTAAATTCTATTATGTTGTCTAATTGGGAATTTTTTAGTCAAACTAATCAAGGAAAATTAATCAATACTTTCACGAAAGAAATTCAAAAGATAGGCGATACAATTGGCAGTCTTGCTAAATCTTTCTCACAACTAATTCAATTAATAATTTATTTATCTATTCCTTTTTTATTAAATACAAAAATAGCAATTATAATTTTTTTAATAATCATATTTTTTTCGGTACCTTTGGTAAAGATATTAAATCCAATTAGTTATAAATTTGGAAAAGAAAATACTGAGACAGCAAATAGAATGTTTGGAGTTTTCTCAGAAATTTTGCAAGCAGCAAAAATAATAATAGGTTATGGAAAAAAAGATCATTTTAGAAAGAAATATATTGATAGTTTTGAAAATCATATGAAAGCAACTATAAAAAATCAAATGTTGGCTATTTCTTTAAATAGTTTTTTTCAACCATTTGGTATTTTGATTGTAATAATAATAATTGGAATTTCATTAGGATTGAAATCTAACTTATCTGAATTAGCAGCAATTTTTTATAGTTTTATTTCATCAATTGCTCTTCTCAATAACTTAATGGGTTTAAATGTAGTAATAAATAATTTTCTACCAAGCTATGAACAACTAAATGAAATTAAATTTACCAGTAAACAATACAAGAGAAAAACTGGGGATATTAAGTTTGAAAAAATAAAAAATTCTATTAAATTTGAAAATGTTTCTTTCCACTATAAAAATAGAGATAGTGTGCTTAAAAATATCAATTTAGAAATTTTACAAAATAAATTTTACGCTTTTGTTGGTGAATCTGGAGCAGGTAAATCTACATTGACTGATCTTGTCCTTGGTTTAATTTCACCGACATCAGGGACTATTTTTATCGATAATTTGGATTTTCAAAATTATGAAGTTACATCATTTAGAGACAAGATAAGTTATGTGCCTCAAGAAAATTTTTTATTTAATACTAGTATTAAAGATAACATAACGTGGATTTCAAAATATAAATTTTCAAATGAAGAAATTGATGAAGCTCTCAATATCTCTTATTGTAAAGATTTTATTGATAATCTACCAGATAAAATAAATACAGAAGTTGGTGATAGAGGAATAAAACTTTCAGGTGGACAAAAACAAAGAATAGCACTGGCCAGGGCTTTTTTAAAAAAACCTAATTTACTTGTTTTAGATGAAGCAACAAGCTCATTAGATAGTATCTCTGAAAAAACTATCCAAAAATCTTTAAATGAATATAGAAAAAAATTTAATCCAATTGTAATTGCTGTTGCTCATAGGTTGTCAACAATAAGAGATGCTGACAAAATATTTGTTTTAAAAAATGGTCAAATTATTGAAGAGGGAAATTTTGAGGAGCTCTCGAAATTAAAAAATGGAGAATTAAAAAAAATGATTGATAATCAGAGTTTTATCTTGAATTAATATTTATTTATTATACTAAAAGTAAATCTAAAACATGAATATACTTATCACAGGAGCTTTAGGATTTGCAGGTTGCTCGATATCAGAATACTTGCTTAAAAATAACTACAATATAATTGGTGTGGATAAACTATTATTTAATACTTCACAGTTAAGTTATTTTAATAAAAATAAAAACTTTATATTTTATAAATATGATTTGAATAATTATAAAAAAATTGAAAATATTTTTAAAAACCATAAGATAAATACTATTATCCATTTAGCAGCAATAGTAGGTGATCCAGCGTCTAAGAAAAATCCAAAATTAACTAAACAGACTAACTTAGATAGCTCAATAGAGTTATTCAAAATATCAAAAAAATATGGAGTAAAAAGTTTTATCTTTTTCTCTACTTGTAGCAACTATGGAATAAGTTCCCAAAAAAAACTATTAAAAGAAAGTGATAATTTAAAACCACTTTCACCTTATGCTAAAACAAAAGTTTATTTTGAGAAATATTTACTAAGAGATAAATCTAATATTAAAAAAATTATATTGAGAATTTCAACATTGTATGGAACCTCAAGAAGGATGAGGTATGATTTAACTATAAATGAGTTTACAAAAAAAATATTTAAAAAAGAAAAATTTGACATTTATCATGCTGATACATGGAGACCGTACCTAAACTTAGTTGATTTGAATAATATATTATTAAAAATTTTGAAAAAAAATTTCTCTAGCTTAACAAATGTTTTTAACGTTGGTTTTAGTGAAGAAAACTTTACAAAAAGACAAATAATTAAAAAAATATCAAATAATTTTAAGATTAAGAAAAATGATATATTTAGATTCGTTGACACACAACATTTTGATAAAAGAGACTATAAAGTCAATTTTTCAAAAATAAAAAAAATTGGAATAAAAAAACATATAAGTTTAAATATGGGTATAAAAAAAATAATCTCATATTTAAAAACTAGTAAAAAAAATGATGTAAATAATAGAATTTATTATAATCATAAATAATAAAATGATATTTTTACATGAGCCAATATTTTCATCAAAAGAAATAAAATACGTAACTGAATGTTTAAAAACAGGATGGGTCTCTACCTCAGGAAAATTTGTTTCAAAATTTGAGAGACAAATTTCTAGTATTACAAATTCTAAATATTGTTTAGCTTTAAATTCTGGAACTAGCTGTTTAGATTTGAGCTTGAAATTACTAGATGTTAAAAAAGATCAAGAAATAATTGTTCCAACAACTACATTTATAGCTCCCATCAATTCAATCTTATATAATCGTGCTAATCCAATTTTTATGGATATAGATAAATTTGGAAATCTTGATTCTGATAAAGTTATCAGATTTATTAAGGAAGAAACTTATATTAAAAAAAATTTTACATTTAATAAAAAAACTAAAAAAAAAATTAAAGCTTTAATAATTGTTCATGTTTTTGGGAATATTTCTAATTATGAAAAATTGATTAGTCTCTGTAGAAAGAGAAATATTAGAATTATTGAAGATGCATCTGAAAGTCTAGGAAGTTTCTATAAATTTAAAAAGATTAAAAAACATTCAGGAACCCTAGGTGACATTGGCTGTATATCTTTTAACACAAATAAAGTAATTACAACTGGCTCTGGAGGTGCAATTTTAACGAATAAAAAAAATATTTACGACAGAGCTTTATATTTATCTACCCAGGCAAAAGATGACCCAGTAAAATTTATTCATCATGATATTGGTTACAATATTAAATTAAACAATGTTTCTGCAGCAATTGGGCTTGGTCAGCTAGAAAATTTTAAGGTTATTCTTAAAAAAAAAAAAAAAATTTTTGATTTTTATAAGAGTAAAATTAATAAACTAAAAAATTTTGAGCTATTATCTCCACCAAACAAATGTCTATCTAATCATTGGATCAATATACTTAAAATTAAAAATAAAAAAAAATATAAGATTGATCACTTTTTAAAATTTTTCTTTCAATATAACATTCAAGTAAGACCAATCTGGTATCCAAATCATTTGCAAAAAAAAATGAAAAAATTTCAAAAATATGATTTAAAAAATTTTAAAAACTTTCATGATAATTGTATTTGTCTGCCAAGTGGATATGGATTAAAAAACCATGAGTTAAAAAAAATATTAAATGTTATTTATTTACTTGATAAAAAAATGAAAACTTAGTTAAATTAAATGAAGATAAATTTTTCTAAATTAAAATTATATTTAAACATATTAAGAAAAATAAAAGTTAAAATTGAGTTTTTAAAACAATCAAAAATTCTTATATTTGATAAAAGAGGATCATCATCTTATATTTATAAGGATATTGTAAAAGAAAATTATAATATCATTTGTGTACTTGGAGAAGAAATTAACTTAATTATTTTAGCTAGATTAATATTTAAATTAAAATTTCCCAATCTTAAAAATTATATCAATGAATATATTAAGAACGTTAAACCTAGTTTTATTTTGCATAATTCCTTTAACAAAAATTTTTTTAAAATAAATCCTAAAGATTTTAACTTTAAATTCAAAAGAATATTTACTCAAAGTGAAATGAGAAATAGAGTTGATCACGAGCATACGTTTGGTAAAAATAAATTCTATTGTGATTATCTTTTAGTATGGTCAAGTTCTATGAAGAATTTGATGTCAAAGAATGTAACTGGTAAATATATAATTACAGGATCCTACAGAAATAATATGGGTCCTAAGATTAATAAACATAATTTTGAAAATAAATTGTCCTTTGTTTCACAATTTAGACCTTTTAAACCTATTGTTAAAACAATAACTAAAAATACTAAATTAAATTATTACCCAGCACCAATGAAGTTTTCTTACAATGATTTTTTTAATAGATATTTGATCTTAGCTAAAAAATTAAAAAATTTCTGCGTAAAAGAGAATATTAAATTCGAGATTGTGGGTGCTGCAGTTGATAAAATTAATATTGATGATGAAATAATTTTTTTTGAGAAGTGTCTAGGGAAAAAAAATTGGAAATTTATTCAGAGTGCAAAAAATAAAAGAGGACACTATTTAACAGATAAATCGAAATATGTAGTTACAATGGACTCTACTTTGGGATATGAATGTTTTGCTAGAGGTCAGAGAGTTGCTTTTTTTTCAACATTACCAAGTTTTTTAAGATTTGATTATGGTAAATTTGGGTGGCCTTTAAATGTTGAAAATGAAGGTCCTTTTTGGACAACACAAAATAGTGATCAAGATTTTATAAGAGTTACAGATTTTTTAATTAATGGTTCTGAGAATGATTGGGATAAATTAAGAAAAAAATATGAGGAAATTTTACATTATGATTTTGAAAATAAAAAATTTAATAATTTTTTTAAAAATTTAAATTTGATCAATGAATAATATTCGAATTATTCCTAGGCTAGATATTAAAGGTGAAAATTTAGTTAAAGGTATTAATTTAGAGGGATTAAGAATTATTGGTGAGCCATCTGAATATGCAAAAAAATATTATTTAGATGGAGCTGATGAAATACTATACATTGATTCTGTAGCAAGTTTGTATGGAAGAAATAATCTTCATGAGGTTGTAACAAAAACTGCAAAAAAAATTTCTATTCCACTTACAGTAGGTGGTGGTTTAAAAAGTATTGAGGATATAAAATTAATTCTTAAATCAGGTGCTGATAAAGTTGCAATTAATACTGGAGCAGTAAATAACCCGGAATTTATTAAAGACTCTGTAAGATATTTTGGATCTTCAACTATAGTTTTGTCAATAAACTATAAAGCTTGGCCCAATGATAGTTTTAAAAAATCTAGAAATTTTTCTGTTGGAAGTACAATAAAAAAAGATATTTCAAAATGGACTAATTATTATCAGGTGTATACTGAAAATGGACGTCAACAATCAGGTTTAGATGCGTTCGATTGGGCGATTTTAGCAGAAAATTATGGTGTTGGAGAATTACTTATGACATCTATCGATACTGAAGGAACTCAAAAAGGGTTTGAAAATGATTTAATTGAAAAGTTATCTAAAAAAATTTCTATACCATTTATTGTTGGAGGAGGGTTTGGAAAAAAAGAAGATGCAAAATCAATTATTCAATCTACTAATTGTAACGCGATTTCAATTGCCTCTAGTTTACATTATAATAAAATAACTATTTCTGAAATTAAAAATTATTTAAAAAATAATAATATTGATATAATTGAACATGATCAAACGTAAAGTAACAATTGTAGATTATGGATGTGGAAACATATTTAGCTTAGTAAGAATTTTAGAAAAAAAATGTAATGTAAGAATATCAAATATTCCAGAAGTTATAGAAAAATCTGATAAAGTAATTTTGCCTGGAGTAGGTTCATTTCAAATTGGAATAAATAATCTTAAAGAAAAAAATATAGATCAATCTTTAAAGATATTTTTAAAAAAAGGTAATTTTTTACTTGGAATTTGTTTAGGAATGCAGCTATTAATGGATCAAAGTTATGAATTTGGTCATTATAGAGGATTGGGTTTAATTAAAGGAGATGTAAAAAAAATTAATTATCAAAATCAATTTCCCATTCCACATATCGGATGGAATAGAATCTATTCAAGAACTCAAGATAATCTTTGTCCTTTGCTTAATAGGATTAAAGAAAAGGCTTATTTTTACTTTATACATTCTTATAAAGTAGAAACTTTAAATAAAATGGAAACATTGTATGAAGCGAAATATGGAAAGGAATGTATTCCATCAATTATCAATAGCAATAATATTTATGGTACTCAATTTCATCCAGAAAAAAGTAGTAGACAAGGAGAAACTATGGTAGAGAATTTTCTTAAATTTTAAACTTTGAATTATGACTCTAATTACTGAAGAAGCAAAAAAAGGTAAAAAATTTGATGTAAAAAAATATTACAATTTACCGGAAAAAGTAATTTATTGCTCTAAATGTGTTGTATCAAATCAAAGACCCAGAATAACATTTGACAAAGATAACGTGTGTAGCGCCTGTCGTTTTGCAGAATATAAAAATACAAAAATTGACTGGGATGAGAGAGAGCGTGAGTTAAAAGATTTATGTGACAGGCATAGAAGAAAAGATGGTTACTGGGATGTGGTGGTGCCCTCTAGCGGAGGAAAAGATAGTAATTACGTAGCGCATATATTAAAATATAAATATAATATGAATCCTCTTACAGCCACTTGGTCCCCAATGCTTTATACAGATGTAGGCAGAAGAAATCACACAAATATGATCGACTCTGGACTTGATAATATTCTTGGAACTCCTGATGGAAAAACTCATAGATTATTAACTAAACTATCATTAGAAATAATGGGAGATGTTTTTCAGCCATTTATATACGGACAAAAAGGTTTTCCTATGGCTGTTTCTATAAATTATAAAATCCCCTTAGTGATGTATGGAGAAAATGGTGAAGTTGAGTATGGTGGTGATGCAAAGAACTCTGACAAACCCACGCACAATATCACTGATGATATGACCAAACATTACTTTTCTGGAATACATCCTGATGATTTCTCTCAGTATGGAATTGAAAAAAATAAATTAAATTATTATTACCCTCCAAAAAAAGATAGAGCAGATGAAATTGGGCTAGAGAATCATTTTTTTAGTTATTATAAAAAATGGATACCACAGGAAAATTATTATTATTCAGTTGAAAATTGTAACTTTGAACCTGAACCAGATGGTAGATCAGAGGGAACATATTCAAAATATGCAGGTTTAGATGATAAGGTTGATGGGTACCATTTTTATTTTGCTTATCTTAAATTTGGACATGGCAGAGCAACATCTGATGCTGCACATGAAGTAAGGGATGGACATATAACCAGGGAGGAAGCAATAGCCTTAGTTAAAAAGTATGATGGAGAATTTCCAAAAAAACACTTTAAAGAATTTTTGGACTATGTAGATATGACCGAGGACGAGTTTTTGAAAGTCTGTGATAGGTTTAGGCCAGACCATTTATGGGAACTTAAAGGGAATAATTGGTCTTTGAAAAAAACTGTTTATTAAGAATTTCAAAAAATATTGTTGTATAACAAATAAATGAAATCAATATTTTTAGGCACAAGACTTGAAGCTCTCAAAGAAGTTAGTTTAAAAACAAAAGTTATAAAAGTAATTACAACAAAAAAATCTTTTATTGATAAATATGCGAATAAAAATAAATTTAATATTTCATATGTAGATAAAAAGAATAAGATGAATATATTTAATTTTATAAAGAATACAGATGCGAAATTAATTTTTTCATCAGGGTTTCCCTATAAAATTCCAAAAAAATTCATCGATTATAAAAAAATTTTAATTAATTCACATCCATCGCTACTTCCTAAATATAAAGGGTTAACACCTGTTCGTGATGCTTTAAAAAATAATGAAACAGAAATAGGAATTAGTGTTCACTATATGACTGAAAATTTAGATGAGGGAAAGATAATTAAACAGCGAAAATTAATTATAAAAAAAGAGCAAAGTATAGACAAAATTTATAAAATATTATTCTCAATAATAGAACCACAAACCATAAAATCAGCTATTAATCAAATAATAAAAAAATGAATTATGTTAAACACATAGGAGGAGAATTTTCATCGAACAAATTTATAAAAAAAAATAATTTCCTCAAAAATTATAAAAAAGGTACCTGGACTTTATCAGGAAGATATTCACTAGAAATTCTTTTAAAAAAAAATTCTCATCTTTTAGATAAAAATATTTATATTCCCATATTTAATTGTCCTTCTGTACTTCAAGTAATTAAAAAATATTTTAAAAAAGTGCATTTTTATGATTTAGATTTAAATTTTAATCCAAAATTAAAAAAAACAAAAAAAAATTCTTTAATATTATTGGTTAATTATTTTGGACTTCAAAATACTGACAATAAATCAAATTTTACAATAGAGGATTTATCTCACTGCTTTTTAGATAAAAAAAAATTAGATAAAAAAAAATTTTATTTTATGAGCCTAAGAAAATTTGGGATTTTTAATTATGGTGGTTGGTCAAATGCAAATATTAAGACAAATTTAATAAAAAAAAATATAAGATTAATGGAAAATTACCGAAAGAATAAACATGATTATTTAACATCCTTAAAAAATGATCAAAAAACTGAATTAAAATTATTGAAAGAGTTAAAAATTCAAGAGAAAAAAATTACAAGCGAAAAAATTACAATTGAAAAAAAACAATTATCAATAATTACAAATAAAAAATTAAATATAATCAAGATGATTAGAAAAAAAAATTATAATTTTCTAAAAAAAAATGTCAAACGTAGTTACTTTGATATAAAATTTAATAAAAATAATACACCATTATTTTTTTTTTTAAAATTTTTAAGTAAAAATCAAAGAGATGCTTTTAGAAAAAAACTTAAAATAAAAAAAATTTTTTGCCCTATACTTTGGAAAATAAATCGAAAATATTTAAATAAATATCCAACTTCAAAAATGCTGGCTGAACATTTACTGCCCATTCCTATAGACCACAGAATATCCAAGCCAGAATTAAAATACATTATTAACAATATAAATTCATTATGATACTTAGTTCAATTGATGATAGAGAAGAATGGCTAAATATAATTTCACTTTTGCCTGAAGATTATCAAGATATATATTACCATCCAGATTATGTTTCTTTGAATTGTTTAAATAAAAATTCTAAGGGTTTTTTGTATTTAAATATGGAAAATTCTAAAATATGGATCAATCCATTTATAAAAACTAAGATACCTGATCTATTAAAAAATAATACAAATACATTTTTTGATCTTCAAACAGCTTATGGATATGGTGGACCAATCTCAAATACAAAAGATATAAAATTTATACAAAATAGTAATTTAAAATTTTTTGAATGGGTAAAATCAAATAACATAGTTTGTGAATTTGTTAGATTTCATCCTTTAATTAATTCTACAGATTTTACTGATAACAATATTAAAAAATTAGAAAATAGAATTACTTGCAGTCTAAACATTAACTTAGTTGACTCTGATATGTCGCCTTTTAAATCAAAGGTTAAAAATATGATCAGAAAAGCTACCCAATATACAAATGCAACAATTTCAAAAGAAAAATCTGATTATGATATGTTCGTAAAATTATATATAAATTTAATGATAGAAAAAAAAGCAGAGAAAGAAACTTTTTTTTCAATAGATTACTTTGAAAAACTTTATGAACTTATTAAATCTAATGGATTTATGTCAGTAATAAAAAATAAAAAAAAACAAATTTTAGCTATTGGTGTATTTTTAAACGGAAAAAAATCCTCGCATTATCACTTGGCTGCCTCAATTAAATCTAATTATGCAGGATTAAGTAATTACTTAATTTATAATGCAGCTGTGTATGCAAAAAAAATGAATTTAGATGTTCTTCATCTTGGTGGTGGTAATATGAATCTTAAAGAAGATATGTTATTTAAATTTAAAAAATCGATGTCTTCTGATGAGCATAAATTTTTTATTGGTCAAAGAGTAAACAAAAAAGATATTTATAAAAAAATTAAAAGTGCATGGAAAAAAAAATATCCTATATTATATGATAAATATTCAAATAGATTATTGTGTTATCATATTAATACAGAAATTGTGGATACCGAGATTAAATGAAAAATATTTTTATTGTAACCACTGCTAGATCTGAATTTGGTATATTAAAAAATATTATTATTGAAGTCTCTAAAATAAAGAAAATAAAATTAACTCTAATAGTTTCAGGGACTCATTTGACATCTAAGTATGGAAAAACTATCAACGAAATCAATGAATTGAAATTAAAAAATTTGAAAAGAATTAAAGTTCAAATTGGGGATACATCAAGTCAAAATAGTATAAAGATAGTTTATAATTTAATGAAAAAGTTTTCTAAGCTTTTTGAAATCGATAAACCTGATTCAATTGTTGTGTTTGGAGACAGGTTTGAAATATTGGCAATATCATATGTCAGTTTTTTATATAAAATTCCCATAATTCATATTGGTGGCGGGGAAACAACTATGGGATCAAGCGATGAGTCAATCCGTCATTCTGTTTCTAAATTATCAAGCTTTCATTTTGTTACTCATAAAGATCATAAAAAAAGACTTACTCAACTCGGTGAAAATAAAAAAAATATTTTTATCATTGGTAGTCCAGGTATTGAAAATATAAAAAAAACTAAAGTATTAAAAAAAAAAAAACTAGAGAAAAGATTAGGCTTTAAATTTTTTAAATACAACATTGTAGTAAATTTTTATCCATTAACTAATGAAAAAAATAATGATGAATTTTATATAGATCAACTCTTAATATCTTTATCTACACTTAAAAATACTGGAATTATTTTTACTTTTCCTGCATTTGATATTGGGTCTGATACAATTTCAAAAAAAATAAAATTATTCGTTAAAAAAAACAAAAACGCTTTTTCTTTTAAATCCTTAGGGTCTCAAAATTATTTTTCAATTTTAAAATATTCAAATATAGTAATAGGAAATTCTTCAAGTGGTTTAATAGAAGCTCCAATAATTGGTACAAAAGTAATAAATATCGGAGATAGGCAAAAGAATAGAATAAAACCAAAAGAAATTATAGATGTACCTTGTAAAACAAAAGAAATTAGCAATGCAATAAATTTAGCTATGAAAAAAAAAATTAAGTATAAAAATATTTACCCAAATATTAAATCAAGTAAAAAATTTGCAAAAATTCTTTCAAACCTTAATTTTAATGAGGTTTTGAAAAAAAAATTTTTTGACCTAAAATTTTAATGAGAAAAAAAAAAGAAAAATTATTAATAATTGGAGCTGGTGGGCATTCAATGTCATGTTTAGAAGTTATTTTGCTTGAAAATAAATTCAGTGTAATTGGTTTCACGGACAACAAAATAAAAAATAATTTAAATAGTTTTAAAGTTTTAGGGAGTGATAGAGATATTCATAAAATAAGAAAAAAATGTAAAAATATTTTAATTGGTCTTGGAGGTATTAATGATATTAAATTGAGATGGTCAATTTATAAAAGAGCAAAAAAACTTAAATTTAATTTTCCTGTTATTGTTTCGCCTCGATCACATATTTCTAACTTTGCTTCCTTAGACGATGGAACTATTGTGATGAATGATGTTATAGTTAATTCAAACACTAAAATAGGTAAAAATTGTATTTTAAATAATAAAACATTAATAGAACATGATGTTAAAATTGGAAATAATACTCATGTAGCGACTGGTGCAATAATCAATGGTGGGGTAAAAATAGGTGATAACGTTTTTATAGGAAGTGGTTCTATTATAAAAGAAAATGTTATTATTAAATCAAATTCAATTATTGGCATGGGATCTATTGTGTTAAAAAATGTAAATGGAGGTGTTTTTTACAATAAAAAAAAATGAAAAAAACTATTATTATTGCAGAAGCAGGAGTAAATCATAATGGATCCCTTAAATTAGCAAAAAAACTTGTCGATATTGCAAGTAAATCTGGTTCAGATTATGTAAAGTTTCAAACATTTAAAAGTAATTTAGTTTTTTCAAAGTCTACTCCTAAAGCTGAATATCAGAAAAAAACTACATCCAATAAAATTACTGCTTTACAAATGGCAAAAAATTTAGAATTGAATGAAAATCAGCATACTTATCTTTCGAAGTATTGCAAAAAAAAAAAAATTGGTTATTTGACAACTTTTCATGATATCGAAAGTTTAAAGGATTATAAAAAATTTAAAATTGATTATATAAAAATAGGTTCTGGGGATATAAATAATCTTCCATACCTCCGAGAAGTATCAAAAATAAATAAAAAAATAATATTATCTACTGGCTTGTCTAACTTACAAGAAGTTAAAAAGGCTATTAAAATTTTAACAAGAAAAAAATTGTCAAAAAAAGATTTAATTATTTTACATTGTAATTCTGCATATCCAACGCCTCTTAAAGATGCAAATTTAAATGTAATGAAAACATTAAAAAAATTAGGAACTAAAGTTGGCTATTCTGACCATACTACAGGAATTGAAGTATCTATTGCAGCCGCAAGTATGGGCGCTGAGGTAATTGAGAAACATTTTACTATAAATAAAAAACTTAAAGGACCTGACCATAAAGCAAGTCTTGAACCTCAAGAGTTATTTAAAATGGTGAAATTAATAAGAAATATAGATATTGCAAAAGGTTCTAGTATAAAAAAACCTACACCAAGTGAATTGATTAATAAAAAAATGGTAAGAAAGTCTATTGTTGCAATAAAAAAAATAAAAAAAGGGGAGACTTTTGATAAAACTAATATATTTATAAAAAGACCTGCAATTGGAATTTCTCCCATGAAATTTTTTCAAATTTTGGGAAAAAAAGCTAAAAAAGAATATAAAATTGATGATTTAATTTAATGCTAGTAAAGAATTTAACACATTGTTTAGTTAATGAAAAAGATACAATAAAAAAGTGTATTTTAAGTTTGGAAAAATCAACTCAACAAATAATTTTTGTAATCAACAAACAAAAGAAATTATTAGGCTCTATTACAGATGGAGATATCAGAAGAGCAATTTTAAATAAATTTGATATTAATGAAAATATTAGACTTATTTATAACAAGAAACCAATAAAATGTTTAATGGGCACTTCTTACGAAGAAGCAGAAAAGATTATGATAGCAAATAGAATAAATCATTTACCATTAGTGAATAGAAAAAATTCAATTATGGGTTTTTTTAAGCTCTCTTTAAAAAATTATTTTGGAAATGAAAATAAGTGTGATTTTATTATTATGGCTGGGGGTAAAGGAAAAAGGTTGAGACCACTTACTCTTAAAACTCCTAAGCCTATGCTTAAAATTAATAATGAACCCATTTTAAAATTAATAATAGATAGAGCAAAAAAATTTGGTTTTAGTAATTTTTATATATCAATAAATTATCTCGGAGAAATAATAAAAAAATATTTTAAAGATGGAAAGAAATTCAATACAAATATTAAATATATTTATGAAAAGAAACCACTAGGTACAATTGGTTCTATTGCAAATATTAAAGATAAATTGCCTAATAAAAACCTTATAGTATCAAATGGAGATGTGATTACAAAAATAAATTACAATAGCATGTTAAAATTTCATGAAGATAATGGAGCAGACGCAACTATGGCTGTTTATCCATACGAAATCAAAAACCCTTATGGAGAAGTTGTAACTAAGGAGGAAAATATCTTAGAAATAAAAGAGAAACCAATTACAATTTCATATGTAAATGCTGGAGTTTATATTTTTAAAAAAAAAGTATTAAAATATATAATAAAAAACAAGAAACTGGATGCTGTAGAATTTTTTAATTTTTTAAAAAAAAAAAATAAAAAAACTTTAGCGTTTGCTATTCATGAAACATGGAGAGACATCGGTTTAAAAAAAGACTACTTAAAATTTAAAAAAAAATAATTTGAAATATTTAATTATTATTCCAGCTAGAAAAAATTCGAAGAGAATTAAAAACAAAAATATATTAACTTTAGGTAAAAAAAAATTAATTGAACATACAATAGATTTTGCGCTAAAAATTGCCGATCCAAAAAACATTTGTGTTTCAACAGATTCAATTAAAATTAAAAAAATTGCCAAAAAATACAATGTTTATTGCCCTAAATTAAGATCTAAAAAATTATCAACAGCTGATACAAGCTCAGCAGATGTATGTATAAATGAAATTAAAAATTATGAAAACTTTTATAAAAAAAAAATTAAATATATTGTTTTATTACAACCAACATCTCCTTTTAGATCAGTAAGTTTGTTTAATAAAACAAAAAAAATTTTCCTCAAAAATCATAGACCAACATATGCAGTTTCTAAAATTTCTAATAAAAAATATCTATATTCAAATAAGAAAAAAAATTACTTTTTAAACAATAACAAAAGTTATTTTGAAATAAATGGAAGCATGTATTTTATAAGCAAAAGGGATATTTTAAAAAAAAAATCATTTTTCCTGTTTAAAAATTTTAATGTCTCAATATTTAAATCTAAGAAGTATTCAATTGATATAGATACAATTTACGATTTTGAACATGCAAAAAAATTTATTTAAAAAAAAATTAGTATTTTTAACTGACAATATTTTTAATTTAAGAGATTATAAAAGGTATGGTGTCTCTTATTTAAAAAAAAAATTTGATGTGAAAATTTACACCTTTAATAAAAATTATTTAAAAAAAAAAGATACTTATTATTTTAAAAGCTATTTTGTTATGAAAAATATAATTAATTCTGAAAAGCCAGATTATGTGATTGATTTAATGTTTCCTAGTCTAAAAAGTTACCTAATAAAAAAAAGTTTGAAGAATTTAAAGGTTAAATTAATTAAATTGAATTTAAGCACATACCCAATAGAAAAAATAAATTTGAAAAAGAAAATATTAAACTTTTTCGATAAAAATAAAAGGTATGGAGGAAACATTTTCATAAAACTTAAAAATCATTTAATGATTAAATTGAATTCTCTTATTTTTTACGATTACTATTTCATAGATGGCATGAGTAATGATTTTAAAAAAAAAAAATGCAAAGTAATTAAAAATCATAGTTTAGATTATGATATTTTTTTATTAAATAAAAAAAATACTAAAAAAAAATTAATTGTTTTTTTAGATAGTAATGTAATTAGCCATAGTGACTACAATATTCATTCAACTAAAAATCCTGTTAATAAAAAAAAATATTTATATGACATAAATAATTTTTTTAATAAAATAGAAAAAAAATTTAATCAAAAAATAATTGTTGCGGCAAATCCAAAATCAAAATTGAGTGAAATAAAAAAAAATTTTAAAAATAGAAGAGTTTATATAAACAATACATATAATTTAGTAAAAGACGCTAAATTTGTTATGACACACAAAAGTACAGCTGTCTCATTTGTAATATCACTTAAAAAACCAATAATTTTTCTAACATCTGATGAATTAGATATAACTTGGTATGGAGACCAAATCAAATATCAATCTGAACTTTTGGGAAGTAAATTGATAAATATTAATTCTTCAAACGCAGATATTTTAAAAAAAAATATAAATATAAATAAAAAAAAATATAATAAATATTTTTTCAATTATATTAAATATCCAAAAACAAAATATGTATATAATTGGAAACTTTTTTTAAAAGAAATATATTAGTAATGAAAAATTTAAATCTTAAAATTATGCGACCAGTGGGCTTTCATGCAAGAGTGCATGAAATTGTAAAAAAAGCTCAAAAAAATGTTAAAGAAAATAGTGGATGGAAAATTAACAGTAATTGTCCAGTATGTTTTTCAAAAAAAAAAAAATTCTGGTTAAAAAAAATAAATGTTAAAATTTATGAGTGCTTGATTTGTAAAACTGGATATTCATACCATGTTCCTAAAAATCTTTCTGAGATTTATGATATGGATAGTGAAATTGATGATAAAATTAAAAGCCATAAAAAACGTTCTAAATATTTTTTAAAAAAATTTGGAAATGAAAGAATTAAATTCATTAAAAATTTTAAAAAAAGAGGGAATCTTTTAGATTTTGGTTGTGGAACTGGAGAGTTTGTAAATTTTGCCCAAAAATATTTTAATGTGAACGCTTTTGACTTTAGTAATAAATTATCAAAATTTGTTGAGGAAAAATATAATATAAAAACTTATTCAGAATTAAATAAAATTAATAAAAAATTTGATGTAATTACATTGTATGATGTTTTGGAACATGTTGAAAATCCAATGCAGTTACTTGGCAAAATTAGATATCTTTTAAAAAAAAATGGACTAATTTTTATTTACTCTCCAAATAAAAACTCATTAGGTTTCGATGTTTTAGGATCTGAATCTAATCTTTGTACAGCTCCATTTCATCTTACTTATTTTAATAGTGAAACTATAGCACGCTATATGAAAAATAAATTTAAAATAGTCTACCTTAAAACATTTGGTCTAGACTTAGCAGATATATTTGCTTATTTTAGAGATAAGTATCAAATCAGTTTAAATGAAAAGAATATAAATAAGTTTTTATCATATCAAGATATCTTCGATAATAAAGGCTATTCAAATCATTTTAGAATTGTATTGAAAAAATAGTTGCAAAAAATAATTTGTTTATATTTTTGAATTAAATTGTATTGTAAGCCATTCAAAATGAAATCAGTTATAATTATTCCTGCAAGATTTGGATCTTCAAGATATGAGGGAAAACCTTTAATTAAAATTAATAAAGTTCCACTTGTAATTAGGGTTGCCAGGAAATGCTCTAAAGCTATAGGTAAGGAAAATGTGTTTGTTGCTACAGATGATCACAGAATATCATCTATCGTAAAAGAGTATGGGTTTAAATATATCATGACATCTAAAAAAAATTTAACTGGCACAGATCGTGTTGCAGAGGCTAGTTTAAAGGTAAAAGCAAATATAATTATTAATGTCCAGGGAGATGAACCATTGATCAATCCAAAAGATATAATGAAAGTAATAAGGGAAAAAAAAAAAAATTTTAATAATGTTCTATGTGCATATACCAATCTAAGAAAAGATGAAAAAGCTATTAGAAGAACAATACCAAAAGTGGTTATTAATGAAAAAAAAGAACTTATTTATATTTCACGAAATCCAGTACCAGTTACAAAAATAAAAAAAAAAGATAGCAAAGTAAATTACTTGAAACAAGTTTGTATTTATGGGTTTAATAAATCGGAACTAAAAAAATTCAAGAGTTTTAAAAGAAAATCTGTTTTAGAAAAAATAGAAGATATTGAAATTTTACGTTTTTTTGAAATGGGAATTAAAATTAAAATGGTTAAAGTTTCTAATTCTGCTGTGGCAGTAGATGAACCTTCGGACAAAGTAAAAGTGGAAAAAATTTTAAATGAAAAAAAAAGATAGAATTTTAATTACCGGAGTTGCTGGCTTTATCGGATCAAAAATTTGTAAGAAATTGCTTAGCAAAAATTTTATTGTTTTTGGTGTAGATGATTTATCAACAGGAAAAAATCAAGTTTCAAGAAAAATTAAATTTTTTAAATTTGATTTGTCAGATTATAAAAATTTTAAAAAATTACCTAAATGTGACTATATTTTACACTTGGCTGGACAATCCTCAGGAGATGTCAGTTTTGATGATCCAGTTGGAGATTTAAAAAAAAACACAATATCAACATTAAATTTAATCAAATATGGAATAAAATGTAAGGCAAAAAAAATAATTTATGCAAGCTCAATGTCTGTTTATGGTGATTTAAAAAATAAAAAATATGATGAAAATTTAGAGCCTAAACCTAAATCGTGTTATGGAGTAAGCAAACTTGCGTCTGAAAATTATCTTAAAATATTTTCAAAAAAATTAAATTATATAACTTTTAGGATGTTTAATGTTTATGGTCCTGGTCAAGATCTTAATAATCTTCGTCAAGGAATGGTAAGTATTTATTTAGCACAAGCTATTAAAAGCAAAAAAATTATTGTCAAAGGATCATTTAAAAGAATAAGAGATTTTATTTATATTGATGATGTTGTTGATATTTGGATTAAATCACTAAAAAAAAATATAAACAATGAAACAATAAATTTATGTACTGGTAAAGCTACTTCCGTAAAAAATTTATTGATATTAATTAAAAAACTTGTTCCAGGCACAAAAATAATTAAATACAGATCAACTAGAGGTGATCAACAGAATTCTGTTGGTGATACAAAAAAATTAGTTAAAATATTTAAGCATAAATTTATACCTATCGAAGTTGGATTAAATCAATTTTTGAAATTAATATAAAGTTTAATGGATAATATTGGAGCAAAACAGAAGTACTTAATTCAAAAAGTAAAAAAATATTTTAATAGACTATCAAATTTAGATATTGATATTAGTAAAAGTAGTTTTTGTTATATTCCAAGCTTTGGTTTGAATCCCGGTAATACCAAATTAATTAAATGGATAGACAATAAATTATTAAACTTAGAAAATATTAAAATTATCTTTTTTCATATTTTAGCAATATCTTCGTATTACAATTATAAAATATATAATGGAAATCAAAAAAACTATAAAAGTTTATTTATTTCTTGGGGAAAAAAAAAAGATTTTAAAAATAATAATTTTTCAGACAAACTGTTAAATGCTAATTCTGAATCACATAAAAAATCTTTATTTTTTGTAATATATTTAGATGAAGTTAAGCCTAGCATTATTCCAAAAAATGTAATTTTATTTTATAAAAAAAAGAGAGGAAGAAGTATATTTTTTTTACTTAAAATTTTGACTCAATCTTTATTTATTTATCAATTTAATTTAAGAAAATTTATCCATTATGTTTCATCACAAACAATATTTGCTGAAAAAATTTATGATAAAATAGACTCTGTAGTTAAAAAAAATAATATTCAAAAAATAATAATGCCATATGAAGGACAACCTTTTCAAAATTTTGTAATGAGCAAGTTAGATAAAAAAATAAAAACACATGGGATAGTCCATTCGATTTTACCCGCTCTTCCCACTAACCTAGTAAAGCGAAAAGGTTCTCCTCAAAAAATTTATGTATCAAGCCAAGAGCAAAAAAAAGTTCTAATAAAATTTTTAGGATGGAATAAAAGTGAGATTGTTGTTATCGACTCTTTAAGGTTTAAAAAAAAAATAGACAAGGGAATTTCAGGTTCAATTTTTTTACCTATAAATATAAAAAATGTTAATAAAATAATAAATGATTTTGATATTTTTTCAAAATCTCAAAATTTAATTTTAATTTCAAAATTAAAAGTAAGAAATCATCCAGCGATGAATAATTCACCAATCCATAAAAACTTAATAAAAGAAATTAATAATTTAATCACAAAAAAAAATTTAAAATTTAAAGGAAAATTTAAAAAAAATATTTGTATTTTTATTGGACCTACGTCCGCTGTAATTGAACTTTTAGACAAAAAATTTAAAGTATTTCATATACCTATTAATCCCATTCTTGATATTTATAATAATAATATATTTTCAAGTTTAGAAACAAAGAAAAAATATAATTCTTATATATACAAAAGAACAAATAAAAAAAATATGATTCAGTTTGGAAGTGATAATTATAATTTTAAAAGTTTACAGATTGTATGAAATCAAAGTTTTTTAATATTAAATTATTATCCTTTTAGTTTATATGGTCACTTTAACGAAAACAGGTATAATATAATTACAAAAATTTATTTTAAAACAAATTAAAAATAGATTAGTAATTTTTTATAATTCTTTATGAAAATTAAAAATACAAAAGTAGTAATTTTATGCGGTGGATTAGGTTCAAGATTAGTTGAAGAAACAAGAATAAAACCAAAGCCAATGGTAAAAATAGGAAATTTGCCAATTTTGATTCATATTATGAGAATTTATTATAAATATGGATTTAAAAATTTTATTTTAGCTCTTGGTTATAAGAAAAAATTTATTGTTAATTATTTTAAAAAAACTAAATTTAAAGAAAAATGGAATATAGAACTTGTAGATACAGGCAAGAAAACATTAACAGCCAAAAGGTTATCACTTATAAAAGATAGATTAATACAAGATAAATTTTTTTTACTAACATATGGGGATGGTGTATCAAATGTAAGTATAAATAAATTAATAAATTTTCATTTAAAACATAATAAAATCGCAACTGTTACTGCTGTAAGACCTCCTGCTAGATTTGGAGAATTAAAATTAAATAGAAATTTGGTCTCAAATTTTGATGAAAAGAATCAAATCAATACAGGATGGATCAATGGAGGTTTTTTTGTTTTCAGTAAAAAAATTTTTAATTTTATTCCTAGAAAAGACTCAATGCTTGAGAGAGAAATGATGAAAAACCTTACTAAGAAAAAAGAGCTTATAGCTTTTAAACATAATGGTTTTTGGCAATGTATGGACACTATGAGAGATAAACAATTGCTTAATGATTATTGGAAAAAAAATAAGTCTTTATGGTAAAATTAAAATTATTTAATAATATATATAAAGACAAAAAAGTTTTAATTACTGGACATACAGGCTTTAAAGGCAGTTGGCTCACTTTGTGGCTAATATTACTCGGAGCTGATGTAGTTGGTTTTTCAAACAAAAAAAAAACTACACCATCGTTATTTAAAGTTTTGAACTTAAAAAAAAAAATTAAATCATATACTGGCGACATATCAAATATAAACGAAATAACAAGAATCGTGAAAATATCTCAACCAGAGATAATTTTTCACTTGGCTGCACAAGCATTAGTAAAAAAGTCATATTCTAGTCCAATAGAAACATTCGAGACTAACAGCTTAGGAAGTTTAAATATTTTAATTGCAAGTGAGAAAAGTAAAAAATTAAAAGCTATAGTTATGATTACAAGTGATAAAGTTTATAAAAATATTGAAATTAAGAGAGGATATAAAGAAACAGATATATTAATGGGTAATGATCCATATAGCGCTTCAAAAAGTTGCGCAGAATTAATTATAAATATGTATCTAAAATCATATAAAAAACAAAACGTAAATATTAGTATTACAAGAGCTGGAAACGTAATAGGGGGTGGGGATTGGTCACAGGATAGAATTTTGCCAGATTTATTTAAACAATGGTCAAAGTCAAAAACTTTAAAAATTAGAAATCCCAACTCTACAAGACCATGGCAATTTATTTTAGAACCAATAGGAGCTTATTTATATTTAGGTTCTTTATTGCTTAAAAATAAAAAAAAGGTTTATTTTCAAAGTTTTAATATTGGTCCAAAAAAGTACGAGAATAAGAAAGTTATAGAAGTAATAAAACATGTTAAAAAAAATTTGTCTAATTTAAAATATTCATTTTTAAAAGATAAATCTAAAAAAGAAGCAAAATTATTAAAACTTAATTGTCAAAAAATATACAAATTCACAAAATGGAAGCCTGTTTATTCTTTTAAAGAATCTGTGGAAAGTACAACTTTCTGGTATAAAAATTTTTACAACAATGAAACTAACAATTTTGACTATTCTATAAATCAAATAAAAAATTATGTTGAAACAGCAAGAAAAAGAAAAATTAAATGGATCAAATAATACTATTAAAAAATGATGTAAAATATAATGCTAAGGGTAACGTTTACAAGTATGCAATAGTATCAAACAAGTTTAAAAAAATTTCAGAAGTGTATTTTTCTAAAGTAAAAAAAAATAAAATTAAGGCTTGGAAAAAAAATAAAACATCAAAACAATTTTTTTATGTAATTGAAGGAAATATTATTTTAAGGATTATTGATGATAGAAAAAAAAAAATTAAAGTGGATAAAATTAATCTGGGAAAAAAATTTAAATATTCAAGAGTAATAATACCCAAAAATGTTTGGTATGGTTTTAAGGGGCTAGATAAAAATAGTTTAATAGCAAATTGCTTAACTGTTAATCATAAAAAATGTAAAATGTTATCTTCAGAAATAAAAAATAAAAATCAACAATTTATGTGGAAATAAAATTGAAAATTTTAATTTATGGAGGCACAGGATATTTAGGAATATCTTTATCCAGTGGAATTGGACGCAAAAACACTTTTTATGTAACTACCAGACGCAAAAAAATAAGTTCTTCTAAAAATGTCAAAGTGTTCAATGAAAAAAAAGATAAAAATAAAATTAAAAAAATACTAAAATTTGTAGACTTAATAATAATTGCAAATGGACCATCTTTTGAGGATAGTAAAAAAAATTTTTTTAGTTACATTAAGTATTTAGATAGTGAATTAGATATAATTAAAAAAATAAAAAAAGAGAAAACAAAAATAATCTATTTTTCAACTATTCATATTTATGAAAATTCTAGAAATATTATGGCTAAAACATCGGATCTATCATTATCAAAAAATCATTATTCATTAAGAAATATAATATGTGAAAATTTAATACTTAATAAATTTAATTTTAAAAATGTAAATATTGTAAGATTATCAAATATTTTTGGAATTCATGAAAAAATTGAAAAGTTAAACCCTAGCTTATTTAGGCTGGCCATCAATCATTTCTGTCTTCAAGTAGTAAAAAATAAAAATATATTTATCCGATCAAGCAAAAGAGAAACAAGAAACTTTGTATCTGTAAATGACTTCGTAAATTTTATTGAAAAAGGGTTTATGAATAAAAGTAAAAATTTTAAATCAATAATTAATTATGCATCTGAAAAAGTTATTTCATTAAATGAAATTATGAAACATCTTCAAAATCAATCTAAAATCTTAAAACTTAAAAATCCAAAAATTCATTTTGAGAATAAAATGAAAAAAACAAAAATTAATTATAATTTTGAAATTAATGAAATCAAACAAAGAAATTTAAAACCTAAAATTTCAATAAAAAATGAAATTTACAATACACTAAATAAAATAAAAAATTTAAAACATGGAAAATATTAATACTTATAAACAACTAAAAAAGTACGAAAGTAAATATTCAAATATAAGAAATATCATAAAATCAATATTTATAAAAAATTCAAATTCTGAGAAATTTTTTCATCAGAGTGAATATATAATATTCCCATTTTGGCACCATGTATTTGATGATGAAATAGAAAGTTTTACTTCACAAATTAAATTTATGAAAAATTATGGAGATTTTATATCATACGATGATGCAATAAATTTACTTAAAATGGGTCTTAAAACAAATGATAAATATTTTTGCTTGTCTTTTGATGACGGTTTTAAAAATATTTATGAAAATGTCACTGATATACTTTTAAAATTTAATGCTCCATGTGTATTTTTTATACCAACAAGTTTTATAGACAATAGAAGAGATGATTCAGGACAAGTTTTTTTCAATAACAATAAATTAAAAATTAATTTTTTAAATTGGAAAGATTGTAAACAAATTTCAACAAATCAAATATTTGAATTTGGCTCTCATTCTGTAAATCATAAAATATTTACTAAACTATCTCATGACGAATGTTATTTTGAAATCGAAGAGTCAAAAAAAATAATAGAAACAAATTTAGATATTAAATGTAAACATTTTGCACCACCCGTAGGTATTTTCTCTCAAGAAAGAGACTTAGATTTAGTGAAGAAATTGAAATATAAAAGTTTATCCACAACAGTTCGAGGAAAAATGGAGAACAAATTTTCTGATGAATATCTCATTAAAAGACATCATCTACTTGCTGGTTGGGAGATAAGCTATTTGAAATATTTTTTTAAAAAGTAGTACTTTATATTTTCACTAATTATATAAGCCTTTTTTATAATATTTTTTATATACCCAGTTAACAGTTTCAATCAGTGCAGAAAAAATAATTGTTGATATCAATGTATATCCAAAAAAAGGTAATGCCATTATATAACAGTTAATCAATCCATTTATAGAATAACCATAAGATCCTAATGTCCAAACTCCAAAATTCGATATTATAAAAAAGATTAGAGCTCCAGTTAACGCTCCTAATATTCTATAATTTATTGTATTTTTAAAATATATTGAGACTAAACCAATAATTAAAATACTTCCCCAAGTGAATATTACTAAAGAGTGAAAACCTATAATGTAATCAGTGATTATAAATGCAATAATTAATGCTGGTAGAAATTTTATTCCAAGAAAAACTGGAATGTAAAAGCTCAAAGCAATTAAACTTGTAAAATTTGGTGGATGAGGAATAAATCTACTAGCAGATAGAACTAGAATTATTCCAATGACATATTTTAAATAGTTCATGGTGTAAAATTAACATTCAATTTAAATAAAACAAGTTTTTTAATATTTAACGCCTATTTTAAAAAACCTTTTTTCTTGATTGTAGCCATGTGGTCTCTGATAAGTCTCATCAAATAGATTTGAAATATTTAAATAAAAATCAAAATTTCCAAATTTTTTGTTCAAAATTAAGTCAATTATATCTGTACTATCCATCTCTACTGTACTGTAATTTCCACTGTGTGTATCAAAATGTTTTCCATAATGATTATATAAAATATTAAAATTAAATTCTTTATTTTTACCTTCATATACTTTTTTAAAATAGTTAATTCCGTAATTTTTTTTAGGACGTCTTAACTGATCTGCTCCATTTTCCTTTTTTGAGGATAAAAATGAAGAATAAAATTTCAATCTTGTGTTTTTTTCTTTTACCTCCAATAGAAAATCAACACCATTCTGATTAAGATCAATATCATCATTATCATTTTGGTATTTATTGTTTATATATTCAATATTGTTATTTATATTTGATTTGAAAAAGGTACTTGAAAAATCTATGTTTTGTTTTAAGTTTAGTTTAAAACCAATCTCATTAGTGACACTTTTTTCAGGATTTAAATCTCTATTTCCTGAATATCCAGAATTATCTGTCCCAAAAAGTTCATATATGGTTGGATTTCTTAATCCAGTCATCCTTGCAATATTGAAATCTAAATTTTTAATTTTATGATTGTAGCTGATTTTATATGTAGAATTGTTACCTGTCTTTTTATGATTATCATTTCTTAAAAACAGAGATAAATTTTTATTATCAGCTATTTTTATCCCTAGATTTGAAAATAATGCAAAATTATCAATATTTCCTTTTGTAGAAGCTTGATAAGAGCCTCTATTTTCAAATTCCCCCCAATTGTAGCTATAATCACTTCCTAAGCCATAAGAAAAAATTTCATTGTATTTTCTTGAGAGTTGATATTTTAGACCGAATATATCACTGTAATAATTATCAATGGTTCCACTTTCATCATACTCCCTATCATATTTTGTATAATAAAAAATTGTTTCATCATAGTTTTTATTTCTATCATTTGATTTTAAACCTGATTGGAATGAAAACATTTTATTGTCTCCCTCAAAACCCTCTTGATTGGATGCAGATCCATCGTATTCACTTATAGTTTGCCTTGTATAAATTGTGTTAAAAAATTTTGTTGATGGAGATAAGTATTTTTCATGGTTTAAATTTAAAGTCAAATTATTGACTTTATCTTTATCTTCATTATCATCACTTCTAACACTTAATTTTTCTTCCCTTACGGCTCCAATTTTAAAATTAATAACATTTTCATCAAAAAATGATGTTTTATTTGAAGAGAAACTATAATTTGATTTATTGTCTGAAAAGAAGGTTATTTTATCTTCATAGTCTCCAGCTAAAATAATATTTATAGCACCTCCTATGGCATTTGTTCCAAATTGAGAAGCACTGGATCCAGGAAAAACTTCTATTTGTTGAATAGTTTGAATAAAGTCTACACCAAAATCGTGCAAACCTTGTGTAGTAGATTGGTCGTTTATAGGAATACCATTAATCATAACTAATGTATGGTTTGAACCAGTCCCCCTCATGAATAATGACGCTTGTTGTCCTTTTGGGCCTGATTGAGTAAAGTTTAAACCAGGTATAGTTTTTAAAATATCTATTAAATCATTAGAACCAGCTTTATTAATTTCTTCTCTGGTTATTATGTATTTGTTGATATTTTCCTCTGAAAATTCTGAAGTATTATTAATTTTTTTTACAATATTAATACATGTTACACCTGGTTCATTAGCCCATTCACATTTACTCTCAGAATAGGATTTAGATGTTATTATTATGCTAATAAATAAAATATATAAAATAAGCTTCGACATAAATAATTTCAAATGCCTCTGCCTAATTTTATATTATAGAACTAGACTTTTCCTGGCCTTCATTCAGCAGTGGACTATACTGGGTGGCGCTCCGACTTTACGGTTGCAGGAACAGCCAATGAATTTCACACTGATTTCCCACCATGCATTTCAGTACAATAAAAATATATAGAGTTTTTTTTGATTGTCAAATTTATAAACTAAAATTATCTACCTTTTCTAAGTTCAAGAGTTTGATCTTTGTCATTGATGTTTACAATTTTACGAAGAGATATCGAAGGCAAATCCTTAAGCTCTGGTCTCTTTCCAAAACTCCAAATTAAATGCTCAAATATTAATTTAAATGTCCATTTTAAACTTTTTGACTCGTGGTAAGCAATAATCAAACAAAGAAAAGGATATGTAAACTTATTCCAAGGAAATAACAGTCGAAGACCTTCTGTTGCTCTAACTTTGTTTCCAAAGTTAATAAATGCATCTTTTTTTTGCTTTCTAGTAAATCTATATTTATGAAGTATTTTTTCTAGTTTTGTCTTGTATTGAAATGGAAAGATTTTTTTTAATAAAATTGATATCAACCCAACTAAAATAGTAAATTTTCCAAGATTAATTTTAAGATTATGTTTTGCATGTTCCCTCCAAATTTTCCATTTGATCAAATGCCTCCAGGAGTAAACCTTAAGCAATGGTTGCTTCGTGTAATTGATAAAGTGTTCCACACTGTAAGCGTCCTTATCGCTTATATTTATTAAATATTCTTCCTCATCCTCTGTAGATTTTCCTATATAGCCGTGTTCTCTGGCATATTCATATAAAGGTGTACCAGGTAACGCTTGAGCATAATTAATACTAGTTACAAAATCATATTGCTGTCTAAAATTATCAGGATAATATTTCATAGTTTCTAATAAAAAATTATAACTTTCTTCGATTGTTTCATCAGTTTCGCCAGGCATTCCAATGACATATTGAATTATTGTTGGCAAACCTGCTTCGTATGTCGCTTTAATTGCATTTAAATTGGAAATACGTTTAATTTTCTTTTCCATTACCCTCAACATTCTCTCACTTCCAGACTCTATTCCATATAAAATTGACTCACATCCATTTTTCTTCCAAAATTTTAGCATCTCTAAATCGACTGTATGTGCTCTTACTCCAGCAGCAGACCATTTAAATCCATGCTTACCCATCAATGCTACTAATTCTTTTGTAGAGTCTTTATAGGATCCAAAATTTTCATCTCCAACATAAATAAAATTTACTCCATATTTTTTTCTAAGAAAAAGCATATAATTGATAATTTTTTGAACAGGCATAACTCTGTACCCTTTTTCAAATCTGTGACAGAAAGTGCATCTAGCCACACAACCTTTTGAAGTAATTACAAAAGCAGACTTTGTTTTAGTATCCTGTTCTCTATCAGGATGAAATCTATGCACAGCTTGTTCTACGATATAGTGATCTATAGAACCATCCTCTTCTAAGATAGTGTAATCAGGAAGTAATAAATTTTCTGCAGTTAGAGGTTTATCATATCCAGTAAAAATTATTTCACCTTTTGAATTTTTAAATGTAATACCTTTGATATTTAAAATATCTAAATCACTAGTCTTTTTTTGTTCAATAGACCTTATTAAATTTTTTGCTATTAATTCACCATCACCTATTACACAATATTTAACTTTTGTTTTCTCAAGCAATACATTTGCACTTGCAGCCAAACCACCGCCTAAAAAAATTATACAATCAGGGTTAGAATTGTAAATTATTTCAGATATATACTTTGTATATGCATAAGCCGTAGAAACCACTGCACTAATACCTACCGCATCATATTTATTTTTTTTAAAATAATCTAATATCTCATTGTGTGTGTATCTATGATAATCAATATGGAAAAAGTCAACAACATGACCTTCCTCTCTTAATGATTGAATGATAAACATCGAACCCATAGGAGGAAACTGAGTTGGTATTGGTCTAATTGGAGTGGTTACGATACAAATTTTCATAATTAACAATTAACATATAAATTAAAAAAGTCATTATTAATTAAATTTGGTATATAATATAGATAAATTAATTGTTTTTTTGAATTATTAATTTTTTTAACATTACTTTAAGTTTAACGCTTAACATATAACACAATCCTAATAAAGTGCGGCAATTAATATAGTCATATAAATCAATCTTATAATTAGTAAATGATTTTTTATAATTTTCATCTCCAATTGTTAAATCAAAATCTTCAAAGTTCTTTGATTTATAAAATTCAATTAATTTAAATAATAAAATATTTCCTGGAGAAAATTTTTTGTACAAATAATCATAAGCTGGAAAAATATAATAAAAATTTTTATTTAATATATAACCAATATGAGATGAAATAATTTTTCCGTTTACTTCAATACAAGAAAAGCTAATTTTACTTTGATCAAATTTTTCTAATTTAAAAATATAATCCTTAAATATTTTAATTTTTAAGTAATTCCAAGCATTCGTTCTATCTAGCTGTTCCATTTTTTTTTCTACAAAAAAATTTAAAATTTCTAACTTTTTGTTAGTACTTGGATTTAAATAAATATTATAATTAAATTTTTTTTTCAGTCTATTTTCTTCGTAGTTAATTTTTTTTTTAAATTTGTTAATCATCAATTCATATGATTTTTGATTTTTGTAAATTAATTTGTATGCTTTATTAGATTTGTAACTATTTAAATCAAAAATTTTATTATTTATATTATTAACTAGATGTATTACATCAAATCTAAATTTTTTTGATAAAATTGAAATTAAGAATTTTAGATCCAATGGGTCTAAACTATAATTATTTCTTATTAACGGTTGGTTATAATCTGAAAAGGGAAATCCGCTCCAACTTAAAATTTTTAAAAAATATTTTTTATATATGATTAAAGGAAGTATTGAGATTAGCTTATTTTTTTTATAATAAAGTAAAATTATATTTTCAAAATTATGATTACAATTTTCTTGCCAATGCATGTTCCAATCATATGATTGAAATATTGATATATTTGAGTCTTTTTCTAATTCTTTCCATTCCTTGGCTAATTCCTTATCAAAATTGTTTTTAATTATAAGTTTATTCTCATCTATCATTTATTTTAGATATATTTATTTTAAAATTTTGATTCAAAGGTATACAAATATATTTACTCCATCTATTAATCAGTTTCTTATCTAATTTTGCTTTTGAATAAAAACTTGGCCATGATGTAATTTCAACTTTATTTTTCCATCCCCAATCAAATAGTTTACTGGCATGACTTTTGCTACTAGCAATACCCACAAAGCTCATTGGAATAAGATTGGACTTTATTTTAAAAACAGGTTTAATTCTATTTTTTTTTGCAAATTTTTCTAATTTTTTGTAAAGAGTAATTCTTTTAATAGACTCTTTTTTAAAATTTATACATTTAAGATAGTTCTCTGAAAAATTATCCATTTTTTCTATATTAAAATTATTATCTTTGTCAGAATATAAAAATGGTGACTCGTAATTTGGTCTTTTTCCTAAAAACTTTATATTTGTATAAAAATTTTTAAAATCTTTTTTAATAATTTTTTTGTATTTTGATAAAATATTTGGTTGATATTGTATTAATTTTTCGAACTTATAATTTAATTTTTTGTTTATAAAGAGACGTCCACCGGAATACAAATCATTAAATATTTTTCTCGGTGAATCAACGCCAATATCTCCGTTGTTACCTAATGAAATTTCTTTAAATTTTAAATTTAAAGAATGGCAATTATCTTCAATTAAGAAAAGTTTTTGTTTTTTAGAAAAATATTTAAATTTTTTAATATTTTGTGGAAATCCAAAAAAATGTACCATTAGTATACATGAGACATCTGAAGATTTTTTTTTGTATAAATCTGACCAGATAGGTTCAAATTTACTATTTAATTTATAATATTTTACTTTTAAGTTGTTTCTTAAAAAAACCTTGATTGCTACATCGCAAATAATCTCAGGTACTAAAATTTTTGTTCCTTTTTTTAAAGATAAAACTTTTATACCTAAATCTAATGCTGATCTTCCATTATTTAAGTTTATAATTTTATTATTCACCATGATTTTTTTATTTTAGTATAAATATATTTTCCTCCTGGAATTGTTATCAATATTATTAATATTAATATTCTAAAATTAAATATTTTATTTTTTAAAATTAATGAAAAAAATTTTTTTAAATCTTGATTTATTAAATATTCTTCTAGTTTTGACTTAATGATATTTTTTTCGAATAAAATTAATAAATTTTTTTTGTTTGGTTTATTTTTAACAATTTTTTTAAGTTTTTTTAAAAAATAATATTTTTCTTTATTAATTATTGATATTCTATTCTTACTGAAACTTTGATCATGTATTCTCCAAAAAGACAGTGGTTTATCAATATATTTGAAATCGCAAATCATACTTAATCTAATTAATAAATCTAAATCATGAGCGATTGTAAACCTTTCATCAAAATCATGACTCATTTTCCTCAAATAAAATTTTTTTATAATTACAGTATCAAAACTAATAAAGTATTTTTTTAGAAGTTCTTCGAATATATATCCATCTTGTGGAAGAGTATTATAAAGCAAAGTCTTTTTTTTATTTTTGAAAAAAAAAGAATTACTAAAACTTACACCACAATTAATAAATTTATTTAGTTGATTTACCTGTAAACTCAGTTTATTTTTAACCCAATAATCGTCACTATCGAGAAAAGCAACATAATCTCCTTTACAAAGACTAAAAGCTTTTTTTCTTGCAACACCTAAATTTACAAATTCAGAATAATGATATTTTATTCTTTTGTCTTTGAAATTTTTGACTATATTAGATGAATTATCAGTCGATGCATTATCAAAAAAAATTAATTCCCAATTTTTATATGATTGTATAATTATGGAATTTATTGCATCTTTAAGATATTTTTCACCATTATGACAATTCATTATAATGCTTACAAGTTTTTGTTTCATGTTTTAAAGGATAAACAATAGATTTATCATGAAAGATAAGACCCAGAAACAAAAAATATTATTTATTTGTCAAAATTTTTGGCCTGAAAATTTTAGATCTACAGATGTAGTTAATAATCTTGTAAATAATGGATATGAAGTTGAAGTTTTAACCTCTAATCCTAATTATCCTGAGGGTAAAATATATAAAAATTACAAATGGTTTAATTTTAAAACTGATAATTATAAAAAAAAATTTTTAGTTCACAGAGTACCGACAGTTCCTAGAGGAAGATATAGTTACTTATTAATTTTAATAAATTACTTAGCATTCATAATATTTGGTATTATTTTTGGAATACTAAAATTAAAAAATAAAAAATTTGACTATATTTTGGTTTTTGCATCTTCGCCTATTTTTCAATCTTGGGTTGGATATGTTTTAAAAAAATTTAAAAATGCTAAACTTATTATCTGGGTTCAAGACCTATGGCCAGAAAACTTATTAGCTTTAAATATTATTAAAAATAAATTTATTATTAGTATTGTAAATTATTTTACAAACCTAACATATAATTGCAGTGATATTTTATTAGCACAGTCAAATAGTTTTAAAAAAGTTCTTAAAAAAAGAGTAAATAAAAAAAAAATATACTATGTCCCTAATTATGCAGAAATTTTTGAAAATAAAAAACATAAAAAAGTTAAGAATAAAAAATTTATTCTTATTTATGCTGGTAATATTGGAAGAGCTCAAAAATTATTAACTCTTTTAAAATCTGCACGAAAATTGAAGTCAGAAAAGATAAAAATAAAAATCTTTGGAGATGGTACTGAACTTAAAAATTTAAAAAAATATAAAAAAAAATATAAACTTGATAATGTTATAATTTATGGAAAAATTTCTAAAGAAAAAGTTTATAAAGAATATATTAAATCAGATGCATTATTTTTAAGTTTGGTGAATAATAAATATCTTAATTATACTATTCCTGCAAAATTACAGACTTATTTTAGCTTTGGGAAACCTATAATTGCTTCAGCTAGCGGAGAAATTAAGAGAATATTAGAAGAGTCAAACTCAGGTTTTTGCTCAAGACCAGAAAATGAGCACTTATTATATAAAAATATATTAAAATTAATTAATTTAAATAATAAAAATTTGAATAAACTAAGTAAAAATTCTGAATTATACTTTAAAAATAATTTTGATAATAAAATGATAACTAATTCGATATCAAAAATTTTAATTTAAATTATATGAAAATATATATATTAGGCATTACGGGTATGTTGGGTAGTAAACTTTTCTTAGAATTTTTAAAAAAGAAATATAAAGTAAGAGGATCTGCTCGTTTTATCAATAAAAAATTTAATAAATATAATTCACATATTGATTTAATTACTGATGTATATGATTTAGATAAATTAAAAAAAAAAATTAAAATATTTAAGCCTAAAATAATCATAAATTGTGTGGGAATAATAAAACAAAAAATAAATAAAATTGATCAGAAGGATATTTTTTATGTTAATTCTATATTTCCACACGAACTTTATAAAATTTCAGTAACAGTAAATGCTAAACTTATTCATTTTAGCACTGATTGTGTGTTTGATGGAAAAGTTGGGAATTATAATGAAAAACATGCTCCTAATGCACATGATGTATATGGTTTTTCAAAAAGATTAGGTGAAATTAATTACAAAAATTCAATAACTTTAAGAACATCAATTATAGGGCATGAAATAAAAGGCAAATATAGCCTTCTAGAATGGTTTTTAAATCAAAAAAAGAATTGTGAGGGTTATTCCAAAGCTTATTTTAGTGGCCTACCCACAATAGAGATATTTGATTTTTTAGAAAAGTATATTTTGAAAAATAAAAAAATTAGTGGTTTATATAATTTGTCTTCAACAAAAATTTCTAAATTCAACTTATTAAAATTAATTGCTAAAATATACGGTAAAAAAATTAAAATAATAAAAAATAAAGATTTTAAAATTGATAGGTCGCTTAATTCAAAAAAATTAAAAAAAATTACTTCGTACAAAAGTCCATCTTGGCAAAAACTTGTAAAAAAAATGTTTAATAATAACAATAATGCTAATCAAATTGAAAAAAATTTCTATGTTTAATCAGAAAATATTAAAAATTAATGCTCATAAAATTGCTAAAAAAATTTTAAAAACTAAAAAAAATAAAAAATTTTTTAACAAACCTTTTAAACATTTAATAATAGATAATATTTTAGAAAAAAAATTTGCATATAAATGTCTAAAAGATTTCCCAAATTTAAATAAAAAAAAATTATGGGAAAAATCAAATATCAAGTCTATTGAGATAAAATACAGATCGAATTGGGACTCAGAATTTGATATACCAGACAACATAGTAAATCTTGTTAGAATTTTAAATTCTTCAATTTTCTTAAAAGCTCTTTCAGAGGTTTTTTCAATACCAAAATTAATACCTGATCCTTATTTTACAGGAGGTGGTCTGAATGTAACTGAAAAAGGTGGTTTACTTGATGTGCATGTAGATGGAAATTATCATGATGCAAGTGGCTTAAATCGAAGACTTAACATACTCGTATACTTCAATCCCAATTGGAAAAAAAATTGGGGTGGAGAATTTGGTATTTACTCTAATAGAGGCGAAAGATGTGTTAAAAAAATAGAACCAATATTTAATAGACTTATCGCATTTGATACTCATGATTACAGTTATCATGGCCTTCCAAATCCTATAAATTTTCCAAAAAAAAATCCAAGAAGATCTTTAATATTATATTATTATACTAAGGAGAAAAGGCCAAAGACACAAGTAAAAGTATCTAAACCTCACAGTGCTTTATGGAGAAAAAAAAAATTTTTGGACAAAAAAGGAAAAATTGTTAGAAATTACACTTAATTATAATTATGAATTTTAAAGGAAAAATATTTTTGATTACTGGTGGTACAGGGTCATTCGGAAATGCAGTTTTAAAAAAAATTTTAAAAACTAATATAAAAGAAATAAGAATTTTAAGCAGAGACGAAAAAAAACAGTTTGATTTGAGAAAAAAAATTAATGATGATCGTCTTAAATTTTATTTGGGAGACATTAGAGACTATTCTAGCGTAGTTGAAGCAACAAAAAATGTTGACTACATTTTTCATGCTGCAGCTTTAAAACAAGTTCCCTCTTGCGAATTTTTTCCTATGGAAGCGGTAAATACCAATATAATTGGGGCAAATAATATTACAAAAGCTGCAGAATTTTCAGGAGTTAAAAAATGTGTAATGTTGAGTACCGACAAAGCAGTATACCCAATTAATGCAATGGGATTATCTAAAGCAATGATGGAAAAAATTATGATTGCTAAATCTCGAAATAGCAAAACGATTTTTTGTGCAACTAGATATGGAAATGTAATGGGTACTAGAGGATCAGTAATTCCACTTTTCGTAAGTCAGATAAATAATAATTTACCAATAACAATAACTAACAAAAATATGACTAGATTTTTAATGTCAGTTGATCAATCAGTTGATTTGGTATTGTACGCACTTCAAAATGCCAAAAATGGAGATATATTTGTACAAAAATCTCCAGCTTCCTCAATACTAAATCTTGTACAAGGGTTAAAAATTCTTTTAAAAAAAAAAATAAAAATTAAAAATGTTGGAGTAAGACATGGAGAAAAAATTCATGAGACACTAGTGTCTACACAAGAAATGTCAAAAGCTACTGAAAAAAGAAAATTTTTTATTATCCCAAAAGATAAGAGAGATCTAAATTATGATAAATATTTCGAAAAAGGTCAGGAAAAACTTGATCAATTTGATGAGTATAACTCGTCGAATACTTACCAACTTTCAGCTAAAGAAGTAGCAAAATTTATTAATAAATTTAAAGTTTTAGATAGTTTCATTGAATAATTTATTTAAAAAAAATTATTCGTATAATTATTTAATTGAATTTTTTATTCTATTTATTTTATTAATTTTTCCTAAATTTAACATAATTAGTCTAAAAGGTTATCATCAAGGTATAAGAATTGAAGATTTAATAATTATTTATATTGCTTTTTTTTTAATATTATCAAATTCATTTGAAATAAAAAAAAATGATTTGGGTTTTTACTTTATTATTTATTTTTTTATATTACTAATCTCAATTATTCATGGATCTTTTTATTTTGATCAAAAATGGATTATTTTACCAAGATACTTAGAATATGTCGTATTACTAATATATTTTAATAGGCATAATCCAAACCTGGACTCAATATTCACTATACTTAGGTTATATTTGATATTAAATCTCTTCGCTGTTGTGCTTCAGCAATTTGGATTGTTTGGTGAAATCTCATCTTTAGGCTATGAGAGCCCTGCAAATTTGACAGATGATAGACCGACAGGTTTAACAGGAGGACCTTGGGAATTGTCAAATTGTAGTGCAATAATATTTTTCACTCTTTTGTTGGACAAAAAAAAATCTTTAACATCGAAGTATATTTATTCAATTGTTGCGATATATTTAATATTTGTTACTCAATCTAGGGCAATAGCAGTATCCTTTATTTTTGCGTCAAGTCTATATATTTATCTAAAATATATCAAATTTAGTAAAATATATTTCTTTTTAATTTTTTTAGTCACAACGTTAGTATGTTTTTTTATAATTATTAATATTTCCAAAAATTTCTTTGTATTTGATGAAGTCTACTTTCAATTAATTCAAATGCTTCAAGATTTTATTTTTTATCAACAAAAACCTGATCTTAATCAATTAGATGGTAAATTATGGTCCATGGCGTATAGAATACATCATTGGTTAATAATGTACGAAAAATTCTTGTTAAATCCTTTTACCATTATATTTGGTACAGGCTCTACAACTATATATTATGAATCAGCATTATTTCGAATTTTATTTGGAGCTGGAATATTTGGATTTATATTTGTGTTATTTGCATTAAGAAAATTTCCGATTCATATGTTTTTTTTGCTTTTAATTACAGGACTTACATTAGACTTATTATTAAGTTTTAAAATATTTCTTACTATACTTTTTTATTTTTACATATTGATGAGATTAGAGAATGATAATAGGAATTGATGCAACAAATATTAAAAGTGATGGTGGATTAGTACATTTATTTGAATTATTAAATAATTTTAGTTTTAAAAATTCAGAAATTGATAAAATTGTCATTTGGGGCAGTTCAGTATCTTTAAATCAAATAAAAGAGAATAGAAATATAAAAAAAATTAATATTAAAAATATTTCAAATTATTCAATATATAGACTGTTTTGGCAATTTTACTTTTTACCTAAAGAACTCAAATCTTATAATTGTAACATTTTATTTGTTTTAGGAGGTGTTCTGCTCAGAAAGAGTACCAGGACAGTTTCTATATTTCAGAATATTTTGCCTTTTATTAATGAAGATGTAAAAAGATACAATTTTTTTACTAGAATTAAGCTCAGAATTCAAAAAAAAATATATTTAAATACATTTCTAAAATCAGATGGATTAATTTTTTTATCAAAATTTTCAAAAAAAATTTTAAAAAGAGAAATCAATTTAAAATACAAAAAAAATAAAATAATTCCTCATGGAGTTTCAGAGATTTTCAAATTTAGGAACAGAAAAAACTCTAAAAATTTAATTAAAATTCTTTATGTTTCAAAAATAGATTTGTATAAAAATCAAATCAAAATACTTAATGTAGTAAACTTAATTAAAAAAAAATATAATGTAAAACTCTCTTTAGTTGGTTCATATGATGATAAAAACAAAAATATATTATTAGATAAAATCGATAAATTAAAAATTAGAAAACATGTTAAAATTTTAGGAAAGGTAAAATATAAAGATCTTCCAAGATTGTATAATAATCATGATTTAAAAATTTATGCATCAAAGTCCGAAACATTTGGAATGACCATGTTAGAAGCAATGAAGTGTGGTTTGCCTGTTTTGGCAGTTAAAAATGAAATCTCAAAAGAAATTTTATCAAACGCAGGATTTTTCTGTAAAGACTCAATATTTAATATTAAAAATTCAATCGAAAATATTATAATTAATAAAAATAATATTAGAGTGAAAACTTTAAAAGGAAAAAAAATTTCTAAACAATATAGCTGGAAAATTACTTCAAAAAAAACATTTAAGTTTATTAAAGAAATAGGTGGCAAAATTGATTGAACGAATTTTTAAATTTTTAATTGTTTCTGTATGTTTTATATTTATTTATAAATACATAAAAGATAACGATAACATCGTTAACATAATCACTAATGTAGATTATACAAAATTCTTGTTCATAATATTATTGGTATCAATTATAATTTTTTTATATTCAAATTTACTTTTGGTAACCTTAACTGATTTATGTAAGATAAAAATTCCTAAACTTAAGTGGTACTTAATATATTTTAATAGTCAGTTCTTAAATTCAATTCCTCTTTTTGGAATATTTTATAGAGCTGCACAGCTAAAAAAATTTGATTTAAATTATGATAAGTTTGTAGGAATCTATATATTAATTAGTTGGTTTTTTTTATTTTTATCACTTTTTCTTTTTTCTATAGAAACTTTTTTTATACTTAAAAATTTTAAATTATTTAATTTAAAACTTTCTTTATTACTATTATTGTTGAGTCTATTTTTTTTAATAATTCCTTTAGTTTTCTTAAAATTTACTAAAGTGATAATTGGAAAATTAAATATCAAAGGTAATTACTTTGTTAATAAATTAGATAAACTAATTAACTTATTTTTAATATCTTTATCAAATAAAGTTTTTTTAAAAAAATTTTTTCTAATATTTTTATTACTCCACTTTATAGAATTCTTGGTATTAACTTTATTGATTGACTCATTACAAGGAAATGTGGGTTTTGAAAATTCTTTTATTCTTTTTATGGGTAATACTTTAATCGATATGTTTAACTTACTTCCACAAAATCTTATAATATCAGAAATTGGATTGGGTTTACTAACTGATCAAATGAATTTTAATTTTGAATTAGGTGTCTTAATAAAAATTTACTTTCGATTTATAGTCTTTTTTGCTTCAGTATTTATAGCAATTTTATATAATGTGGTTCTAATTTTTTTAAATAAAATTCTTAAAAATAATGTATAAAATTTTTACAGTATTGGGAACTAGACCAGAAATAATTAAACTTTCTAGAATAATAAAAGTTTTTGATAATAATTTTGATCATAAAATTATTCATACCGGTCAAAATTATGACTATGAGCTATATCAAATATTTTTTAATGAATTGAAAATAAGAAAACCAGATTTATTTTTAAATTGTGCGAAATCAACCGCAGTAGAGACTATTGCTGAAATATTGCTAAAATTTAAAAAGTACTTGGATAAAAATAAACCAGATGCAATATTTGTATTAGGTGACACTAATAGTGCATATGCCTCATTAGTGGCAAAAAAAAATAATATTCCCGTATTTCATTTTGAAGCTGGAAATAGATGCTTTGACGATAAAGTACCAGAGGAGATAAACAGAAAAATTGTTGACCATATATCAGATTTAAATATGACTTATACCAAATTATCTAAAGATAACTTGATAATGGAAGGCTTACATCCAGAAAAGGTAATTGAAATTGGAAGCCCCATGAAAGAGGTTTTAAACTATTACAAAAATAAAATTAATAATTCGAAAATACTTAAAAGTTTAAAATTAACAAAAAAAAGATTTTTTTTAATTTCATTGCATAGAGAAGAAAATGTAGATGATAAAAAAAAACTAACGCATTTTTTAGAAAGTATTAACTCTTTGTGTAAATTATATAAAATACCAGGTATTATATCTACGCATTATCGTACGGCTAAAAATATAGAAAAAATGAATATAAAAAAAAAATATCTTCGTTTTAATAAACCTTTTGGTTTTTTTGACTATATTAAACTCCAAAAAAATTCTTTTATAACTCTATCTGATAGTGGCACACTCTCGGAAGAATCAAGTTTATTAGGAAAAACCGCAGTACATTTGAGGCATTGCACTGAAAGACCAGAGGGATTAGAAAATGGAGCAATAATTTTAAGTGGCCCAAATTTAAAGAAATTAAAAAATTCTGTAAAAATAGCATCTAAAAATAAATTTGTAGTTAATCACCCATCATATAACAAAGATAATGTTTCAGGTGTGGTGTTAAAATCTATTATAAGTTATTTAGATTACTACAGATAATGATTACAGATCAAATTCTTAAAATTAATTTTTATTTAATAATTTTATTACCAATTGCTTTAATTTCAGGTCCATTAATACCTGATCTAATTGTTGTTATATCATTTATATTATTTTTTACTTATTATAAAAAATTTGACTTTTCTAAATTTTTTAAAAATAAAATAATAAGAATTTTGTTACTTCTTTGGTTGATTTCAATTTTAAGTTCTTTATTATCAAATGATATTCTATTTTCCCTTAAAAGCTCTTTTTTCTTTATACGAATTATATTGTTTATAGTTATTTTAAGTTTTTTACTTTATAAAAATGAAAAGGATTTAAATAAGTTTTTAAATATTTTAATATTAATCTTTTTCATATTATTTTTAGATTCAATATTTCAAAAAACTTTTAGCTATAATATTTTAGGATTACTATCTCCAAATATTATAAGAGTAAGTAGTTTTTTTGGAGATGAGTTAATTTTAGGTAGTTATCTAGTTAAACTTTACCCATTGTTAATTGGGCTTTTATACATATATAAAAAACCAAAATTTAATTTTTATTTTTTCTTAATATCTTTCATTACAACCATAACAGTATTTTTGTCAGCAGAAAAAGCAGCTATTGCAATTTTTTTTATGGAATTTATTTTTTTATTATTTTTTTTAGAAAAACATTTTTTAGAAAAAATTGTAATATCTGTTTTACCTTTTATTGTTTTTTTTATTATGCTGTTCTATTTTCCTGATGTGAAACAAAGGATATATACAAACTTAATACATAATTCTGAGAACTTTAAATATGTATTTACAAAGGTTCATCATGATCACTATTTATCATCCTACAAAATGTTTAAAGAGCATAAAATTATAGGAATTGGTCCAAAGATGTATAGAAAGCACTGTGAAAATAAAATTTATAAAGTTTCAGAGGAGAGCTGTTCTACTCATTCACATAACTTTTCATTTCAGTTTTTATCCGAGACGGGCTTGATGGGTTTTGCAATATATATGTCTTTTTATGCATTGTTATTAATTGATCTAATAAAACTAATTATAAAAAAAAAATATAATAAATTTAGGTTTTCACTAATTTCAGTTTTACTACTAAATCTATTAAATTTTATGCCTTTATTTCCTAGCGGTAACTTTTTTAATAATTGGTTATCAATAATAAATTCTATACCTTTAGGTTTTTACATATTTTTTAAATTTAAATATAAAAAGAGCAAATGACCATTCTTAATTTAATTTATTTTTTTTTCGTTATAGGTATTTTTGGATTTTTTAAACAATTCTCAAATCTTATAAATATTTATGATATTCCAGATGATAGAAAGCTTCATAAAGGTTCAATTTCTTTAGCGGGTGGTGTTTATTTATTTATATGTATTTATTTTTATTTAATATTTTCTCATTTTATAAATGATAGCAATTTAGACTTACTTTTTGGTACAAATACAGAAATAATTAATTTTATCACAATATCTTTATCATTTTTTTTAATCGGTTTAGTTGATGACAAAAGAAATATTTCTGCAAATAGAAAAATTATATTTTTTTTTACGTTAATATTAATAGCTGTTTCAATTGATAATGATCTGAATTTAAAAATTTTATATTTTTCTTTTATTGACAAAAGAATACTTTTAGAAAATTTTTCTATAATTTTTTCAATTTTCTCAATATTCATTTTTATAAATGCATTAAATATGTACGATGGTTCTAACGGACAGCTTGGAATTTACACTATAACTTTTATATCTTATTTAGCTTACAAAATAAATTCTATTTATTATTTATTATTTATTTTACCATTAATTTTCTTTCTTTTTTTAAATTTTAAAAAAAAAACATTTGCGGGTAATTCAGGTTCTTATTTTTTAGGTTTCTTTTTATCATTTATAATTATTAAAATTTATAGTTTTGGTGGAAAGTATTTGTTCAGTGATGAAGTAGTTTTATTAATGTTTTTTCCAGTTGTTGATTTAACTAGATTATTTTTTTACAGAATTTATAATAACTCTTCTCCCTTTTCTGGTGATAGAAATCATATACACCATATACTATATAATACTTTCAAGAGTAATACAAAAGTTCAGCTTACCTTATTTTCAATTACTGTGTTACCTTTGGCAATCTATGAAATAACAAATTTAAATATTTTGTTTTTTATTGGTGTTAATTTTATAATTTATTTTATTATTTTAAAAAAACTATCTTTTCAAAATAATAAATAATAGAAACATACTCAGTGATAGAAGAATTGTAAAAATAACAATTTGAATGTTGTTTATTTTTTTTGTTTTTGACTCGCTAATATTAGTTTCAAATATTTCAATATCTCTTTTTTCGATTAGCTTTAACGTATCTTTTCTTAATTTGAACAATGTCTCTTGGGATAGTTTCAGACTTAATTTCTGTAAATTCGTAGTATTTGGATTATTTTCTATTGTTTTTAAGAAATCTTCTATGTTTTTTGTCTCCTTATCAATATTTTGAAAAAGAATTGGCGAAATCAACGGGTTTAAATCATTTGATAAATTAGATAAATTTTTTCTTGTTTCTTCTGCATTTAGCACGTTCTCAAATCTCAAAATAAAATTCATATCTTTTTTTTCTGAAGTTATCTTGTTTATATTAAGACTGTTTAAATTATAATCTTCTAAATTTATTGTCTGGATCAATAAATCTAAATACTGGTTTGTAATTTCATAATAATTTGCTATTTTTTCACTTGTAGCTTTAATCGATACACCTCTTTCATTTACATATATGCTGTCGAGTGTTAACAAATCTAAAATATAATAATTCTTTAAAGGGTTCTTTATAGAAACCTTTAGTGTAAAATTTGATTTTGATTCAATATAATTTGTATTAATTAGAGTACCTATCAAACCAAAAAAAATTCCTAAAAATATAAAAATATAAAATGCCTTTAAGTTTTTTTTAAATATTTTGATTGTATCTAGCAGATTGATAGTATCTTTTTTCATTACGTTTTATATACATTACAAATTACGATTATCAAATTAATTATTACATAAAAAATTATATACTTAACTTTCAATTCTTATTCAAAAATAGATAATCTTACAATTAAATCTTCAATATCAAGAATATATCTTGTATAGAGATGTATTATTCAATGAAAACTAATAGAGATAAATATACAGTATGTAAAAATTGTGTGATGGATACTTCTGATAGCCTTTTAAAATTTGATGAAAATGGTATTTGTGACTACTGTCAAAACTTCAATAAAAATATAAAATTTCAATTAGAGGATTTATCTAAATCTAGACATGAATTGGAACAAATTGTTAAAAAAATAAAATCAAGAAAAAATAATAAATATGATTGTTTAATAGGAATTAGTGGAGGTGTAGATAGTTGTTTTTTAGCACATTTTGTCAAGAAAGAATTAAATCTTAATCCATTGGTTGTGCATGTAGATACTGGATGGAATTCAATTGAGTCAGTTAATAATATTGAAAAAATTATTGATGGATTAAATTTAGACCTTGAAACAATTGTAATACCTTGGAATGAAATGAGAGACTTACAACTTGCATTTTTTAAAGCTCAACATCCAAATTTAGATATACCCCAGGATCACGCAATATTTTCTTCTTTATATCAGTATGCTGTAAAACATAAAATAGGTTACATACTTAATGGGGGTAATTTTTCCACTGAATGTATTAGAGAACCTTTAGAGTGGGCTTATCATGCTTCAGATGTAAGACATATTAAAGATATTCATAAAAAGTATGGTAAAATAAAATTAAATGCATTTCCTTTATGTGATATTTTTACATATAAAATTTATTTTAGATTTTTTAAAAATTTGAAAGTTCTGCAGCCATTAAATTACGTTGACTACAACAAAAAAAATGCAATGGAGCAACTTAAAAATTTATATGGTTGGATGAAGTACGAGCATAAACATTATGAGTCTAGATTTACAAAATTTTACGAGGGATATTGGTTGTTAAAAAAATTTGGTTATGACAAAAGAAAAGCTCATTTTTCAAGTTTAATATTAACAAATCAAATGACCCGAGAAGAAGCGATGGAAAAATTGGATTATTACCCAATCGCTGATGATGAAATTAATAATGAATTTAATTTTATTAGTCAAAAATTAGATATTAGCGAAAGTAAACTTAAATTGATAATGCAAGAAAAAAATAAATCTTTTAAAGATTACAAATCATCATATTTTATTATTCAATTTTTTGTAAAGCTTTTAAGAATACTTAAATTAGAATCCAGGTTAATAAGATGATTGGCATATTAGATTATGGTTTAGGTAATATTAAGGCATTTCAAAATATTTACAGAGAGCATGGTATAGAACTTAAAATTATAAGTAATTACAAAGATATAAGTAAAAATTTAAACAAATTGATACTGCCAGGTGTAGGATCCTTTGATAAAGCAATAGACCTTTTAAAAAAAAATAATTTTTTTTATGAGATATTAAATTTTGCTTCAAACGATAATAATAAAATTTTAGGAATATGTGTAGGAATGCAAATTTTATCAAAAGGTAGTGATGAGGGAGATTCAGATGGTTTAAATTTTATAGATGGAAAATTTATAAAATTTGAAAATTCTATTTGTCCTCATGTTGGGTGGAATAACATTGAATTAGTAAATAATATTGATTTATTTAAAGGGTTGAGCGATAGCAGTTATTTTTATTTTCTTCATTCTTATCATTTAAAAAATATAGATCAAAAAAATATTATTACAAAAACAAAATATAATGAAAATTTTATTAGCGCTTTTCAAAAAAAAAATATTTATGGAATTCAATTTCATCCTGAAAAAAGTCATTTAAATGGAAAAAAAATTTTATTAAACTTTTTTAATCTATAATGTTAAAAAGAAGAATAATACCTTTTCTACTTATCGATAAAAATTATGATTGTATTAAAACAAGCAATTTTCAAGATCGTAAATATATTGGAGATATATTCAATAATATTAGAATTTTTAATGAAAAGGGAGTAGATGAAATAGTAGTACTTGATATCGATGCGACAGAAAATAATCAAAAACCAAATTTTAAATTAATAGAAAAAATTGCAAGTGTGTGCAGGATGCCAATTACTTATGGTGGTGGGGTTTTAAATGTAGAAGTAGCAAAAAGAATAATCGGATTTGGAGTTGAAAAAATTTGCCTAAATAGTGCTGCATTAAATGATATAAATTTAGTTAAGGATATTTCAAGAGAAATTGGATCTCAAAGTCTTTCAATATCAATTAACATAATGAAATCTGAAAGAGGTTTTAATATAGTTAATAATAAAAAAATTTTGGTGGATATAAATTTAAATGACTATATCAAAAAAATTCAAAAAAATGGAGCTGGAGAAATAATATTAAGTTCTGTAAAAGAAGATGGTTCGATGAATGGTTATGATCTAGATATTTTAGAAAATTGTTTAAAGTTTATAAAAGTTCCCTCAATTTTACTTGGAGGTTGTTCTGGTTATAATGATATAAAAAAACTTTTTTCTTGTTATCAAAGTATTGCCGCAGGAGCTTCAAGTATATTTATCTTTAAGGGTAAATTAAAAGCTGTTTTAATAAGTTACCCGTCTGATAATGAAAGAGATGAAATAATTTATAATTTATGAAAAGGAACTTAGTAGTAGTTACAGGCGGTGCTGGATTTGTAGGTACCAATTTAATTAATTACTTGGTCAAAAATACAAAATATAAAATTTTATCAATAGATGATTATTCAGTTGGATCTAAAAAAAATCATAATAAAAGTTCAAAAGTTTCATATATAAATTCAAAAACAAATAACATTGATAAAATATTAAAGAATAAAGCTTCAAAAATTCAGTCGTTATTTCATTTTGGTGAATTTTCAAGAATTTTTCAAAGCTTCAAAAAATTTGATGAATGTTTCAATTCTAATTCGTTAGGAACTCTAGAAGTTTTTAAATTTTGTCTTAAATATAAAATAAAACTTATTTATTCTGCAACATCTGCAAGCCTTGGATTAAAAAAAAATAATAAAAATAGTAGTTTATCGCCATATGCTTTTTCTAAAGAAAAAAATTTAGAACTGCTCCAAAATTTAAAAAAATGGTTTAATTTTAAGTATGAAATAATTTATTTTTATAATGTATATGGACCATATCAAATATCTGAAGGATCAATGTCTACGGTAATAGGTATATTTGAAAACCAATATTTGAAAAAAAAACCTCTAACTATTGTTAAACCAGGAACCCAAACAAGAAGATTTACTCATATTGATGATACAATAAAAGTTTGTATAGAGGCGTGGAAAAAAAATAAAAACAGACACTATAGTATTTATAGCTTAAGAAATTATACTATTGATGATGTAGCAAAAATGTTTAATTCAAAAGTAATTTATCTACCGCCCAGGAGAGGAGAAAGGTATGCCTCGGTTCTTACAAAAATGAATTTTAATAGTAAAGTTTATAAGCGAATTGGAAAAATTAAACTTAAGGACTACATAAAAAATTTTTTGAAAAAAAATCAAACTATTTCATGAGCAAATTAATAAAATAAAAAAAACCTTGATTTGCAATTAAATTAGATAAATATAGTACTTTACAATTTGATAATTTTTGAGTATTAAACTTTGCCTGGTGATTATTGCGAAAGGGTTATACCCGATCCCATTCCGAACTCGGAAGTCAAGCCTTTCTGCGCCGATGGTACTTTGTCTTAAGACATGGAAGAGTAGGACGTTGCCAGGCTAATAAAATTATGAAAATTGCAAGTTCACTTAAATCGTTAAAAAAAAGAGACCTTAATTCTAAATTGGTAAGACGTAGAGGAAGAGTTTATATAATAAATAAAAAAAATCCAAAATTTAAAGCAAGACAAAAATAATCAAACATCTATGAAAATTGGATCAGTCTTTGAAGACCAAAACTTAGAAAAAAGAGTTTCAATTACTCCTGAGATTGCAAAAAAATATATAAGTATGGGTTTAGATGTTCAAATAACAAAAAATTATGGACAACACTTGGGATTTACAGACACAGTTTTTAAGGACCAAGGTGTAGTAATAGTTGATGATGCAAAAACTTTAATTGAAACCTCAGATGTAATTACGCAAATGGGATTATTAGATGATGAAAAACTTTCGATATTAAAACCAAATCAAACTTATATTGGTGTACTGAATCTTTTTAGCAACGCTGATAGATTAAAAATATTTCAAAAAAAAAAAATAAATTTTTTTTCTCTTGATATGCTTCCAAGAATTACAAGAGCACAATCAATGGATATTCTTTCATCTCAAGCAAATTTAGCTGGATATAAAGCTGTAGTAGAATCTTTTTCAATTTTTGAAAAAGCAATTCCTATGATGATGACAGCAGCAGGAACAATTCCAGCAGCAAAAGTTTTAGTTGTAGGTGCAGGAGTGGCTGGTTTACAAGCAATAGCAACAGCAAAAAGAATGGGGGCAATTGTATTTGCTACAGATGTAAGATTAGCGTCGAAAGAGCAAGTTGAAAGTTTAGGTGGAAAATTTTTGGTTGTTGAGGGTTCAGAAAATTTAGAGACAGAAGGTGGATATGCAAAAGAGGCTTCTGAAGATTTTAAAAAAAAACAAGAGGATCTACTTGCGGAAACATTAAAAAATATTGACATAGTAATCTGTACAGCGCTTATACCTGGAAAAAAAGCTCCATTAATCATTAAAGAAAAGATGATCAATAATATGAAGACTGGATCAGTAATATATGATCTTGCAGCATCGCAAGGAGGAAATTCAGCATTTACAGAAGCAGATAAAATTGTTGAAAAAAATGGAGTGAAAATAATGGGAGAGAAAAACATATTGAATAAATTGCCGTCATCATCATCAAATCTATATGCAAAAAATGTATTTAATTTTGTAAGTAACTTGTATGATAAAGAGAGTAAAAAAATTAAAATTAATCTAGAAGATGAAATTATAGAAAAAACTTTAATAAAATGATTTTATGGAAATAGACCCATTTATATTCAGATTAAGTATATTTATCCTGTCAATATTTATTGGGTATTATGTTGTTTGGAGTGTGACTCCTTCACTACATACACCATTAATGTCTGTAACAAATGCAATTTCATCCGTAATCATAGTTGGAGCGATTATTGCAGCTTTAGCTGGAAATTCTGTAAATGTTTTTGATACAGCAAATATTTTTGGCTTCCTAGCAATAATTTTGGCAGCAATAAATATTTTTGGAGGATTTTTGGTTACCCAAAGAATGTTAGCAATGTACAAAAAAAAGAAAGATAAAAAATGATTTCAGTAAATTTATTAGCTATTTTTTATCTAATCTCAGGAGTTTTATTTATTTTGGCCTTAAGGGGTCTGTCTTCTCCAGAAACCTCTAGAAGAGGTAATTTATATGGAATTATTGGAATGGCATTGGCAATAGGAGTAACAGTATTGTCCGTAGGAAATTTTTCTTCTGGTTTTATATATTTAATAATTTTTTTAGCAATTGGTGGCTCAATAGGGGCATTTATTGCATTTAAAATACCTATGACCGCAATGCCTGAACTTGTGGCAGGATTTCACAGTTTAGTTGGTTTAGCTGCTGTATTTGTGGCAATATCAGCATTTTTAAATCCCGAAATTTTCAATTTAGGAACGCCTGGAAGTATAAAAATTGCAAGTCTTATAGAGATGTCGCTTGGGGCAGCAATAGGAGCTATAACATTTACAGGATCAATAATTGCTTTTCTTAAATTAAGAGGAATTATGTCAGGTTCTCCAATAACATTTTTTGGGCAACATTATCTAAATTTAATTTTAGGGATATGTCTTATCGGGTTAATTTCTTATTTGTGTATTACACAAATCAACACATTGTTTTGGACTATAATTGTTATTTCTTTTTTAGTTGGTGTATTGCTTATAATTCCTATCGGAGGTGCTGACATGCCTGTGGTAATATCAATGCTCAATTCTTACTCAGGATGGGCTGCTGCTGGCATAGGTTTTACATTAGAAAACACAGCTCTAATAATTACAGGGGCACTAGTTGGATCATCCGGAGCAATTCTTTCTTATATAATGTGTAAAGGTATGAACAGATCATTTTTTAATGTAATTCTAGGAGGATGGGGAGCAACTGATCAAACTTCGACATCTTCATCAAAAGAACAGAAAAAGCCAGTTAAAAATGGTAATGCAGACGACGCGGCATTTTTAATGAAGAATGCCTCCTCAGTTATTATAGTTCCTGGATATGGTATGGCTGTTGCTCAAGCACAACATGCTTTGAGGGAAATGGTTGATGCGTTAAAAAAAAATGGTGTAAAAGTTTCGTACGCTATTCATCCAGTAGCAGGAAGAATGCCAGGTCATATGAATGTTTTACTCGCTGAAGCAAATGTTCCTTATGATGAAGTATTTGAATTAGAGGAAATAAATAATGATTTTGCAAACTGTGATGTTGCATATGTTATAGGTGCTAATGATGTAACAAACCCTGTTGCAAAGTCTGATCCACAAAGCCCAATTTACGGGATGCCAGTTTTGGACGTAGAAAAAAGTAAATCGGTATTATTTGTAAAAAGAAGCTTATCACCAGGATATGCAGGAATTGATAATGATCTTTTTTATAGAGATAATACCTTAATGTTATTTGCAGATGCTAAAAAAATGACTGAAGAAATTGTAAAAAGTTTATAAATTGACAAAGATATTCTGTGACATTGCCGATATTAATCTTATTAAAAAGTTTAATAAAAAAAATATAGTAAAAGGTTTTACAACTAACCCCTCACTAATGAGAAAAGCAGGGGCAAAAGACTATGAGGCCTATTCAAAAAAAATTTTAAAATTTTGTAATATCAAACCCATTTCTTTTGAAGTTTTCGGTGACAATTATAATTCGATGTTAGATCAAGCTTTAAAAATAAATTCTTGGGGTAAAAATATTTATGTTAAAATACCAATAATTAATTCTAAAGGAAAATTTTCAGGAAAGATTATTAAAGAACTTAATAGTAAAAAAATTAAACTTAATGTAACTGCTGTTTATAGTTCAAACCAAACTAAAAAAATTTTGAGTAAAATTAATAAAAAAACAAAAGTAATTATTTCAATTTTTGCTGGGAGAGCTGCAGATACAGGAAGAGACCCTATCCCTGAATTTAAAAAAAGTATTAAACTTTCAAAAAATTTTAAAAATGTTGAGATATTGTGGGCGAGTGTTAGAGAACCATATAACTACCTTCAGGCAAAAGAACTAGGATGTGATATAATCACTATTCCACCATCAATAATTTCTAAAATTGAGAGATTTGGTAAAACTTTTGATCAATTAACCAAGGAAACTGTAAGGGGTTTTTTAAAAGATAGCAGAAAATCTAAATTTAAAATTTAGATTGTGTTGTATAATATATATAAAAACTATATTCATGAAAAATTTAAACAATTTTGTTGAAAATTATATAGAAATTCTATCCAAATCAATATTAAGCACAAACATTACTAATTTAGAAAAATCTTGCAAAGAGATATTAAAAAGAATTAAAAATAAAAAAACAATTTATGTTTGCGGTAATGGTGGTTCGTCTGCTATTGCAAATCATTATGTGGTTGATTTTTTAAAATTTTTTAAAGATAAAACAAATCTTAAACCTAAAATATTAAGTTTATCAAATAACATTGAAACCATAACAGCTATATCAAATGATATAAATTACAAAAATGTTTTTAGTTATCAATTAGATAATTATTATAATAAAGGTGATTTATTAATTATAGTAAGTTCATCAGGTAATTCAAAAAATATAATCGAATTGATAAAGTTTGCAAAAAGAAAAAAAATTCAAACAATAGGCTTTTCAGGATTTAGTGGAGGATATTTAAAAAAAAATTGTAATATTTCATTACATATTAATGCCGAGAATTATGGAATTTCAGAAGATGCACACCACATTTTAATGCATATACAGTTGCAGTATTTAGTTTATTACTTAACAAAAAAGAAGTTATTTTGAAAATCTTGAAATTGGTTGCGGGGGACGGATTTGAACCGCCGACCTCAAGGTTATGAGCCTTGCGAGCTACCAGGCTGCTCCACCCCGCGGAATTTATATTCTATTTTTTAATTTATTAAGCTTTTTAACTCTCTTAATATTTTCTTGAAGAATCCTTTTTTTTTTCTCTGATGGTTTTTCATAATTATTTTTTAACTTTATAATTTTAAAAAAACCATCTCTTTGAAGTTTTCTTTTTAAAACTCTCAAAGCCTGCTCAATATTATTATCTTTTACTTCTATTTTAATAAATACCCCCAAAAAGTGAATTAGTTATCACTTTATAATTTATTTGTCTATTATATTTCATATTATTTAACTCTTTAATTGTAACTTCTCTTTTTCCTTTTTTTCTCTTTTAATTCTTCTTTCAGCTTTATCAAGAGCATCTGCCAAGTCCTTTTGAGTAAACAAACCCATAGCAACTGGGTCTTTTGCATTCAAATTATTAAAATTCCAATAGCTTTTATTTCTTATTGCAGTAGCGGAGTTTTTTGTTATCCCAACCAGCTTTGCAATCTGTGAGTCTTTTAAAATTGAGTGTTGTTTAATTAGCCATAAAGCTGAATCAGGTTTATCTTGACGTTTTGATAGAGGTATATATTTCTTTAATTTTTTTTCGTTACTTTCAATTTTTATCTCATTAACTTTTAATGATAATGGTCTATCAGGGTCATTTGAGGATAGAGTAATTTCCTCTCTGGTAAGTTGCCCAGAAATTATAGGATTATAACCAATAATCCCTTTTGCTACATCTCCATCTGCTATACCTTGAACTTCAACTTCATGAAGATTGCAGAATTCAGCAATCTGTTTAAATGTTAATGATGTATTTTCAACTAGCCATACAGCAGTTGCCATTGGCATTAACGGTGTATTATTCATTATTTTTTATTTTCAGATCTAAAGTTTTGGAATTTTTTATTAAACTTACTTACTCTTCCTTTATCTAATAATTTTTGTTTACCACCAGTCCAAGCAGAATGAGATTTTGGATCTATTTCAAGTTTAAGAATTTCGCCTTCAGATCCCCAAGTTGATTTAGTCTCAAATTGTGATCCATCAGTCATTTCGACAATTATTTTATGATAGTTTGGATGTATGTTTTTTTTCATAGGCGGTCTTATAGCAAAAAGTTAAATAAAAACAATTAAAACTTATCTAAGTTTTCCATCATTTTTGTGAATATATTGGTGCTAGAAGCTTTCAAATTAATATTAGAAATTTTATTTTTTTCAAAATTATTAACTTTTCCACCTGCCTCTTCGATTAACAGTATACCGGCAGCTATATCCCAAATATTTAATTTATTTTGAAAAAATCCATCCAATCTTCCTGCGCTTACATAAGCTAGATCTAATGAGGCTGAGCCAGAACATCTGACATTTAAATTTGTGAATTTTACTCCCTCAATATTTGTTCCAAATAAACATTCTTCTAAATTATTTTTTTTTGAAACTCTAATTCTTTGATTATTAAAATATGCTCCATTATTTTTTTCAGCATAAAACATTTCATTTTTGATTGGGTCAAATATTATACCAGATACTATTTCATTATTTATTTTTAAAGCTAAAGAAATAGCAAAGTGAGGAATTCCATGTAAAAAGTTTGTAGTTCCATCTATCGGATCAATTATCCAGACGTTGTCAACATCTGTATTTTTCAAAATTCCAGACTCTTCTGTAATAAAAGAAAAATTTTTTTTTGACTTAGAAAGTTCTTCAATAATTATTTCCTCAGCTCTTCTATCAGTTTTGGTAACAAAATCTCTTGGTCCTTTTTTTGAAACTTGTAAATTTTCAATCTCACCAAAATCTCTGATAATCACTTTAGATACTTTTTCACAAGCTTTTATCATTATATTTAGATTAGGTGTTATAGAGTTCATAAATTAAATTTTTTTTATGTATTCAAAAGTCCTAGTATCTAATAAAATTTCGTCACCATCTTCAACAAAAGGTGGAACCTGTATTTTTATTCCATTATCAAGAATTGCAGGTTTGTAAGAGGAAGAAACAGTTTGACCTTTTAAGGCAGCATCTGTAGAGTTTATTTTACACTTTACTTGATTAGGCAGTTCAACTGAAATGGGATTTTCATTATAATAATTTACACTGACCTCAAGATTTTCAGTCAAAAAATTTCCTTTTGTACCAATTATCTCTTTTTTAATTTCTATTTGATCAAATGTTTTGGGATTCATAAAGTAAAAATTGTTATCATCTTTGTAAAGAAAGTTAAAAACTATTTCTTCTAAAGAAGCTTTTTCAACTGTCTCATTTGATCTAAATCTCTCATTTAATTTTGTATTTTTTCCAAAACTTTTCATTTCTACTTGTGCAAATGCCCCACCTTTTCCTGGTTTAACATGTTGAGTTTTTAGAACTTGCCATAAATCATTTTTATACTCTAAAAGCATTCCAACTCTTATTTCGCCAGCATTGATTTTCATTTTAATCTTTCTAAAGCCTCTAAAGGTTTATATTTTTTATTATTCCAAATGTAGCTTGAGATAGCTAAAAAATTAGCATTGTTCAATAACAGAATTTTGTAATTTTCAGAATTGATCCCTCCAATGGCTACTAGAGGTATATTAGTTAATTTTTTTGCTTGATCTAAGATCCTAATACTTGCTTTATATTTAGCTTTCTTTGTTTTAGTTTCATTAAAAGCACCAAATGCAATGTAATCAGCCTTAGCTTTGATTGCTTTTTTTGCTAATTTAATAGAATTGTGGCATGTAATTCCAATTATTTTTTTTCCAAGTATTTTTCTCGCTTCTTTAATATTCATATCTTTTTGCCCTAAATGACAACCATCTGCATCTATTTTTTTTGAAAGAAAAGGATCATCATTAACTAAAAAATTTACTTTATATTTTTTGCAAATTTTCTTTATTTTTTTTCCAATCAAAATTTTTTGCTTATTTGAATATTTTTTTAGTCTCATTTGGAAAAAAATTACCCTCTTCGTTTTTAATAATGATTTTAGCTGATTATAGAAGTTACTAGATATTTTATTAGGAGAAATAAGATAAATAAATTTTTTTTTATTTACTTTCAAGTTCTTTTGACCATTTTCCTTGAGATGCCAAACTACACATTTTAGCTCTATGATTAAATATTTTTTGTGTCTCTTTTATATTTTTGATATCTTTTGACCAAGTTTTAAGAGCACTTTGCTGTAGGGCTCTTCCATAAGAAAATGTCATTATGAAATTGGTATTGTTATTTTGACTGATTAAATTTAAATTTTCCGCTGCTTCTAATTCAGATTGACCTCCAGATAAAAATGCAATCCCAGGAACCTCACTTGGAACACTTCTTTTAAGACACTCAAGTGTTTTAAATGAAACTTCTTCGTTTGAAATTTTGTTTTTTGAGTTTTTTCCATCTAATATCATGTTTGGCTTCAATATTAATCCTTTTAAGTCAATTTTGTGAAGAATAAGTTCTTCAAAACACTTTTGAATAACTTCAGAAGTCTTAATAAGACAAATATCAGCTGAATGATCACCGTCCATTAATACTTCTGGTTCTACAATTGGGACCATCCCACATTCTTGAACTAGTGCTGAATATCTTGCAAGAGCGTGTGCATTAGAATGAACCGCAAGTTTACTAGGATATTTATTATTAATATTATAGACAGCTCTCCATTTTGTAAATCTCGCACCAAGTTCATAATATTTTTTTAATCTATATCTAAGATCGTCTAAACCCTCAGTTATTTTTTCCTCAAATGAGTTAGCTAGATTTTTTGCACCTGTATCAACTTTAATACCAGGCACTGATCCTGAAGCCAAAATCATTTCTGGAATTTTTTGACCAGAATTTGAAACTTGATTAATTGTTTCGTCGTATAATATTACTCCTCCAATACATTCTTTCATATTTTCAGATGAAAATAGAGTTTCTCTAAATGCTAATCTGCTCTCAGGTGTAGAATTTATATTAACTGCTTCTAATCTTTTTGTCATAGTTGCATTACTTTCATCTGCTGCAAGTATTCCTTTGCCATTTGATAAAATTTTTAATGCAATTTTGTTTAAATCTGACATTTTAATTGAGTGCTGTTATACCAGGAAGTTCTTTACCTTCAAGATATTCTAAAAAAGCTCCACCAGCAGTTGAAACAAAATTAAAATTTTTAACTGCACTTATGCTCTTTAATAATGATATTGTATCTCCACCTCCAGCCACTGAAAAAATTTTGTTAGATTTATTATTTTCATTTATTTTTTTGGCGATTTCAATACTTCCGTTTGCAAAATTTGGATTTTCAAAATAACCTGCAGGTCCATTCCATAAAATAGTTTTACTATTATCAATTATATTTTTAATATTTTCTAGTGTTTGAGTTCCTATATCTAAGATCATTTCATCAGGTAAAATATCTTTTAATAGTTTTTCTTTTGGGGTTCCGTCAAGATCTTTGGCAACAACAACATCTTTTGGATAAATTATCTTACATTTTGCTTTTTTGGAAAGAGAAAAAATTTCATCAACAATTATATTACAATTTTTTTCTATTAGAGACTTTCCTACATTATTTCCCGTAAATTTAATTAAATTATTCGCCATAGCACCAACAATAATAATATTATCAAATTTAGTTATCAAATTTTTTATTATATTTATTTTTGAAGAAATTTTAGATCCACCGATAATACAAGTAATTGGTCTTATAATTTCTGATGTAATTTTGTTTAAAGCATTTATCTCTAAATCAAGTTGTAGTCCTGAGTAAGAATGTATAAATTTTGAAATTTTATGCATTGAGGCATGAGCTCGGTGTGAACATGAAAATGCATCATTAACAAAAATATCACCTAAGCAAGATAAGTGTTTAGCAAAATTAATATCATTTTTTTCCTCTTCAGGATAAAATCTAATATTTTCTAAAATTAAAATTTTTTCATTATAATTATCAAAAAATTTTTTACTCTCTATTTCGGTTATATTTTTTTTAATTAGTTTTACATCTATATTTAATTTTTTTTTAAGATATTTGCTTATTGGACTTAAAGATAATTCTTTAACAATTTTACCTTTTGGTCTCCCAATGTGTGATAGAATTATAATTTTTGATTTACGCTTAATTAGAAAATTTAATGTAGGTATTATTTTATCTATTCTTGTCGTATCGGATATTTTATTTTTAACTAGTGGTACGTTTAAATCTAGTCTAAGTAAAATTTTTTTATTTTGAAGATTTTTAATTTCTTTAATATTTCTCATTAAGAAACTTTATGAAGTTTCTCAGCAATGTCACACATTCTATTGGAAAAACCCCATTCATTGTCATACCATGCAGATATTTTCCCCATATTCTTGCCAACTGTATTAGTCAGAGAGCCATCTATAATGGCTGAAGCAGCATTGTGATTAAAATCAATTGATACTAACTTTTCATAAGTTATTTTTAATACATTTTTTAATTGTTTTTTTGAGGCTATCTCGAATGATTTATTAATATTTTCTTTATTTATCTCTTTTTTTGAACAGAAAACAAATTCGACTAATGAAACATTGGGCGTAGGAACTCTCATTGCAATTCCTTCTAATTTCCCTTTTAGACTTGGAATTATATCTGCTATTGCTTTAGAAGCACCAGTAGAAGTGGGAACAATAGATTGGCTTGCAGATCTCGCTCTTCTTGGGTCTTTATGAGAATTATCTAAAATTCTTTGGTCACTCGTAAAAGCGTGAATAGTGGTCATAAAACCTTTTTCTATATGAAAGTTTTCATTCAGAACATGTATAACTGGCGCTAAGCAATTGGTAGTACATGAGCCTGCAGATATTATTTGGTCACTCTTAGTAAGCAAATTATCATTAACACCATATACTATTGTTTTATCTGCATCTTTACATGGAGCTGAAACGATAACTTTTTTAGCACCATTTTTAATATGTGAAATCAGTTTTTCTTTTGAGTTGTTCTTTCCAGTACACTCAAACACGTAGTCAACACCTAACTCTTTCCATTTTATATCTGATAAATTAGGCTCTTGTGAAAATGTAATTTTATTTTTATTTATTATCAAATGGTTTTTATCATAATTTAAATCTGCATTAAATTTTCCATGTATTGAATCATATTTTATTAATCCACAGCTCATTTCTGAATTTGTTCTATTATTTATGTGTTGAATTTTTATATTTTTATTTTTACTTTCAATAATTGATCTAATAATCATACGACCAATTCTACCCATTCCATTTATTCCAACTTTAATTTTCATGCAGCTCCTAAATTTTTTTTCAACTTATTTGCAATATTTGTTGATATTAATCCAAAGTATTTAAATATGTCTTTATAGGGAGCACTTTTCCCAAATGTATCAATTCCAAAAGTTAAGCCACTTTTCCCAACATATTTTTTCCATATATCAGTTGACCCAGCTTCAATAGATAATTTTAATTTAGTTTCATTTAAAATTTTATCCTTATAAGTTGATGATTGTTTATCAAAAAGTTCCATACATGGTACTGAAACAACTTTAGAATATATTTTTTCTTTGGCTAATTTATGGCTGGTTTCAATTGCTAAATTTACTTCAGAACCACTAGCTAATATAGTAATTTTAATTTTTTTATTAGTCCTTAATACTTCGTAGGCTCCATAAGAGCATTTATTAATATTTGAGTATTTGCTTCTTATAGGTTTCAGGTTTTGTCGAGTTAAAGATAGAACACTGGGAGTTTTTGAATTTTTCAAAGCCTCCTGCCAACACTCGATAGTTTCATATCTATCTGCCGGTCTAAAAACATTTAGGTTTGGAATATTCCTTAATCCTGATAATTGCTCTATAGGTTGATGAGTAGGTCCATCTTCACCAAGACCAATTGAGTCATGTGTCATTACATATATAACCTGCTGTTTCATCATAGCAGACAATCTTATTGATGGTTTACAATAATCTGAGAAAATTAAAAATGTACCACCATAAGGTATTATTTTACTGTGCAATGCAAGCCCATTCATTATACCACACATTGCATGCTCTCTCACTCCATAATGAATATAATTTCCAGCAAAATCTCCTGGAGTAATAATTTTATGGTTTTTTGTTTTGGTATTGTTTGATCCAGCCAGATCGGCTGATCCACCTATAAGCATATCACTTTTTTTAACTATTTCAGATATTATTGACTCTGAGGATTTTCTTGATGCTATACTTTTGTATTCATTGATTGTTTTTTCTTTTTCATTTTTAAATGACTTTGAAAAATTATTTTTTACTAGTTTATTAATTTTATTTTTTTTCTTCCTAAAAATTCCATTCCATTTAAGTTCAGTTTTTTTTCCTTTTTCACCAATTTTTTTCCATGCATTTAATATATTTATTGGTAATTTAAAAGGTTCATGATGCCAATCTAGTTCTTCACGAGCTAATTTAATTTCATCATCGCCAAGTGGGCTTCCATGTGATGATGCCTTTCCAGATTTGTTTGGAGACCCATATCCAATTTTGGTTTTACATGAAATTACTGTTGGTTTTTTAGCTTTTTGAACTTTTTTTAACGCATTAAAAATCTCATTTCCTTTATGACCATTAATATCGATATAATCCCAACCATAACTTTCAAATCTCTTTTTAAAATTATCTGAAACTGCTAAACTAGTTGGGCCATCTATTGAAATAGAATTATTATCAAATAACATTATTAGGTTTTTAAGTTTTAAATGTCCCGCCAAGCTCATGGCTTCGTGACTTATTCCCTCCATTAAGCAACCATCTCCGGCAATCACATAAGTTTTGTGGTTAATAATATCTTTTCCAAATTTTTTTTTTAAAATTTCTTCTGCAAGCGCAAAACCAACTGCATTTGAAATTCCTTGTCCTAGTGGTCCAGTTGTTGTTTCAATTCCAGAGTTAGGAATATATTCAGGGTGTCCTGCACAAATTGAGTCAAGTTGTCTAAAATTTTTTATATCACTCAACTTAACACTTTTGTAACCCGTCAAAAATAGCAAAGAGTATAATAACATTGATCCGTGTCCAGCAGATAAAACGAATCTATCTCTGTTTATCCAACTAGGATTCTTGGGATTGAATTTTAAAAAATATTTAAATAGTATTGTCGAGACATCAGCCATTCCCATAGGCATTCCAGGATGTCCAGAATTTGCCTTTTGAACCGCATCCATTGAAAGAGCTCGAATACTGTTAGCTAAGGTTTTATTTAATTTGTTCAAAAAATTATCCTTTGTAGACTTAGGTGAATCAATTTATTATTATAGATATATATATGAAATCAATTAGTGAAAAAGAAAAAAAGTTATTAGAAACTTTAGATAAATTAAAAAATCTTGAAAATTTAAAACCAAATAAAATTATGGAGTTGAAAAATCTAGCTAATCAAAAAAATCAATTAGAAATTGAAAAAAAGGAATTAGAGAACAGATATAATTTATTACTGCAAGAAAATGAGAGCCTGAAACAAAAATTCGATGATTTTAAGAGAAGAGAGGTTGAGGAAAAAAAAAAGGAAGAACATTTTTCTGAAAAAATTGATGAATTAAACCAAGAAACAGATAATTTAATGGACGAAATAGAAAAATGGCAAATGTAAATATCAAATTTAATGGAAAAGAATTCTTGCTATCTTGTGATGATGGACAAGAAGAGCATTTAGAAGAATTGGCGTTATATTTAAACGAAAAATTTAGTAACCTTAAAAATTCTTTAGGAAACATTGGAGAGAACAAGCTTATGTTAATAACATCAATAACTGTTTTAGATGAATATTATGAGACCAAAAAAAAAATCAATCTACAAAAAAAAGAAATTAAAAATTTAATTGAAAAATTTAAAGAATTAAAAACTTTAGTTTATAATTACAAAGATTTAAAAGAGGATGAAATTTTAAAATTAAGTAAAAATCAAGATAATTTAAAAAATGAAATTGAAGCAAATCAAAACAATTATGAAGCTTTGGTTGATAAAACAACTTCTGAAATTGAAGATTTTATAAAAAAAAATAATCCGGATACCAAGATCCAATAATAAAAAGTGTCTAAGGAAATCTTAAGAAAAAAATTAATAAAAATAAGAAAAGCAAAATTTGTAAATGAGGTTATAAATTTTTCTGAATTTGAAAAAATATTGTACACACTGATACCGAAAAAAATAAAAAATGTTGGTGGTTATTACCCAATAAATAGCGAGATAGGATGTTTGGATATTTTAGAAAAATTAGAAAGAAATAATTTTAAAATTTCTTTACCAGTAACAAAAAAAAATAATAATATGGATTTTTACCAATGGTCTTTTAATGATCCACTTAAAGTTAGCTATAGAGGTATTCCTGAACCTGCAATGAAAAAAAAGGTGTATCCAGATATTCTAATTGTTCCCTTAGTTGCATTTGATAACGATAAATTTAGATTAGGTTATGGTGGAGGATTTTATGATAGATATATATATAAAATTTCAAATTTAAAAAAAATTTTAACTGTTGGATTTGGTTTTTCGTTTCAGGAACTAAAAAAAATTCCCATAAATAAATTTGATCAAAAGTTAGATCTAATTCTAACAGATAAAGGAGTAAAGATTTGAATATATTATTTTTAGGAGATATTGTAGGTAATAGTGGATGTAATGCTATTAAAACTTTTTTGCCAAATATTATTAAATCGAATAAAATTGATTTTGTTGTTGCGAATGGCGAGAATGCTGCAAAAGAAGGTGTTGGAATAACTGAGAATATAGTAAATGAATTAATTAGTTGTGGAATTGATGTAATTACAACTGGTAATCATGTATGGGATCAAAAAGAAACATTTGAATTTATCAAAGATCAAAAAAGATTACTAAGACCATTAAATTTATCAAATGATGCACCAGGTGAAGGATTTGGAATTTTTAATTCTACAGGAGGATATAAAGTAGGAGTGTTAAATTTAATGGGTAATGTTTTTATGAAAAAATGTGATGATGTATTTATTAAGAGTAAAGAATTTTTAGAAGAGAATAAATTAAGTGATAAATATGATTTTTTGATTGTAGATTTTCATGGTGAAATTACTAGTGAAAAGATGGCTATTGGCCATATATTTGATGGTAATGCTACATTTGTAGTTGGTACCCATACTCATGTACCCACAAATGATGGAAGAGTTCTTGATAAAGGAACTGCATATTTGACAGATGCTGGCATGTGTGGTGACTATAATTCGGTTATTGGTATGAGTATTGAAAATTCTATTAATAGGTTTTACAAAAGAGACTCAGTTAAGAATTTTCCTGCAGAAGGTGAGGCTACGCTTTGTGGTGCAATTATTGAGGCTAATCCGAAAAATGGTTTGGCATCAAAGATAAGTCAATTTATATTTGGTGGCCATCTTCAGAAAGATAGTTAAATTATGGCAGGACATTCTCATTGGGCAGGTATAAAACACAAAAAAGGAAAAGCAGATAAACAACGTGCAGCAATATTTTCAAAATTATCAAGAGAAATTACAGTTGCCGCTAAACTTGGAGACAAAAATCCAGATATGAATTCTAGATTAAGATCAGCGATTCAAGCTGCTAGATCTGCAAATATGCCTAAAGATAATATTGAAAGGGCAATCGATAAATCATCAACAGCTGCAGATTCTAACTTTGAAAATATAAGGTATGAAGGATTTGGACCTGCAAAAACCGCAATTATAGTAAACACCTTAACAGATAACAAAAATAGAACTGCATCAAATTTAAGAACAATTTTTCAAAAGCATGGTGGAGGACTTGGGACTCAAGGGTCTGCATCTCATAATTTTATTCAACAAGGAATAATAAAAATTAGTAAAGAAGAAATGAATGAAGAAAAGATTTTCAATTTAGCAACTGAAGCTGGAGCTAACGATTGTAAATTTTTTGAAGATTATAACGAAATTCATACGAATAAAGAGGAAATATATGAAGTTAAAAATGTATTAGAAAAAGAAATTTTAAATTTTATATCTACCGAAATAGAATGGATTCCTATAAATAAAATTAATTTACATAAAGAGGATAAGGAGAAAATGATTAAGTTTTTGGAAATTTTAGAGGAAGACGACGATGTACAAAACGTTTTTACAAACGCAATCTAATCTTATTTTATGTTAATTATTGGAATAGATCCTGGAATTACAGGAGCGATTTGTTTTTTTGAAGATGGAGAAATAAAAGATGTAATTGATATGCCTACTATGGCATCTGGTAATAAAAATAAAAAGCAAATTAACGGTAGTCAAATATATAATGAAATATCTTTAAGGGTGCAGAACTATAAATCTGAAAATATCAATGTAGTAGTAGAGCAGGTCTCAGCAATGCCTGGACAAGGTGTGACTAGTATGTTCAATTTTGGTCAATCTTTTGGAGTTATAAAAGGAGTATGTGCAGCTATGCAACTTCCAATTTATTTTGTCAGACCTGCAAAATGGAAAAAATATTATGATTTAATTAATTCTCAAAAAGATTCTAGTAGAGTCAAAGCAATAGAAATGTTCCCTAAGTTTTCGTCAATGTTGTCACGTAAAAAAGACTCGAATAAAGCAGATGCGATATTAATTGCTAATTATCATATAAATACTAAAGAAAAATAAAATAAAGTTAAGTTTTATAGTCAAATTCATGACACATTTTAGTGTGAAATCAGTTAAATGGAACCAGATATAACTTCCCAAGCAGTTGGAATAGCAAGTAATACAGATTTTTCGATTTTAAGTTTATTTTTAAGAGCAGATTTTATTGTTAAATCAGTAATTATAATTTTAATCGCTAGCTCAGTTTATTCTTGGGCGATAATTTTTGATAAAATCATGATGTTTAGAAAAATAAATAAAGACTCTGAAGAATTTGAGGAAAGATTTTGGAAATCTAAATCAGCAGAAACATTTTATAACAGTCTTCCTGCGTCACTAGATAATCCAATGGCCAGACTGTTTAAAGACTCTATGCAAGCTGTTATGAAATCAAGATCTAAATCTAATATAAGTCAAAGACTTGAAAATATTCTAGAAGTAAATATAGAAAAACAGATGAATATAGTTAATAATAAATTTACTTTTCTTGCAACAGTAGGATCGACTGCCCCATTTATTGGACTTTTTGGAACAGTATGGGGAATAATGAATTCTTTTCAATCAATTGCTATATCAAGAAACACTAGTTTGGCTATAGTTGCACCTGGAATTGCAGAGGCGTTATTTGCAACAGCCTTAGGTTTATTGGCTGCTATACCTGCAGTAATTGCATATAATAAATTTGGAAATGATTCCAAAAAATATTCACAAAAATTAGAAAATTTTTCCAAAAGATTTATCTCAATAATTTAATATGGCATTTAACTTCAAGTCCTCAGAAAGAGAACCAATGAGTGAAATAAATGTAACTCCATTTGTGGATGTAATGCTTGTTCTTTTAATTATTTTTATGGTAACTGCACCATTGCTAACTGTAGGAGTTCAGGTTGATCTACCTGAAACGTCTGCAGATACTTTGCCAGAGGAAAGTGAGCCACTAACATTAACCATAAATTCCAAAGGTGAAGTTTTTATTCAAGAAACAAAAATTGAATTTGATAATTTAATTAAAAAAATTCTTGCAGTTTCAAATAATAGAACAGATACAAGAATTTATGTAAGAGGAGATAAAACAATAAACTATGGAAGAGTATTAGAAGTAATGGGTAAGCTTTCAGGTTCAGGTTTTACTAAAGTTGCCTTAATCTCTGAACCATATAAAGAAAGATAAAATTGTTTAATAAAATTTCATTTAGTGGTTTTTCAATTGGGACTAATTATTTTTCTTTTGGAATGTTATTTTCTATCATCTTTCATGGAACAATATTTTTTGCTACAATATTTGCACTTCCTTTTGTTGTTAAAAAACCCTTAGAATTATTACCAATCGTGTCGGTAGAATTGATTCAGATATCCGAAAAGACAAATATTCCATATGCTCCAAAGGCAGCAAAAATTATTGAAAAGGCAAAAAATGATAATAAAAAACTTCTATCAGAACAAGCTCCTCCAAAAGAGGTAAAAAAAGATATAAAAAAACAAGTTAAATTAGATAATCAAAAAGATGAGATAGATTTATCAAAATCAAAAAAAATACCTGTTCCTGAAAAAAAACAAGAAAAAGTTAAGTTAGATAAGTCAGAGGCTGTTCCGCTACCTGATAAAAAACAAGAAAAAGTAGAGGCCAAGCAAGAGACAGAGCAACAACCCTCTAAAGAGATTAAAAAAACGGTCGTTGAAAAAGAAAAAAGAAAAAAAATTGAAAAAAAAGCAGAAAATGATGAAGTGTTAAAGGAATTTGCGAAAATTAAAAAACCTCTAAAAGATGAAAAGGCAAAGCAAGTTTCTGAGTATGAAAAACAAGATATTGATGTAAATAAAATCAAAGGTTTAATAGCTAAGCAATATGAGGATATAGGTGAGGTTAAAAAAAAAGCTGATGGAGTAACACAATCTGAAGATAAATCTATGAAACTTTCCAAATTAAGCGTAACTACAGAATATGCTGTAAGACATCAAATTTATACTTGCTGGTCTGTGCCTACTGGTCTCCCTTATAGTGAAGATCTTTTGGTTACTGTAAAATTAAATTTAGAAAAAAATGGAATTGTAAAAAACTTTGAAATGTTAGATCATGTAAGAATGAATACACCAGGTGAAGGAGCTTTTTATCAAATAGCTCAAAGCGTAATCAGAGCAATTCGTCTCTGTAATCCTATTAAAAATTTACCTACAGCAAGTTACGAAAAGTGGAAAACAATGATATTAAGATTTAATCCAGTAGAAATGATGGGTGGATGAGAAATAAACTTTATTTTATTTTTATTTTTATTTTTCTATTAAAACCTGGAGTTTCATATTCTCTTGTAGAAATTGATATAACTAGAGGAAATCTTGATCCATTACCAATATCTGTTTCACCCTTTTTTACAGATAAAAATTCTATAGAAAAAATTAAAAAAAATTTAAACATTGAAAATTTAGGTCTAGAAATTTCTAAAGTTATAGAGAATAACCTTAACAAAACTGGATTATTTGATACTTTAGATAGAGAGTCATTTTTACAAAAACCTGATATTGCACACTTGAAACCGAGGTTTGAAGATTGGACTTTAATCAAATCTCAAGTTTTGATTACTGGCAAAGTTAGTTCTAAAATAATTAATAATAAAGATTATATTAAAATAGAATTTAAACTGTGGGATGTTTTAGGAGCAAAGATGGTTGATGGATTTTCATTAACAACAGTGCCAACTAACTGGAGAAGAGTAGGACATAAAATCTCAGATAAAGTTTATGAGCGTTTGACTGGAGAAAGTGGTTACTTTGATACTAGGATAATTTATGTTTCAGAAGAAGGACCTAAAACGCAAAGAGTTAAAAAATTAGCTATAATGGATCAAGATGGCTTCAATACCAAATATTTAACTTTAGGAAATGAATTAGTTTTAACACCAAGATTCAATCCTACAAACCAAATGGTAACTTATTTGTCTTACTTTAGAAATATGCCAAGGGTTTATCTGTTAAATATTGAAACAGGCAAACAAGAAGTTGTTGGAGACTTTCCCGGGATGACATTTGCGCCAAGATTTTCTCCCGATGGAAAAAAAATAATAATGAGTTTAGCAAAAGATGGTAATTCTGAAATTTGGGTCAGAGATTTGGAAACCAACATCCAAGAAAAACTAACTGATCATCCATCAATAGATACATCTCCTTCATATTCACCTGATGGTAAATTTATCACTTTTAATTCCGATAGAAGTGGCTATCAACAGATTTATGTTATGAGAAGTGACGGATCAAAAGTAAAAAGAATATCTTTTGGAAAAGGTATTTATGGAACTCCAGTATGGTCACCTAGAGGAGATCTAATAGCTTTTACAAAGCTTCATAAAGGAAAATTTTTCATTGGTGTTATGAGAACGGATGGAACTGGAGAAAGACTGCTTACTGAGAACTTCTATCAAGAAGCGCCATCATGGTCTCCAAATGGAAGAATTATCATATTTTATAGAGAAACAAAAACTGATGATAAGGGTCAAGGATTTTCAGCAAAATTATGGTCCATTGATTTAACTGGATACAACGAGAGGTTGGTAAAAACAGAGACAGACGCTTCAGACCCATCCTGGTCTTCTTTACTGGGAAATTAAAGAAAATAAGATAATTTATTAAATTAAGTTGATTTTTCTGGTCAAAACATCTAATTAGTTGTTTAAGTTCATAATATTCTATTTAAGGAGCGAAAATGAATCTAAACAAAATTTTAAAAAATGCATTTCTTGTTGTTATGTTTGGTCTAATTATAACTGCATGTGCAACTAAGAAATCTGTTAAAACAACGACAGATACATCTACTACTAAGGCGGCTGAAACTGTCGAAAAAGCAGATCCAATTGAAAAATTAGGTGCGTTAATGCAGGGTGATGTATATATTGGCTCTGATACTGTTGGAGAACTTGCTAGTGGAGTTCCTGACAGAGTATTTTTTGCAACAAATGAAACGATATTAACAACAGCTTCAAGAGAAACATTGAGAAAACAAGCTGCATGGTTAAGACAAAATTCTGATGTTACAGTTGTTGTTGAAGGTCACGCTGATGAAAGAGGTACAAGAGAATATAACTTAGCTTTAGGTGAGAGAAGAGCTAATGCCGCAAAAGACTACTTAATGACCTATGGGGTATCTTCTGATCGAATTAAAGTTTTGAGTTATGGAAAAGAAAGACCTGTAGACTCAGGCTCTAACCCACTTTCATGGTCAAAAAATAGAAGATCAGTAACAGTAAAAGCAAATTAATAAAAAAATCTTAGGACCCTAACTTCTAAAAGTTAGGGTCTTCTTTTTGCCATTATTATAATTACAAATGTTTTTATGAAATCTTTAATTAAGTTAATTTTATTTAACTTTATTTCATTTATAATATTTTCTCAAAATATTTCATACTCTCAGGACCAAAATGTGCGTGAAATTTTAGAAATTATTCAAAAAGATCTTCGAACTTTAGAGAGAGCAGTTTATTCACAATCTTTCTCTGAAAGTTCAGATAAAAATACAACACAGAAAGCATCAACTAAGGAAGCAGAGCAGGCTTTAACAAAACACCTTTTGAAATTAAGTGAGATAGAAGTGCAATTTCAGGAATTGACGAATAAATTTGAGGAGATAAATTTTAAATTAGATAAACTATCTACAAAATTATCTAAAGTTCAGCAAGATAATCAAATTAGATTTGAACAAATTGAAAACATTTCAAATAACAATACAAATAAAAATGCTCTTACGTCATTACCCAAAACGGAGCAAAAATTGATTAATGAAGATATAACTCCAAAAAAAATCTTACCCGGTTCATCAGAACCCCAATCACTTGGGGAATTATCCTATAAAGATATGACTACGAGTGATGAAAAACAAGTAATTGAAACAGTAGAGCAAACAGAGTCAATTATTTCTGAAGTTTTTAATGAAGAAGAAAAAATATTGCCTGATACAAACCCTAAAGAACAATATCAATTTGCAAGAAATTTTTTAAAAGTTGGTGACTATGATAGTGCTGAAAAAGCATTTAGAGAATTTGTTTTAACTAATCCTGATAATGAATTATCAGGTAATGCACAGTATTGGTATGCAGAAACATATAGAATTAGACAAATGTATACTGACGCAGCAACTGCATATTTGGAAGGTTATCAAAAGTATCCAAAAAGCAAAATAGCTCCTGAAAATTTATTAAAACTAGGAGTGTCGTTGGTTCAGATGGGAGAAAAAGATCAAGGATGCTTGATGATTGCAGGAGTAAAAAAACAGTACCCTAATGCAACTCAATCTGTACTTCAAAAGGCAAAGTATTATGAAGAAAAAGAATTTGAGTGTAAAAAAGAAAATTCATAATTTTTATTACAAAAAATTAGAAGATCCAAGAATAAAAAATATTTACTCTAAATTTAAAAAAACTTTATCAAAATATGCTTCAAAAAATTTTTGTGTAGCCGTGTCAGGTGGAGCAGATAGTTTAGCTTTATCATTTTTAGCGAAGTATTATTCTTATGAGAAAGATAAAAAAATTTATTTTTTTATTGTAGACCATAAGTTAAGGAAAAATTCTACTAAGGAAGCTAGTTTAGTTAAAAAAAAATTAAAATTTTTTAAAATTAATAGTGAAGTAATTACATTTAAAAAAGTTAAAAAATTATCAAACTTACAATCTTATGCTAGAGAAAATAGGTACGAACTAATTATAAAAGCATGTTTAAATAAAAAAATCGACTTAGTTTTAACTGCTCATCACAGTGACGATTTATTAGAAAACTTTTTTATTAGATTGTTAAGAGGTTCAGGTCTAAAAGGTTTAAGCTCATTTGGAAATATTAAATCAAAAATAAAGTTTGATGATAAGATTTTCATTTTAAGACCTTTAATTAATGTATCTAAAGAAGATTTAATCTATATTTCAAAAAATACCTTCAATTTTAATATAAATGACTCCTCTAACCAAGATGATAAATTTTTGAGGGTAAGAGTAAGAAAACTAATTTCAAAATTAGAAAAAGAGGGATTAACGTTTGATAAATTTAAAATATCATTAAATAATTTATACAAAAGTAATTTTGCAATTGACCATTTTGTCAAAAAAAATATTAAAGAAAATTCAAATTATTTATCTTTAAATAAATCAATCATTTTTAATGAAAATTTTCTAAACCAACCTGATGAAATAGTCTTTAGATCATTTTCTGAAGTAATCCAAAAAGTTGGGAAAAGAAAATCTTATGCTAGAGGAGTAAAAGTAGAAAATTTACTAAAATATTTGAAATTTGGCAAAAATTATAAAAAAAGAACTCTTTCAGGATGTGTAATCCAAAAAATCCAAAATTCGTTCATTATTTCAGCAGAAAATTAACAAAATATTTTAAATTGGCACAAATTGGCACAAATTGGCACAAATTGGCACTTGTTAAATTCATAATAATTCTTAATTTATACCCATGAATTTCAAAAATTTAGCAATGTGGGCTGTAATAGTAATTCTAACTATTGGTCTTTATAATATGTTTAAGAATCCTCAAGGATCAGTAAGTCAAAAAAATAATATAATATTTTCAGAATTTCTAACCCAAGTTGATAATGGCAGAGTTGTCCAAGTCGAGATACAGGGAAAAAATATAAAAGGTGTTATGTCTAATGGAGAAATGTTTAGTACATTCGCACCCGATGATCCAAATTTAATTCAAAAATTAAGTGACAAAGGCGTAAGCATTTCAGCAAGCCCAATAGAGGAAAAAATGCCTTCATTATTTGGTATTCTTTTATCATGGTTTCCAATGTTACTTTTAATTGCAGTATGGATTTTCTTTATGAGACAGATGCAAGGAGGAAAAGGTGGAGCCATGGGTTTTGGTAAATCAAAAGCTAAAATGATGAATGAATTAAAAGGCAAAGTTACATTTAATGATGTAGCAGGCGTAGAGGAGGCAAAGGAAGAAGTTGAAGAGGTTGTAGAGTTTTTAAAAGATCCTAAAAAATTTAGTAGATTAGGTGGTAAAATACCACGTGGATGTCTGCTAGTTGGACCTCCAGGAACAGGTAAAACTTTGTTAGCAAGAGCAATTGCTGGTGAAGCCGGGGTTCCATTTTTTACAATTTCAGGTTCTGACTTTGTTGAGATGTTTGTTGGTGTTGGAGCTTCAAGAGTTCGTGATATGTTTGAACAAGGAAAAAAACACTCACCTTGTATAATATTTATTGACGAGATTGATGCTGTTGGAAGAAGTAGAGGAGCAGGTCTTGGTGGAGGAAATGATGAAAGAGAACAAACTCTTAATCAGTTATTAGTAGAAATGGATGGTTTTGACACTAATGAAGGTGTCATTATTATTGCAGCAACTAATAGACCAGATGTGTTAGACCCAGCCCTTTTAAGACCAGGAAGATTTGACAGACAAGTAGTAGTCTCGAATCCAGATTTAATTGGTAGAGAAAAGATTTTAAAAGTACACGCAAAGAAAATATCAATGGCACCTGATGTAAATTTACGTACAGTAGCTAGGGGAACTCCAGGTTTTTCAGGAGCAGATTTAGCTAACCTTGTAAATGAGGCAGCATTATTAGCCGCAAGAAAGAATAAAAGAATTGTAACATATCAAGAATTTGAAGAAGCAAAAGATAAAGTGATGATGGGATCCGAAAGGAGATCAATGGTAATGTCAGAAGAAGAAAAAAAGTTAACTGCATACCATGAAGCAGGTCATGCAATTGTGACAATTAATGAAAAAGCTGCTTATCCTATTCATAAAGCAACTATTATTCCTAGAGGAAGAGCTTTAGGAATGGTTATGCAACTGCCGGAAAGAGATGAAGTTTCACAAACTAGAGAGCAACTACATGCTCAAATGGCTATAGCAATGGGAGGAAGAGTAGCAGAAGAACTTATTTTTGGAGATGATAAAGTAACAACAGGAGCAGCAAGCGATATAGAGCAAGCAACGAAAAGAGCAAGGGCAATGGTAATGAGAGCTGGTTTAAGTAAAGAAATGGGCCCAGTTGCTTATGGAGAAAATGAAGAAGAGGTATTTTTGGGAAGATCAGTAGCCAGACAACAAAATATGTCAGAGGAAACTGCAAGAAAAGTGGACAACGAAATAAGAAAATTTGTTGATATGGGATACGAAAGAGCAAGAAAAGTATTAACTGAAAAAATTGACGATTTACATAAATTAGCAAAAGCTTTGCTCACTTATGAAACTTTGACAGGTGCAGAGATAGAGGATTTAGTAAATAAAAATATATATCCAAAGAATAAAGAAGATCTCAAAGTTGAAGATGATGATCAAAGCTCAGCGCTTGGCTCAATGGGCTTAAAACCAAAGATAGTGCACTAGGCACTAATGAATAAATATTACACTAAAGCGTGTAATTTTTATTTTGGCACCACATCACAGAAAAATATAAGAAAAAAAGAATCTATTCCTCTAAATGGTCAGCATTTAATTTCTTTTGATAAAGTTGAAATTATAAATAGGAAAAGAAGTAAAATAATTAACATTAAAGATATTAATAAACTTCCAAAAAATCTAAAAATCAAAATTAATAAAGATTTAAAAAACATAAAAAAAAAAAAATTTTTTAAACAATTAAATTTATCTAATATCCCAATTTTAATGGGTATAGTTAATTTAACTCCAGATAGTTTCTCGGATGGTGGTAAATATAATAAAAAAAATTTAGCCATGAGACATGTGAATAACTTATTATCGAACGGAGCAAAAATACTCGATATTGGAGGAGAGTCTACAAGACCTGGAGCTAATGACATTAGCTCTACTGAAGAGTGGAATAGATTAAAATTAGTTTTAAACAGTTTAAAAAATAAAAAATGTTTTATTTCATTGGATACAAGAAAAAGTTTTGTGATGCAGAAGGCCTCTAAATTAAAAGTTGACCTTATTAATGATGTATCAGGACTAAATTATGATGATAAAACTATAGATTTTTTAAAAAAAACAAGAAAACCATTTATTATTCATCACATGAGAGGAACACCAAAAAATATGCAAACTAGACCAAAATATAAAAATGTTCTTCTAGATATATATGATTTTTTTGAATCAAAATTAAAATATATAAGAAAACAAGGCATCAAACATAACAATATTATATTAGATCCAGGAATTGGATTTGGAAAAAATTTGAAACATAATATTACTCTTATAAAGAATATTTCTATTTTCCATTCTTTAGGTCTTCCTATAATGTTGGGCTTATCTAGAAAAAGATTTATTAAGGATATTTCAAAAAAAAATGACACCAAAGAAAGACTTGGAGGCACAATATCATCTTGTATCCAATCATATTTGCAAGGTGTTCAAATTTTAAGAGTACATGATGTTAAAGAAATTAATCAAGCATTTAAAGTATTTAAAGAATTGCAAAATTAAAAATGGGTAAGAAATATTTTGGAACGGATGGAATAAGAGGAAGAGTTAATGGCTCTAAAATAAATGGTGACATGTTTTTTAAATTTGGTTTAGCCGCTGGGACATATTTTAAAAACCAAAAAAAATTAAAACAGATTGCTATTATTGCTAAAGATACTAGGTTATCTGGATACACATTGGAACCAGCATTAGTCTCTGGTTTGACATCGGCTGGAATGCATGTATTTACATTTGGACCTTTGCCTACAAATGGATTAGCAATGCTCACAAAAAAAATGAGAGCAAATTTGGGAATCATGATTACAGCATCACATAATCCATATTATGATAATGGTTTGAAATTGTTTGGTCCAGATGGACTAAAATTATCTGATAAAATAGAAAATAAAATAGAAAAGTTAATTGACTCAAATGTTTCAAAAAATTTATCGAATCCTGAAATATTAGGTAGGGTAAAAAGATTAGAAGATGGAACAGAAAAATACATAGAAATATTAAAAACCAATTTCCCGAAACAATTTAATTTAAGAGGCTTAAGAATTACAATAGACTGTGCAAATGGAGCAGCTTATAAAGCAGGACCACAATTGCTAAGATCTTTGGGCGCCTTAGTTAATGAAATAGGAACGTCTCCTAATGGATTTAATATAAATGATAAATGTGGATCTACTTTTCCAAATAAAATTAAATATCATACTAAAAAAAATAAATCACACATTGGTATTTCTTTAGATGGAGATGCAGACAGAATAATAATTTGTGATGAATTAGGAAAAATTATTGATGGTGATAAAATAATAGCTATGCTTGCAGAAAGATGGAAGAGAAAAAAAATATTAAAAGGTGGAGTTGTTGGCACCCAGATGTCAAATTATGGATTACAAAAATACTTTTCAAAAAATAATATAAAATTTTTAAGGTCTAAGGTTGGTGATAGATATGTAAAAGAAGAGATGCAAAAAAGTAAATTTAATTTAGGCGGGGAGCAGTCAGGCCATATAATTCTTGGTAAATTTGCAACCACTGGTGATGGTCTGTTAGTTGCTTTAGAAGTTTTATTTTCTATGAGGAAGGGCAAGAAAGCTAGCGAGTTATTTAAAAATTTTATTCCTACCCCACAATTATTAAAGAATGTAGTAGTTAAAAATAAATCAATTATTGATAGTCTGAATTGTAAAAATGCAATAAAAAAGGCAAATAAATTATTAGTAGGTAGTGGGAGAATGTTAGTTAGAAAATCTGGAACAGAACCTGTGATAAGAATAATGTGTGAAAGTGAGAATCATGCTATACTTCATCAATGTGTGAATATTGTAAAAAATTCAATAAAGTAGCTTGAAAATAAAATCTAAAATTTTAATTATAGCAGGCTCAGACTCTTCTGGTGGTGCTGGCGTACAAGCAGATATAAAAACAGTCACCACGCTTGGTTCATATGCAATGACAGCTATTACTGCTATTACTATTCAAAATACAACAGGAGTTAAGTCAATACTACCAATCAGCAATAAAGATATTTCTAACCAAATAGAATTTACAGCTAAAGATATTAAACCTGATGCAGTTAAAATTGGAATGTTGCATTCAGAGAGTGTCGTAAAGTCTGTAATAAAATCACTTAAAATAATTAATGCAAAAAAAATTATACTAGATCCAGTAATGATTGCAAAAGGCGGAAAAAAATTGATTGATGATAAAGCGATAAAAATTTTAAAAAATAAATTTTTATCTAAAGTTAACCTAATTACACCAAATATTCCTGAGGCAGAGGTATTAACTGATTTAAAAATAACTAACATAAAGGATGTAATTTTAGCAGGTAAAAAACTTTTAAAATTAGGTGCTCAGAATGTTTTGATTAAAGGTGGACATTTAAAGTCAAAAACTATTCAAGATGTGTTTATAAATAAAAATGGAGTAAAAATATTTAAAAATAGAAAAATCCTTACAAAAAATAGTCATGGAACCGGTTGTACACTTTCGAGTGCAATAACAACTTACTTTGCATGTGGAAAAACATTAAAGAAATCTTGTGATATGGCAATTAAATATGTAAATCATTCATTAAGAACGCAACCAAATTTAGGAAAAGGTCACGGTCCTGTAAACCATTTAAATAGTATACGAATTAAAAGAATGTTTAGATGAAAAATGTAGTTGTAGTAGGTTCCCAATGGGGGGATGAAGGAAAAGGAAAGATAGTTGATTGGCTCTCTAGTGAGGCTGATGTAATAATAAGATTTCAAGGTGGTCATAATGCTGGCCATACTCTTGTTATTGATGGTATTGTTTATAAATTAAGATTATTACCATCTGGAATTGTCAGAAAAAATAAAATATCAATAATTGGAAACGGTGTAGTAGTTGATCCATGGGCTCTACTAGAAGAAATTGATGAAATTAAATCAAAGGGCATCAAAATAAACTCAGAAAATTTAATTTTGTCAGAAGCAGCGACTCTAATCTTGCCTTTTCATAAGGAAATGGATGAGATCAGAGAGGACGCAGCTGGAAATTCAAAAATTGGAACAACTAGAAGAGGAATAGGACCAGCTTATGAAGATAAAATAGGCAGAAGATCAATAAGAGTTATGGATCTTGCATCAGATAAAAATTTAGATAAAAGATTAGAAGCAGTATTACAACATCATAATGCTATTAGAAAAGGTCTAGGTAAAACTGAATTTGAAAAAGATCAATTAAAAAAAGATTTATTAAAAATTGCTCCACAAATACTAAAATTTTCAAAACCCGTATGGAAAAAAATTGATGAATTTAAATCCCAAAATAAAAAAATATTATTTGAAGGTGCGCAAGGTGTTCTTTTAGATGTTGATCATGGAACTTATCCATTTGTTACATCATCTAATACAGTTGCCTCATCAGCTGCTACTGGAACAGGTTGTGGTATAAATTCAATCAACTATGTTTTGGGAATAACAAAAGCTTATACAACAAGAGTAGGAGAAGGTCCGTTTCCAACAGAATTAACAGATGAAATCGGAGAGACTTTAGGTACTAGAGGAAAAGAGTTTGGAACAGTTACAAGTAGAAAAAGAAGATGTGGTTGGTTTGACGGAGTATTAGTTAGACAAACTCTTAAAATTTCAGGTATTGATGGAATTGCATTAACAAAATTAGATGTTCTTGATGAAATTGATGAAATTAAAATGTGTATTGCTTATGAAATCAATGGAAAAAAATATGATTATTTGCCAGCTTCAATAGATGATCAATTTAACGCAAAACCAATATATAAATCCTTTGAGGGCTGGAAGTCTTCAACAGTAGGTATAAAAAAATTTGAAGATTTACCAGATAATGCAAAAAATTATATTAAGGAGTTAGAAAAATTTATTGAAACTACTATTTCAAGTATTTCAACTAGTCCTGAAAGAAATGATACAATCTTAATTAAGGATCCTTTTAAAATTTAATTCGCTGGAAGTAAATTTTTTGATTTTGCAGAATTTAGCATGTGCTTTTGAAGTTTTTCAAATGCTTTATTTTCTATTTGTCTAACTCTTTCTCTGCTAATTTTATATTTTTTACTTAGTTCATCTAGAGTTACTGGTTCATCAGTTAATCTTCTGGAATATAAAATTTTTTTCTCTCTTTCATTTAATACTTTTATAGAGTCTTGTAGCAGATCTTTTCTTTGCTCTATTTCATCACTCTGAGCAATTTTTAATTCATGATCCATATCATTATCTACAACCCAATCTTGCCATTCATCTCCATCCTCGCCAATCGGTGCATTTAAAGATTGTTCTTTTCCTGAAAGTCTTCTATTCATTGAGATAACTTCGTCTTCACTAACAGATAATCTTTTAGCAATATCTTCAACATGTTCTTTTTTAAGATCTCCCTCAGATCGTGGGGCTATTTGATTTTTAATTTTTTTTAAATTAAAAAAAAGTTTTTTTTGAGCAGTTGTAGTTCCTATTTTTACTAAACTCCATGATCTTAATATGTACTCTTGTATTGATGCTTTAATCCACCACATTGCGTAAGTTGCAAGTCTAAATCCTTTTTCTGGTTCAAATTTTTTTACAGCTTGCATAAGTCCAACATTACCCTCAGAAATCATCTCATTAAGAGGCAAACCATAACCTTTGTAACCCATTGCAATTTTGGCAACTAATCTAAGATGGCTGGTTACAAGTTTTTCAGCAGACTTTACATTTCCAGTAGATTGCCAATTTTTGGCAAGCATGTATTCTTCCTCAGCGGCAAGCATAGGAAATTTTTTTATTTGAGCAAGATATGCAGCCAATCCCCCTTCATTAGAAAGTGTAGGCAAGTTATATGTAGAATTACTCATAAGAACTATTTATTTAATTAAGAATTTTATTTTTACAATCCCTTTTTTACTTGATTTTACTTAGTTTTTTTAAAATATTCTCTAAGTCATTAGGCAAATTTGAGGAAAATTCTAATCTTTTATTGCTTATTGGGTGGTTAAAACCTAGACTCTTAGCATGCAGGAACTGCCTATTTAGTTCATTGATTAGTTTTTCAAGATCTGGATCAATATTGATTAGTTTTTTGAATTTTTTTTTATATTTTTTATCTCCTAAGATATTATTGCCCTTATTTGATAAGTGGACCCTGATCTGATGTGTTCTTCCTGTTTCTAGCTTACATTCAACAAGACTAAAAGTTGGAATTTTTTTAGTTTCATATACTTCCAAAGTTTTATAATTAGTTATAGCTCTTTTACCTTTTTTAAATGAAACTTCCATCATTTGCCTATTTTTTGAACTTCTTGCAATTAATGTATCTATTTTTCCATTTTGAGGTCTAACTTTACCCCAGACAAGAGCATAGTAAACTCTTGTGATTGAATGTTCAGAAAATTGTTTTGATAAATTTTCATGAGAAAAATTGTTTTTTGCAATAACGACTAATCCAGATGTATCTTTGTCTATTCTATGAACAATTCCAGGTCGTAATTCGTTTCCAATATTTGATAAATTATTACCGCTATAATTTATTAATGCATTCACAATTGTGTTATCGTAATTTCCTGGTCCTGGATGCATAGAAATTCCTGCAGATTTATTAATTACTATTAAATCTTTATCTTCATAAATTATATCAAGATTATACTTAAATGGTTTTAAATTTTCTTTTTTGGGTTCGACAATATTTAAACAAATTTCATCATTTAATTTTACTTTTCTAGATGGATCTACAGTTATTAAATTGTTAATTTTCAAATTATTTTCTAAGATTAATGTTTTAACTCTAGATCGAGTTAATTTATTGTGTTGGTTTGCTAATAAAGTATCTACTCTTAGATTTTTTTCTTTATTTTTAACAATAAAATTTATAATACTTTTCATTAAGTTATATTAATACTATATGCGCTTGTAGCTCAACTGGATAGAGCGCCAGATTTCGGCTCTGGAGGTTCAGGGTTCGACTCCTTGCGAGCGCAAAACTTCTTATATAAATTTTAAATAATCTTAAAAAATTTTGAATATTCATCAAAATTAGTGTTTTTCTTATAATTATTAATATTGAATGAACTACTTCGTCTTATATTTGTTGGTAATTTCATTTTACCCTTTGAAATTAGTGGGTATTTAGAATTAAGATAATCAAATAATGATAAATTGTTACTTAAATCGAATGTTTGTTCATGATTTATAAATTCGACATTTGAAAAAGTTTTAAGATAATCTATCCATGTTTCATACCAATTTTTATGATACTTGCTTAAAGCCGATCTATCATCACGTTTAATCTTAATTTTATGAAATACTAAAAATTGATCAAAAAAATCTTGATCATTTCTATTTAAACTATCAATCCAATATCTTGAATTTTTATATAGCAAGAAAATGATGTAGTTATTGTTATTAAATTTTTCATTTAGAATTGGATTTGTTAAAATTGAATGTTTATGTAACGGATTATCATAATTTTTAATATTATCAGTAGAATTAACAATCTCTACGTAAAAATTTTTTATCAAAAAACTCTCCAAATAATTGGAAAATGTCCTCTGAGGGCAAAAAATAAGGATTTTTAATATTTTTTTTTTTTTTAATTTAAAAAATAAAATTCCTAATTTATTTCTAATGTAATCAAAGTCAATTTTAGCCATATATATTATTCGCCCATATTTATCAAAGTACCTTTATTTTTTGCAGCATTAAAAGAATAATAAAATAGTGTGATTGAAAGAGAAAAATAAAAAACATTCCAAATAAAAGCATTGTATATATTTTCAATATCTACTGTTTGGTTGATCAATATATTTCTAGCTTCTTCAAAAATATATACCAATGGTAAGACATAAGCTATTTTTTGAAAAATTTCAGGTAAAGTTTCTATAGGATAATAAATACATCCAAAGGGTGCAAGTAAAAACATTGTAGACCAAGCTATATTCTCAAATGATGGTCCAAATCTAAGTAATCCTGACGAAACTAAAATGCCAAGAGTAATTCCAAAAATGTAAAGACTTAAAAATAATAAAAATAAAAATATTCCTAAATCTAGAATGGAGATGCCAAATAAAGGTGATGTAAGAAGTATGGCTGGAACAAGACCAATTAAAGACCTTATTAAAGCTGTTATAACTAATGAGGTTAAAATCTCTCCAATTTTCATAGGAGCTATAAAAAGATTTGTAAAATTTCTGCTCCAAATCTCTTCAAGAAAAAGCATATTAAAACCAATACTTGTTCTGAATAAAAAGTCATAAAGTATTGCACAAGTTAAAATTACACCAACTGCATTGTTATAATAGGTTGTGTGTGTAGCAAAAAAATTTGAGATAAATCCCCATAGGGTAATTTGAATAGTTGGCCAGTATACTAAATCTAAAATTCTAGGAAATGATCTAGTTATAAGATAAAAATGTCTTAAAAATAAACCGTATATTCTAGTTAAGCTCACTTTTACTCCTTGAAAGTTTTAAGAAAACTTCTTCTAAATCTGCTCTTCCGTGCTTCGCAATCAAATCATCAGGTTTGCCTTGATCTATAATTTTCCCATTTTTCATCATTAGCACTGACTTACACAATCGCTGAACTTCACTCATATTATGAGAAGCTAAAAGTATTGAGATTTTTTTCTCTCTTTTGTATTCCTCTAAAAAAGTTCTAACAAAATCACCCACTTCTGGGTCTAAAGATGCGGTTGGCTCATCGAGCAAAAGCACTCTTGGTTCATTAATTAATGCTTTTGCTAAACTCACCCTATTTTTTTGACCCGAAGAAAGTTCACCTGTAACATTATCCAATAATTCCCCAATCCTAAGTTTTTCTGATAAATATTCAATTCTCTCCTCAATATTTTGAACTTTATAAAGTTTTGAATAAACATATAAATTTTGCTTTACAGTAAGTTTTTTTGGTAATTCAATATATGGAGATATAAAATTAATCATTTCAAGTATTTCAATTCTATGATCTTCAAGTTTAAGGTTATTAATCAATATTTGTCCACTTGTAGGTTTTAGCAAACCAAGCAACATTCCTATAGTAGTAGTTTTTCCTGAGCCATTTGGTCCAAGTAAACCGAGAATTTCATTTTCCCGAACATTAAAGGAAATACCTTTCACAGCCTCTTTTTTCCCATAATCTTTTTTTATTTCTTTAACTTCGATTAAATTTTTCATTTCTTTGATGCTCTCATAAGTCTATCGTTAATTGCCTCACCAATTTGAATATTTGGTATTTTTTCAACTGCAATTTGTTTGTATCCATTTTTTTTTATTTTTCTCAATGTTTTATACAAATTTTTTGCTGCCTCTTTTAAATTTTTAGTTTTACTTAAATAAAAATAATTTTTATCTGTTTTTTTTCTTTTTTTTTTTATCAAAATAAATGCTTCTCCATGATTATTTTTTTTTGGCATTTAGTCTCATAGGGATACCAGGAGAGTAATGTAATTTGCTACTCCCTGGCATTATCACATTAATTTTTCTTTTTTTGCTTTTTTTTTTGATGATTTGATGAATTTATAAATTGTTTTACTGTCTATACCACCTAATCTAAGAATATTTGGCTTACCGACAAGATTAATTATAGTAGACTCCAAACCTATCTTTGAAGAGCCACCTTCTAAAACAAATTTTATTTTATTGCCAAATTCATCAATTACGTCTTGTTTTGAAACTGGACTAATACATGATGAAATATTTGCACTTGGAGCTGCGAGCGGGTAATCAATTTTTTTTAACAACTTTCTTGTCAAATGATGACTAGGAAATCTTACCGCTACCATATTTGAGTTATTTGTAACATTTTTAGAAATTTTACTTGTTTGTTTTAGTTTCAGAACAAATGAAATTGCTCCTGGACAAAATTTTTTGTAAAGCCTTTCGAAAACACTATTTAATTCACAATCCTTTTTTAATTGATTTATATTATGGTAGTGAACAATTAGGGGGTTGTTATTTGGTCTTTTTTTTAATCTAAATATTTTTGATACAGCCTTCTTTGAGTAAGCATTTGCAGCTAACCCATAAACAGTTTCTGTAGGGATTGCTACACATTCATCATTATTCAAATATTTTATTGTTTTTTTAATATTTGAATCTTCATTTTTCATATAATATTACAAACTAATATATGAATGAAAAAAATTTGCTAGATGATATTACGTCAAAATCTTTAAATGAGCTCACTGATTTAGCTGATAAAATTATTAAAAAATTGGAAA
>CACEQR010000001.1 GCA_902561765.1 uncultured Pelagibacteraceae bacterium | reverse complement strand
ATAGCAAATATATCAAATTTAACTTTAACTTTTAATTTCGATTTTAACTTTTCTTCTACTCTGACTGATTTTGTAATTAAATTATTCTTTATTTTTTTTTTTTGAATTGGCTTTTTCTTTTGAACCTTCTTTTTTTTTAAATTTATGACCTTCTTCTTCTTTTTAATTTTTTTTTTGGTCTTTAAAGGGATTTTTCTTTTTTTTTTAATGTTTTTTAATTTTTTTTTTTTATTTTTTTTCATTATTACTGTTTAATTATTTATCAGTAATATTTTAATAAATATAGTCCCGAGTATTAGGAACAGAAATATTATCTTTAGATAATTGTAACTGAAATACAACCTGATCTCCCCATTTAAATGCCATTTCGCAACTAGCTAGGTAAAATTCCCACATTCTAAAAAATTTTTCATCAAACATATCTAAAACCTTGTCTTTTTTAGATAAAAATCTCTCCTTCCAGTTCCTTAAAGTATGCGCATAGTGCATTCTTAGCACCTCTATATCAGAGACAATCAGACCAGATTTTTCTATAGGTTTTGCTACCTCGCTTAAGCTTGGTGTATAACCACCAGGAAAAATATACTTTTGTATCCATGGTTGTGGATCTCTTGGGGGCATAGAAGAACCAATAGTATGTATTAGAGCTATTCCTTTTTCATTCAAGAGCTTAAATACTGTATTAAAATATGTTTTGTAAAAGTTTCTACCTACATGCTCAAACATTCCAACACTCACAATTCTATCAAACTTCTCATTTAATTGCCTGTAATCAATAAGTTTAAAGTCTACTTGATTAGATAAATTCATTTCTTTAGCTTTATTCTTGCTATATTCGAATTGATTTTCTGACAAAGTTATGCCTGTAACATTAGCACTTGTCTGCTTGGCAATCGCCAAGGCTAATGTTCCCCATCCTGAACCAATATCTAAAACTTTTTGATTAGGCTGAATGTTTAACTTTTTTATAATGTGATGGATTTTGTTACTTTGAGCTTGCTCAAGTGTGTCATCATCATTTTTAAAATATGCACAAGAATATTGTCTGTTCTCATCTAAAAATAAATCGTAAAGTTTTTCAGATATATCATAATGATGTGCAACATTTTCTTTTGATTTAATAATTTTATTTATATTTGTAAGATATCCAAAAGTCCCTCTTATTTTTTTAATTACTGCTCCATATGAATTTATATTTCCTCTTCCAATATTTTTAAAAGCTAAATCTAGAAACTCAGTAAGCGTGCCATTTTCTATTAACAATGATCCATTCATATAAGCTTCCCCGAAATACAAGTCAGGATTTATAAGCAGTTTTTGCATAAGCTTTTTGTCAAGCAATTTAATTACTATTGGTTTTTCTTTTGTTGGTTTTCCAATTATATACTTTTTGGAATTTGAATCTATTAGTTCAAAACCATCATATTTAAATAAATCATTTAAAAAAGTTACTAAACTCATCTTAAGCTGCCTTTAGTACCTCCATATCAAAATTAAGTTTTTTTAAATTCGATAAAAGATCTTTTTTTTCAAATTCATCTAATAATTTTAATGGTGGTAAAAGATTTTTATAGATTGAATTTTTTTGTGCCATTAAAGTATGAAGGCTTGAAATTAAATTATATTTGTCGAAAGACATTCTGATATCGCATAAATTTTTATTAGAAGTCACACTTAAATTATTATTAAAATTATCATAAATTTCTCTAGCTAGATGTCCTGTAATATTTGTAGTTGCTGTAATAATGCCATCACATCCTAATTCTAATCCTTTTAATAATTTAGCTTCAGATCCAGGAAAAATTGAAAAATTTTTTATTTTAAGTGTTTCAAACAAATTATAACTACTATCTTTCACACCTATAATTTGATTTGGGAATTTTTTAACTAAATTTTCAACACACTGAACACTGAACTTATATCCTGAGAGTTTTTCGAAATTATATAAAATAATTTTACAATCATTTATCCCATTGATAATTTTAGAATAGAAATTAATTACCTCTTCATCACTATATTTATAATAAGCTGGCGGCATAATTAAAAAATTATTAAAGCCAACAGATTTAGAAATTTTCATTAAATTTATTGTATCAACTAATGAATTAAGACCCGTTCCAATTATAAATTTACTTTTATATTTACTATTAGGTAGTTCATTAATTAATTGAATTTTTTCACTTAAAGATATCAATTGAGACTGGCCTGTACTTCCAAAAAAAACTGCCCCATGACATCCTAAATCAATAACATTTTCTGCATGTTTAATGGTTTTGTTTACATCTAAAGCCAAGTTTTCATCAAGCACAGATAAAGATGCTGCATAAATACCTTTAATTTTAGTCATATAAATTTTTTTTGTTATTATAATTATAAAATGATTAAAATAAATTTATTTTCTTAATTTGTGATGAAAATTGGAGTTTTTTTAAATTTTATAGGTCTTGGATCAAATTTATTACATCTTAGCTACTGCCATCAAATAGCTAAAAAATACGGACCAATTAGCATAATAACTCCATGCCAAAATCTCAAGGAAGCCTTAGATGAAGATCCTCAAATTAAAGAGATATTAGTATTTGATAAAAATAGGAAAAGACTTTTTGATATATTTTATTTATCAAATTTTTTGAAAAAATTAAAATTAGATAAATTATTTATATATTATCCAGGAAAAAGAATTTACCTTGCAGCAAAGCTCTCCGGGATAAAAGAAATCATGTACTATAAAAATATTAAGAAAAAAAATCTTCATTTAGTTAATGAAGCAAAAAATTTTACAATAAAAAGTTTAAATTTAAATGATTGTCCAACAGAAACAAATTTTTTTATATCTAAGGAAAACAGAGAAATTGGAAAAAATATGACACATAAAAATAAGTTTAATATTGTACTTGGAATTGGATCATCAGGACCAAGCACAAAATGGGGAGCAGAAAACTATTCAAATTTAATTAATCAACTAAACATTGAAGATGATTATTATTTTTACTTATTATGTGGAAAAAATGAAAATGAGCTATCAAATATGATTATAAATAAAATAATCAAAAAAAACTGCAAGTCATTGCATGATTCAACTATTAAGGAGCTTTTGCCATTATTGGCATCTTGCAATATGTATATTGGCAATGACTCATTTGGTCATCATATCACATCTCAATTGAAGATCCCAAGTATAGTTCTTTTACTCGATACTCCAAGAGCGTATACAGATTATAGTATTAATCAACACCGTCTAATCCCAGATGATGCATCAATTGATAACATAAATCACGATAGTAATTATGATCCAAATAAAATAAGTGTAAATAAAGTTATTAATAAATTTAAATCTTTGAAAAATTAAACTAAATTTTTAATCACAATTTCTTTTGCTTCGTTAACTATAGTTGCCAATCTATTTAATTCTGGGTTTCTATCTGGATGGATTTTTTTCATTATCTTTTTATATGAGTTATTTACTTGATCTATTGTATATTTTTTTTTTGGATCTATATCTAATATTTCGCAAGCTTCCTGAAAAGACATATTTTGTTTACTTGTAGATTGATTAAAATTATTGAAATTGAATCTTCCAGAATTTTTTAGAACTCTAAAAAGACCCCATAATCTAAAAAGTTGAAATAAAGATATTCCAGCTTTTGTTTTTAATAATGGTAATATTGCTAAGACAAATGGCAAAGAGAATATATATCTTCCTGCGTAAGCCATAACAATTGCTAATAAAATTGAAGAAATAATTATTAAAATTCTAATTAATCTTGAAATTTTTTTGGCTGAACTTCTAGCAAACCATGTCAGGAATACATACAGAAGGACAAAAATAATAAGTGTTATAAAAAAAATATTCATATATTAATTTAAATGAAAATGAAATTACCACAGCTAGAAAAAAAATCGGAAATAAAATCTTGTCACAACACAACATGGACAGATGATTATAGTTGGATACATCAATCAAATATTCTAGAGGTTTTAAAGGATAGTTCTAAGCTTTTACCAGAGGTACGTAAGTATTTAGAAGATGAAAATGAGTATTTTTCAAATCAAATGAAAGATACTGAAAATCTTCAAAAAAAACTTTTTAATGAGATAAAATCAAGGATCAAACTGGATGATGAGTCTTTGCCTTATAGAGATAAAAAATACGAATATTGGACTAAAACTACAACTAAAGGAAACTATTCGATTAAATTAAGAAAAAAAATTGGTGAAAATAAAGTCGAAGAAATTTGGAATGGAGATAAAGAAAAAGAAAAATTAAATACTGAATACTTTGGACTTGGAGACTTGGAAGTAAGCTTTAATGATAAATATCTTGCATATTCTTTAGATTTAAAAGGATCTGAATATTATACAATTTATATTAGAGAAATTGAATCAGGTAAATTAGTTACAGAAAAAATTGAGGAAACAAGTGGTACAGTAGAATTTAGTTTAAACGATGAATATATATTTTATTCTAAATTAGATAAACACCATCGACCTAGAACAATTTATAGACATAAAATCGGTACCCCTGTAAAAAATGATATATTAATTTTTGAAGAAAAAAGTGAAGCTTTTACCGTTGGTATTGGTTTAAGCTCAGATGAAAAATATTTTTTTATTTCAACCTCTGATCATAACACTTCTGAACAATATTATTTTAAGGCAAATGAAGATTTACCAAATCCTAAACTAATACAAAAAAGACAAAGAGGAATTATTTATTCAGTAAACTCTTGGGATAATTATTTTTATAAACATACAAATGAAAATGCTGAAGACTTTAAAATTGATAGATGTAATGAATTAGAAAAGCAAGAATGGGAACCATACGTCAAAGCAAAAAATGAGGTATTAATTGGAGGACTTGTATTTTTGAATAATTGGATTATCAGATCAGAGACATCTAATGCACTTGGAAAGATTATTTTAAGAGATCCCAAAACCAATAAAGAGGAAGATATAATATTTTGTGACGAGAAAGTAATAGTACCAAGTATATCTTTAATTCAAAAAGATAAAAATACAGATTATGTTTATTTGTCTTATTCTTCACCTAAGACACCAGGTAGAACATTTTTATACAATTTAAAATCAAAAGAAAAAAAACTTATTAAAGAACAAATAATTCCATCTGGACATAATTCAGAACATTACATAGTAGAACGGCTCGAATGTCCCTCTCATGACGGAAGAATGGTGCCAATCACGATTACAAGACATAAAGACACGATTTTAGATGGTTCATCAAACCTCTTACTATATGGATATGGCTCTTATGGAAATTCTATGTCTCCAGGATTTTCGTCAACTCGCTTAAGTTTAATTAATAGAGATATAATTTGGGTTACAGCACATATTAGAGGAGGAATGGAAAGAGGAATGAAATGGTGGAAGGAAGGAAAACTTTTAAACAAAAAAAACACATTTGAAGATTATATTGCAGTTGGAAAGTACCTTATTGAAAAAAAATATACCTCTTTAGGTAAAATTATTGGAATGGGAGGCTCTGCAGGAGGATTACTTATGGGAGCGGTTGTAAATCAAGCACCAGAACTATTTTTAGGTTTAATAATGGCTGTGCCATTTGTCGACTCGTTAACTACTAATCTTGACCATTCTCTACCGTTAACGGTTGGAGAATTTGATGAATTTGGAAATGCGAAAGATAATAAAGATCATTTTGATTATATTTATTCTTATGCACCTTATAATAACATTAAAAAAATGGACTACCCGAATATTCTAATAACAACAAGTCTGAGTGATAATAGAGTTCTTTTTGATGAGCCTGCTAAATTTACTGCAAAACTTAGAGATTATAAAACAGATAATAATTTGTTATTGCTAAAAACAGAAATGAACGCAGGACACGGAGGTAAATCTGGAAGAGACGGAGCGATCGAGGAAATAGCTATAGATTATGCTTTTGCTTTAAAAATTGCTAAAAAAAATAAGTAAATCTTCTATTGAAATTTTATAATTAGTTACCATTTATATTCTGTAAGTTGCCTTATGGGGCTTACATAAATTAACTTGCTTAACAAAAGGAGTAAATATGACAAGTAAGGATCTATCAATCTTTAATTCACTAAGACCTTTTTCAATTGGTTTTGACGATATGTTTGACCAATTTGAAAATATGCTTGGCAATGGTGGAATAACTATGCAATCAAATTATCCACCTTACAACATAAGAAAAACTGGTAAAGATAACTATTCTATAGAAGTTGCATTAGCTGGATTTAATAAAAATGATGTTGAAGTTGAATTCGAGGATAATTTGTTAACTGTAAGAACTAAACAGTTTAGTAAATCTGAAAATAAAAATGAAGATGGCGAGATAATACACAAGGGTATATCTCAAAGACAATTTGCGAGATCTTTCACAATTGCAGATGATGTAAAAGTGAATGGTGCAGAACTTAAAGATGGTCTTTTGACAATTGCTTGTGAAAGAATTCTACCTGATCATAAGAAGAAAAGACTAATTGATATTAAATAAAAATATTTGACCTTGCTTGTGGGGTTCGCCCCACAAGTTAAAAACAACCACTTGAACTAAAAGCTATAATAGTTCCACTAGGATTAACTTCAAATCTTCTCTCACATGGCATTCCATATTTTTTAGTTTTGTAAATTAAAACTTCATTTCCACTATCATTAATAATATCCTCTGTAGGAGCTCCCAACTCTAGTTTCATTTTGTTTACTTCTCCACCAACAAATAATCCATATTTTTGGTTTTCTTTTTCAGCAGCTTCATCAGTTTTATTTTTAATTGTCTGACATCCAGTTGCTAAGAAAATAATTGAAATTAATAAAATTATAAATTTGTATCTCATATTTTTACAATAATAGACAAATATGTCATAAATATAACCTTCTAATTTTTCATCTATAAATAAATAGATTTAAAAATTTTTCTGAAAAATATGGTCAATTTAGGTTCAAAAAGGTCAATAATTCAAAGAAATTTTTTAATCAGTTTTTTTTAGATTTACATAACTTTTTAATAAATATAGCGTCTTAAAAAATAGGAGGTTATATGGCTAAAAGTTCATCAGGTGCAAGTAACAAACAACTTCCATACAATAAATCTATACCATTAGGGATACAGCATGTTTTAGCAATGTTTGCTGGAAACATAACTGTACCCATAATTATAGCTGGAGTTTTTGGACAAACACCTGAACAAAAAATATTTTTGATCCAAATGGCATTATTTGTTGCTGGAGTAGCTACTGTTATTCAAACCGTAGGGTACAAGGGAGTAGGTTCTAGACTACCTATAATTCAGGGAACAAGTTTTGCATTTATTCCTATTATGGTTCCCTTTAAGGCTGCTGGTTTAGGAGCAGTATTTACAGCTGCATTTATTGGAGGGATATTTCAAATATTTATAGGTAAAATTTTAAAACCTATAAGACATTTGTTTCCACCTTTGGTAACAGGAATTGTTGTATTAATGATCGGAGTAAGCTTACTCAAAGTTGGTTTTATGTATGCAGGTGGCGGAGCCTGGTTAATGAACAACAAACCAGAAATTTTTGGTAACGCCAATCACTTAACAATTGCTTTTACAGTTTTAATTGTTTCAATATTTTTTAATATAAAAGGTAAGGGTATGTGGTCTTCGGCATCAATATTAATTGGAATGATTGCAGGTTATATCGTAGCTATGGGACTTGGCATGGTTAATTATGGAAAGATAGCATCAGCTGACTGGTTTGCTCTTCCAATGCCACTACAGTATGGAATAGATTTTGTTCCAGGTGCAATAATACTAATGCTATTTATGGCAGTTGTAACTACTATTGAAACAATAGGAGATATAAGTGCAACAACAATGGGTGGCGATGATAGAGAGGCAACAGATAAAGAGATATCAGGAGGAATAATGGCAGATGGAGTCGGTACTGTATTTGGAGCTCTATTCAATGCAATGCCAAACACTTCATATTCTCAAAATGCTGGCTTAGTTGCATTTACAGGTGTAGTTAGTAGACATGTAGGAACAGTTGCTGGAGTTATTTTGATTCTTATGGGTTTATTTCCAAAACTCGGAGGAATAATTGCTTCAATGCCAGAGTCTGTAATTGGTGGAGCTGCAATTATTATGTTTGGGTTAATTGCATCGGCAGGTATCAAACTAATTGCAAGAGAAAAAATGAATCAAAGGAACTTGCTAATCTTAGGATTATCACTTTCTTTTGGTATAGGGATGTCGTTATTACCACAGTTTGTTAAACACATTCCTGATTTTGGTATAAGTTTGAAACTATTATTAACAACAGGACTAATTCCAGCTGGAATGCTTGCATTTATTCTTAATGCTGTAATGTCAAAAAAATAATTTTTTATTATAATAATGCTTGTGGGGAGAAATCCCCACAAGTAAGGTATTTGATATTTCAAATATATGAGTGAGCTATTATTAAATAGATTTTTGAGGGCATTTAAAGATGAAATTCTCCCTTTAACGTTTGAAGGGGTCAATTCAGGCAATAAAATTTTTGGAGCTGCTATAATAAACAAAAATGATCACTCATTAGTTGTGGCTGGCACAAATAATGAAACAAAAAATCCTTTGTGGCACGGGGAAATTCATACTCTAAAAAAGTTTTATGAAGTAGATAAAAAAAAGAGGCCTGATGAAAAAAACTGTATATTTTTAAGCTCTCACGAACCTTGTAGTTTATGTTTAAGTGCTATTACTTTTGCAGGTTTTGATAATTTTTATTATCTTTTTCCATATGAATCAACCTCAGAAGAATTTAAAATTCCACATGATCTAAATATACTTAAAGAAGTTTTTAATGTTACTGATGGAAAATATATAAAGGAAAACTCATATTGGAAAAGTTATGCAATAAATAACTTAATAGAAGAAATAAAAACAAACAATAAAAAAAAATTAATAGATGCGTTTGATCAAATAAAAAAAATATATGTCGATTTATCAAACAAATATCAATCTTCAAAAGAAGAAAGTTCTATACCTTTAAAGTAAGATATGAATACAAACCTTAAAGTATCCAAGATAACAAAAATTTATCCTGGATGTATTGCAAATAAAAATATTTCATTAGAATTTAATAGTGGAAAAATTTATGCTCTACTCGGAGAGAATGGAGCTGGCAAATCTACATTAGTAAAGATTCTTTCAGGTGTGATAATGCCAGATGAGGGTGAAATATTTTTAAATAATAAACCTTTAAAGTTAAGTTCACCAATTGATGCTAAAAAAAATAATATTGGAATGGTGTTTCAACATTTTAATTTATTTGAGACTTTGTCAGTATTTGAAAATCTTATTATAGATTCAAATGAAACTAGAGATAATTTAAGAGAAAAAATAAAATCGATTATGGATAAGTATAATTTTTCAATTGATTTAGATATTCCTGTATTGAATCTTTCTGCTGGACAAAAACAAAAGGTAGAAATAATTAGATGTTTAATAAGAAATCCAGAAGTATTAATTATGGATGAACCTACATCGGTTTTAACAGAACAAGAAACAAGTGAACTTTTTTCGTCTTTAAAAAAATTTTCTGAGGAAGGTATTTTAATAATTTATATAACTCACAAACTAAAGGAGGTGATGTCAATCTGTGATGAGGTGGCTGTCATGAGAAAAGGTGAGCTTGTATCTGTAAGTAAAATTATAGATGAAAAAATTGAAACATTGGCAAATAAAATGGTTGGACAAAATTTAAAAACTATTAAGAAAACAAAACAATCATCATTTTCATCCGAACAATTAATTAAAATTACAAATCTTAATTTTAAAAGTGAAGATCCTTTTGAAACAAATTTGAGTGATATAAATTTTTCTGTTAATAGAGGTGAATGCTTAGGAATTGCTGGTATATCTGGAAATGGCCAAAGTGAACTATTTCAGGTGTTAAGTGGAGAAATTATATCAGATAAGAATTCTATAGAATTTAACAAAACTTACATTGGAGATTTAAATCCTCAAGAAAGAAGAGAATATTTGATGGCCTTTTCTCCAGAAGATAGACTTGAACAAGCTGCGATTCCACAAATGAAAATTTTTGAAAATGTAGCTTTAAATAATTTCAAATCCTCAAATTTTTTTAATAATGGATTAATAAACGAAGATAAAATTAAAGAGCATTCAAAAAAAATAATTTCAGACTTTAATGTTAATACAGATAATATAGATTTAAAAAGCCAATTTTTATCTGGGGGAAATTTACAAAAATTAATAATAGGAAGAGAATTAATAACATCTCCAGATTTATTAATTTGTTTTAACCCAACTTGGGGGTTAGATGTTGGAGCTATAAATTATATTCACGAAACATTAATTAAAATAAACGAACAAAATAAATCCATAATATTAATATCTACTGATACTGATGAGTTATTAAAGTTAAGTGATAAAATTTCAGTAATAAACAAAGGAAAATTGTCAAAAACCATGAACGCTGATGAGGTAACATCTGAGAAACTAGGAATACTTATGGGAGGAGGAAATTGATACAAATAGTAAAAAGAGATCAACCTTCAAGAGTTGTTTTCTTCCTAACTCCTGTTTTAGCTATTTTGCTCACATTAATTGCAGGAGGTTTAATTTTTTATATTTTAGGTTTTAAGCCCTTTGAGGCTCTAAAATTTTTTTTCATAGTACCAATTGCAGATATGTATGGGTTTAGTGAATTACTCTTAAAAGCTACGCCACTTTGCTTGATAGCAATTGGTTTATCTTTTTGTTTTAAAAGTAATAATTGGAATATTGGAGCTGAAGGTCAATTAACTTTTGGAGCTATCGTTTCTGGTGGAGTTGCATTATTATTTTATAATCAAGAGGGATTTTATATTCTACCAATAGTAATTTTTGCTGGCGCAATAGGTGGTATGTTGTACGCATCAATACCTGCAATCTTGAAAACTTATTTTAATACCAATGAAATATTAGTTAGTCTTATGTTGGTATATGTTTCTAAATTAATCCTAGACTATCTTGTTGTTGGTCCATGGAGTAATCCTGAGGGATTTAATTTTCCAGAAACTAGACAATTTAGTGATTCCGCAAGACTTCCAATATTAATTGAAGGACTAAGGATTCATGCTGGTATTTTTTTAGCTTTAGCTGCTGTAGCTATTAGTTGGTTTATTTTTTATAAGACATATTTAGGATTTCAAATGAAGGTTTCAGGTTTTAGTTTAAAAACTGCTAAATATGCAGGGTACAAAGGGAAAAAAATGATTATCCTAGTTTTTTTAATAAGCGGTGCTTGTGCAGGCCTAGCAGGAGTTGGTGAAATAACTGGACCTATTGGACAACTACATAGAGAGATATCTCCAGATTATGGATTTACTGCAATTATAGTTGCATTTTTAGGGCGTTTACATCCTGTTGGAATAATTTTTGCATCATTAGTTGTTGCAATAACATATTTAGGAGCAGAGACAGCACAAATATTTATGCAAATACCAAAATATACTGGTCAAGTTTTTCAGGGAATGATTTTGTTTTTTCTTCTCGCTTCTGACTATTTACTCTTTTTTAAATTTAAATTTGTAGGTTCAAAAAAATGATAATTGATATAAATTTTGTTGGACTAATACTTGCATCTATAATGGCTTCCGCTGTTCCTTTAATTTTAGCTTCTTGTGGTGAACTTATTACAGAAAGGTCAGGAGTTCTAAACCTTGGCGTTGAGGGAATGATGATTATAGGCGCTATTTCAGGTTTCGCACTAATGACAGTTACAGGAAGTTTGATAATAGCAGTTTTTGGTGCAATGTTAGCCGGAGTTTTAATTTCAACAATATTTGCATTCCTCACACAAACTTTAATTACAAATCATGTGGCCACAGGTTTAGCTCTTACTATATTTGGAATTGGAATTTCTGCAATGATTGGAAAAAACTTTGTCGGTATCCCTGGAAAAGAGTTTCCAATTTTGTTTGAAAGTCTAAAAGATACAATACCGATTTTAAGTCCAATATTATTTGGACATTCGATTGTTTTTTATTTTGCTTTCGCTTTACCTTTTATTACTAATTATTTTTTAAAAAAAACAAAATTAGGATTAATAGTAAGAGCTGTAGGAGATTCACCAGTGTCTGCATCTAACCAAGGAATAAACGTTAGATTGGTTCGTTACATGTGTATTCTTTATGGTGGTGCAATGTGTGGGCTTGCTGGTGCATATTTATCAATGATATACACTCCACAATGGATTGAAAATATGACCGGAGGCAGAGGTTGGATCGCATTAGCTCTAGTAGTATTCTCCACATGGAACCCTATTAAAATTTTAATTGGAGCAATGATATTTGGTGGATTAACCATTATTCAATTTCACATGCAGGCAGTAGGAGTTAGAATTCCTGTGCAATTTTTAACAGCATTACCTTACATAGTTACAATAATAGTTTTAGTTGTAATTTCTCGTGATAGTAGAAAAATTAGGCTAAGCACACCAAGTTCTTTGGGGAAATCTTTTTATAAAGACAATTAATTTAAAAATAATTATTTTTTTTCACATAATTTAATTTAAGCTAAACTTATTAAAAAATTAAAAGGGGAAATAAGTTTATGCATAAAATATTTATTCGTTCTTTCGTCTCTTCTTTAGTTTTATTATTTACATTAACTGTAGGTGCGGTTGCAAAAGATGTTAAAGCAGCATTCGTTTACATTGGTCCGACTGGTGACCATGGATGGACTTATCAGCATGATGTAGGTAGAAAAGCTGTAGAAGATGCCGGATTTAAAACAACATATGTGGAAGGTGTTCCAGAAAGTGCCGATGCTGAGAGAGTTCTTAGACAATTAGCAAATTCAGGTCATGACATTATCTTTACAACTAGCTTTGGATATATGAATCCAACAAATAAAGTTGCAAAAGAATTTCCAAATGTAAAGTTTGAACATGCTACTGGATATAAAAGAGAGCATTCAAATGTTTCAACATATGCAGCAAGATTCTATGAGGGCAGAACTATCTTGGGAACAATTGCTGGAACAATGACAAAATCAAACGTTATTGGTTATGTTGCATCTTTTCCAATTCCTGAAGTAATTAGAGGTATTAACTCGTTTACTTTAGCAGCTCAAAAAGTTAACCCAAATATTAAAACAAAAATTGTTTGGGCTTTTACTTGGTATGACCCAGGAAAAGAAGCAGAAGCTGCAAAGGCTTTAATTGATCAAGGTGCTGATGTCATCGCTCAACATACAGATAGTACAGCAATTGTACAGATTGCTGAAAAAGCTGGAATATACGCTTTTGGACAGGCAAGTGATATGGACAAGTTTGCGCCTAAAGCTGTGTTGACTTCAGTTGAAAACAACTGGGGACCTTATTATGTAGACAGAGTTAAAGCTGTTGCAAATGGTACATGGAGCCAAAAAGATACTTGGCATGGTATAGGTGATGGCATGGTAGTTATATCTGGTTTAGACTCACAAATGCCTGCTGATCTACAATCTAAAGTTAAAAAACTACAAGCAGATTTAGCATCTGGTAAAGTTCATTCTTTTACTGGACCAATTTACGACCAAAAAGGTAATTTAATGGTTGCTGAAGGTAAAACCGCAGATGATGGGATGCTTGCAGGTATGATGACTTATGTGAAAGGTGTTGAAGGAGATATTCCTAATTAATTTTATAATAAGTAAATCTAAAATTAAAAGGCCAGTTTAAAAACTGGCCTTTTTTATTTCTGGTGTTTTTTTTTTATTTCTTCGATTCTTAATTCTTCGTAAATTTCAAAAGGCTGAACAATCCATGGATTGTCTGGAAGTTTATTTGCACAAAAATCTGGATTAAAGGTTGATTTTTTTTTTTTGTATAGTGTAGCTGTTTTAATTTCTTTTATTTTATCTTTAATTGGTTCATATTTTTTTAACCAATCTATACTTTTGTTAAATGTAATTCCTGTATCAGACAAATCATCACACAACAATATTTTCCCACCCATGTTTGGAGCAATTGAGCTCATCTCTCTTGAGAAAACAATATCACCTTGCTCATCTTCTACTCCCTTTCCGCTATAAGATTCTACAGCTAGATAAGCACATTTTAATTTAAAAATTCTACTTAACACATCTATCATTGGAGCTGCTCCACGCATTATGCCAATTAATATTGTAGGTTTATATCCACTATCATGAATTTGGATTGCTAATTTTTCAACAGTTTTATTATACTCATCCCAGCTAACAATCATTTTTTCAGACATAATTTTTTATATTTAATTATTTAAATAATAAAACTAAAACTGCAAGAACGATAAGAGCTATTATTGAAGAAATTAAAATATACAACCTGTGAATGTTTCTTCCTCTTAAATTAAAGTAATGTCTTGCAACTCCAGAAATTACTGCAATAGCACATAAAATTAGCCAATTATATTGATGATAAACCAAAAAGCTAGAGTGCCCAGAAAGCATTATAAACAACACCAAAAAAGTGGAATAATTATTATGGATTGATCGTTGTTTAGCTGATAAGGATAAACTCATATCAAATTTTTCACCTCTCTTGCTACTGCTAATAATGTTCATTTGATTAGGTATAATTACTGTAAAAACGTTACCAAACATATTAGTGCCTATAATCAATCCAACACTTAAAATCGCAAATTTTGGTCCAAATAATTTAGTTAGACCAAAAGAAACAATTGCTAATAAAATTATTGCGGTAGAAATAAACAATATATTATTTTCAATCAATCTAGATTTACACAAAAAATCATAAATAAACCAAAAAACAATTAATGATAAAAGTGAGATAATAATGGCATAACTAGGAGGCATTGGTAAAACACGTTTATCAACCATTAATACTCCAGCGTTATAGTAATAAATTACAACCAAGAGCAACATGCCCGTTATAAAAGTTAAGTAACTTTGCCATTTAAAAATTACTAATCTATTTAAATAATCCTGAGGTGGTGAAGTTTTTAACCTTGATAATTTATAAAAAAAGCCAGAATGCATTAGATATCCTTCACCATCGAGATCCTCGCTTGTTATATGTTTATTTAGATTGTTATCTAAATAATTAAATAAGAAACTATTACCTACCCACAATATTGCAAATAATACATGGCTCCATCTAAGAATAACTTCTAACCATTTTATTGTATAAGGTAAAAATTCCATTAATATTTTATTTTATCTACTTTTTTATCCCAAATTTCAAATGCTTTTAAAGCTTCATCTCTAAGTATTTGAGTCATTTTTATTTTTCGATCTTCTTTTTTCTTTGGAATCTCTAAATAAATAAATGAGTCATCAAAGTCTATATTTTTTGCATCTTCTCTTGTATTTGCGTAAAATATTTTATCCAATCTTGACCAATAAATTGCAGAAAGACACATTGGGCAGGGTTCGCAAGATGTATAAATCTCACATCCAGAAAGATCAAAAGTATTTAATTTTTTACAAGCCTCTCGAATAGCTACGATCTCCCCATGTGCTGTTGGATCATTTGAAGAAGTCACCTTATTTGAACCCTCTGCAATAATCTTATTATCTTTCACTATTACACTTCCAAACGGCCCACCAATAGTTTTTGCACTATTTATAGAAAGTTCAATAGCTTTTAACATGAATTTTTTTTTGTCTTCCATTTCAATTTTTTGTTTTGTTTTTAATTTTGTTAATACTCATTAAAATTCTTTCAGGAGTTGCTGGTGCATTAATTTCTGGAGCTATCTGATAATTTCCAATTGAAGCAACTGCGTCTTTAATTGCATAAAAAACACTCATAGCCAACATTAAAGGAGGTTCACCAGTCGTCTTTGCTTTATTAACAACTTTTTCTTTATTTAACCCTTCTTTAAAAATTTCCACATTAAATTTTTTTGGGATATCACTTACTGCAGGAATCTTATATGTTGATGGAGAAAAAGTTGTAATTTGACCGTTTGATTTCCAATTAAGCTCTTCAATAGTCAACCAACCTTGTCCTTGTACAAAGCCACCTTCAATCTGACCTAGTTCAAGCGCTGGATTTATTGGTTTTCCAGCATCATGTAAAATATCAACTCTTTCCAGAACATTTTCACCAGTCAACGTATCTATAGTCACTTCCGAAACAGCTGCACCATAACAAAAATAATAAAAGGGTCTTCCTCGAAATTTTTTTTTGTCGAAATTAATTTTTGGGGTTGAATAAAAACCTGAAGATGAAAGAGAAATTCTATTTAAATATGCCTCTTGAATTATACTTTTAAATTCAAATTGCCTGTTTCCAAATATTATATATTGATCTTTATAAACTGCTTCTTGATTATAGATCTTATATTTTTTTTTAATAAATTTTTCTAAATTTGATTTAATTTTTTCTACTGCATTTAATGCTGCAGCACCATTAAGATCTGTAGTTGATGAGGCGGCACTTGCTGATGTATTTGGCACCTTAGCTGTATTTGTTGATGAAATATGAACTAAATTATAAGGCAATCCTAAAGAATTTGCCACTAGTTGAGCTATTTTTGTGTGAGTCCCTTGACCCATTTCTATACCCCCGTGGTTCAAATATACGCTTCCATCTGTGTAAATATGAACTAAAGCACCAGCTTGATTTAAATGAATTGTTGTAAAAGAAATACCAAATTTTAAAGGTGTAATAGCTATACCCTTTTTTTTAAATTTATTTTTTTCATTGAATTTTCTTATCTCAGAATATCTTTTTTTATAATTAGACTTATTTTCTAGATTTGTAAATATTTCATTAATTACATTATCCTCAATAGTCATTCCATAATGAGTTACATTTTTATTATTTTTTTGATAAAAATTTTTCTTTCTAACTTCAATTGGATCTTTTTTTAAATATCTTGAAATATTATCTATAATATTTTCTATAGCCATCATTCCTTGATTTCCGCCGAAGCCTCTAAATGCAGTTGAAGTTGGAATATTTGTCTTACATAAATTATTTGTTACCTCTATATCTGAAATGTAATATGCATTATCTATATGAAGTAAAGCTCTTTCGTTAATCGCTGCAGACAAATCAGGTGACATTCCACAATTTGAAGATAAGTTTATTTTTAATCCTTCTATAATTCCTTCATTATTAAAACCAACTTCATATTCAGATAAAAACTCATGTCTTTTACCGGTCAATATTATGTCATCATCTCTATCTAATCTTAATTTGACAGGCTGACCAGATTTTTTTGCCAACAACGCACAAATGCATGCTGTCATGAAATTTGTTTCTTTTCCACCAAACCCACCTCCAATTCTTCTTACCTCAACATTTATTGAATTACTTTTCTGATTTAACATTTTTGCAATTAATTGTTGTGTTTCTGATGGATGTTGAGTTGAACTGTAAACTAAAAAATTATCATCTTCTTTAGGAACAACAAAAGCTGCCTGACCCTCAAGATAAAAGTGCTCCTGACTTCCTGTTGTAAAATTTCCTTTTAAAATATTTTTCGAATTTTTTATTTTCTTAGTAGGGTTCCCTTTTTTAATTTTTCTAGGTTTAAACAAGAATTGTTTTTTATTTAAAGCTTCTTTTACTGTAATAACTGGTATTAGATCTTTGTAAGTAATTTTAGCCTTTAATACTGCTTTTCTAGCAAGTTCAGTACTTGTAGCAGCAACAGCAAACAGCGGTTGACCAAAAAATTCAACTTTTCTTTTTGGGAATATTGGATCACCATCAAATACTGGACCCACATCATTCCTTCCAATTATATCGCTTTCAGTAACTACTGATATCACTCCTTTGCTTTTTTTTACTTCTGTGAGGTCTATATTTTTGATTATTGCATGGGCTTTTTTGCTTAGGCCAATAGCTCCATAAATCGTATTTTTAGGTTCATTAATATCATCTGTATACTCTGCATACCCACTTACATGCTTATAGGCACTATCGTGTGGCCTTATTTCTTCAATATAGTTTTCTTTGCTCATTTAATTTACTCTTGATAATTTATTAGAATTTATTTCTATAAAACATTTCATCAATAAATTTTTTGCAATCTCTAACCTGTATTCTTTGCTAGCTCTCATGTCTCCAATAGGGCTTAAATCTTTTTCTAAATAATTTTTTGCTTGATCAAAAGTATTGATATTAAGAGGCTTATTTTTAAGAATTTTTTCACATGATTTAGCTCTTTTTGGCACTGCAGCCATACCTCCATATGCAATATAAGCCTTTGTAATTTTATTATTATTAATTTCAAAATTAAAGGATCCACAAACTGATGAGATATCATCATCAAATCTTTTTGATATTTTAAATGCCTTAAAAATATTTTTCTTAAATAGTGGTATTTTTATTGAATGAATAAATTCATTCTTTTTTAATTTAGTTTTTCTGTAATCAAGGAAAAAATTATTTAAAGGCAAAACTCTTCTTTTATTAACACTTTCAATTAAAACCTCTGCATTTAAAGATAATAAAATTGGCAATGAGTCACCAATTGGGGATGCCGTTGCAATATTGCCACCTATAGTTCCAACATTTCGAATTTGTACAGAGCCATATCTTTTTAGAATCAAATAAAAATCTGGATAATATTTTTTAATTTCTTTTTCAAATTTTATTAAAGGTGTAGCGGCACCAATCTCTAAATAATTTTTATTTGTTTTGATAAAATCTAATTCATTAATTTCTTTTAAATCAATTATAAATGGGATTTCTTTTCTTTCTTTTGTAACTTTTAAAGATAAATCAGTTCCACCAGCAAGAAAACTAAAATTAGAGTGTTTTTTAATAATATCTTTTAAATCTTTAATATTTTTTGGTGAAAAATAAATTTTATCATCTTTTTTAATATAAATATTTTTTGGTTTAATTCTTTTTAATTGCTGAATAACCTTATATTTATTTTTAGTAAATTGATCATTCTTATTTATCTTATTTAAACTTTTAGCAGCATCAATTATAGGTCTATATCCAGTACAACGACATAAATTACCAGATATAGAATCTGTTATTAATTCATTATTGAGACTTTTATTATTTTTAAACATTGAAAATAAAGACATAACAAATCCTGGTGTACAGAATCCACATTGAGAACCATGATATTTTATCATTGCATCCTGAACTGGGTGGAGTTTTCCATTTTGAGAAACTAAATCCTCAACAATTAGAAGTTGCTTACCATTCAATGATGGAACAAATGAAATACAAGAATTAATTGCTTTATATACAATTTTATTATCAACTAATTCTCCCAAAACAATTGTGCAAGCACCACAACCGCCCTCTGAGCAGCCCTCTTTAGTCCCAGTTTTTTTTAAATCACTTCTAATATAATTAAGTAATGTTTGATTTGGATCGGGATTTTTGATTTCTACAAGCTTATCATTTAATAAAAATTTAACAGAACTTGATATCACTTAACTACCTCTATAAGTAGAATAGCTCCAAGGCGAGACTAACAAAGGTACATGGTAATGCTGTAACGGATCTGAAATCCCAAATCTGATAATTACATCATCTAGGAATGGTATATCACTTACTGATGATATATTTTTAAAATAATCACCTATATAAAAAACTAGTTCATATTTGCCCTTTGCAAAATTTTCTCCTTCTGCAAGAGGAGAGTCTGCCCTACCATCTTTGTTAAGTTTTACTGAAGTTATTTTTTTTCTTTCTGAATCATTTATATAAAATAATTCTACTAAAATTCCATTGCCTGGTTTCCCCGAATATACATCTAAAACATGAGTTGTGAGCTTTGTCATAAAATTATAGTATCATTTAATTTCAAACTTAATTATTTAAAGTAATATGAGAACAATAGATAACATTAACGATCTTAACAAGTCTGATTTTTTGTTTGTATTTGGTAATGTTTTTGAAAAAACTGAATCAGTTGCTGAGGAAGCTTTTGATTCAAAACCATTTAAAAACTTTGAAGATATTGTATTTAAAATGCTCGAAATTTATGAAAATTACGAAAAAAATAAAATTTTAGAGATTTTAAATGCACATCCAGAGCTTGCTGTAGCAAAAAAAATGACTTCTGAGTCTATATCTGAACAAGCTTCTGCAAAATTAAATCAATGTTCTAATGATGAATATGAGGAATTTAAAAAATTAAATTCAGAGTATAAAAAAAAATTTAATTTTCCATTTATAATTGCCGTAAAAGGTAAAGATAAAAATGAAATTTTGAGTAATTTTAGACAAAGAATACAAAGTGATATAGAAAGTGAATTTCTTGAAGCAAAAAAACAAGTAAAAAAAATCGCAACCTTTCGTTTGAATGAAATAAATAAAAAATGAAAAAATTTATAAGTGCAAAAATGATTAATTTAGCAGATCCAAGAATTGGATCTAAAATTATATTTAAGACTGACGATTTTTTTGCTGCTGCTCATAGAATATTAAACATGGATCCTCCAGTTTTTAAAGATGGATTATTTGACAAACATGGAAAATGGATGGATGGTTGGGAAACAAGGAGAAGAAGATCAAAAGGTTTTGATTATTTAATTTTAAAACTTGGTAAACCTGGAAAGATATTTGATATAGACATTGATACAACACACTTCAATGGAAACCAACCCACCCATGCCTCTTTAGAGGGTTGCTTTAGTAAAACTAAACCTAACAAGAAAACAAAATGGATTTCTTTATTGAGCAAAAAAAAACTTGGGCCAAGTAGAAATCATAGCTTCAAATCAAAAAAAAAAACAGTGTTTAATTATATAAGACTAAATATTTTTCCAGATGGTGGAGTTGCAAGACTAAGGCTTTATGGAAAAATTGAAATGGAAAAAAACTCTTTAAGTAATAAAACTATCAACCTTACCTCTGTTTTAAATGGTGCTACAATTATTGGTTGTAATAATGAACATTTTGGCAGAGCTGAAAATATCATAGCACCTGGTAAAGGAAAAAATATGGGAGATGGTTGGGAAACAAGGAGAAGTAGAGGAAAAAACTTTGATTGGCTTATAATAAAATTTGGAAAACCAGGATTAATAAAAAAATTAGAGATAGATACGCATCATTTTAAAGGAAACTATCCCGATAGTTGTTCAATTCAAACTGCAAGTATTACTAAGGATCTGTCTAATAAATTAATAGTCAATAACTCAAAAAATTGGAAGTTTATTTTAAATAAGTCAAAACTATCAGCTCACAAAAAACATATTTTTAAAAAATTCTTAATTAGAAGAAGTAAGGAAAATTATCTTAGAATAAATATCTATCCAGATGGTGGAATTTCAAGAATAAGAGCATTTGGAAATTTTGTAAAATGAAAATAATAAGAGCAAAAAAAATAAGTAAAAAAAATTTTTCTAAATTTGGTCAATTAATAGATACGTCTAAAAAAAATCCAATAAATATTAATAATGGGTACGCACAAAGATTTGATAACTTAATAAATATAGATACCTCTAAAAAAAAGGGAAAGGCAATTGTTAGTGTTTTTAAAGCGAAAAAAAGGAGGTTTCCTATGAAAATTGATATGATGGAAAAGCATCCTTTAGGAAGCCAAGCTTTTATACCAATGGAAGATGAAAAATTTTTAGTATTTGTAGCACCAAGGGGAGATAGACCAAATATAAATAAAATACAATCCTTTGTAGTCCCTAAACAAACCGGAGTTAATTACAATGCTGGTATTTGGCACTTTCCACTTATCTCTATGAAAAATATGAATTTTTTAGTTGTTGATAGAAAGGGAATAGGAAACAATCTTGTCATTTATAAATTTAAAAAAGATAAAATTATTTTAAAAAAATGAAAAAAAAATATCCAAGAGATTTGGTGGGATATGGTTCCAAAAAAGTTAACGTAAAGTGGCCGGGGAATGCTAAGTTAGCTCTACAATTTGTTCTTAATTATGAAGAGGGAGCAGAGAATTGTACTCTTCATGGTGATAAAACTTCAGAAGTGTTTTTATCAGAAATTATAGGAGCAAAACCGATTAAAGGACGACACTTTAATATGGAGTCAATTTATGAATATGGATCAAGAAGAGGATTTTGGAGAATTTATGACCTATTTAATAAAAAAAAAATTCCACTTACTATTTTTGGAGTTGGTATGGCATTAGAAAGAAATAAAGAAGTTTGTTCGGCTATAAAAAAAGCAAATTATGAAGTTGCTAGTCATGGTTGGAGATGGATTGATTATCAAAATGTATCAAAGAAAAAAGAAAAGAGTGATATGAAACTCGCTGTAAAATCTATAAAAAAGATTTTTGGCACCCAACCTGCCGGTTGGTACACCGGTAGGTGTAGTGCAAATACTTTAGATTTAGTAATTGATAATGGTAGTTTTTTATACTGCAGCGATACATACAGTGATGATCTTCCTTATTGGATAAAAAAAGGCAATAAGAAACAGTTAATGGTTCCTTACACACTTGATAACAATGATATGAGATTTGCAACCAATCAAGGATTTAATTCAGGTGAACAATTTTATAATTATTTAAAAGATAGTTTCGATGCTCTTTATGAGGAAGGAAAAACTTCACCAAAGATGATGTCGGTTGGATTACATTGTAGACTAATTGGAAGACCTGGTAGAATACAGTCTCTTAAAAAATTTTTAAATTACATCACAAAATTTAAGGATATTTGGATCTGCAAAAGAGTAGACATAGCTAAACATTGGATAAAAAATTATAGTTAAATTTTATTATTGTTCCGCAGCTATAGAAACATAGTGAGCAACCGCTTCTATTTCCTGATCAGTTAGTACACCCTCCATTGCAGGCATTACTCCTATACCGTTTCTAACTGTCATTATAATTCTTTGAATGTCAGGCCTGATTTCATTTAAATTTGGACCAACCATTGCATTTGATTCTGCATCTGCGAGCATATGACATGCTGCACAATTGCCAGCTTCAAGAAATACTTTTTTTCCTAAATTATATATTTCATCAGCATTGGAATGGGCAGTTTTTATAAATATTAAAAAAAATAATACTTTAAAGAAATTTAAAAATAATCTTTTCACATCAAATTTGGTATCATAAATAAAAAATTAAAAAAAGGAGAAATATGAAGGGTTACTGGGTATGTATATACGAAAAAATTGATAATGAAGAAAAACAGAAGGAGTATGCTTTGAAAGCGAGGCCAGCAGTGGAAAAGTTTTCTGGTAAATTTATAGCTAGAGGTGGAAAAAATAGAACTAATGATGGGATAAACTCTCCTAGAATAGTTATCGCTGAATTTCCTGACTACGATACAGCAATTAAATGTTACGACTCACCAGACTACCAGGAAGCTCATAATATTCTCAAAGGCCACGTCATTAGACATCATTCAATTGTTGAGGGTATCTAATATTGTATGGGCTCGTCATCTATAGAGCGCCATAAATACCAAGTAGCAACAGAGCAATAAGGAGAAAAACGAGTTTTTAACCGATTTACGAAACTCTTAGGAGGTAAGTAGCTTTTTTTATAGTTATTTGAAATTGCTCTAAGTAAACCAATATCTTGAACAGGCCATATGTTGGATCTATTGTAAGTGAATAGTAATATCATTTCAGCAGACCATCTACCTATTTGTCTTAATTCGGATAAATAAATTATTGCCTCCTCATCATCCATTTTTTTTATAATTCTTGGATTAAAAGTTTTATTCACAAATTTTTTTGCCAACTCTTTTATGCCTCTAACTTTTTGTCTACTTAAACCACATCTTTTTAATTTACCTGTAGTAATTGAGTTAACAACTTTTGGTTTTATTTTTCCTCTGCACTCTTTTTTAAATTTTAAAAAAACTGAATTAGCTGCAGCAACGCTAATTTGTTGTCCAATAATACTCTTACATAATGATAAGAAAATATTTTTTCTAGTAGTTAATGTTTTATCTTTATACTTATCTATAAGCTTCTTCATTACTTTATCTTTTGAAAGATACTTTGTTGCCTTCGACCAGTATTTTGGTTGCTTACTCACTTTTAAAAATTAGGTTTGGTTTTTTTAAATATATTTCTCTTCTAAATATTATTATTGAAGATAAAATTACTAATGCAGCTCCAATCAAGGTTTTATATGACGGTACTTCATTCCAAACGAAATAACCAAAGAAAATAGCAAAAACTAGACTTAAATATTTTAATGGAGAAACTAAAGAAACTTCTGAAAGTTTATATGATTGACCTAAAAGTAAATTTGCAACACCACCCAGTAAACCGATGAGGCACAATAATAAAAAATCAATAAATGTTGGCATTACCCACCCAAATGGAACGGTTAATAAACCTAAAATCGAGATTGATAATGAAAAATACAATGAAATGAGCCAAATAGGTTCAGATGTAGATAACTGTCTTATTGCAATAGCAACATAAGACATTCCTAAGCAAAAAATTATTGGATAAATATAGTTAAAATTTAAAGATGAAATTCCAGGTTGAGCAATAATTATTACTCCAATAAATCCAATAAAGACTGCCAACCATCGATATTTACCAATTTTTTCTGATAAGAAATATATAGACATTATTGTTGCAAATATTGGTGCTGCAAAAGAAATACTTACTACAGTTGCTAAAGGTAAGTTTCTTAGTGCAATAAATATAGATACTATTGCCATAAGTCCAGCTGCACACCTAGCAAAATGGAGTTTGGGTCTATCTGTTTTATAAAAATTTTTATAATTTTCTTTTGGTATTAAAAAAAGTATTGGTATCACACCACAAAACCCTCTGAAAAAAAGAACTTCTCCGACTGGGTAATTTTCGGACCATTTTACAAGCACGTCCATCATTGAGAAAGCACATACAGATAGAACCATGTACAAAAAGCCTAATTGATTTTTAGATAACATGGATTTAATTATATTAATATTATAGCATTAATCTATGGAAATAGCAGTTTTAGCTTTAGGATGTTTTTGGGGTCCAGAAAAAAAATATGGACAGCTGGAAGGTATTTACAGAACAGAGGTTGGATATTGTGGAGGCAATAGTCCAAATACGAATTATAGAGAGGTTTGTACTGGAACAACAAATCATGCAGAGGCTGTAAAACTAGAATTTGATCCTAAAGTTATATCGTACGAAGAAATAATCAAAAAATTTTTTGAATTTCATGATCCTACAACATTAAATTCTCAGGGTCCTGATTTTGGGACACAATATAGAAGTGAAATATTTTATCTTAATGATAAACAAAAAAAAATTGCTCAAAAAATTATTGATGAGGAAAATGCAAGACTATCAGGTAAAGTAGTTACCAAACTATCTGAATTAAAAAATTATTGTACTGCTGAGGAATATCATCAGAAATATCTAGAAAAAAGATAGAATGTCACTTGTTTCATCAGATTGGTTAGCAAAAAATCTAGATGATGTAAAAATTATAGACTGTTCATGGCATATGCCTGATATTAATAGAAATCCACATGAAGAATATTTTAATGAACATATTCCAGGAGCAATTTTTTTTGACTTAGATAAAAACTCAGAACAAAATACAGAATTACCTCATATGCTTCCAACAAAAGAGAAATGGGAGGAAATTGTATCTTCTTTAGGAATTTCAAATGAGGATAAAATAGTAATTTATGATAACTCAGATGTATTAAGTTCATGCAGAGGTTGGTATAATTTTATTTATTTTGGTCATGAAAGAGAGTTGGTAAGTGTTTTGGATGGCGGCTTAAAAAAATGGAAAATAGAAAATAAAATAACTACTAATAAAAAAACAAATATTATAAATTCAAAATATATAGCTAAAGAAAACAAACATCTTGTTAAAAATATCAATGAAATCAATGACAACATAAAAAGAAATAATTTTAAAGTTATTGATGCTAGGAGCAGGGAAAGATTTGAAGGTATCGTACCAGATCCAAGAAAAAACGTAAGAAGTGGATCTATACCAAATTCTTTATGTCTTCCCTTTAAAGAGGTTATTAATTCAAATGACAACACATTTAAAAATAAAAATGAAATTTCAAAAAAATTTGATGAAATAATTGATTTAAGTGAAAAAAATAGAGTTTTTTCTTGTGGTTCTGGTATTACAGCTTGTGTTTTAAGCCTTGCATATTCCCTAGTAAATAATACATACTCCCCTACAGTTTATGATGGATCATGGGCTGAATATGGAAAACTTTAAAATATGAGGAGATCAACAAAAGTAACTACCTTAATTATAATATTTTTTATAATTATTGCCGGAGTGATCATTGCAAGGACAATGATTGGAAATCACTTTAAAAAAAAATTTAGTAAAAGACCACCACCTGGAATTATTGTTAAAACTGTTGAACAAAGAAAATTTCAAAATGTAATTGAAACTTTTGGAACAGCTGTTCCAATGAAAGTTCAATCTTACAATATAGAGAAGTATGAAATTTTAGAGCAAATAAACTACAATACTAAAGTAAAAGCTGGAGATATTGTGGCAAAATTAAAAAATAGAACTATTAGAGCTCCTTTTGACGGTGTCATAGGAAAACGAAACTTTTCAGATGATATTAATGTTTCAGAAAGCTCAGTTGTAATTGATATTGAAGATGCATCATTTTTATTTATAGATGTTGATGTGCCAGAAGTATTCGCACCATTTGTAAAAAAAGGATTAGGTGTTGATGTAAGATTTTCTGGAAATAAAGAAAAAATATATAAAGGTAGCGTAGACTCTATCGCTAGCAAAATAGATGTAAGTAACAGGTCACTAAGACTAAGAGTAAAACTTCAAAACTCAAATTCAGAAATTTTACCAGGTGCATTAATGGAAGTTACTATTAAATACAATGAGAGAGAAACTTTGGGAATTCCTGATACAAGTGTAATCTTAGAGGGTAACAAAGTTTATATTTATAAGGTAGACGACAAGAATATTACTAATAGAGTAGAAGTTATAGTAGGCAATAGAAGCCAAGGATATCTTGAAGTAAAATCAGGACTAAATAAGGGTGATATAGTTGTAGCTGAGGGTCTAAAGAAAGTAAGACCAAATGGCAAAATTAAACCTATAAAAGCTGGAGCTAAAAAAAGTAAATCCGATTGGGGCAAAAAACCAAAATCAAACAATACAGAGGCAAAAAAAGGTAAGTTTGATTGGATAAAAAATTTATTTGGTAAGTCAGGATCAGAAAAAAAAGAAGATAAAAAATAAATAATTAAATGTATTTAACTGATGTAAGTATAAGAAGACCAGCATTATCATGGGTGTTATCTTTAATACTAGTTGTATTTGGTACTTTTGTTTTTTCAAAGTTACCTGTTAGAGAACTTCCATCAGGACTACAACCTCCTGTGGTTCAAGTTCAAGTGGAATATGCTTCAGCTTCAGCGCCAATTGTGGATGAAGAAGTGACACAAGTTATTGAAGAAGTGATTGGAGGAGCGGAAGGTATAAAAAATATTGATGCAAAATCAGAGAATGGAAAAAGTACAATTAATATTGAATTTGATACAGATATTGATCTTGATAATGCTGCAAACGATGTAAGAGAAAGAGTTGCAAGAATAGTTGGAAGACTTCCTTCAGAGGCAGATGCACCTAGAATTCTTAAACAATCTGCAGGTTTTACAACAACAATGTGGCTTGCACTTTCTTCATCAACCTGGACGGATCTTGAACTAGGAGATTATGCAGAGAGATATTTGGTTGATCAATTTTCAAGTATAAAGAATGTTGGAAGAATTAGAACTGGTGGTTTAAGAGAACTAAGTATAAGAGTATGGATAGATCCAATTAAGTTAGCAGCAAATGATTTAACCATACAAGAAGTTGAAAGATCGCTCAGAAATGAAAATGTGAGACTACCTGCTGGTACTTTAGAGGCAGAAAATATTGATCTTACAATTAACATTGATAAATCTTATAACGACTTGGAAAAACTAAAACAGCTTCCAATTAAGAAATCTAAAGATAACATTGTTAGATTGTCTGATGTTGCAAATTTAGAATTAGGTCCAGTAACTGAAAAAGTTCTATTTAGAGCTCAAAGTAAAGGGGCTTTAAATTTGAAAACAATGGGAATAGGTATTTATGCAAGGAGTGGTGCTTCTACAGTTGAACTATCAAAAGATATCAAAAAGAAAATCGAAGAAGTTAAAAAAACTCTACCAGGCGATTTAAATTTGGAAATAGCTTTCAATAGAGCAACTTACATAGGAGAAGCTATAAATGAAGTATATAAAACTTTAATTATCGCATTTATATTAGTTGTAATTATAATTTATTTATTTTTAGGTAATTTAAAAGCAGTTATAGTTCCAGCTATTGCTTTGCCAGTAAGTTTAATTGCAACATTTTTAGGTTTATATATCTTTGACTTATCTATTAATATTTTTGTTTTATTGAGTTTCATTTTAGCTATTGGAATTATAACTGATGATTCTGTTATAATGACTGATGCTATATACAGACGAATCGAAAATGGTGAAACACCTTTAGTAGCAGCATATAAAGGATCAAAACAAATCACATTTGCGATAATAGCAACTACTCTTATATTGGTAGCAGTTTTTTTACCTTTAATATTTATTGAGGGTATTGCAGGAACTTTATTTAAAGAAACTGCTATTGCTTTATCATTTGCTATAGTTGTTTCGTCATTTGTTGCTTTAACGCTTTCACCAATGCTTGGGAGTAAGTTTCTTGACAAAAAGAAAAAGTCTAATTTTTTGACGAAAAGGTTTGACAAATTTTTTCAAGGTTTTTTAAGTTTTTATTCTGAAACTTTAGGATTTTGGTTAAATAGAAAAAAAACTATTGTAGCATTTATAATTCTAATAGTTTTAGGATCTGGTGCCTTATATAATTATTCAAAAAAAGAACTCTTGCCATTAGAGGATAGAGGTGTTTATTTAGTGATCGGCTTCACTGACGAAGGAAGTTCATTCCAGTATACGCAAAAAAGAGCTGAAGATGTTGAAAAAAGATTAATTCCTTTGTTAGACAAGGAAAATAGCCCATACAATAGATTCTTAATGATAGTGCCAGGTTTTGGTTCTGAAAATAGTTTTTTGATAATTTCTCTTTTAGATAATTGGAAAAATAGAAAGCAAAGTTCTCAGACAATTATGAGACAGGCTATTGGTAAGATTGTTACTGTTCCTCAAACACTGGCTTTCCCAATTTCACCGCAATCTATTAGAGTTTCAAGCTATAACAAGCCTGTACAGATGGTTATTTATGGAAATACATATGAAGAATTGGAGCAAATTCAATCTCAAGTAATTAGAATGCTTCGACAGAACAGAAATTTATCGAGATTAGAGTCTGATTACAGCAGAAATAAGCCTGAGGTAAATATAAAAATTAATAAAATTAAAGCAAAAGACCTAGGAATATCTGCAGAAGCAATCGGACAGACACTAGAAACTTTGTATGGAGGTAAAACAGTTACAAAATTTAATAAACTTGGTAAAGAATATCCTATAATTTTACAACAATACCTAGAAGATAGGAAAGATAAAGAAAGTTTAAGTAAAATATTTGTAAGATCAGAAAAAACTGGAAACCTAGTCTCTCTTTCAAATTTAGTGGAATTTAATGAAAAGGGAACAGCAAGTAAACTATCTAGATACAATAGACAAAGAGCTGTAACAATATCTGCAAATATAAGTGAGGGATATACTCTAGCCGAAGCAATCAAATATCTTGAAGAAACAATGAGTAAAGTTGCACCGGATAAACAAATAACTTGGAAGGGTAAATCAGAAGAACTAAAAGAGACAAGTAATGAACTTTATATAATTTTTGCCTTGGCTTTATTAACAGCCTACCTTGTTATGTCTGCAACTTTTAATTCTTTTGTTCACCCATTTATAATTATTTTAACAGTACCACTTGCAGTATTTGGTGGTTTAGTATTCATATTATTCTTAAATTCATCAATAAATATTTTTTCACAGATTGCGCTTGTGATACTTATAGGAATTTCAACAAAGAATAGTATTCTAATAGTAGATTATGCAAATCAATTAAGAACCAAAGGTAAAGATATTGAAAAATCTGTAAAAGAGGCATGTAGTTTAAGATTTAGACCAATTATAATGACGTCACTAAGTACTATGATAGCAATGTTGCCATTAGTTATTGGAAACATTGGTCCTGGAGCAGGAGAAGGATCAAGACTTGCAGTTGGAGCAACTATCCTTGGAGGAATGATAATTTCTACCTTCTTCACTTTATATGTAACTCCTACGATGTATTTAACACTTGCCAAAAATACAAAGAGAATCGATGCCGTTGATATTGAGCTTAAAAAACAGTTGAATTAGAATATAATATACTTTCTGGTAGTTAGTGAATTTTTACAATTATTTAATTGAGTTTTGTACTTATTAGACTGATTTTCAACTTTTTTTGCTAATAAAATAATTTTCTGTTTACTCTTATAATTTTTATAATTTCCCCATCCCTCATGATAAGCAATATATTGCCTAAAAGCATCTTTTTTAGATATTTTGAGTATCTTTTCTGTTTTGTTTGTATACCAACCAATAAAATCCACACTATCCTTAAATCTTGTTCGTGTAGCATATTTATTTCCTGTTTCTTCTTTATATTGTTTCCAAGTACCTTTTACTGCTTGAGAGTAGCCAAAAGAACTAGATGGTCTTTTATAGGGTATTACTTTAAATAATTTTTGCCTGGGAGGCTTGGCCAACCAATCAAAATCAGATTCCATTTTAATTATAGCAAGTTGAAGATAAATTGGTGTTCCCCATTTTTGTTCAGATTTTTTTGCATGTTTATACCAAAGGTATCTTTCCGAAAAGATTGAACAGCCATCAGAAGTATTTTTAGGTATTGATGTGCATGAAGAAATTAAAATTAGAATTAAAAAAAAGTATAAATTTTTGTTTCGAATCACTTTTAATACTATCTATTTTTTTTTCTCCATATCCAAGGATATTCAAACTGCATTTCCCATAGTCCTAGAGATAGTTTTTTTGCATATTGTTCGTATTTCCGAAATTTACCATTAGAATATTTTGGATAATCAAAAGCATAACCATTTTTAACCATGAAAACCGATAAACTTTCATTTTCTAAAAAACATTCCCCTAGCAATCTGTTAAATTGATCTTTATTTTTTTCAATTTTACAATCTATGATTTGATTTCCTATTTTTTCAATTAACTTTTGTTTAGATAACTTTCCACATAAAATTTCAACATTATTTAAAATGCAAATTTGTCTTTTTCCAAAAAAATAACTTTCTGGTGCATCAATTCCAGTAAAACGTATTTTTTTATTATTTATTTTAATTGTATCACCGTCGGATATAACTGGTATTCCAGAAATTATATTAAAACTGTGGTTCGAAGATAATGAATTATTTAAGTTAAATAAAATGAAAAAAAAACTAACTAAAATCAGTTTTAGCTTTTTCATTCAGCTCATCCATTTTTTTTCGTAAATCCTCATCTGAAATATTTTGCTCTTTTAAATCCTCTTTAATTTTTCTAAAAACATCCTGATCACCTGCTTCAGCAAAATCAGCCTTTATAACTGATTGAATATAATCCTTTTCTTGATCTGGATTCAAATTTAATAATTGAGATACCCATTCTCCAATATATTTATTCCTTCTGGCACTCACTTTAAATTGAAGCTCTTGATCATGAGCAAACTTCTTTTCAAAACTTTTTTTTCTATCTTCGAATGAGTTCATTTTTTTTGTAAAATAGTTTTATAATAGTTAATGATATTACAACTCCAAGAATATTACCAAGTAAATCTTGAACTTCAAAACTTCTATCTGGTATGATTATATGCATTATTTCTAAAAATATTGCCATTAAGAAAAGATAAAGAAAAATTTTTTTTATTCTATTTTTAAAAGATATAAAACCTAGCAAAGACACAATAATAAATGAATACAAGTGATTTGACGAAAAAATGCTTAAATCTCTTGTTAATTGAGGTTGTATTTGACAATCATTATATAAAAAACATCCAAAAATATTTCCTGGATACAAATAAAATAATATTAAAGTAAAGTTAGAAAAATAAAATAATGATTTTATGATTTTCATTAATAATCTATATTAAAATTTTAATCATGAGTCATTTAATTCTTGTTCGGCACGGTCAGAGTGAGTGGAACCTAGAAAATCGTTTTACAGGTTGGGTAGATGTTGATTTGGCTGCTAAAGGTAAGCTAGAAGCGTGTAAGGCTGGTGAATTAATAAAGGAATTAAATTTAAATTTTGAATATTTTTATACATCTTTGCAGAAAAGATCAATTGAGACACTTGATTTAATATTAAATACTATGAGAGTCAAAAACCAAAATGTAGTAAGTGCATGGGAGTTAAATGAAAGACACTATGGAGCTTTAACAGGTTTAAATAAGGATGAAATGAAAAAACTTTATGGTGAAGAAAAAATACATATTTTTAGAAGATCATGGGATAATCCACCAGAGGCACTCAAAAAAACGAGTCCATATCATCCATTAAATATTGATATATATAAAAGTGTTCCAAAGGATAAAATTCCTGATACAGAGTCATTAAAAAATACTTATGAAAGAGTGATACCCTATTACAAAAAAAATATTGAACCAAAATTAGATAGAAATATAATTGTCTCTGCTCATGGAAACTCTATACGGTCACTATGTAAATATTTGTTTGACTTGGATAATATTAAAATTTCCAGTTTAGAAATACCTACAGGAAACCCTCTTTTAATAGAAACTGAAAAAGGTAAGATTAAAAATGCTAGTTATTTAGACAAAGAAAGAGCAAAAGATCTTTTAGTTTATTAAATAAATAATTTTTCATAAATTTCATAATCAGTTAAGTGTTTAAATTCACCAGTATGTTCATGTCCATAAAGTTTATTTTCTCTTAAAAGTGTATCCCATATTTCAGATATAGGAAAATAATTCAATTGTTTGTGAGAAATGATATCCTTATTAAAAATCTGACATCCTGTATATTTAAAATTATTTATTTTTTCTTTAAATAAAATATTATTTTTTATCTCAAAATCTCCATTGAATCTCTTATCAAAGCAGGATGAGTTATTTACAACTAATAAAATATTTTTTATCTTTTTTTCGAAGTAAATTTTTTCCATTGCACTGATTGAGTTTAAATAACTCTCGTCCCAAATTGTATCTGGATTAATTACCAACACATCATCTTCATCAGATCTATTAATAAGGCTTAAAATTCCTCCCCCTGTTCCTAAAATTGTTTCACCATCATCTACAATTTCTATGTTAGCTGGGAAGTTTTTATCTTCAATAAAACTAACTATTTTTTCTTTTAAATAAAAAACATTGATTTTAATTTTATCGATTTTAAGTTTTATAAGAAAATTAATAGTATTTTCTAATAATGTTTGATTCTTATAGACTATAAGAGGTTTGGGCAGGTTGTCTGTAATTGGCTGTACTCTTTTCCCAAATCCTGCAGAAAGTATTAGACCAGTTTTTATTTTCATATTAATTTTCTTTTTTTTTATCAAAATATTTAGTTAATATATAATTTAAGTCTTTAAAAATTGGGCTTTTAGCAGATCTGCTGTAGATAAGTTCCCAAGCATAAGGGATAAGTTTAAGGTATTTATTCTTTTTATCTCTAACAGATAATCGAGTAAATATGCCGATTATTTTAAAATTTCTAAGAACTGATAGAATTTCAAAGTCATTTTTGAAATTTTTATGATCTAAATTTTTATTTTTTTTTATGTATTCATCATAAATAAAATTTTTAGTTTGAATATTTGTTCTTAATCGGACATCATCAATCAGGGATGCTAAGTCATATGCAGCATTACCAAATACAGCATCTTGACTGTCTATTAACGCTAAACCGTTTTTTGTTATCATTATATTTGAAATATGAAAGTCTCGATGTACAAAAACTTTTTCTGTTAATGAAATATTTTTCAATAAATTTTTAAATATTATTTTCAATTTTTTTTTTAAAGATTGATGGGTTTTTCCTTTAAAATATTTGGGTAAATACCAATCTATAAACAAGTTAGACTCATCTAATAACATTTTTTGAGTATAACTTGGAATTCTGTATTTTGTATTTAAAAAAGTTGTTTGTTTCTTAATTTTAATATTTTTTAGTTTAATTAATAAATCAATAATTTCTTTATAATAAATTTTTTTATTAATTGATTTATTTTTAAATTTTTTGAAAACAGTTAAATCACCAAAATCTTGAATTTCTATATAGTTTTTTTTATAATTTTGAGATATCAAAAAAGGTGCCAAGACTTCTTTTTTAATTAATATTTTATTAATAGCATCATATTCTAATAAATTACTTTTTTTATTTTTTTCACAATAAACAATGATACTACTTTTACTTCTATAGAAATTTCTGAATGATGCATCTCCAGACAGTTTTTTTAAATTATTTAAATTCATTTAAAAATTTTTTATTTTTAGAAATTATAGAAAGATAACGCTCTGTATAATTTTTTTTGTATTCAAATATTAAATTTATACTATTTTTTACTTTTATTTTTTTTATAATTTTTGGCCATTCAACTAATGTAATTTGATCATTTAAATTTTCTTGAATACCTAAATTGTATAGTTCTTTTTTATTTTTAATTCTGTAAAGATCATAATGTTTTATTAAGGTTTTTTTTATTTGATATTCATTAGTTATATTAAAAGTTGGGCTTGTAACTTCTGATATTTTTTGTTTGTTTGCTTTTTGAAGTGAATTAATTAAGTGTTTTATAAAAGTTGTTTTTCCAACGCCTAAATTTCCGCTAAGTAATATAAAATCACCCTGTTTTATTAATTTAGAGAATTTTTCTGCGACAGATTTAGTATCTTTTTCTTCTGAAATATTAATTTTGCCACCCTTAGTAGCGGTAAGCATCTGGTTTATATGGTCCTTCAGTCTTAACACTGATATAGTCTGCTTGATCTTTAGATAAAGGTGTTAATTTTGCTCCAACTTTTTCTAAATGTAATCTAGCAACTTTCTCATCTAAATGTTTAGGAAGCACGTATACTTTGTTTTCATAATTATCTGAGTTATTCCATAATTCTATTTGGGCTGTAACTTGGTTTGTAAATGAGGCGCTCATTACAAAACTTGGGTGTCCAGTTGCACATCCTAAATTTACTAGCCTTCCCTCAGCCAATAAAATAAGTCTTTTATTATCTGGAAAAGTAATTTCGTGAACTTGGGGTTTTATTTCATCCCATTTGTAGTTTTTTAAAGCATCAACTTGAATCTCATTATCAAAGTGTCCAATATTACAAAGTATTGACCTATCTTTCATTGCTCTCATGTGATCTGCTGTAACAATATCTTTATTTCCAGTTGCTGTTACAACAATATCTGCTTGACCGATCATCTCATCCATCAACACAACTTCATAACCTTCCATTGCAGCTTGAAGTGCACAAATTGGATCTGTTTCTGTTACCATTACTCTTGCACCACTCTGTCTTAAAGAAGCTGCACTACCTTTTCCCACATCTCCAAATCCTGCAACGATTGCGACCTTACCTGACATCATTACATCTGTCGCTCTTTTTATCCCATCAACTAAACTTTCTCTGCAACCATATAGATTGTCAAATTTTGATTTTGTTACTGAATCGTTAACATTTATTGCAGGAACTAAAAGTGTTCCTTGTTCCTCCATTTTTTTAAGTGCTAATACTCCAGTAGTTGTTTCCTCACTTAAGCCTTTTATATCTTTCATCAAGTCTTTATAATCTTTATGCATAAGTGCAGTAAGATCTCCGCCATCATCCAAAATCATATTGGGCTTCCAGTCTTTTTTACCCTCGATAGTTTGTCTTACACACCACCAATATTCCTCTTCTGTTTCACCTTTCCATGCAAATACTGGAATGCCTGCTTTTGCGATTGCAGCTGCAGCATGGTCTTGAGTAGAAAAAATGTTACATGAAGACCATCTTACTTCAGCACCAAGATCCACTAAAGTCTCAATTAAAACTGCTGTTTGGATTGTCATATGTAGACATCCTAATATTTTCGCACCTTTTAAAGGATATTTCCCTTTATATTCTTTTCTTAATGCCATTAAACCTGGCATTTCTGTTTCTGCTAATGAAATTTCTTTTCTTCCGAATTCTGCTTCGTTTATATCTTTTACTTTATAGTCTGTCATAAGCTTCGGCTTGTAACAACTTTATTTATAATAATCAACTTTTCATTGGGTCGCCGGGAAAATAATTTCAACTTTTGCACCTTTGTTTAGGTTATTTTCTGCTTTTATTTGTCCATTGTGTAATTCGACCAAGTTTTTCACTATATTTAGACCTAGTCCGGAATGTTCTCCAAAATTTTCAGGTCTATTACTATAAAATCTGTTAAAAATTTTATCTGTATCTTTTTCGTCAAAACCTCTTCCTTCGTCAATTACAACAAGTTTATGTCTACCATTTTCATCTTTGCTGACCTCTACTATTATTTCTTGATTCTCACCACTAAAAGAAATTGAGTTTTCAAGTAAATTTGAAATAATTTGTTCAATTCTATTCGTAATGCCAAGTATAAAATAATTCTCTGATCCATTAGATTTTAATTTAATTTCTATGTTCTTTTTTGAATTATAAATATTATTGAAATCGTCAACGACAGAACTTGCAATTTCTTTAAGATTAATTTTTTGCATTTTTTCTGTTGAGATTACTGCCTCATCTTTAAGCATTTGAGAATAGTCGGTAATTAATCTTTCTATTCTTTCAACATCATGAGAGACAATTTTAATCAATTTTTCTCTTTTTACTTTGTCTTCTGTTTCTGAAATTATTTCTGAGGCACTTTTTAGAGAAGCAAGAGGATTTCTGATTTCATGAAGTAAATCTGTAGAATAATTTTCTGCTGTTGTAATTCTTTTATTTAATTCATTTGTCATTTCATCTAATGATTTTGACAATATTCCTAATTCATCATTTCTATTTTTAACATTTTCGATATCAGTTTTTTCTTTACTTTTATCTTTAATAATTTTGGTATAAGTAACCAGATTTTTAATTGGTTTTAAAAAGTATCTATTTAAAACATATGAAAAAATTAGGATTACAAGAAGCACAACAAAAGCTGTTCTTATAATAAAATTCTCTCTTTCTTCTATTTGGGCAATTATATTATCAGCATTTTCAGTTATAAGAATATATCCTTCATTATTCAGATAATTAACTTGATTGATACTAAAAACAAAGAACTGATTATTTATTTTTTTTATATCTGTGTATGATTCTTCAGATCCAGATAAATAAAATCTGTTAAGATCTTCATCAAAATTTGTTTCTTTTTTATTTTCTTGATTATTAAATTCATTTTCGTTTGATTGTTCTGATAGTTCCTCAATTAACAGTAAAGATGATGGAGCAGATCTTGTGTCTCCAATCCAATTTAATTGATTATCGAAAAATATAACTCTATCTAATTTTTCAAAATATGGAAATCTTGATTTTTTTGAGAATAAAAATTCGTTAATTCCATTCTCATTAAAATTTACTTTTGACTTTTTCAAATTTGTTATTGTTTGAGTAATTATATCTGTATGACTTTTTTGTTTTTGATTTACTAAATTATCTTGAATGGCTCCTAAATAAAAAAATGTGATGATTATTATAATTACTAAGACTACTAAATTAATAAATAAGAATTTCTGTAATATAGAAAGATTTTTTAGTATTTTTCCCATAAAAATTATTTAACATTCCATCTATATCCACTTCCATATCTTGTTTCAATTGCTGAAAAATCACTATCAATCTTTTTAAATTTTTTCCTTATTCTTTTGACATGACTATCAATGGTCCTGTCTTCTATATCAGTATCTTCACGGTAGGCAACGTCCATCAATAAAGCTCTCTCTTTAATCATGCCTGGTCTTTTTGCAAGCTCTTCAACAATTTTGAATTCAGTTGTAGTAAGTTTATCTGGCAATTGTTTACCATCCCATTCGCATTCAAGTTGAGAAGGATCTAATTTTAATTTACCATGAGAAATTATATTTTTATTTTCTTCAATGTTAGTGTCTTTATCTTTTTTTCTTAATTGGACTTTAATCCTTTCTACTAATACTTTAGTTGAGAAACCTCCTGTTTTACCAACAAAATCATCTGCTCCTAATTTCAAGCCACTTACTTCGTCAGTTACCTGATCTTTTGAAGTTAAAAATATAACCGGCATAGAAGTTTTTTTTCTAAGTTTTCTTAGAAGTTCTTCACCATCCATTCTTGGCATTTTAATATCAATTACAGCAAGATCAGGAGGAGTTCTTGTTAATCCAACAAGTGCATTTTCGCCATCTATATAAGTTTGTACTTTGAAACCTTCCTCCTCCAAGGCCATCTGTACAGATGTTAAAAGATTTCTATCATCATCTACTAAAGCAATTGTTTGTGACATAATTTAGAATAAAAATACTAAATTGTTCATATTAGGGCAATTGTTTGTTTACTTATGTAGTTCACCCCAATTTTCTCCAATATTTACGTCGACTAAAAGTGGAATTGAAAATGAATGTAATTCACTATCTTTAACACTTAACATTAAATCCTTTATTAATTTTGTACTTTTTTTTGTTTCTTTTGAGCTTTCTTCAAAAATTAACTCGTCGTGGATTTGTAATAACATTTTAAGACTGTTTTTTTTATTACTAGAAATTTCATTATTTATTCTGATCATTGCTAATCTCATGATTTCTGAGGCTGAGCCTTGAATTGGAGCATTAATCGCCGCTCTCTCTTGAAAATTTCTTACATTAAAATTTTTATCATTAATGCCAGTAAGATGAGTTTTTCTTCCGAATATATTACTCACATATCCACTTTTTCTACAAAAATTTACTGTTGTTTTCATGTAGTCTTTAATTTCTGGAAATTTTTTAAAGTATGAATTTAAAAATTCCTCGGCCTCGTTATTTGAAACATTTATTTGTTTAGCCAATCCATATTGAGATATTCCATAAATAATTCCGAAATTAATTGCTTTTGCTTTTCGTCTGGTCTCAGCATCAATTTTATTAATTTCTTTTCCAAAAACCTGACTTGCAGTTAATGTATGTATATCTTCATTATTTAAAAATGCTTTTTTTAACTGTTTAACATCAGCTAGATCTGCCAATATTCTCATCTCAACTTGATTATAATCAGCAGAAATTAGTTTGTTATTTTTTTCAGAAACAAAAGCTTTTCTTATATCCTTACCATCCTCAGATTTTATTGGTATATTTTGTAAATTGGGTTCGCTAGATGCGAGCCTACCAGTAGATGTTGATGCTAATAAAAAAGAAGTGTGCACTCTTTTAGTATTTTGATTTATATGTTCTGGCAATGCATCGGAATAGGTATTCTTTAATTTACTTAGTTGTCTCCACTCCAATATGAGTTTAGGAAACTCATAACCTTTAAAAGCTAAATCTTCCAATACAGAAGCACTAGTTGCAAAACTACCTTTTTTTGTTTTTTTTAGTGCTGCAATTTTTAAATCATTATACATAATTTCACCAAGTTGTTTGGTTGATCCAATATTAAATTTTTTTTTTGAAATTTTAAAAATTGATTTTTCTAAATTTTCTATTTTAATTGAGAATTTAGTAGATAGTTTATGAAGCGAGGACCTATCAAGTTTAATCCCCTTAATCTCCATATGTGCCAGTATTTTTATAAGAGGCTTCTCAAATAACTCATAAATATTCAATAATTTTTCTGCTTTTAAAGATTTAAGAAAAATTTTGTATAAACGAAATGTTATATCCGAATCCTCTGCTGCATAATCCTTAGCTTGAGCTATATCTACTTCAGAAAAATTAATTTGTTTTTTACCAGTTCCAACCAAATCTTTATATTTAATAGTTTTATGGTCAAGATGGATCTCTGAGAGAGTATCCATGTTATGTCTATTTTTACCAGCGTCTAAAGTGTAAGACATAAGCATGGTATCTTCCATTGAATTTAATGTTATTCCACGGTGATAGAAAACGATAAAATCAAACTTAATATTTTGTCCTATTTTTTTAATACTTTCATCCTCTAAGTAATCCTTTAAAATACTTAATACTTTTTTTTCTTCTAGATTGTCTCCACTAACGTGATTAAGTGGAATGTAGTAAGCTTTTCCAATTTTGTTAGAGATTGAAATACCAACTAATTTTGTAGTGTGAGGATCTAATGAAGTTGTTTCAGTATCTATTGCAAATTCGCCTATTTCCTCGGATAATTTCATCAAATCTTTTATTTCTTTCTCATTTTTTATTAATTGATAATTACTTTTTTTTATTTCTGATAATTTTTCTGTATTTTTTTCAACATTTTTAACTTCCTGATCATTTGTATTTCCGTATTTTGAGATTGCAGAACTTAACAGTCTATTAAATTCCATTTCCCTTAAGAAAGAGTAAAGCTTATCTTTATCTACATTTTTTAATATGAATTCTTCGATTTTATTTTTTATTGGTACATCTTTTTTTAATGTAACTAGTTTTTTACTTACAATTGCATCATCCTTATTATTGATTAAAGTTTCTCTTCTTTTATTTTGTTTTATTTTTGATGCATTTTTTAATAAATTTTCTAAATTTCCATATTGATTAATTAACTCAGCTGCTGTCTTAACCCCAATACCAGGTACACCAGGCACATTATCTGTACTATCGCCAGCTAAAGATTGAACATCTATTACTTTTTCTGCTGTGACTCCAAATTTATTTAATACATCATCTTCATTTATAAATTTATTCTTCATAGGATCATAAATTCTCACGCCTTTCTTGTATAGTTGCATTAAATCTTTGTCAGAGGAAACTATCGTTACTTTTGCACCTATTTCTAAAATTTTCTCTACATAGGTTGCTATCAAATCATCTGCCTCGTAATTTATTAATTCAATCGAAGGAAGATTAAATGCTTTTACAGATTTTCTTATATATTCAAATTGAGGAATTAAATCGTCAGGTGCATCAGATCTATTTCCTTTATAATCTGAATAAATTTCATTTCTAAAATTTTTTCTTGCTGAATCAAATATTACAGCAAAGTGTGTGGGTTTTTCTAAGTTATCATTTGATTTTGAATCCTCTAATAATTTAAAAAGCATATTGCAAAACCCACTTACTGCTCCAACTGGCAAACCGTCACTTTTTCTAGTCAGAGGAGGCAAAGCATAATATGCTCTAAAAATATAACCTGAACCATCTATCAAGTAAAAATGGTCACTTTTTTTAATTTTTTGCATGGTGTAATGATATATTAATTTCTTTAAATGTAATAAATGTAACCCTTCATATGAATAAAAAAAACGTTTTAACTGTTAAAAACTTAAATAAAGTTTATACAAAAAATGGCTCGAAACAAACTCACGCACTAAACAATTTAAACTTAGAAGTGAAAGAAGGTGAAATTTTTGGATTATTGGGCCCAAATGGAGCCGGAAAAAGTACATTTATAAATATATTGGGTGGTTCTGTTGTAAAAACCAGTGGTGAGGTAAATGTTTGGGGATTTAATTTAGATAAAAATCCGAGACAAGTTAGAGCTTCTATAGGAATTGTTCCTCAAGAGGTAAACTTTGATCCATTTTTTAGTCCAAGAAAACTATTAGAACTTCAGGCGGGTTTGTATGGAGTTAGAGAAAAAGATAGAATAACAGATACAATATTAAAGCTAGTATCATTAGAGAAACAAGCTGATAGTTATGCCAGAAGTTTGTCAGGCGGTATGAAAAGAAGATTGCTTGTTGCTAAAGCAATGGTACATCAGCCACCAATTATAATTTTGGATGAACCTACTGCAGGGGTAGATGTAGAATTAAGGACTACATTATGGGAAAATGTAAGGTCACTTAATAAACAAGGAGTTACAACAATATTAACTACTCATTATCTTGAGGAGGCTGAAAAAATGTGTGATAGAATAGGTATTTTAAGTGATGGAAATTTAGTTGCATTAGATACTACAAGAAATCTTTTGCAAAGAATACAAACAAAAGTTGTTTATTTTACTACAGATAAAAAAATTAATATTAAAGATAAGTTCTTTGAATCTTTAAAAATAATATCTAATGAAGAAAATAAATTGGTCTTATCATATGAAAAAAGCAGAATAAATATTGATAAAATAATCACTGAAATAAAAAAACAAGATGTGATAATTCAAGATATTTCAACTGATGATGGTGATCTTGAAGATGTATTTTTAAGACTTACGAAAAATTAACTTATTTAGGAGATCTTTTAGATAATATTCTCTGAAGAGTTCTTCGGTGCATTTTTAGTCTTCTTGCTGTCTCAGAGACGTTCCTATTACATAATTCGAAAACTCTGTGAATATGTTCCCACTTTACTCTATCTGCTGACATAGGGTTTTCTGGTGGAGCTGCTTTTTGGTTAGGATCTGCTAAAAGAGCTTTTTCAACATCATCTGCATCTGCTGGTTTAGCAATATAATCAATGGCACCCTCTTTTATCGCTGCAACGGCAGTTGGAATATTGCCATATCCTGTTAACATTATAATTCTACTTTTTATATTTCCCTTTTGAATTTCTTTTACAACTTCTAATCCATTTCCATCATTTAATCTAAGATCCACAACTGCAAATGCCGGACTTTGCGATTTAACTGTCTCAATACCAATCTTTACACTCTCAGCTTGTGTAACTGTAAAACCTCTTTTTTCCATAGCTCTAGCCAATCTTTGTCTAAATGGATTATCGTCATCTACAATTAGTAGTGATTTATCCTCGAAATCACTTAGTTTTTGGAGTGTTGGTTGATTATTCATACATCCTATATGGAAATAAAATTTAATATTTCAATAGCATTATTTACTTTACATTAATCATTTTTAAGCATAAATGCTGCATTTATGAAACTTGCATACTAGATATGCAGTTTTTTTTGTAAATTTTTTTTAGAGGTGCAGATATGCAAAAATTTAAGTCAGTTGAAGAGCTAGTTAATCAGCTGAGACCGAAAAAACCTGTTTACTGTATTAGAAAAGAGTCAATAAAATTGGCCTCAAAATATTTCCAAAAAAACTTCCCAGGCAAAATCTTATATGCCTTAAAAACTAATCCACATCCAGTAGTTTTGAAAGCTATCCTTGAAAGTGGAATAAATAGTTTTGATGTAGCTTCAATTAAAGAAATAGAGACAATAAGAAAAATTAGTCAGAACGCTGATTGTTCTTATATGCATACGGTAAAGAGTAGAGAAAGTATAAAAGATGCATATTATAAATATAACGTAAAAACTTTTTCTTTAGATACTAAAGATGAATTAATAAAAATTCTTGAAAGTACAAACCATGCAAAGGATTTGAGTTTATTTGTGAGAGTTTCTGTATCTAATGAACATGCAGAGATTGATTTATCGAAAAAATTTGGAGCAATTAGCAATGAAGCTGTTGGGCTTCTAAGATTAACTAAACAATATGCAAAAAAAATTGGATTAAGTTTCCATGTTGGATCACAGTGTATGCACCCGATTTCATATTCTAAAGGAATATTTGAAATTGGTAATATTATAAAAAAAACTAAAATAATACCTGATGTAATAAATGTTGGCGGAGGTTTTCCAACAGTTTATCCTGATTTAGTACCTCAATCCTTAGATAACTACTTCAATGAAATCAAAAAAAGTTTAGAAAATTTAAAAATAGAAAAACTTCCAGAAATTATATGTGAACCTGGTAGGGCAATTGTTGCTGAAAGTGGTTCAACAATAGTGAGAGTAGATTTAAGAAAAAAACAAAAACTTTATATAAATGATGGAACATATGGAACCTTGTTTGATGCTGGTGTCCCAAATATTGTATATCCATCAAAAATGATAACTGATGGCAGAGTTATTTCAAAAAAACTAACATCATTTGATTTCTATGGCCCAACATGTGATAGCATGGATTATATGAAAGGCCCTTTTATCTTACCTAACAATATAAAAGAAAACGATTATATAGAGCTTGGACAATTGGGAGCTTATGGACTTACTTTTAGAACCAACTTTAACGGATTTTATTCTGATGAAATTTATGAAGTTGAGGATAATCCAATTATGACGATGTATGACAAAGAAGCAAATAAAGAGTTTCTTGTTGCTTAATGTCAGATAATAAAAACCAACCAAGTAATAGAAAAAGTAATTTACTCAGTAAAGAGGTAGAGCATATTGATATAACTTCTTTTGATGCAAGAAAAATTGTTTCCTCAATGGAGAAAATGTCTTTTGTTTCAAGAGAGACTGCAAATGCAGCAAATATTTATAATGAGATGATAAAAGATAAAGATTGTACAATCTTTCTAACTCTTGCAGGATCCACCTCAGCAGCAGGATGTATGCACATTTATAGGGATTTAGTTAAATACAACATGGTTGATGCAATAGTTGCTACTGGAGCTTCAATAATTGATATGGATTTTTTTGAAGCTATAGGTTTTAAACATTATCAAGGTTCTCAATATCAAGATGATACTGAATTAAGAAGTAATTATATTGATAGAATTTATGATACTTACATAGATGAAGATGAACTTCAAATGTGTGATAAAATAATTGGTGAGATCGCAGACCAATTAGAACCTAAAAGCTATACGTCAAGAGAATTTATAAAGGAAATTGGAAAATACCTTAAAACAAATGCAAAAAAAAAAGACTCATTAATCGAAGTTGCATATGACAATAATATTCCAATTTTTTGCCCAGCGTTTACTGATTCTAGTGCGGGTTTTGGGCTTGTTATGCATCAAGAGAGGAACCCAAAAAATCATATTACAATTGACTCGATAAGAGAGTTTAGAGAATTAACTGAAATTAAAATAAGATCTAAAGGATCTGGTCTATTTATGATTGGTGGAGGTGTGCCTAAAAATTTTATTCAAGACACTGTTATTTGTGCAGAACTTTTAGGTAAAAATGTTGATATGCATAAGTATGCCATTCAAATAACAGTTGCTGACTCAAGAGATGGGGCATGCAGTAGTTCTACATTAAAAGAGGCAAGTTCATGGGGTAAAGTAGACATAACTAAAGAACAAATGGTTTTTGCTGAAGCAACTAGTGTACTACCTTTAATAGCAAGCGATGCTTACCATAACGGCCACTGGAAAAATAGAGAAAGAAGAAATTTTTCAAAAATATTTTCTGCTTAAAAATAAATGAAAATACCTATTTACCAAGTTGATGCTTTCACTTCAAAAATATTTGAGGGAAATCCAGCTGCAGTGTGTCCTTTAAAACAATGGATAAGTGAAGATATTATGCAAAATATAGCTCAAGAAAATAATTTATCTGAAACTGCATTTTTCGTAAAAAAAGATAATAATTTTGAAATTCGTTGGTTTACACCGGTAGCTGAATTAGATTTAGCTGGTCATCCAACATTAGCAAGTGCTCATGTAATTTTAAAAGAATTAAAAATAAACTTAAATAAAGTTATATTTAAAACAAAAATCAATGATATTCTAAATGTTTCCTATAAAGACAAAATATATTTAATGGATTTCCCATCCAGAGACCCTAGGGTTGATAAAAATATAGATCAGGTCGCAGAAGCCTTAGGTAGTAGACCAAAAAAACTTTATAGACATAGAGATGCAGTTGCTATTTTTGATAATGAGGATGAAATTAAAAATATTTATCCTAATATGGATAAATTAAAAAATTTAGATTATTCATCAGTAATTGTTACCGCTAAGGGAAATAAAATTGACTTTGTTTCTAGAAATTTTGCACCAAAACTTGGTATTCCAGAAGATCCAGTTACTGGATCAGCTCATTGTGAGCTAATTCCTTATTGGTCTAAAACCCTGAATAAAAAAGAATTATTAGCTCACCAAATCTCAAAAAGAGGAGGCAAACTTTATTGTACTCATAATGGAGATAGGGTTACAATAGGAGGTGAAGCAATTACTTTTTTAAGGGGAGAAATAGAAATTTAAAAATGGAATACCTTTCAAATAAAAATGGTTTTTTGGGAATTGACAATAAATTTAATTTTAAAGAAAAAGTAGTTATTGTTCCTTTTGGTTTGGAAAAAACTGTTAGCTACGGAAGCGGTACAAAGAATGGTCCTAAGGAAATTATAAAAGCCTCACATCAAGTTGAGCTTTATGATGAAGAACTAAACTGTGAGCCATATAAAAAAATAGGCATAAAAACTTATAAACCATTTAAGATAGATAAGAATATCAACAAAGCTTTAAAAAAAATGTCTAAAATTAATGAGCAAATTTTAAATAAAAGACTTTTTCCGATGACATTTGGAGGTGAACATTCAATTACTCCTGGATGTATTGCTCCTTTTGCAAGAAAATTTAAAAATATTTGCCTTTTACATTTTGATGCACACGCTGATTTACGCGAAAGTTATAATGGTGAGAAATTTTCTCACGCATCTGCTATTAGGAGATGTTTAGATTTTCAAAATATTTCTGTTATTTCTTTTGGTATCAGAAATATTTCAGAAAGTGAAATTCCATTCTTAAAAAAAAATTCTTCAAGAATAAAAATTTTTTGGGCAAAAGATAAAAGTAAATGGAATCTAAATAAATTTAAAAAATTAATTAAAAATAAAACTGTATACATTACTTTTGACGTTGACGGATTAGACTCAAGCATTATGCCAGCAACAGGAACTCCTGAACCTGGTGGATTATTATGGGATGAAACTCTAAATATTTTAAGGATTGCATCTAAAAACTCTAATATTGTTGGTGCTGATATAAATGAATTATCACCAATAAAAGGGTTTAATTCTTATAATTTTCTTGTAGCAAAATTAGCTTACAAAATTTTAGCTTACAAATTTTTATACTAAACTTTGACCTCTTTAAAAGTACCTAACAATAATCTAAAAGGTATTAACATTATTAAAGCTACAAGTATTTTTACAACTAGATCTCCAAGTGAGAGGGTTACCCAAGGTACTCCTGTTCCATAAAATGAAATTGAGAAAAATAAAAACGTATCAATTGTTGAACCAATCAATGAAGATGCAAGTGGGGCTACAAACCATTTTTTTTTTCTTAACTGATCAAATATTTGTACATCAAGAAGTTGGGCAATAATAAAAGCTGTACCTGAGCCTATAGCAATTCTTAATGAGATTAAATCTGCAAAGTTTGTAGAAAATATTAAAGTAAATAAAATACCGATGATAAATCCTATATAAACAATTTTTCTAGCAACTAGTTTTCCAAAAGATCTGTTTGCTAAGTCAGTTATTAAAAAAGCAACTGGATAACTAAATGCCCCATAAGTTAAAAGATCTTGAAGTCCATAATATTTGATTGGGAACTGAACTAGATAATTAGATGCTAAAACAACAAATCCCATTAAAAATGAGAGTGTTAAAAATATTTTATTCATTAAGCTGATTTAGCTATAAGTGATTTTTTGATTTTTTTTAGTCTTAAAGATAAGTCTCTGGATTTTGCTGACAGAATAAATTGGTCAAAACTTCCCTTTTTATCAACTGATCTTACTCCGGCATTTGAAACTGTTAATTTCAAACTTCTTTTAAGTAATTCGCTTTTAAATTTTACTTTTTTAAGATTTGGTAAAAATCTTCTTTTGGTCTTATTATTAGCATGACTAACGTTATGTCCCTTAAGTGGGATTTTGCCAGTAAGTTCACATTTCTTAGACATAAATTATGTGACTGTATAGGATTAGAATCTTATTGCGTCAAGATTAATTTTTGGTTCCAATTGCTTCTGAAACATTTTTAAATCCTTTATTTTTTAATAAAATAATTAATTCATTACTTATTTTTCTAGCTATACTAGGGCCTCTATAAACCATACCAGTATATAATTGTACAAGAGATGCACCACGAGCGATTTTTTCAAAAGCATCATTTCCATTACTTACACCTCCTACTCCAATAATTTTTGTTTTGTTTTTTAAAATTTTATAAAATTTAGAAATTATTTCATTTGAAATTTTTTCAATAGGTTTACCTGATAAACCACCCTTTTCTAATTTATTTATATTTTTTAAATCTTCTCGATTTTTATCAGTTGTATTTGAAATAATAATAATTTTTATTTCTTGATCTAAAATAATTTTAGAAACCTCATTGATTTGGTCATCATTTAAATCTGGTGAAACTTTTATAGCAAGTGGGACATCAGAATTTAATTCTTTTTTTTCTTTTTTTAACTTATCTATTAAAGAATTTAGTTCATTCCTGTTGTGAAAATCTCTCAAATTTTCTGTATTAGGTGAAGAAATATTTATTGTGATATAATCAGCTAAGTTATGAAACTTTCTAAAACAAATTAAATAGTCTGAAATTCTATTAGTTGAATCTTTGTTTGGGCCAATATTAATTCCTAAAAAACCTTTTTTAATATTTTCCTTTATTCTTTTAGATATTTCATCAGATCCAGAATTATTAAAACCTAATCTATTAATAAGGGCTTCATCTTCTTCTAGTCTAAAAACTCTTGGCTTTGGGTTACCAAATTGAGCTTTTGGAGTAATTGTTCCCACCTCAACAAAACCAAATCCTAGATTAAATAGAGGGTTGTACACTTCTGCATTTTTGTCAAACCCTGCAGCAACACCAATGGGTGAAGGTAATATTTTATCACAGAAAGTTGTTTCTAAAATATGACTATCTTTAGGTTTGCTGTATGAAATATTATTTAATTTTAATGCTTTAATCGCCAACGAGTGAGCGACCTCAGGACTAAATTTAAAAATTAGTGGTCTAAAAATATTAAACATTTTCTATTTTGCTCTTAATTAATTCCTTTGTTTCTTTAACGCCAAAAAAACTAATAAAAAAACCAAATCTTGGTCCATTTTCTTCACCAAAAACTACTTCATAAATTAACTTAAACCAATCACGTAAATTTTCTTTATAGCCATTCTCTTTGCCAACTGTATAAATAGTCGTTTGAATATCCTCTGGTTTCATTGAATCGTCACAATTATCTAAAGATTTTACTAGTGCATCTAAAGCAATTTTTTCTTTTTCATTTGGTTTTTTATAAATTTTTTTAGATTTTATAGCGTCATTAAAATATTTAATAGCATAACCTATTAAGTTATCAAAAATAGGATGTTCATTCTCATTAATATCTTTTTTATATTTCTTAACAAACTTCCACAATAAATCTTTTGTGTCAGCATTACTTGTCTCAACTAAATTTAGCAACATTGAGAAAGACATAATTGAATTTTCATCTGGAATTTTTGCATTGTGAACATGCCAAACAGGATTCATAAGCTGTTGAAGTTCGTTTTGAGTTTTGCTTTTTTCAATAAAATCAAGATATTCATCCACAGCCTTAGGCACTACCTCTCTGTAAAGCTTTTTTGCTCTTTTTGGATTTTGGTACATGTATAAAGAAAGACTCTGAGGTGATGCATACTCCAACCATTGATCGATTGTAATTCCATTTCCTTTTGACTTGGATATTTTTTCACCTTTTTCATCTAAAAACAGTTCGTAAGCAAATCCTGAAGGGTTTGATTTTCCTAATAGTTTTATAATTTTAGTTGATAAAATTGCACTCTCAATCAAATCTTTTCCGTACATTTCAAAATCAACATCTAAAGCGTACCATCTCATAGCCCAATCTACTTTCCACTGTAATTTACAATTTCCATCCAAAATACTCTGTTCTAATTTTTTACCATTGTTATTAAAAATAATTTTTGAGTTTTTTCTATCTAATTCTGATACTGGTATCTCTAGTACAACTCCTGTATCAGGACAAATAGGTAAAAAGGGCGAATATGTTTTTTGCCTTTCTTTGCCAAGAGTGGGTATAATTATATTCATTATCCCTTCATAGTTTTCTAAAATTAAATTTAATGTGTCATTAAAAAAACCAGATTTATATAATGCTGTTGAGCTTTTAAAATTATATTTGAAATTAAATTTATCTAAAAAATTTTTTAGCATTTCATTGTTATGTTCTCCAAAACTTTTAAATTTTTCAAAAGGATCTGGAACTTGTGTTAAAGGTTTGTGAAGATTTTCTTCGAGTTTTTTGAAATTAGGAATATTTTCAGGAACTTTTCTAAGTCCGTCCATATCATCAGAAAAAGTGATTATTTCTTTTGGAAGATCAGTTAATTGGTTTAAAGCATTAACTATCATCGAAGTTCTTGCCACCTCACCAAAAGTACCAATATGAGGTAAACCACTAGGACCATATCCAGTTTGGAGAATAATTTTACCCTTACTTTCAATATTTTTTTTTCTTTCGCGTAGAAGCTTTTTTGCTTCAACGAATGGCCAAGCGTTTGTTTTATCTAAGTTGGTTTTATCTATCACTTTTTATTAAACTGCCTGTTAATTAACGTTTTTAATAATTCTTATAGAGTTGAAATTTATTTACCATAAAATAATGTCCATTCAAAATGTCCAATTATAAAACAGTTTTTTTTACTCTAGGAATTTTACAAGTTATTTTAGGTTTATCGATGATTGCGCCAATTTTGGCACAGTTTTTTTATAATGAACTAGACTCTGGTTTTATAAGCTCTGGAATTGTGACTGTGATATTTGGTGTTCTTTTTTTATTATCAAATTTAGATCATGATAAAAAAATAAGTTTACCTCAAGCTTTTCTTCTTACAGCTTTATCTTGGTTAAGTATTGCTATTTTTGGTTCACTTCCATTCGTATTTTCTGAAATTAATTTAAGTATAACTGATGCTTTTTTTGAGAGTATGTCAGGTATAACTACTACAGGATCAACTATAATTACTAACTTAAATGAAACTCCTAAAAGTATCTTGCTTTGGAGAGGAATGCTTCAATGGTTGGGTGGAATTGGAATAATCGTTATGGCAATTACTTTAATGCCACTTATGAATATTGGTGGGATGCAGTTGTTTATTATATCAACTAGTGATACTCCAGAAAAAATTTTACCAAGATCAAAAGAAATAGCTTTAAGATTAATACTAGTATACTCGGGATTAACTTTCATATGCGCTTTTTTTTATAAAATATTTGGAATGAACTTTTTCGATAGTATTGTTCACTCAATGACAACAATAGCAACTGGGGGCTTCTCTAATTATAATGAATCTATAGGTTACTTTGATAATTCTTTAATAGAATTGACATCTATTATATTTATCATTTTAGGAAGTATTCCTTTCATTGCTTACATCAAATATCTAAATGGTGATAAAAAAATATTTTTTAATGACACACAAATAAAAACCTTTTTTAAAATAATAATTTTTTCAATTCTTTTAATGTATTTATATTTGTTAACTCAAAACCAAAATATTTCAGATATAAGGTCTGTAGCATTTAATGTTATATCTATATTAACAGGAACAGGTTATGTAACTCAAAACTTTAGCGAGTGGGGCCAATTCCCATTGATTTATTTTCTAATACTAATGTTTATTGGTGGCTGTGCAGGGTCTACTGCTTGTGGGATTAAAATATTTAGAGTGCAAATCTTATTTCAATTTATTACCATACAATTAAAAAAGATAATTTATCCTAGAGGTATATTTAAAATAAAATATGAAAATAGCAATATTGATGAAAAATTTTTGGCATCAATCATTTCATTCATATTTTTATATATTGTAATTTTCTTTCTTATTACTGCTCTTTTATCAACAAGTGGTCTGGATTTAACAACTTCAATATCAGCAGCCGCAACATCAATATCAAATGTGGGGCCTGGATTAGGTGATATTATCGGTCCAAATGGTAATTTTTCAAATTTATCTGATTTTTCAAAATGGATTTTAAGTTTAGCGATGATTTTAGGTAGATTAGAACTGTTTGCTGTATTAGTATTATTTATTCCATCATTTTGGAGGAAATATTAATGTCTAAAACAACACAAAGCTGGGTAGATTCTTTATTGGTCTATAAAGATATTAGGATGTTGAGAATATTGCTTCTTGGGGCAATAAGTGGTTTTCCTTGGGTATTAATTGCAAGCAGCTTAAGTCTTTGGTTAAAAGAAGAGGGATTGAGTAGATCGACGATTGGTTGGGCAGGATTAATATTTGGAGTTTATGCTTTTAATTATTTATGGGCTCCCATCATTGACAGAATACAAATTCCATTTTTAACAAAAAAATTAGGACATAGACGAGGATGGATTGTGTTAATGCAATTAATAATTTTACTTAGCTTAATTGTCTGGAGTTTAATAAATCCTACACAAAATTTAGCACTTTTGATTAGTGTTGGATTAGTAATTGCAATAGCTTCAGCAACCCAAGATATAACTGTTGATGCGTTAAGAATTGAACAAATTGATGCAAATGAGGGGAAATCTATGGCAGCAGGTGCGGCCATGGCAGTAGTTGGTTGGTGGACTGGCTATAAATTAGGAGGTGTTATAGCATTATTTACTGCAGAATTTTTTGAAAATATGGGAATAGCTGATTATTGGCAAGCTACTTTTTTAGTTTTAGGTGTTTTAATTATTTTAATGAATATTTGTTTAATGTTTGTTCATGAACCAATTGATAATAACAGACAAAATAATCAAAAAGAAACAGATCAAATGATTGTAAACAAGCTTGGATCAAATAATGTTTTAACAAATTTTATTGCTTACATTTCGGGAACTATTGGTGGACCAATAATAAGCTTTTTCAAAAAAAATGGTTTTGCAATCGCAGTTGGGATATTAGGATTTGTATTTTTATTTAAAATTGGTGAGGCATTTCTAGGACGTATGTCTATTGTTTTTTATAAAGAAATTGGATTTTCAAAAGGACAAATAGCAATTTATTCTAAAGGATTAGGATGGATAACAACTGTAGTTTTCACTTTAATAGGTGGTGTAATGGCGATGAGAGCTGGAACAATCAAAACTATGTTTTTTGCTGGAGGTTTGATGGCTGTAACTAATTTACTTTTTGCATTATTGGCCTGGACAGGTAAATCAGAATTATTATTTGCAATAGCTGTAATAGCTGATGATATAACAGCTGCATTTGCAACAGTTGCATTTGTTGCCTTTATTTCTTTATTAGTAGATAGAACCTATACAGCAACTCAATATGCATTATTAGCATCCATTGGAACTGCTGGAAGAACTACCCTTGCCTCTTCATCAGGTGCACTAGTAGATTGGCTAAATGGAGACTGGGGTACATTTTTTATAATAACAACTGTAATGGTTATTCCATCACTAATTTGTCTTTGGTTTATAAGGAATAAAGTTAAAATTGGTGCAAAATAGCTATTTCTGTAAGAATTCCTATTTAAACGTTTATGAGCTGGCCTCGAAGAAATCAAATATAAGTACTCAATTAATTTACGGTGAAAAGTTTAGTATAATTGGAAAAAAGAAAGATTTTTTTAAGATTAAAACAGATTTTGATAATTACTTAGGTTTTATAAAAATCAAAAAATTTAATAAAGTTTTAAATAAAACTCACAAAGTCAGTATATTAAAATCAAAGATTTATAATAAACCAAAAAACAATATTAAATTTTTTACAAAAAAACACCTTCCATTTTCATCTGAAATTCAGATTATAAATAAAAAAAATAACTTTGTAATGTTTGAAAAGAATAAATGGATAAAATTAAATGAATTACAAATATTAAATAAAAAAAATTATAATTTTAATAAAATATTAAAACTTTTTTTGGATATTAAATATAAATGGGGTGGTAAAACTTTTGATGGTATTGATTGTTCAGCATTACTGCAAATTTTTTATAAATATAACAATAAATTCTTTCCAAGAGATACAAAAGATCAAGTTAAAATCAAAAAAGGTATTAAGAATAAAAAAGTATTTAAAAAAGGAGATATTATTTTTTGGAGAGGGCATGTAGCAATTTGTCTAAATACAAGAGAATTAATTCATGCATATGGTCCAAGAAAAAAAGTAATAATAATGCCAATAATAAAAACCATTAAATTAATTGAAAAAACTGCAAATTTAAAAGTGATTAAAATAATATCGATTTAGCTTAGGTCTCTTCCAAAGTCTGGTTTTGCTATATCTTGTTTTAAATTCAATATTTGCTGTCTTACTTTTTTTGAATTAACCAATTTTTTTCTTAACGTTTTATCATCTAAATTTTCAATATTTTTTTTAAAAGATTTTAAATTTTTAATAAATAAGTTTATTGCAATACCAACATTTTTTTTGTTATTAAAAAAAATATCTCTCCACATAATTTCGTTTGATGCAGCTATCCTTGAAAAATCTCTTAACCCACCCGCACTAAATTTAATTACATCTTTTTTTTGAGTTTTTTGAAAATCTTGAGCGGTCTTTATTAAATTGTAAGCTATTAAATGGGGTAAATGACTTGTAATGGAAAATATCTTATCGTGAACTTTCTCATCCATAATTATTACTTTAGAACCAATTTTTTTCCAAAAATTAACCAATTTTTTCTGTTTTATTTTGTTTTTATCTCTAAAAACTATGCACCATTTATTAATAAAAAGACTTTTACTTCCATACTTTGGTCCACTTACCTCTGATCCAGATATCGGATGACTCATAATCCAATCAAGCGACTTTAACAGACTATTATTTTTTAATTTGCTAACGTTTTCCTTTGTAGAACCAACATCGGTAATTAAAGATTTTTTACTTAAATGCTTATTTAAGTGAAGAATAATTCTTTCATATTGACTCATTGGAGTAGCGATTATAACAAAATCCATATCTGAGATTTTATTATCTAGTTTTTTTAAAATAATTATTTTTTTATTTATTTTTTTAATTTCTCTAATATTTTTTTTTGATTTTTCATAAACAAAAAAGTTTTTAGAAATTTTTTTATTTATGGAGGCTCTTAAAATCGAAGATCCAATTAATCCACAACCAACGATCAATATATTTTTAAACATTTTTAAAAATCTTTTTCATCTGATTTATTAAAAGTATATTTTCTCTCACATTTCCAATTGTAAGTCTTAAACAATTTTTAATTCCATACGAATTCATTTCTCTAAGAATAATTCCCGATTTCTCAAGATTTCTCTCAACAAAACTTGCAGTTAATTTACAACTTTTAAAATCTAAAAGAAAAAAATTTGGTCCAATTTCATTTGTTTGTATATTAAAAGAATTCATTATTTTTTTTATTTTTTTAGCCCAATCTAAATTATGTTTTACAGATTTTTTTATAAAATTTTTATCTTTAAGAGACTCAACTGCACATTCCTGTGCTATCTTATTAACATTAAATGGTGGTTTAATTTTATATAAAGCATCTACAATTTTTTTACTGCCGTAACCCCATCCTACTCTTAAAGACGCAAGACCATAAATTTTTGAAAAAGTTCTTAATATAAATACATTATTTTTATTTTTAAAAAGCTCTAAACCTGATCTATAATCTTTATTTAACATATATTCAAAATAAGCATCATCAACTACTAATAAAATTTTTTTATTTAAACGCTTTCTTAAATCTAATAACTGTTTTTTAGAAATGTATGTGCCTGTAGGATTATTTGGATTAGCTATAAATACAATTTTAGTTCTTTTAGTTATTTTTTTTATAATTTCATCATTTGATACTTTAAAATTTTTTTCTTTAGAAAATATAACTTTTGCTCCAACTATTTTTGCATAAATTCTGTACATTAAAAAACTGTACTCTGGCACAACTACCTCATCTCCTTTGTTCAAAAATAACTGGCATAGCATTTGAATAATTTCGTCAGATCCAGATCCACAAATAATCTGATTTTGCTTGCAATTATATTTTTTTGAAATTGTGGATGTTAATTCCTTAAATTTCCCATCTGGATACTTTGATATATTATTTTTGGATTTTAATATTGCTTTATTAGCATTTTTGCTCATGCCTAAAGCAGATTCATTAGCTGATAGTTTTATTATACTTTTTTTTTTATTTAAGAAGGATCTTCCAGGCTTATAGGCCTCTAGGTTTAATTTTCTAAATAATGGAGTATTCATGATGCTTAATTTTATTAATAAATAGTCAGATAATTAGATAATACAATCAATAATTCTAAAAAAAATTGACATCTAAAAAGCTATCTTATAAAAGCATTTTGCGCTGATTTAACTGAATTGCGAGCGCTTTAAAAAACCTGCTAAATAAGTTTTTTTCTCACAATTCATTTCAGCAAAATTTTTATGAGTAATTTAAATAAAATGAAAAGTATACTGATTGAAAAAACTCTTAAGCTTGATTGTGGCAAAGAAATATCAAACTTTCCATTAGCTTATGAGACCTATGGAAATCTTAATGAGAAGAAAGATAATGCTATATTAATTTTTCATGCTCTAACTGGTGACCAATATGCTTCAGGCATCAACCCAATTACAAAAAAAGAGGGTTGGTGGAACTATGCAGTTGGTCCAGGTAAGTCATTCGATACTGATAAATTTTTTGTTATCTGTGCGAATGTTATTGGTGGATGTATGGGATCATACGGACCAGGAACTATTGACCCTTTGACCAATAAACCTATAGGTACAAATTTTCCTGTCATTACAATTAACGATATGGTTAACGCTCAATATAATCTGCTAGATTATTTTAAAATAGAAAAATTATTTGCAGTTGCTGGTGGCTCAATGGGTGGAATGCAAGTTTTACAATTCGTATCAAATTTTCCAAATAAGGCTAGAGTAGCATTACCAATTGCTTGTACGGCTAGTCATTCAGCTCAAAATATTGCTTTTAATGAACTTGGAAGACAGGCAATAATGTCTGATAGTAATTGGAAAGAGGGATTGTATGATGAAAAATCATCAAATCCTGATAAAGGTTTAGCTGTCGCTAGGATGGCTGCTCATATCACGTATTTATCAAAACAAGGTTTACAAGAAAAGTTTGGAAGAAATCTTCAAGAAAGATCTGATTTAAAATTTGGGTTTGATGCTGACTTTCAAATTGAGAGTTATTTGAGATATCAAGGTTCTGTATTTGTAGATAGATTTGATGCAAATAGTTATTTGTATATTACGAGAGCAATGGATTATTTTGATTTAACTAAACAATTTAATGGAAACCTTTCTAAAGCATTTAAAGATACGAAAACAAAATTTTTTATTATCTCCTTTACTTCTGATTGGTTGTACCCAACCTCTGAGAATAAAGATATTGTTATAGCACTTAATGCAATAGGTGCCGATGTTGGTTTTGTTGAAATTAAAACTGATAAAGGCCATGATTCCTTTTTATTAGATGTGCCAGATTTTTTAAGCACTATTAAAAATTATTTAAACACAACTTATTCTAATATTAATGAAAGAAGAATTTAAAGTTATATCTAAGTTTATTGAGGAAAGATCAAGAGTCTTAGACGTTGGATGTGGTGATGGAATTTTAATGGAATATCTATCAAAAAATAAAGTGGTAGATGTTAGAGGACTTGAAATTTCTAAAGAAAAAGTAAAAAAATGTTTATCCAAAGGACTAGCTGTTATTGAAGGCGATGCTGAAAATGATTTAAAACAATTTCCAGATTTATCATTTGATTATGTAATATTAAGCCAAACGCTTCAAGCATTTATGAGTCCAGAAAAAGTGATTGAAAATTTATTAAGAGTAGGAAAAAAAGTAATCGTCACAATTCCAAATTTTGGACATTGGAAAGTTAGATTAGATTTGCTATTAAAAGGAGAAATGCCAGTTACAAAGAATTTGCCTTATCAATGGTATAATACCCCCAACTTACATATGTGTACAATTCAAGACTTTTATAATTTTTGTAACAACAAAGGAATTAATATTTATAAAACAATTTCTTTAAATGGAGAAAAAATATCAAATATTTCGAATTCAAATTTAAAATATAAAAACTTAATATCTGAATTGGGTATTTTTTTATTAGAAAAGTAAAATGAAAATAGAAATTATAAAATGTTTAGAAGATAATTTTTCCTATTTATTAATTGATGAATTAACAAAATCTACTATTGTAATAGATCCTAGTGAAGCAAAGCCTATTATAAATAAAATTGAAAGTCTTAACCTAAAATTAAAATTCATTATGAATACTCACCATCATTATGATCATGTAGGAGGTAATAAAGAGCTTAAGAAATTATATAATGCTAAGGTTATAGGTTTTGATGAAGATAAACATAGGATACCAGAAATAGATATATCTTTAAAAAATGATGAAACTTGGAAGGACGGTATATTTGAGGCAAAGGTTTTTCATATTCCAGGACATACTTTAGGCCATATATGTTTCTATTTTTTTAATGAAAAGGCATTATTTTCTGGAGATACATTATTTTCATTAGGTTGTGGAAGAGTGTTTGAGGGCACTCATGAACAAATGTTTAATTCTTTGCAGTTGTTAAAGAATTTACCAATTGAGACAGAAATTTATTGTGGGCATGAATATACATTAAAAAATTCAGATTTTTGTCTAAAACATGATCCAGAAAATAAAGCTTTAATATCGAAAATTGAGTTTATAAAAAATCAACTGGCAAAAGGTCAGCCAACCATTCCATCGACACTTGAAGAGGAGCTGAAAACTAATATTTTTTTAAGATCAAAAAATGTTGAAAACTTTTCAAAATTGAGAGATTTAAAGGATAATTTCTAGCTTATTCAGCTTGACTAACATAGGACCCTGACTATATTGCTGATAATTAAAAATTAGGTACATTATGTCATACGCAGTTATACAAACAGGTGGAAAGCAGTACAAAGTATCGGCTGGAGAGATTATTAAAGTTGAAAAATTAACTGATTCTAATCCAGATACTAAAGTAGAATTTAAAGAAATTTTAGCATATGGAGATGATAAAAGTATTGAGTTAGGCGAACCAACAGTGAGTGGAGCTAAAGTTGAAGCAGAATTGTTAAAAAATGGTAAAGAAAGAACAGTTTTAATTTTTAAAAAAAGAAGAAGAAAAAATTCAAGACGAAAAAATGGACACAGACAGCAATTCTCGTTAATAAGAATTAGTAAGATTTTTTCAAAAGATGGTAAAGTGCTATCAGAGGCTGAAAAAATGAAAAAAAAAGAAACTGCGGTAAAAGAAGTTAAAGAAGAAAAAATTGAGGCTTCAAAATAAATAGGTAATTTATGGCAACAAAAAAAGCAGGTGGATCATCAAGGAACGGAAGAGATAGTGCTGGTCGTAGATTGGGAGTGAAAAAATATGGTGGTCAATTGGTAGTACCTGGGAATATAATTGTTAGACAAAGAGGTACTAAAATATTTCCTGGAGAAAATGTTGGAATGGGTAAAGACCATTCAATTTTTTCTGTTGTTAAAGGAAAAGTAATTTTTAAAAAAAGCAAGTCAGACAGAACTTACGTTTCAGTAAAGCCTAATTAATAAACAGATAATTAACATCTGTAAAATCATGAAATTTCTCGATCAAGTAAAGATATATGTAAAAGCTGGAGACGGTGGGTCTGGATCACCTAGCTTTAGAAGAGAAAAATTTATTGAATTTGGAGGACCTGATGGAGGTGATGGAGGAAAAGGTGGTTCAGTAATTCTAATATCAGAAAGGAATTTAAACACACTAATAGATTATAGATATCAACAACACTTTAAAGCTGAGAAAGGTAAAGATGGAAGTGGAAAAAATAAGACAGGAAGAGGTGGAGAAGATTTATATTTGAAAGTACCAATTGGGACTCAAATATTTGAAGAAGATAATAAAACTTTAATTTATGATTTTAAAAAAGAGAATGAGGAATTTGTTGCAGCAATTGGTGGTAAAGGAGGATTTGGAAATACAAGATTTAAATCTTCAACAAATAGAGCTCCAAAAAAATTTACTAAAGGAACAATTGGTGAGGAATTTTGGATATGGCTTCAACTTAAAACAATTGCAGATATAGGAATTATTGGATTACCAAATGCAGGTAAATCAAGTTTATTAGCATCATTAACAAGTGCAACTCCTAAAATAGCGAATTATAAATTTACAACTTTAAATCCAAATCTTGGAGTTGCAATGTATGACGATAAGGAAATAACTTTAGCGGATATTCCAGGATTAATTGAAGGCGCACATAAAGGAACAGGATTAGGTATTAAATTTTTAAAACATATAGAAAGATGTAAAGTATTGTTACATCTTATAGATATATCAGAAAGTGATTTATCTCATTCATATATCCAAGTTAGAGATGAAATGGAAAAATACAGCTCAGAACTTACAAAAAAGCAGGAAATAATTGTATTTAATAAGATAGACTTAATTGATGACAATGAAATAAGTATAAAAATTAAAGACTTTGAGAAAAAAACAAAGAAACCTACTTTTAGAATATCAACGCTCGATAAAAAATCTGTATCTGATATTAAATCAAAATTACTTAATTATGTATCTTAAAGATTCTAAGACAGTTGTTATAAAGATTGGATCATCTTTGTTAATTAATGACAAAAAAATTGTTAGAGAAAAGTGGTTGAAAGAATTCGCTAAAGATATTGAACATCTCAAAAAATTAAAAAAAAATATTATTTTAGTAAGCTCAGGAGCAATTGCCCTTGGTTGTAAAAAGTTAAAATTAAGTAAGAAAAAATTGAAACTTGATAAAAGCCAAGCTGTAGCTTCAATCGGACAAATTGAATTAATGAATCTTTTTAAAAAAACTTTTAATAAGTCAAAAATTAATCTGTCACAAATATTATTAACTCTTGAAGATACAGAAAAAAGACGGAGAGCAATAAATGCTAAAAGGACTTTTGAAAATTTGTTTGATCTTGGTTTTATTCCGATAGTAAATGAAAATGATAGTATTGCTACTTCTGAGATTAAATATGGAGACAATGATAGGCTAGCATCTAGAGTTGCTCAGATATCAAGTGCGGACTGTTTAATTTTATTATCTGATGTAAATGGTCTTTACTCAAAAGATCCAAAATTAGATAATAAAGCTAAACTAATTCGTGAGATCAAAAATATTGATCAAAAGGTAGAAAATCTAGCTTCACAAAAAACAGGGGAATTTGGATCTGGCGGAATGAAAACAAAGATTGATGCTGCTAAAATCTGTCAATTTTCAGGATGTCATATGGCTATAGCTAATGGTTTGATAAATAGACCAATACAAAAAATTTTGATGAAAAATATATGTACTTGGTTCTTACCTAAGATTTCAAAATTAGATGCTAGAAAAAAATGGATAATTAGTTCAATTTCTCCCAAGGGAAAAATAATAATTGATGAAGGAGCTTTATCAGCTTTGAATAATGGTAAAAGTTTACTGGCTGCTGGGATTAAAGATGTACAAGGTAGTTTTAATAAAGGTGATCATATTAAGATTCTAAATAATAAAATGACTGAATTTGCTAGAGGCTTGAGTAGTTTCTCATCTGAGGAAATTTTAAAAATTAAAGGTAGGCACTCCAATAAAATAAATGATATTTTAGGTTATGTTTCAAAATCCGAGGTTATTCATAAAGATGATATGGTACTATTAAAATGAAGAAATATTTAGAAAAGATTGGTTCAAATGCTAAGATTGCTTTTGAGAAAAAAATAAACAATAAAAAAAAAAATAAAGTATTAAATTATTACACTCAACTAATTATAAAAAATCAAAAAAAAATTTTAAGTGAAAATGCGAAAGATGTAAAAATTGCCAAATCCAAAAAACTTAAAGAAAATTTAATTAAAAGGCTCACTCTTGATCAAAATAAAATAAAATCAATAATTAAATCAATAAAAACTATTGCTAATTTTAAAGATCCAGTAGACTTAAATTTAGATACATGGAAAAGACCAAATGGATTAAAAATTAGAAAAGTATCAATTCCAATAGGTATTATTGGTGTAATTTACGAGAGTAGACCAAACGTAACATCAGATGTTTCAACTCTTTGTTTTAAATCAGGAAATTGCGTTATATTAAGAGGTGGCTCCGAAGCTTATTTTAGTAATAAAATTTTAGCAGAACTTTTTAGAAAATCGTTAGAAAAAAATAAAATTAATAAAAATTTTGTACAATTTATTGAAAATAAAAATAGAAAGCTTGTTGATTACATGCTGTCAAAAATGTCAAAATTTATTGATGTCATTATTCCAAGAGGTGGAAAAAGTCTTGTAAAAAAGGTACAAGATCTATCCTCTGTACCTGTCATTGGACACCTTGAAGGTATATGTCATACTTATATTGATAAAGATGCAAATCTTTCGATGGCAAAAAAAATTTTGGTTAATGCTAAATTACGAAATACAAGCATTTGTGGAGCTACAGAAACATTATTAATACATAAAAATAAATCTAAAAATATTAATGAGATATTAACTGAATTAACAAAAAGAGAATGTTCTATTTATGCTGACAAAAAAATATTTCAAATATTTAAAGGAAATAAAAAATTAGCAAACAATAAGACTTGGTCTAAAGAGCACCTTTCTGCAAAAATTTCTGTAAAGTTGGTAGATAGTATTCGTGATGCTGTTAATCATATTAATAAGTATGGCACAATGCATACAGATGCTATAATTACAAACAATAGATTATCTGCAAGGTATTTTATTAAAAATATTAAAAGTTCTATTGCAATTCACAATTCATCAACACAATATGCAGATGGAGGTGAATTTGGTTTTGGAGGAGAGGTTGGAATTTCGACAAATAAACTTCCACCAAGAGGCCCAGTGGGGCTTAATCAGCTGGTAAGTTACAAATATGAAATTTATGGCTCTGGACAAACAAGAAAATAGAAAAAAAATTGGTATTCTTGGTGGATCTTTTGATCCTGCACACATAGGACATATAAAAATTTCTAAAGAAGCAAAAAAAAAATTTGGTATTGATAAGATTATTTGGGCTATAACAAAAAAAAATCCTTTTAAAGGCAAAAGTAGTTTGAGTTTGCAAAAAAGAATTAAACATGCAAAAAAAATTAATCAAAACAATTTATTTATAAAAGTAAAATATTTTGAGGATAAAATTAAATCAAATAGAACAATCGATTTGCTTAGACATATTAAAAAAAAAAATAAAAATGCTGATATTTTTTTTTTAATGGGAGCAGACAGTCTTATTAATTTTCATAAATGGAAGGATTCTGATTTAATTACATCCATTTGTAAGATTCTTGTATTTGATAGAGATAGATATAAGAGGAAATCATTAAGTTCTGTGAGCTTTAAGAAGTATAATAAAAAAAGCTTAAAATTTATTGAATTTAATAAGGTCAATATTTCATCTTCTAAATTAAGAAAAATTTGATACTCTTTTAATAATTAATGGACAAAATCTCTTCTCTTCATAAAGATGTAATTAACATTTTGGATTCAAACAAAGCTTTAGATATTGTCTCAATAGACTTGAATGGGAAATCATCAATAGCTGACCAAATGATTATAGCAAGTGGAACTTCTTCAAGACATATCCAAGCTTTATCAGAGCAAGTGTATGAATACTTAAAAAAAAATGGTGTAACTAATTGTAAGATTGAAGGAAAGGATAGTAATGATTGGAAACTTGTTGATGGAATAGATCTTATAATTCATATTTTTAATCCTGAAAAAAGAAAATTTTATGAAATAGAAAAAATTTGGTCTGAGTTAATACCAAAAGAAAAGGTAATTATATGATAAAAAAATTTTATATATATTTTTTTTTGTTGTTAATTTTTTTTTTTCAAACAAACTTAGTTAGTTCATCAGAAGAAGATGACATTTATAAAAAAATAGATATTTTTTCAGAAGTTTTAGATAAAATTAATAAAGAATTTGTTGATGATGTAAATCAAAGTGAAGCTATGGATGCGGCAATCAATGGTGTTTTACAATCTTTAGATCCATACTCTGCTTATATGACGCCAGAGTTATATGAGAGCATGCAAACAGAGACAAGTGGAGAGTTTGGTGGATTAGGAATTGAAGTAAGTATGGAGGCTGGAGTTATAAAGGTAATTACACCAATGGATGACTCACCAGCGGCTAAGGCTGGAGTAAAAGCAGGTGATTACATCGTAAGAATAAATGACATTCAAGTCCAAGGTAAATCATTAAGCGAAGCAGTTGACATTATGAGGGGGCCAGTGGGAACAGATATAGAAATAACTGTTCGTAGAAGAGGAGAAAGAAAAGCATTGATTTTTAATATAACGAGAGAAAAAATTAAAGTAGCATCAGTTAAATCTGAAATTTTAGAAGATCAAACTGGTTATATTAGACTTACTTCATTTAATGAAAATAGTGGTGACCAAATAAAAGATAAAATTAAAGAATTCAAAAAAAATGAAAAAATTCAAAACTATATTTTAGATTTAAGAAACAATCCTGGTGGATTACTTTCCCAAGCTATTAAAATTACAGATTTTTTTATTGATAGTGGAGAAATAGTATCAACCAAGAGTAAAAGAAAATATGAAAGTAGAAAATTTTTTGCTAAAAAAGGTGATTTAATTGATGGGAATACTATTGTTGTTTTAATAAATTATGGTTCTGCATCAGCCTCTGAAATAGTAGCAGGGGCTCTTAAGGATCACAAAAGAGCAATAATTATCGGTGAAAATAGTTATGGAAAAGGTTCTGTTCAGTCTATTATTCCATTAAAGAATAAGGGTGCTATTAGACTTACAGTGTCTAAATACTATTTACCATCAGGAAAATCTATTTCTGAAATAGGTGTATCACCTGACATTGAAGTAGCTGAAGGATCTAGTAACTTTAGAATAAATACTGACTCTGATAATCAACTCCAATTTGCTTTAAAACTTCTTAACGGCTAACATGAGAGAGAAATATAAAAATTTACCACTTAGAAGTGGCGTAGGTATAGTTGTTTTAAATAAAGAAAATAAAGTTTTTGTTGCAAAAAGAATAGATAATAAGAAGAACTTTTGGCAAATGCCTCAGGGAGGAGTTGATAAAGGAGAAAACCTTTATGAAGCAGCTATAAGAGAACTAGATGAAGAGACTAGTATTAAGTCAGTAAGTTTAATTAAAAAAATAGATGGTTTATTAACTTACCATTTACCAGATGAACTTTTGGGAATTATTTGGAAAGGTAAATTTAAAGGACAAGAACAGCAATGGTATATTATGAGATTTAATGGTGAAGAAAAAGAGATTAATATTAAAACTAAACACCCAGAGTTTCTTGAATGGAAGTGGGTAGATATTGACGAAATTACTAAGCTAGTAGTAACATTTAAACTTCATGTATATGAGAAAATTCAGAAGGAAGTTAAAAAAATATTAGTTAATTGATTTTAATACTTCAATTTTCTGATCTAACAAATATTTTGTTTGATCACTGATTTCAGACTTACTTAATTCTTCTTCTGCTGATTTCATAATTTCTGATATTTTTTGTTTATCAATATCTTTTAAATTAAAAATAAGACTTGTAAGTATAGAAAGATTATTATTTTTAAATTCAATTATGCCATCATTCACATAGTAGCTATCCTCTCCAGACTTAGAATAGATCTTAATAATTCCAGGTTTTAAAAAAGATATGATAGAAATATGGTCCTTTAAAATTCCGATTTCTCCCTCAAATGCAGGCACTACTACTTCAGTAACGTCATTTTTAGATAAAAATGACTTTTCAGGGTTTACTATTTCTAGTGAGTATTCTTCGCTCATTATGCAGCTGCTTCTTTAGCTAAATCCTCTGCTTTTTGAATAGCTTCCTCAATAGTTCCAACCATATAAAACGCAGCTTCAGGTAAATGGTCGTACTCCCCTTTGCAAATAGCATCAAAACCTTTGATTGTAGATTCTAGGTCAACAAGTTTTCCTGGTGAACCAGTAAATACCTCCGCTACAAAGAAAGGCTGAGAAAGAAATCTTTGAATTTTTCTAGCTCTAGCAACAACTAATTTATCTTCTTCTGAAAGTTCATCCATACCTAAAATTGCAATTATATCTTGAAGAGATTTATAGGTTTGTAAAACTTTTTGTACTTCTCTCGCAACTCTATAGTGTTCTTCTCCAACTATTCTTGGGTCCAATATTCTAGAGGTTGAGTCTAATGGATCTACAGCTGGGTAAATTCCAATCTCAGCGATTTGTCTTGAAAGTACAGTAGTTGCGTCTAAGTGAGCAAATGAAGTCGCAGGTGCAGGATCGGTAAGATCATCTGCAGGTACATAAATAGCCTGTACAGAAGTAATTGATCCTTTATTAGTTGTAGTAATTCTCTCTTGTAAGTTACCCATATCTGTTGCTAATGTTGGTTGATATCCAACAGCTGAGGGAATTCTTCCAAGTAAAGCGGAAACCTCGGATCCTGCTTGAGTAAATCTAAATATATTATCAACAAAGAAGAGTACATCTTGACCCTCTTGATCTCTAAAATATTCTGCAACAGTCAAACCTGTTAAGGCTACTCTAGCTCTTGCTCCTGGAGGCTCATTCATTTGTCCGTAAACTAATGCTGCTTTAGAACCCTCCCCATCAGTTTTAATAACTCCTGAATCTATCATTTCATGATATAAGTCATTACCTTCCCTGGTTCTTTCTCCAACTCCCGCAAAAACTGAAAACCCACCGTGAGCTTTTGCTACGTTATTTATTAATTCCATGATTAAAACAGTTTTACCTACTCCGGCTCCACCAAATAAACCAATCTTACCACCTTTTGCATAAGGTGCTAAAAGATCAATAACTTTAATACCAGTTACAAGTATTTCCGTTTCAGTAGATTGATCATTGAATTCTGGTGCTGCTCTATGTATTGGCCAATTATCTGAACTTTTTACCTCTCCTCTTTCATCAATAGGTTCACCGATTACATTTATAATTCTTCCAAGTGTCTCTGGTCCCACTGGAACCTTAATTGGTGCTGCTGTATCAACTACTTCATCTCCTCTTTTAAGACCTTCTGTTGCATCCATTGCAATTGTTCTTACACTTGACTCTCCCAAATGTTGGGCAACTTCTAAAACTAGTCTATTTCCACCATTATCACACTCTAATGCTGTTAAAATTTCTGGAAGTTCTCCTTCAAATTTTACATCTACTACCGCTCCAATTATCTGTGTTATTTGTCCTTTTCTCATAATTATAAACTTTCTGCTCCTGAAATTATTTCTATTAACTCTTTTGTAATTGCTGCCTGACGACTTCTATTATATTCAATAGTAAGTTTGTCAACCATTTCACCTGCGTTTCTGGTTGCATTATCCATTGCACTCATTCTTGAACCTTGTTCGCTAGCTGAATTTTCTAACATCGCTTTAAAAATCTGTGTTGAAATATTTTTAGGTAGCAAATTGCTTAATATTTCGTCCTCTTCAGGCTCAAATTCATAATTATCTTCAGATGAATTTTCTACTTCCTCAGATGTTTTTAAAGGAATAATTTGTTGCTCTTGGGGTATTTGAGTAATTACATTTTTAAATTGATTATAAAAAATTGTACATACATCAAATTCTTTTTTTTCAAATTTTTCGATTACTATCTTACCAACTTTATCTGCATCAAAATAATTTACATTTTTAGAATCTTTAAAGGATATTCTATCTATAATATTATCGCCATAAACACGTTTTAATTGATCATAACCTTTAGATCCAACTGTGATTATTTTTAAAGTTTTTCCCTCATCTAAAATTTTTTGAAAAAATATTTTAGCTTTTTTTATGATATTAGTATTAAATCCTCCACACAGACCTCTATCTGATGTCATAACAACACATAAATGAACTTTATCTTCTCCAGTTCCCGACAATAATTTTGGAGCATATTCTATATCTGATATACCATTAGATAAATTCAAAATAATATTGTTCATCTTTTCAGAGTAAGGTCTGCCTTTTTCCGCACTTTCCTGAGCTCTTCTAAGTTTAGCAGCCGCAACCATTTTCATCGCCTTAGTAATCTTTTGTGTGGACTTTACACTCGAAATTCTTTTTTTAAGATCGTCTAAACTAGCCATTATTTTTATGATTTAAAATCTTTCTTAAGTTCAAGAATAATTTCATTCAATTCCTTCTCTTTGTCATCTTCAAGTTTTCCAGAGCTTGAAATTGAATCAATTATATCTGATTTTTCAGCTTTACATTTTTCAATAATTTTATTCTCAAAACTAGCTATGTCTTTTTGATCTATATCATCAAGATGTCCTTTTACCCCACAGAATACAGAAATTACTTGTTCTGCAACTGTCATTGGAGAATATTGATTTTGTTTTAAAAGTTCAGTTAATTTTGAACCTCTATTAAGTAATTTCTGAGTAGATGCATCAAGATCTGAACCAAATTGTGCAAATGCTGCCATTTCACGATATTGTGCTAGTTCTAACTTCATTGAGCCAGATACCTTTTTCATCGCTTTAGTTTGAGCTGAAGATCCAACTCTTGATACAGACAAACCAACATTTATCGCTGGTCTTATACCTTGGTTAAAAAGTTCAGTTTCAAGGAATATTTGACCATCAGTAATTGAAATAACATTTGTTGGTATAAATGCCGATACATCTCCACCTTGAGTTTCAATAATTGGAAGTGCTGTTAAAGATCCTCCACCATGCTCGTCTCCTAATTTTGCAGCTCTTTCAAGCAATCTGCTGTGTAAATAAAAGACATCACCAGGATAAGCTTCTCTACCTGGTGGTCTTCTTAATAAAAGAGACATTTGTCTATAAGCTACTGCCTGTTTTGATAAATCATCATATATTATCAAAGCATGCATACCATTATCTCTAAAGTACTCGCCCATAGCACATCCAGTATATGGAGCTAGAAATTGTAAAGGTGCTGCATCTGATGCGGTAGCAGCAACTATCGTTGTATACTCCATCGCACCCGCTTCTTCTAAAGTTTTTTCAATTTGTCTAACAGTTGACCGTTTTTGACCTACAGCAACATAAATACAATAAAGTTTTTTCTTCTCATCACCAGACTCATTAATTTTTTTCTGATTTATAATGGCATCTATAGCTACGGCTGTTTTACCAGTTTGTCTATCACCAATGATTAGTTCTCTTTGACCTCTCCCGATTGGAACTAGACTATCAATTGATTTAAGCCCAGTCTGCATTGGCTCACTTACAGATTTACGTGGAATAATACCAGGAGCTTTTACCTCAACCCTACTTCTTTTTACACTTTTATCTAAAGCACCTTTTCCATCAATTGGATTTCCCAAACCATCAACAACTCTACCTAATAATTCTTTTCCAACTGGTGTATCTACAATTGCACCTGTTCTTTTTACAGTGTCTCCCTCTTTTACAGCTTTGTCATCTCCAAAAATAACAACCCCTACATTTTCACTCTCAAGATTTAAGGCCATACCTTTTGATCCATCAGAAAACTCTACCATCTCACCAGCTTGAACATTATCTAATCCATAAATTCTCGCTATACCATCACCCACAGACAAAACTTGTCCTACTTCAGTGACCTCAGCTTTATCACCAAATTTTTTAATTTGTTCTTTTAATATTTTTGTAACTTCTGAAGGATTTATTTCCATTTAAGCCTCTATCATTGTATTTTCGATTTGTTGTAATTTATTTTTAATAGAGGTGTCAACCATAATACTTCCAACTTGTATTATTAAACCTCCAATTAAACTTTTATCATACTTATAGTCTAATTTTATTTTTTTGCTAAAGTTCTCAGCTAATTCATTTTTAATTTTGCTTACTTGATCATCTGATAATTCTTTTGAAGATATTAATTCTGCTTTAACCTCACCTCTTTTTTTTGAGCAAGTATCAACAAAATCTTGTAGAATTGATTTAAGATAAAAAAATCTTCTTTTTAGAATTAAAAATCCTAAAAACTTTGATAACAAAACATTTAATTTATAGATATTTGAAATTTTACTAATTACATTTTGTAAGTCATTTACTGAGTTAGTTGGATCTTTTATTAATGACTTAAAATCTTCACTGTCATCTATTAATTTTAATATAGAGATTGATTGATTTTCAATCTCGTCTATAGCATTATCCTCTTTTGCCAACTCATATAAAGCTAAAGAATACCTGCTAGCTGTGGTTACTGAAAAACTGTTATTTTTGCTCAATTTAAACTCTTTATAATTCGATGATTTTCTGGATTAAGTAGCATATGAGTATGATGTCTTCAAGTATCAGATTTATTATTTAATACCTATTTTGTCTCTTAATTAAAGGTTATTGGATCAACATCAACCGTCAGTTTTATTTCAGGTGACAATTTATGTTTATTCAATATTTCACCCAATTTTTTCTGAATTTTTGACCCTTTTTTTGATCTTATTAAGAACCTTTGTCTATACTTACTCTTAACTTTGTAAATTGGAGCATTTACTGGTCCCAAGACTCTATCATCTAGAGAATTTAAGAGTTTATTTTTAAAACTTTGTGACTCTTTTTCTAAAATATTTTCTTTTGACGAAGTAAGTATTAATGAAACAAACCTTTCATATGGTGGCAGATTATTTTTCTCTCTTAGTTTCAATTCGCTATCTAAAAAAATAAAAGGATCATTGTTAGTAATTTGATTTATAATATTTTTATTAATACCATAAGTTTGAAAATATACTTTAGCTGGGTTTCCAGTTCTACCAGCTCTTCCTGATAATTGGTGATAGAGTTGAAGATTTTTTTCTGCTGTTCTTAAATCATGTCCATTCGATGCAAGGTCAATATCCAAGACAACAATACAATTTAAATTTGGAAAATGGAAACCTTTAGATATCAACTGTGTACCAATTAAGATATCAACTTCACCATTCAATATACTTTCAAGTTTATTTTTAGATGATTTTTTATTCATCGTATCACTAGAAAAAATTGATATATTTTTATTTGGAAATTTTGCCTTTACCTCTTCGGCAATTCTTTCAACACCAGGTCCGCTGAAAACAAAATCGCAATTACCACCTTTCATACAACTTCTATTTAATTTATTTTTGAAGCCACAATAATGGCAAAGCAAAGTGTTTTTATGTTTATGAAAAACTAAATTTATTGAACAATTTGGACAAGAATAAACTTTCACACAATTTTTACATAAAACATAAGGGGCAAAGCCCCTTCTATTCATAAAAAATAAAACTTGATCCTTTTTTTTTAAGTGATCTTGAACTTTAATTAGAGTTTCTGAAGCAATCCATGATTGCTTATCTAGTTTATTTTTTTTTAAATCAATTATTTCAAATGAAGGATGATTTGCATCTTTATATCTTTTGGTTAATCTTGAAATTGAATATTTTTTTCTTTTAATATTTGAGTAAGTCTCAATAGACGGGACTGCAGACACAAGGTTTATAGGAATATTTTCAAAATTTGCCCTAGCTATTGCCATATCTCTAGCATTGTAAATTACTCCTTCATCTTGCTTAAAAGATTGATCATGTTCTTCATCAACTATTATTAGTCCTAATTTTTTAAATGGGAGAAATAGAGATGATCTAGCTCCTATAACAACTTTAATTGTCCCAGATGAAATACCGCTCCAAATAATTTTCTTTTTTTTTGGAGTTATTACAGAATGCCAAATAGCAGCTCTGAAACCAAAAAATTCCTCAAATTTTTTTTCGAACTCTGTAGTAAGTCCAATTTCAGGTAACAAAATTAAAGCTTGCTTACCTTTTTTTAATATTTCGTCTATTTGCTTGAAATACACAATTGTTTTTCCAGATCCAGTTGTTCCTTGTAGAAGGTGAACTCTAAATTCTTCACCTTTTTTTGACATTTCTTTAAATACTCTATCTTGATCTCCAGAAAGTCTAAAAGTTTGAGTAGTTCTTTTATTGTTAAAGATTAAATAATCTTTATCATCAAATTTTGTTATAGCATCTCCTCCGAGTAAATGAAGTTTTAATGACATTCCAATAGGCACTAAATTATAGCTTGAAAACCAATTTAAAAATTTTATTGTTTCTATTTTTAGAGGATCTACTTTAATAATAGATTTAATTTTTTTTAGTTTGAATTTCTTTTGAGTTTTTTGTTCATACAAATTCCAAACAACACCAGTTAAATCTTTTTTACCAAATGGAACTTTTACATAAGTTCCTGGACTCAATTTTTTATCACTTTCGTAAGTAAATGGATAATTAAAGATATTTGGTAATAAAACTGGAATTTGCATTTATTTTAACCAATTATATTTATCTTTGTAATTCTCAAACAAATTATAGTATTGTGAATACTTTTTAGTGTCATAACTATTAATCTTGTTTCTAATTTGGATATTACTTGTTGTTCTAATATCTAGATCTTGTCTCTTATAAAACTCAAGAACATTAGAATTCCATTTTATATTACAAAAATTAAATATATTTTTTGAAACTTCTTCTTTATTATTTGTTAAATACTCCAATGAAATATCAAAAATTTTATCTGGATATTTTTTTTTGAAGTAATCCATTATTTTTTTATAATTATCTATATAAATAATTATATTTTCTATACTATGGGTCCAAGAAACGTCAGGTAATAAAGATTGATAAATTCCTACTATTGAATCCTTAAGATTTCTATGACAATGCAGAAAACGAGCTTTGGGAAAAATACTTAATATAAATTCTATATTAAAAAAATTTTCTAAAGATTTATCGACAAAATTATTTGTGTTATCTTCAATTAATGAAAACTGAGAATATTTCTTATTTACAAAATCTTGTAATTCATTAACTTTAAAATTGAATGTTTCTTTGATTTCATTATTTGATAATATTTTTGAAGAAAGTTGATTTATTATTCCCATGTTAATAAAGGCACTTTCTCCAAATGATGGAACCTTGTCCTCAGATGAGGTTATAATCGCCTCAACTAATGTGGATCCTGATCTGGGCAAACCTATAATAAATATTGGCGATATATTATCAAATAAATAATTTTTTTTATCATTATCTATAAAATTTGATTGATTGTAGTTCTCCAAAATTATTTGTGAGTAATATTTTTGTGATTGAAGGTTATACTCTTTTTTAAAATCGAAACAGAGGGTGTGAGCATTATTTAAAAAGATCAATTCCTTATCAAAGTTGCCCTCATTCTTCTCTTTTTTAGACATTAAAAACTCAGATAAAAATTTTTCTAAAACGTTTGCTTTTGGACTCTCATTAATTTTTTTTATAACTTGAAAATGGCTTTCTTTAAGAAAGTTTGGATTTAATGTGAAAATTCCGTAATAAGCTCTAATATCTTTTATATTTATTTCCAAAACTTTTTGATAAGTTGATAATGATTTTTCTATATCACCTCTAGATTGTTCTAAATATGCGATTTTTAAATAAGTATTTAAGGATCTTGGGTCTATTTTTTTACACTTTTCAAAATATTTTAAACTTTGTTTAATTTTCTTTAATTCAAAGTTTATAACTCCAAGATTATAATTGGTCTCAAAATTATTATTTTTTTTATTTAAATCTAGAAATATTTTCTCAGCATCTTTGTAATTTTTTTGTAAAAGGAATTTTTTACCTAAACCTATAGTCATTCTTAAATATATCACTACTTTGTGATTAACATAATGAAAGATATGAATTTTAATCCAGTTTAAGAGTGAATCTGTCTTTTATCTACAGATAAAGCTGCTTCCTTAATTGCCTCTGAAAAAGTTGGATGAGCGTGACAAGTTCTTGCAATATCCTCCGAACTTGCTCCGAACTCCATAGCAACAGACATCTCAGCAATCATTTCTCCAGCATGTGGACCAATAATATGCACACCTAAAACGCGATCTGTGGAGCTATCAGCTAATATTTTTACAAATCCTTCAGCTTGATTTATTGCTTTAGCTCTTGAATTTGCCATAAAAGGAAATTTTCCAATTTTATAATTAATATTTTTTTCTTTAAGCTGTTCCTCATTTTCACCCACATAAGCAACTTCAGGGGATGTATATATCACTCCTGGTATCAAGTTATAATTAACATGTCCAGATTGACCTGCAATGAGCTCTGCGACAGCAATACCTTCTTCCTCTGCTTTATGTGCAAGCATAGGACCATCTATAACGTCTCCTATTGCGTAAATATTTTTAATATTTGTCTCAAAATTTTTATTAACTTTAACTCTACCTTTTTTATCAAGAATTACGCCAATTTGATCTAAATTTAAATTATCCGTATAAGGTTTCCGCCCTACTGAAATAAGAACTACATCAGCTTCTAGTTTACTTTTATTTCCTTTATTAGAGATTTCAACAATTACTCCTTCACTACTTTTAGAAATTTTTTCAACCTTAGTATTTAAGTCAAATTTAATATTTTGTTTTTTCAAAATTTTCATAAACTCACTTGATATTTCTTTATCTAATCCAGGTGTAATATGATCGAGATACTCTACAACTTGTACTTCGGTTCCCAATCTTGACCAAACTGATCCCATTTCTAAACCAATATATCCACCACCTACTACAATCATTTTTTTTGGCAGCCTAGAAATAGATAATGCGCCTGTTGAAGAAAGTATTTGTTTTTCATCAAATTCTATTCCAGGAAGAGATAAAGGAGCAGAACCAGTACTAATAATTATTTTATCTGATTTAATTGTTTTCTCTTCTTCGTTATTCTTTACTAAGATTTCATCTCTACTTTTTAATGTTCCAATCCCTTTTATGTATGTAACCTTATTTTTTTTAAACAGAAACTCCACACCTTTTGTCAATACTAATACTGATTTATCTTTATTTTCCATCATTTTTTTTAAATTTAGTTTTACCTCACCCGTCTCAATACCAATATCAGCAAAGTTTTTAGCTTTATGAAAATTCTCAGATAGGTTTAATAGACTTTTTGATGGTATACAGCCAATATTTAAACAAGTTCCTCCTAAACTTCCTCTTGATTCGATGCATGCGGTATTTAAACCTAATTGAGCTAATCTAATAGCACAAACGTATCCTGCAGGACCACCACCAATTACTGTAACATCAAATTTATCAGTCATTATATATTTAAAAATAATCTTCTTGGATCCTCAAGACTCTCCTTAACAGTTTTTAGAAAAGTGACAGACTCTTTTCCATCTATTATTCTATGATCATATGATAATGCTAAATACATTATAGGTTTAATTTTTATTTCACCATTAACATTAACTGGTCTTTCTACAATATTGTGCATTCCCAATACTCCAGATTGAGGTGGATTCAAAATAGGAGTTGATAACATTGAGCCGTAAACTCCACCGTTACTTATTGTAAATGTTCCACCTTGAAGATCTTCAATTGATAAATTTCCACTATTAGCTTTTTCTGATAGTCTTTTAATTTCTTTTTCTATATCAGCAAATGACATTTCATCTGCATTTCTCAAAACGGGTACAACTAACCCTTTATCAGTACCAACTGCAAAACTTATATTATAATAATTCTTATAGATGATATCCTCACCTTCAATTTCTGCATTTATTGCTGGAAATAATTTTAGTCCAACAACACAAGCTTTTACAAAAAATGACATTAATCCAAGCTTTATTCCATATCTGCTTTTAAAATCATCTTGATTATCTTTTCTCATTGTCATTATCCCAGACATATCAACTTCATTAAAAGTTGTTAACATAGCAGCATTTTCTTGAGCTTGTTTTAGCCTTTTAGCTATAGTTTGTCTTAACCTAGTCATTTTAATTCTCTCTTCTTCGCCATGTTGAATTTTTCTTTGATTAGTTTGAGGTTTTGCACCCATCAAACTTAAAAGGTCACCTTTTAATATTCTACCATCTCTGCCAGTTCCTTTAACTTTTTCAACATTTATATTATTTTCAACAGCAATTTTCCTTACTGCTGGTGAAAGAATAACATGATTAACTTTTGAAGTTTTAGTTATTTGTACCTCATCAGTTAAAAGAAGGGGTTCTTCATTGACTTCATCTAAAAGTTCCATTGGTTCCTCTTCTCTCATTAAAGGAATATCATCTAATTTTTTCTTAGATTTTTTGTCAACATCAAGATTTATTACATTGGTATTTTCCTCTTTCTCTGACTCTTTTGAAATAGTATCAATACTTATTTCTTGTTTTGAGGATTCATTTTTTTCAATTTTTAATTTTCCACCTGAAACTGAACCTAGAACTGCCCCTACTTCAACAGTATCTCCATCTTTAGAGTTTATTTCTGATAATGTGCCACTTATTGGTGAAGGAACCTCTAAGTTTACTTTATCAGTCTCTAGCTCAACAATGGCTTCATCTACTTCAACCTGATCGCCTACTTTTTTAAGCCATTTTGAAACAGTTGCCTCAGTAATACTTTCACCTAATACAGGAACTAATATTTTTTCGCTCATTATTCAAAAACTTTTTTTATAATTTCTTGTTGTTCAACAGAATGCCTTTTTGCATAGCCAGTAGCAGGTGATGCATCAGGATTTCTTCCAATATAAGAAATTTTATTATTTTTAGCTTTAATAGTTTCTAATGTCCATTGAATATAATCTCTAACTGAAAACCAAGCACCCATATTTTTTGGTTCCTCTTGACACCAATAAAATTTAGCATTTTTTGCATAAGGTTTAAGTTCCTTGACCAAGCTTTTTGCAGGGAAAGGATATAGTTGTTCTATTCTAAAAAAGATTACATCGTCTCTTTTAATTCTTTCTCTAGCTACCAATAAATCAAAATATACTTTTCCAGAACATAGGATAACTTTTTTAATTTCCTCAGAATTTTTTAATTTTATAAAATTTTTAGAATCTTTATTTAACGCGTGGTCCCATAAAATACGATGAAATGAAGTTTGCTTATTAAAATCCTCAATATTTGAAACACAATATTTATTTCTTAAAAGTGATTTTGGTGTCATTAAAACTAAAGGCTTTCTAAAGTCACGATGAATTTGTCTTCTCAAAGCGTGAAAATAATTAGCTGGCGTTGTGCAGTTCATCACTTGAAGATTATCATTAGCACACAATTGTAAAAATCTCTCCAATCTTGCAGATGAATGCTCGGGACCCTGACCTTCATATCCATGCGGCAATAACATGATCAAACCGGAGGCTCTCTGCCATTTTCTTTCACCTGAAGATATAAATTGATCTATTATAACTTGTGCTCCATTTGCAAAATCACCAAACTGAGCTTCCCAGATTGTTAATGTATTGGGCTCTACTAAACTATAACCATACTCAAAACCAAGAACTGCTAATTCCGATAAAAAACTATCTACAATTTCAAATTTCTTTTGAATTTTTGAAATACTATTCAATGGTATATATCTTGAGTTATTTAATTGATTTCTTAAAACTGAGTGCCTTTGACTAAAAGTACCTCTTCCAGAGTCTTGACCTACAAATCTTACTGGAAAACCCTCTTCCAACAATGAACCAAAGGCAAGTGCTTCCGCTGATGACCAATCAATATCATAGCCTTGATCGATTGTTTTTTTTCTATTTTCAAATATTTTACTAATTGTCTTATGAACATTAATTTCATTAGGAATTATATTTATTTTATCTGAAATATTTCTTAATAAATCAGGATCTGCACCTGTAATACCTTTTTTGTCTTTTCCTTTTTTAGGTTTATAACTCGACCAAGCTCCTTCAAACCATTCTATTTTTGGTTTATAGTCTTTAGCAGTTTTAAATTGATCATCTAGTAAACTTTTAAATTTTTTAATTTGATCATTTAAATCTTTTTCTGAAAGTAAGTCTTCATCTATAAGTTTTGATCCATAAATTTTTGCTGTTGAAGGATGTGATTTTATTTTTTTATACATAAGGGGTTGAGTAAAAGAGGGCTCATCTCCCTCATTATGTCCAAATCTTCTATAACAAACTAAATCTAAAACCACATCTCGATTAAATTTAAGTCTGAACTCTGTTGCAATTCTTGATCCATAAACAACAGCCTCTGGATCATCCCCATTGACGTGTATAATTGGTGCTTCGACCATTTTGGCAACATCGGAAGGGTGAGGAGAAGATCTTGCAAATCTTGGACTAGTTGTAAATCCAATTTGGTTATTTACAATAATATGAATTGTTCCTCCTGTATTATGACCTGGCAAACCTGACATGGCAAAACATTCGGCAACAACTCCTTGTCCAGCAAAAGCAGCATCACCATGGATTAAAATAGGAATTACTTTATTTCTTTGTGCATCTTTGTGAAAAAATTGCTTTGCTCTAGTTTGACCCAAAACCACAGGATTCACAGCCTCTAAATGTGAAGGATTATCAGTGAGACTTACATGAACAACATTTCCATCAAATTCTCTATCAGAGGATGCTCCTAAATGATATTTTACATCACCTGCACTATCTTCCTCTGTATTATTAATTTCACCTGCAAACTCATTGAATATTCTTTTATATGATTTTTGCAAAACATTAGCCAAAACATTCAGTCTTCCTCTGTGAGACATTCCAATTTTAACTTCTTTGATATTTGACTGACCACCAATTTTAATAATTTGCTCTAAGGCAGGTATCAAACTTTCACCACCATCAAGACCAAATCTTTTTGATCCAACATATTTTGTATGCAAAAATTTTTCAAAACCTTCTGCTTGTATTAATTTATTTAAAATTGCATTTTTTCCATTAACTGTAAATTTCAAAGCATTTTCGTCTTTTTCAACTCTATCACGGAACCATTTTCTTTCAGTTGGATTTGAAATATGCATATACTCATAACCAATATTTCCACAATATATTTTCCTTAACACAGACAGAATTTCTTTTATGTTAGAGTATTCTTTATTTAAGACACCATCTAAATAAATTTTTTTACTATAGTCATCTTTTTTAAATCCATAATTTTCAGGATGTAGTTCATCAAGATATTCACTTTCTCTCATTTCTAATGGATCAACTTTTGATAATAAATGACCACGCTGTCTATAAGCTCTTATCAAAGAGACTGCTTTAATAGAATCGCTTTTACTCGCGACCATATCATTTTGATCGGTTTCTTGACTTTGGCTTTCTAAAATCTCAATTTCATTTTCAAGTATTTTGCTCTCATCGATTTTGTTTTTTCTTGGGCTCCAAGATGGCCCATTAACCTCTTTAACAATTGAATTAATATCATCACCAATATCTAAAAAATATTTTTTCCAACTCTCAGGTAAATTTGGGTCATTCTTTACATACTTCACATACATTTGTTCTATAAATGCACTATTTGATTTATTAAGAAATGAAGTTTTTTTATATTCTAAATTTTTAGATGATGACATTTTTAATTATAATTATACACGAATAAAATGTTATCAATTAGACAATTTATTCAATAGAGTTATTCCAATTTCAGATGGTGATTTTGCCATTGTAATGCCTGATTTTTCCATAATTTGAATTTTTTCATCAGCGTTACCTTTTCCTCCTGATATTATTGCACCAGCATGACCCATTCTTCTACCAGGCGGGGCCGTAATTCCAGCAACAAATCCAACCATTGGTTTTTTTATCTTATGATTTTTTATAAATTCTGCAGCTTCTTCTTCAGCAGTTCCTCCGATCTCGCCTATCATGACTATAGACTCAGTTTCTTCATCTTTTAAAAACAGATCTATACAATCAATAAAATTTGTACCATTTATTGGATCTCCACCTATTCCTATACAAGTAGATTGACCAAGGCCATTTTCTGAAGTTTGGGCTACTGCCTCGTATGTTAATGTTCCTGACCTAGAAACAATGCCTACTGTTCCTTTTTTATGTATGTTTCCTGGCATTATTCCAATTTTACATTCATCAGGAGTTATTATACCTGGACAGTTTGGACCAATAAGTCTCGATTTAGAGTTCGAAAGTTTTCTTTTTACTTTAAGCATGTCTAAAATTGGAATTCCCTCACTTATACATACAATCAATTCTATAGATGAGTCTATTGCCTCTATAATTGCTGAGGCTGCAAACTTTGCGGGAACATAAATCATTGTTGCATTCGCACCTGTCTGGTCTTTTGCTTCTTTAACAGTATTGAATACTGGTCTTTCCAGGTGAATTTGACCTCCTTTTTTAGGAGTAACTCCTCCAACTAAATTAGTCCCATATTTAATAGTTTGTTCAGAATGAAAGGTTCCATGAGCACCTGTGAAACCCTGACAAATTACTTTAGTATCTTTGTTTATTAAGACTGACATTATTTTATAGCCTCGACTATTTTTTTTGCTGCATCGGATAAATCATTTGCAGAAATAATCTCTAATCCTGAATTATCTAAAATTTCTTTTCCCTCTTTGAAATTTGTGCCTGCTAATCTTACAACTAAAGGAACTTTTATTTTTATTTCTTTTGCTGCATCTACAACACCTTGCGCGAGCACATCACATCTCATTATTCCTCCAAAAATATTTATTAGTATCCCTTTTACATTTTTGTCAGATAAGATAATTTTAAATGCAGCTGAAACTTTTTCTTTGGATGCACCACCACCTACATCTAAAAAATTTGCAGGCTCTTCTCCATATAATTTAATAATATCCATGGTGGCCATTGCTAATCCAGCACCATTTACCATACAACCTATATTTCCATCCAATTTAATGTATGCTAGATCATGTTTGCTTGCTTCAATTTCCGTTTCTTCTTCTTCATTAAAATCTCTTAGTTTCTGAATTTCAGGATGTTTGAATAATGCATTTTCGTCAAAAGTCATCTTTGCATCCAAACATACAATTTTATTTTTTTTTGTTAAAATAAGAGGATTTATCTCTACTAAATTTGCATCTGTATCAATGAACATTTTGTATATTGACTTTATTAAATTGATTGCTTGTTTACTTGCATCGTTATCTAAATCAAAAATTTTAATAATTTTGCTGCAGTCTTCCTCTGAAATACTTTCATTAAAATCTACTTTAGTAGTGATTATTTTCTCTGGTGATTTTATAGCAACTTCCTCAATATTCATTCCACCCTGATCACTGGAAATAAAAGCAATTTTTGCAGAAGCTCTATCAACAAGACAAGACAGATAGAATTCTTTTTCTATTTCTGATGCAGTTTCAACATACAATCTTTTCACCTCTCTTCCTGATGGTCCAGTTTGATGAGTAACTAATGTTTTGCCAAACAGTTTATTCGCTTCCTCTTCCAAAAGAGCTAAATTATCAACAATTTTTACTCCTCCAGCCTTTCCTCTACCGCCAGCATGAATTTGAGCTTTTAATACATACTTATCAGCATTGAGATTTTTTACTTTTTGGATTAATTCATTTACATTTAGAGCATAGACGCCTTCGGGTACAACCGCTCCATACTTTTTAAGTATTTCTTTTGCCTGGTGCTCATGGATATTCATTTAGTCTTTATTTAAGTCTGGGTCTATTTTAGATGCTGCATCCCATAATTTGATTACCGCCTCTACTGAATAATTAAATTCTGTTTTTTCATTTTCATTAAGGTCGATTTCCTCAATTTTTTCAACACCTTCATTTCCAATGATAACAGGGACGCCTGCATATACATTATTAATTCCATACTCCCCATGTAAATATGCTGCACATGGTAAAAGTTTTTTTTGATCTTTTAAAAATGCTTCAGCCATTTCAACTCCAGACGCTGCAGGTGCATAATATGCTGATCCTTTTTCTAAATATCTTACAATTTCTGCACCACCGTCTCTAGTTCGCTGATTAATACTTTCTAATTTTTCCTCAGAAATCTTTCCCTCTTTCACTAACTCCATCAATGGTTGACCAGAGACTTTTGTAAATCGTGGAAGAGGTACCATTGTATCTCCATGTCCGCCCATTACCATAGCATCAATTTCTTTAACAGGCACATTTAATTCCTCGGACAAAAATAGTTTAAACCTTGAACTATCCAATATACCCGCCATCCCTACAACCTTATGAACAGGAAGTCCTGAATATTTTTGAAATGCCATTACCATTACATCCAATGGATTTGTTATACAAATTACAAAGGCATTAGGCGCATTAGTTTTTATTCCTTCCGCAACTTGTTTAATAATTTTTAAATTAATTCCTAATAAGTCATCTCTACTCATCCCAGGTTTTCTAGGAACACCTGCTGTAATTATAATAACATCTGATCCTTTTATATCTTCATACTTATCTGTTCCTGAAAATTTTACATTAAATCCATCTACCGAGGAAGATTGCGCTATATCTAAACCTTTCCCCTTTGCTACTCCGCTTGCAACATCAAATAAAACAACTTCATCCACTAGTTCTTTTAAACCGATTAAATGTGCTAAAGTTCCTCCAATTTGACCTGCACCTATTAAAGAAATTTTACTCATTTTTTATTTCATTGTTGGCATGATAAACTCAGGATTAGATCTAATTCCTGATGGCCATCTAGAGGTAATTGTTTTTAATTTAGTATAAAATTTTACCCCTTCCATACCGTGTGTTCCACTATCTCCAAATAAAGACCTTTTCCATCCTCCAAAACTATGAAAAGCCATTGGAACTGGTATTGGAACATTTATTCCTACCATTCCAACTTGAATTTTGCTTGCGAATGTTCTCCCTGCATCTCCATCTCTAGTATAAATGCTAACTCCATTTCCGTATTCGTGTTCATTAATCATTTTTGTAGCTTCCTCAAATGTTTTTACTCTAACTACAGATAAAACTGGCCCAAATATTTCCTCTTTATAAATTCTCATATCTGTGGTCACATGATCAAAAAGACACCCACCAATATAAAAACCACTTTCATAACCCTGTAATTTCAAATTTCTACCATCAAGAACTAGTTTTGCTCCCTCTTTAACTCCTAAATCTACATAACCTTTAACTTTTTCCAAATGTTCTTTGGTTACTAAAGGACCCATCTCAGAAGATTTATCCATACCAGGTCCAATTTTTAATGCTTCAGCTTTTTTTGATAGTCTTGAGACTAACTCATCACCTACATCACCAACCGCTACTGCTACTGATTGCGCCATACATCTTTCTCCAGCTGAACCGTATGCAGCACCCATTAAACCATTTACGGCACCATCTAAATCACAATCTGGCATAACAACTAAATGATTTTTTGCTCCACCTAATGCTTGGACTCTTTTTTCATTTTTAGCTGCATTTTCATATATGTATTTTGCTATAGGAGTTGATCCAACAAAACTTACAGCTTTGATATTTTGGTTCGTTAAAATAGCGTCAACAACTTCTTTATCACCATTCACAACATTAAAAACTCCATCAGGAAGACCAGCTTCATGAAGAAGTTCAGCTAATTTCATCGGACATGAAGGATCTTTCTCTGATGGTTTTAAAATAAAACTATTTCCACATGCAATAGCCAATGGAAACATCCACATCGGTACCATCGCTGGAAAATTAAATGGGGTTATACCAGCTGCAACTCCCAAAGGCTGTCGCATTGAATAACTATCAACATTTGTTCCAACATTTTCAGAAAACTCTCCTTTAAGCAAGTGTGGAATTCCACATGCAAACTCTACAACTTCTAATCCTCTAATTAACGATCCCTTTGCATCCTCATAAACTTTTCCGTGCTCAGAGACTATTAGTTTTGCTAACTCATCGAAATTTTTTTCGATGAGTTCTTTAAATTTAAACATAATTCTTGCTCTTTGAAGTGGTGGATTTAATGACCAAGTCTCAAAAGCTTTCTGTGCAATTTCGACTGCACCATCTAAATCTGCTTTTGAGGCTAAAATAACCTTAGACTCTTGCTCTCCTGTAGCAGGATTAAAGACTTTCCCTTTTCTCTCTGAATTACCTGATATTACTTTTCCACCAACAAAATGTTTGATTAAATTCATGAAATTATTTAATTAAGTAATCAAGCTGTTGCAAGCATTTTCTTTATCTCTGCAATAGCTTTTGCAGGATTTAAGCCCTTGGGACAAGCATTTGTGCAATTTAAGATAGTATGACATCTATAAAGTTTCAGTTCGTCAGCTACTTTTTTAAGTCTTTCTTTTCTATCTTCGTCTCTACTATCAATTATCCATCTGTAAGCTTGAAGTAAAACTGCAGGACCTAAATATTTTTCACCATTCCACCAATAACTAGGGCAAGAAGTTGAGCAGCAAGCACACATTATACATTCATATAACCCATCCAATTTTGCTCTATCCTTTTTGGACTGAATATTTTCTTTGTCATTGATTTTTGATGTTTTTAGCCAAGGCTCTACAGACTCGTATTGTTTATAAAGAGTACTTAAGTCTCCTATTAAATCTTTTAAAACTTTCAAATGTGGCAATGGATAAATATCAATATCTCCATCTAATTCAGAATGAGATTTGGTACATGCTAGACCATTCTTTCCATTCATATTCATTGCACATGACCCACATACTCCATGAGCGCAAGATCTTCTATAAGCAATAGATGGATCAATTTCATTTTTGATTTTATTTAGAATATCTAAAACTTTAGAGGAACAATTATCCATATCAACTTCATAAGTATCTATTCTTGGATTTTCATTTTTAGATGGATCCCATCTATAAACATTAACTTTTCTAATATTCTTTGATCCTGTTTTATCTTTGTAATATTGACCTTTTTCTACTTTTGAATTTGCTGGTAAATTAAATTGTACCATTAATATACTCTTTCCTGAGGAGGAAAATATTGTACATCATTTGTTAGTGTTGATCTATGAACTGGTCTATAATTTATTTTTGTTTTTGAGCCATTACACCATGAGAGAGTATGTTGCATATAATTTTCATCATCTCTTTTCGGAAAGTCTTCCCGTGCATGTGCTCCTCTACTTTCTTTTCTGTGATAAGCTGAGTCCATGGTAGTTATTGCTTGTCTAATTAAATTATCAAATTCTAAAGTTTCAACCAGATCTGTATTAAATATTAATGATTTATCTTTAACAGACAAGGAGTCCATACCCTCAAAAGGTTTTCTTATTTCATTCACACCTTCTTTTAATGTCTTTTCAGTCCTGAATACAGCACATTTAGACTGCATCGTTTTTTGCATTGATAGTCTAAGTTCAGATGTAGGGTTAGAACCTTTAGAATTTCTAAGTTTGTCAAATCTATCTAAACATCTATCAGTCTCACTTTTGTCGATCTCATCATGTTTCATTCCTGGTTTTACAAGCTCCGCTGCTCTTTTTGCAGCTGCTCTTCCAAAAACCACAAGATCAATTAATGAGTTCGAGCCTAATCTATTGGCTCCATGAACAGAAACACATGCTGCTTCTCCGATAGCCATTAAACCAGGAACAGTTTTTTCTGATCCATTAACTGTAAGAACTTCAGCCTTATAATTTGTTGGTATTCCTCCCATGTTATAATGCACAGTTGGAACAACTGGTATTGGCTCCTTAGTTACATCCACGTTAGCAAATAATTTAGAAGCCTCTGAAATACCTGGTAATCTTTCCTCAATAACTTTAGGGTCTAAGTGATCTATATGAAGATGAACATGATCTTGTTCTTTTCCTATACCTCTACCTTCATTTATTTCTACTGCAATTGATCTACTTACCACATCTCGTGATGCTAAATCTTTTGCATTTGGTGCATAACGCTCCATAAATCTTTCACCTTTTGAATTTACTAAATAGCCACCTTCACCTCTAACACCTTCCGAGATTAAAGTTCCATGACCGTATATACCAGTTGGGTGAAATTGTACAAATTCCATATCTTGTAAAGGTAAACCAGCTCTTAGAACCATCGCGTTACCATCTCCAGTACAAGTATGAGCTGAAGTAGCTGAGTAATACACTTTCCCATAACCTCCTGTGGCAATAATTGTTATATGAGACCTGAATCTGTGTATAGTTCCATCGTTAAGATTCCAAGCTATTAAACCTTTACATGCTCCATCTTTCATTATTAAATCTAATGCAAAGTACTCAATAAAAAATTCTGTATTGTGCTTCAGTGCTTGACCATACAAAGTATGAAGTATTGCATGTCCTGTTCTATCAGCAGCCGCACATGTTCTCTGAACTGTCTCATTTCCATAATTTTTTGTCATACCTCCAAAAGGTCTTTGATAAATTTTTCCATCTTCTGTTCTACTAAATGGAACTCCGTACTTTTCTAACTCTAATACTGCTGCTGGAGCTTCTTTACACAAATATTCAATTGAATCCTGGTCTCCTAACCAATCAGCACCTTTAACTGTATCATACATATGCCATCTCCAGTCATCCTCACCCATATTTCCTAATGCTGCAGAAATACCCCCTTGTGCTGCAGAAGTATGGCTTCTTGTTGGAAATACTTTTGATACACATGCTGTTTTTAGACCAGCTTCACTTAGGCCAACTGCAGCTCTTAAACCTGAGCCACCAGCACCCAAGACAACTACATCATATTCATGATCAATTATTTTGTACGCACTCATAACTATAAATTAAATACTAAGATAATTATTATTAATGGAAATACTATAGCAAAGATATTTAAGGTTTTATTTGCGGCATTTTTGATATTTTTGTCTTCAATATAATCTTCAAAAACCTCAGATATGCTGAGAGCAGAGAAAACGTAAGCAAAAATTAAAAACGTGCTAAACAATAATTTAGATGATTGTGAAGATATAAATGTCAAAACCTCGATATAGCTTTTGTCATAGATAGAAGACAAGCTAATTGCAAACCATGTCATTAAAGGTATCAAAATTGCTGAACTAACCCTTAAAAACAACCATTTTTTGGTTACAGATCCCATTATATTATTAACCTTCCAATAGCGTAAATCGAGACTGATATTGGAAAAGAGCCAATCAAAACAATCAAACCAGATATTTTTGTAGTTTTAGGTTCAAAACCATATCCTAAGTCCATTATCAAATGTCTTATTTCACTTAGCACTTGAAATGTGAAAGACCAGATTATTCCCATACAAATAAATTTACCAAAAAAAGAAGACAAAAAAGAATTTGTGTACTCATAATAATTTTCGCCTAATAACAATGAAGCTATCCATAAAGCTATTAAAGTAATAGCAAAAAAATTTATTATACCAGTTATTCGATGTGATATTGAAACCAATGAGGAAATATGCCAGTTATAAATCTGTATATGTGGTGATATTGGATTTTTATCTTCCATAAAAATCTTTTTCTACTAAAGCTTCAGCAATTTCAACAGCATTGAGTGCAGCACCTTTTAATAAATTATCTGATACTATCCACAAATTAATTGAATTAGGTTGTGATGAGTCATCTCTGATTCTTGATATGAATGTTTCAAATTTATCCTCTGCTTCAACTGGAGTAATGTATCCACCATCTTTATGTTCATCAACCACTTTACATCCTGGAGATGATGATAAAACAGTTTTTACCTCTTCTAAGTTATGTTTCTTATTAAATTCTACATTCACACTTATTGAGTGAGATACGAGAACAGGAATTCTTACACAAGTAGATGTAATACTGATTTTATTATCTAAAATTTTTTTCACTTCATCATGATTTTTTTGCTCCTCTTTTGTACTTCCGTTTTCAAGAAAGCTATCGATATGTGGTATTGCGTTAAAAGCAATCTGTTTAGTAAAATTTTTGGACTGTACATTTTTATTTTCCAATACTTCTTTAGTTTGTGATATAAGTTCATCCATACCAGCCTTTCCTGCACCTGATACTGATTGGTAGGTTGATGCAACTATCCTTTTAACATTATATAAATCATGTAAAGGTTTTAGAGCCACAACTATTGGAATTACAGAACAGTTAGCATTAGCTATAATATTTTTATTTTTAAATTTTGGTAATTCTTTTGAATTTACTTCAGGTACAATTAAAGGTATCTCAGAATCTTTTCTAAAAAATTTTGAATTATCTATAACAATTGTTTTTTCAGCAGCTATTGGTGCCCATTTTTCAGCTATTGCAGATCCAGCAGCAAAAAATGCTATTTTAACTTTTGAAAAATCAAATTCCTCTAAGTTTATAACTGTATGTTCTTTACCTAAAAAATTTATTTTTTTTCCAGCACTATTTGAGGATGCAAGCAAATAAGCTTCCGTTATTGGAAAATTTTTTTTTTCCAAAACCTCTATTAATTTACGACCTACGTTTCCAGTTGCTCCAACTATTGCTATATTCATGATATTTAGAATTTTATACTAAATGAAAGGTAAATCACAAACTTTTCCATCAAAATGACTGCCATTTATACTGATTTTGAAGGATTTAGACTCCTCAAAGTGAGGTTTATATATCATTGCAATTCCAATAACTTGGCCAAAAGTAGGATTATAACAACCAGATCTTAATTCTCCAATTACTTTATTATTTTCATCAATTAAATCCATAGAACCAGTAACACTTATTTCCTTTGTATTAATTTTAACTCCCATCAATTTTTTTTTAATTCCTTCTGATTTTATTTTCTTTAATTTTTCTTTACCTAAAAAATCTACATCACTGTCGATATTAATATATTTATCAAATCCACACTCATAAGGATTGTCTCCATTGTCCATGTCATTACCGTGTGAAAGTAATCCACTCTCAATACGTTCAATCAAATTTGGTCCACCTGGTTTAATATTGAATTCTTTACCAATTTCAAAAAGATGATCGTATAATTTTAAACCTGACTCGTTGTGTTCCATATAAATTTCATAACCACCTTGTTTAGACCATCCAGATTTTGCAATGAGATGTTTATCTCCACCAAATTCAAAATAATCAAAACCAAAAAATTTTAAATTTACGATTTTTTCTCCAAAAACTTTTTCCATTAATTGGAATGATTTTGGTCCTTGTACTGCCATTATGTCAACATCGGGTTCAGAAATTTTTACATCGAATCTGTTTCCAATCGCTAATCCTTTGGCAAACAGAATTACATCTGAGTCAGCTAAAGAGATCCACCATCTATTTTCATTTAATCTTAGGACTACAGGATCATTAATTAAACCTGCATTATCATCAATGATTGGGCAGTAATAACATCTTCCATCCTTAGATTTTGATAAATCTCTGCAAGTCATTAATTGAACTAATTTAGCAGAGTCTTTTCCAGAAATTTCAACTTGTCTTTCAGCGGCAACATCCCAAATTTGAACATGCTCTTTCAAGTGATGGTAAGCGTCTTCTACTGAACCAAATGCTGCTGGTAGCAACATATGATTATATATAGTATATGCAGTCACACCTTGTTTCTCTATTCTGGAGGTATACGGTGTTTCTCTTAACCTTCTTGATTTTGCAATTAAAAAGTTTTTCATTTATTTTTCCGCATTACTGTCATCTTATTTCAATTTTGTAAAGAAACTATATTAGCTAAGCTCTTTAGCTTGTTTTCTTAATTCAAACTTTTGAATTTTACCCGTTGATGTCTTTGGCAAAGGAGCAAATACTACTTTCTTTGGAAGTTTAAACCCAGCAAGGGTTTCTCTACAAAAAGTAATAATTTCCTCTTCTGTGCTAGATTTTCCTTCTATCAACTCCACAAAGGCACATGGAGTTTCTCCCCATTTTTCATCTGGCTTTGCAACTACTGCAGCTAAAGATACAGCAGGGTGTTTTGATATTGTATTTTCGATTTCGATAGATGAAATATTTTCTCCACCAGATATAATAATATCTTTAGATCTATCTTGAATTTTTATGTAACCACTTGGATGTGTTACAGCTAAATCCCCTGAATGAAACCATCCACCTTCCATTGATTTTTCTGTTGCCTCTTTATCTTTAAAATAGCCTTTCATCACAACATTGCCTCTAATCATTATTTCACCCATGGTTTTTCCGTCATGAGGTATTGGCTTCATAGTTTCGGGGTCCATAACAACAACACCCTCTGTGTTTGGATATCTAACACCTTGTCTAGCCTTGATTTCATTTTGATTTTCTTGATCTAATCCATCCCACTCGTCATTCCATGCACATTGTAAAATATGACCATAAGTTTCGGTTAAACCATAAACATGCATTACTTCAAACCCAAGTTTTTTCATTTTTTCGAAAATTATACTAGGGGGCGGAGCACCTGCAGTTAATACATAAACTTTTCTTTTCAATTCTTTTTGTTGATCTTTTGGAGCGTTAGCCAGCATATTTAAAACAATAGGAGCGCCTCCAAAATGAGTCACTTCATATTTATCAATCAATTCAAATATTTTTTTAACATCAATGTTTCTCAAACATATAACTCTTCCATGAATCATTGACATGGTCCAAGGATAACACCATCCATTACAATGGAACATTGGAACTGTGTATAAAAAGTTTAATTTATTTGGCATGTTCCATGCAACAGCACTTCCAGTTGCCATTAAATATGATCCTCTATGATGGTAAACTACTCCTTTTGGATTCCCTGTTGTTCCTGATGTATATCCCAATGCAATTGCTTGCCACTCATCTTTTGGTAATTTCCAAATATAGTCCTCATCACCTGTATTAAGAAAATCTTCATATTCCAAAGAGCCTATTGCTTTGGAATCTTTTAAATTCGCATCTTTATCATCAATGTCTATTATTTTAATTTCATGCTTCACATCTTCTAAAGCTTTTTTGATTACATCATGAAATTGTCTATCAACTATTAATACCTTTGCCTCACTATGATTTAAGATGTAGCTAATTGTCTTAGAGTCAAGTCTTGTATTAATTGCATTTATTACTGCACCAACCATTGGAATAGAATAATGTGCTTCAAAAATTTCTGGTGTGTTAAACGCTAAAACAGATACTGTGTCACCAGTTTTTATTCCAATCTTGTCTAGTGCACTGGCAAACTTCACACATCTTTTATAAACTTCGCTCCAAGTATATTTTCTACTCTCGTAAACTACAGCCTCATAATTTGGGTAAATATCTTTTGCCCTTTCTAAAAACGATAAAGGTGTTAAAGGAACATAATTAGCATCATTTTTATCCAAATTTTTCTCATAATGGTTCATGCTAATTAAATTTATAGTTCATAATATAATTACTTCCAGTTGTTGCAGTGATATAACTGCTTTCTATTCTAGGAAGCACTCTATTGAAGAAAAAATTGGCAGTTTGGATTTTGTCCTCATAAAAGTCTTTATTATTGTCATATTCTTTAAATGAAACTTCTAGCACTTTCAACCATGCATGTCCTGTAGCTACTATACCTAGAACTTTTAAATAATCATTACATGCTCCACTAGCGTCCTCTGGAGAATTTTTAATTTTTTCTTTCATCCAATCAGTAAATTTCGATAAAATATCTAAATGATAATTAAGTTTTTTAACAAATGGCTCAGCTTTTTTGTCAGTAATGTTAATCTCTTCTTTAACTAGGTTTAAATAATTTTCTATAACATCCCCGTTTTTGTTAATTAACTTTCTAAAAACTAAGTCAGCTGCCTGAACTGAATTTGTTCCCTCATATATAGGTGTGATTCTATTATCTCGATAGAATTGCTCAATTCCTTGATCTTTTGTAAATCCATATCCTCCATGAATTTGCATCGCTTCACTGGTTATCTCCATTGCATTGTCTGTGAAAAGTGATTTAACAACTGGTGTCATTAATGAAACAAGATCTGAAGCTTCTTGTTTTATTTTTTCATCAGAATGGTTTAAGCTTACTTCAATTTGTTGGGACAACCAGAAACTCAAGGCTCTTTGTCCTTCGATCATAGATTTCATGCTTAAAAGTGATCTTCTAATATCTACGTGATCAATTATAAAATCTGCGCCATTATTTGATTTAGAATTAAATGCCTTACCCTGTTTTCTTTCTTTAGCATAAGTAAGAGAATTTTGGTATGCAATTTCAGAAATACCAAGTCCCTGTATTCCAACAATTATTCTTTCTAAATTCATCATTGTAAACATAGAGTTTAGACCTTTATTTTTAGGTCCAATCATATAACCAACAGCATCATCAAAATTTAAAACACATGTTGCAGATCCTTTGATGCCCATTTTGTTTTCAATTGAGCCTGTTGAAACTCCATTTCTTGGTCCAACAGATCCATCTTTATTTAAAACAAATTTAGGAACTAGAAATAAACTTATCCCTTTTGTTCCTGCTGGAGAGTCTGTTGATCTAGCTAATACTAAATGAATAATATTTTCTGTTAAATCTTGGTCACCTGAAGTAATGAAAATTTTTTGTCCACTTATTTTATATGTCCCATCGTTTTGATCTACAGCTTTAGTTTTTAATAAACCTAAATCTGTTCCACATACTGGTTCTGTTAGACACATTGTGCCACTCCATTTACCTTCTACCATTTTGGGCAAATATGTATTCTTAATTTCTTCATCCGCATGTCTTAGTAAACAATTATATGCTCCAATAGTTAATTCGCTATAAAGTTTAAATGACAAGCTTGCTGATGAAAGCATTTCATCAAAAAATGTACTGACGGTTTTAGGCATTCCTTGTCCACCATATTTTGGATCACAAGATAAGGAAATCCATCCATCTTCTATAAACTTTTGGTAAGCCTCTTTGTATCCTGGAGGTGTTCTTACAACTCCATTTTCTAAAACTGCTGGTGTTTCATCTCCACTTTTTGCAAGAGGTAAAATTAAATTTTGAGTTATTTTAGCTGCTTCATCTAAAATATCTTTTACTAATTCTGAGTTAACTTCCTTGTATTTTTCAATTTCGTTGTATTTCTTATTATTTCTCAATTTATCAAAGAGAAACATCATATCTTCTACAGGAGCATTATAAGTTGGCATAAATATACTTTAGAATAATTGTTTAATTATTGCAATTTTGAAATTATCGCATCACCCATTACTGATGTAGATACCTCTTTCATTCCTTTTGAAATAATATCTTTAGTTCTAAGACCTTCATCTAGTACATCTTGAACAGCTTTTTCTAAACTATCTGCCTCTTTATCAAGATCTAATGAATATCTTAAAGCCATAGCAAAACTTAAAATTGTGGCAATTGGGTTTGCTATACCTTGTCCTGCTATATCAGGCGCAGATCCATGAACTGGCTCATATAGTGATCGCATATTGCCATTTTTATCTTTTGCTCCTAAAGAAGCTGAAGGTAAAAGTCCTAAAGAACCAGTCAGCATTGCCGCTTCATCAGATAACATATCACCAAAAAGGTTATCGGTAACAATCACGTCAAATTGTTTTGGATTTCTTACTAATTGCATTGCACAATTATCAGCAAGCATGTGTTTTAATTCAACATCGCTATATTCTTTTTCATGAATTGATTGTACTTCTTCTTTCCATAATTGGCCGGCTTCCATTACATTTGATTTTTCGCAAGATGTAACTTTATTGTTTCTTTTTCTTGCTAGATCAAATGCAACTCTAGCTACTCTCTCAATTTCACTTGAAGTATAAATATGTGTATTTATTCCTTTTCTCTCTCCATTGTCTATAGGCTTAATTCCTCTCGGTTCACCAAAATAAATTCCTCCCGTCAACTCTCTTACGAAAAGTATATCTAAATCAGAAACAAGTTCAGGTTTTAAGCTTGACGCATCGACAAGTTGTTTAAAGCATATTGCAGGTCTGAGATTTGCAAATAATTTTAATTCTTTTCTTAATTTTAAAAGTGCTCTTTCAGGTTTTTTAGAAAAATCGAGATTATCCCATTTTGGTCCGCCAACCGCTCCTAAAATAACTGCTGCACTTTCTTGAGCTTTATAAAATGCTTCATCAGTTATTGGAGAGCCGTGCTTATCATAAGCAGCTCCGCCAACTAAGTCTTTGTCTATTTCAAAATCTAAAGATTTTTTTGAGTTGAACCATTTAATTATTTTTTCAACCTCGGCCATAACTTCTGGACCAATGCCATCTCCAGGCAATAATAGTATTTTTCTCTTTTTTATTTTAATCACTAAATATCCAAGGTTTTGATGTTTTTATTTTATTTTCATATGAAATTATTTTTTCTGATTTTTCTAATGATAGTGCAATATCATCAAGTCCTTCTAATAAACATTTTTTCTTAAATTGATCTATCTCAAATTTTATTTCCTTATTTCCAAATTTTATTGTTTGTTCAGGCAAATTTACAGAAATTTCCTCTTTTCTTTTAGAATATTCTGAAATTTCTTTAATTTGGTCTTCTGAAATTGTAATTGGCAAGATACCATTTTTAAAACAGTTATTATAAAATATGTCTGCATAACTAGAACTTATCACGCAAGTAATTCCAAAATCTAGCAAGGCCCAAGGCGCATGTTCTCTCGAAGATCCACATCCAAAATTTTTTCCTGCTATCAAAATTTTAGAATTATTGTAAGGACTATTATTCAAAATAAAATCGTTAATTTCTTTACCACTTTCATCATATCTCATTTCAAAAAATAAATTTTTTCCTAAGCCAGTTCTTTTAATTGTCTTTAAAAACTGTTTGGGAATTATCATATCTGTATCGATGTTTACGATAGGAAGATAAGCAGGAATGCTTTTGATTGAACTAAATTTCTTCATTTAATTTTGGTACTTTCTAACATCATCTAAATTCCCAGATATTGCCGCTGCTGCAGCCATTGCTGGGCTAACTAAATGTGTTCTACCACCTCTTCCTTGTCTTCCCTCAAAATTTCTGTTTGATGTCGACGCACATCTTTCCTCTGGCTTAAGTTTATCTGCATTCATAGCTAAACACATTGAACAGCCTGGTTCCCTCCATTCAAAACCTGATTGTAAAAATATTTTATCTAAACCCTCTTGTTCAGCTTGCTCCTTTACTAATCCAGATCCAGGAACGATCATTGCATGTACATGATTGGCAATTTTTTTATCTTTAAGAATTTTAGCCGCTTCTCTAATATCTTCTATTCTACCATTTGTGCAGCTCCCAATAAAAACTTTATCTATCTTAATATCTTGGATTTTTGTGTTTGGTTTTAAACCCATATAATTTAATGATCTGTTAATTGAATTTTTTCTATCTGGATCAGTTTCGTTTTCAGGACTCGGAACTTTGCCATCTATTTCAACCACATCTTGTGGAGATGTTCCCCAAGTTACCATTGGTTTTATTTGAGAGCCATCTAATGTTAACTCTTTGTCAAAATTTGCATCTTTATCAGACTTTAATGTGTGCCAATATTCTAGGGCCTTATCCCAGTTTTCTCCCTTTGGTGACATTGGTTTATCTTTTAAATACTTAAATATTTTCTCATCTGGTTGGATAAGTCCTGCTCTAGCACCACCTTCAATAGTCATATTGCAAATTGTCATTCTTTGCTCAACACTTAGATCAGAAATAAGATTTCCAGCATATTCAATTACGTAACCTGTACCTCCTGCTGTACCAATTTTTCCAATAATTTGTAATATTACATCTTTCGATGTTACCCCGATAGGTAACGACCCATTAACACTAATCCTAAAATTTTTTGATTTCTTTTGAACTAAAGTTTGTGTTGCTAAAACATGTTCTACTTCAGACGTTCCAATTCCAAATGCTAAAGCTCCAAATGCACCATGTGTTGCAGTATGACTATCGCCACAAACAATAATATTACCTGGTTGTGTAAATCCTTGCTCTGGCCCAATGATATGAACAATACCTTGTCGTTTGTCATCCATTCCAAATATTTCTACTCCAAATTCTTTACAGTTCTTATTCAAAGTTTCAACTTGAATTCTAGAATCTTCATCAGCAATTCCCTCTGATCTATCGGTAGTAGGAACATTGTGATCTGCAACAGCAAGAGTTAACTTTGGATGTCTGACTTTTCTGTTGGAACTTCTTAATCCCTCAAATGCTTGAGGGCTGGTCACCTCATGAATTAAATGTCTATCTACAAATAATAAAGATGTTCCATCCGGCTGTTCATCAACTAGGTGATCATTCCAAATTTTATCGTAAGTTGTAAGTGACATTTAGAAAAAAATTATTTTTTCTGATCTTGATTATCTTTCGGTTCTTCTTTTTTAGCAGGCTTTGCTTTTGGAGCTTCTTCTTTTGAAGCTTCTGCTTTAGCTTCTTCTTTTGGGGCTTCTGCTTTAGCTTCTTCTTTCGGAGCTTCAGTTTGAGGCTCTGTTGAAGGCATTACATTCTCTTCAGTGACTTCATTAATTTTAGTCTCCAAATCAATACCAATAGTTTTCTTAATTTTTTCAGCTATTCTTGCAGATTTACCTGTTCTATCTCTTAAGTAGTATAACTTTGCTCTTCTTACTTTTCCTGATCTAACAACTTTAATTGTATCAACAATTGGGCTATACAATGCGAAAGTCCTCTCCACTCCTTCACCAAATGAAATTTTTCTAACTGTAAATGAGGAGTTTATATCTCTACTTTTTTTTGCAATACAGACACCTTCAAAATACTGAATTCTGTCTCTTTTACCCTCGGTTATTCTAACTCCAACTTTAACTATATCCCCTGGAAAAAAGTCTGGATGTTTTCTCTCAGCAATGATTTTGTTTAAATTTGATCTGTTAATTTCTTCTATATTTTTCATTTTAATTTTTCTTATATTTTTGCCATAAATCTGGTCTTCGGTCGCGTGTTATAGCCTCAGATTGAGATAAACGCCAGTCTTTAATTTTGGCGTGATCCCCTGAAATTAGCACATTTGGGACCTTTTTTTCCTCCCAAATTTGGGGTTTTGTAAATTGAGGATACTCAAGAAGACCATTTTCAAAACTTTCATCTCTTGATGAATTTAGATTGCCTAAAATTCCTGGAATAAATCTAAGGATAGAGTCAATCACGACAAAAGCAGCGACTTCACCTCCTGACAATATAAAATCACCAATACTAACTTCTTCAATATTTCTGCTTTCTAGTATCCTTTCATCTACACCTTCGAAATGACCACATATTAAATTTATTGATCTTTCACTAGAAAATTCTCTTGCAAGCTTTGAGTTAAAAACTTTTCCTCTAGGACTCAAATAAATAGTTTTTTCTCCACTTTTAATATTTGCATCTAATGAGCTTGCTAAAACATCTGCTTTCATTATCATTCCGTTTCCACCACCATATGGAGTGTCATCAACAGTTTTATGTTTATCTAAAGCATAGTCTCTTATATTTATAATTTCTAAATTCCATTCTTTTCCCTTAGACTTACCAAAAAGACCTTTATTGAGATAACCAGGAAAATAATCTGGATACAAAGTAAATACTCTAGATAAAAACATTTATTTTATTTAGCCTCTTCTTTTGGAGCTTCTGCTTTAGCTTCCTCTTTTGGAGCTTCTGCTTTAGCTTCCTCTTTTGGAGCTTCTGCTTTAGCTTCACCACCCTCTTCAGTTTTCTTTCTATCTTTTTTTGGAATTGCCTTTTGAGGATTATTGCCTTTCGCTGGCATTGGCATTATTTCATTTTCTCCCAACAATCTTGCTACTCTAGTTGTTGGTTGAGCACCTTGACCTAACCAATACTTTACTCTTTCAACATCTAAACCCATTCTCTCTTTTTTTTCCTTTGGAATTAGTGGATTAAAATAACCCAATTTTTCAATAAATCTTCCATCTCTTGGAAACCTGCTATCAGCAACTACTATTTTATATACGGGTCTCTTCTTAGTACCTCCCATTGATAAACGCATTTTTAACATTTTTTCTCCTATTTATTTTAATTGATTAAAAAGTTCTGGAGGTATGCCTTTATCCGCCATCCCTTTCATATTTCCTTTTGACATTTTTTTCATCATCTCTGACATCATTTTAAATTGCTTAAGCAATTTATTGATAGTGGCCACATCTGTACCTGAGCCATTAGCAATTCTTTTTTTTCTGGAGCCATCTATTATCTTTGGATTTTCTCTCTCTTTTTTAGTCATTGATAATATTACAGCTTCATTTTGGATAATTATCTTTTCATCAACTCCAGCTTGATCCATCTGTGATTTAACTTTTGAAACACCAGGTAAAAAAGACATTATACCTTCAATACCACCCATTTTTTTCATCTGTCTTAGTTGAGTAAGATAATCCTCTAAAGTAAACTGACCTTTTTTAAGTTTTTCTTCTGTTTTTTTCAATTTTTCTTCATCAAGATCTTCAGCAGCTTTTTCTACTAAAGAAACAATATCTCCCATACCCAAAATTCGATTTGCAATTCTATCTGGATGGAAAACTTCAAAATTTTCTATCTTTTCACCAACTCCTAAAAACTTAATAGGTACATCTGCAACATACTTCATACTTAGTGCTGCCCCGCCTCTACCATCACCATCTGATCTTGTAAGAATGATACCTGTAAGATTTACTGTACTTTTGAATTCTTTTGCTACATTTGCTGCAACTTGACCTGTAAGAGAGTCTGCAACAAGTATTGTCTCTGATGGATTTATAATGCCTTCAATTTGTTTGATTTCACTCATCATTTGTAAATCAATTTGTGTTCTACCAGCTGTATCAAATAAAATTACATCTGCTCCATTAAGATTAGCTGCACTAATTGCTCTTCTACAAATATCTGCAGGTAACTGATCTTTAATAATTGGAAGTGTGATTATATTGTTTTGTTCGCCAAGAAGTTTTAATTGCTCTTGTGCAGCAGGTCTGTAAACGTCTAAACTCGCCATCATCACTTTCTTTTTTTTATTAGTCTCTAAAAATCTTGCAAGTTTAGCTGTTGTAGTTGTTTTTCCAGATCCCTGTAATCCAACTAACATTATTGGAACAGGTGGAACTGCATTTAGTTCAATATCAGAATTTTTATCCCCTAGAAAAGAAATTAACTCATCGTTAACAACTTTAACTACCATCTGTCCAGGCGAAGTTGATCTGATAATTTCCTGACCTAGAGCTTTAGGTTTAACTCTGTTTATAAATTCTTTTACAACTTCTAAAGATACATCTGCCTCTAAAAGAGCAAGTCTTATTTCTCTTAAACCTTCATCTACTTGCTTTTCATCAAGTGAAGGGGCTTTTTTTAACGAAGAAAATATTTCTTCAAATTTATTTGTTAAGTTTTCAAACATAATTCCATCCAGCAAGTATCGCACCAGTGGGCGAACTCTCGCTGACTGGTGTCGATCTCTTTGTTACCAAAGACACCGCAAATTGCTGTATTTTGCGGAAACGCCGATAAACTATAATAGAGGTTCAAAATGTCAATAAATAAGTTAAATACTGAAGTATATGGAATTTAAAGCTTTTAAAATGGATGGCCTTGGAAATGATTTTGTAATTATTGATAATAGATCAAATAATGTCGAATTAACCAGTGATCAAATAATTAGAATTTGTGATCGAAAATTTATTGGTTGTGATCAACTAATATTTATAAACAAAAGTAATAAAGGTGATGCTGAAATGGAATTTTATAATTCTGATGGAAGTATTTCAGGCGCATGTGGAAATGGTACAAGATGTGTAGCATTTTTAATTTTTAAAGAAACAGACAAAAAAGTTGTAGATCTGTTTGTAGGATCCAATCAATTAAAATCAAAAATACTAGAGAATAGTGAAGTTGAAACAATTATAGGAGTACCAAAAACTCATTGGAAAGATATTCCAATGTCTAAAAATCTTGATACCAAAAATTTAGGTATTGAAATTAGTGATAAAAATAATTCAAGCTCAAAAGGAGGTATAGCTGTCAACGTTGGAAACCCTCATGTGATTTTTTTTGTAGATAATATTGATGATTTTGATTTAAAAAAAATTGGTCCAATGGTTGAAAATAACAGTTTATTTCCAGAGAAATGTAACTTTACACTTGCAAACAAAATCAGAAATAACCATTATAAAGTTAAGGTTTGGGAAAGAGGAGCAGGGTTGACCAAAGCATGTGGTACAGCAGCATGTGCAACGGCAGTTGCTGCAAATTTAGAAAAATTAGAAAATTCATCTACAGAAATTGAATTTAGCTTAGGCAAATTAATAATTAATATTGATCAAGACAAAAAAATCCATATGAGAGGACCAGTTTCAGAGATAAAAGAAATAAAAATAAATATATAATGGGAATTTTTGAAAAGTTTAAATTTGGTTTTAAAAAAAGTGCAGAGAATATTAAGTCTGGTCTAAGGGAAATAATTGTTAAAAAAGAAATAGATGACGAAACATTAAATAAAATTGAAGAATTTTTAATAAGTTCAGATGTAGGTATTGATGCTGCGTCTGAAATTAAAAGTATAATTGCTGAAAAAAAGATTGATCCAAACAACAATACTGTTGATGAAATTAATTTAATATTAAAGAATTATATTCTTGAGCTTATGACACCATTAGAGAGAAAAGATTTTTTTGAAAATAAAGAAAAATTAAATGTTACTTTAGTATCTGGTGTTAATGGAGTTGGAAAGACAACAACGATTGGAAAAATTGGAAAAATTTTTAAAGATAATGGATCTGAAGTATTATTTTCTGCCTGTGATACTTTTAGGGCAGCTGCCATAGAACAGCTGGAGGTTTGGTCAAACAAAGTTGGTGCCCCAATAGTAAAATCTGATCCTGGTTCTGACCCAGCATCTGTCGCATATAAATCGATAGAATACGCTAAAAATAACAATATTAAGCGTGTATTGATTGATACTGCTGGAAGACTGCAAAATAAAAAGAATTTGATGGATGAATTTAAAAAAATAGCAAATGTAATAAAAAAAACTGATGAAACTGCACCTCATGATGTTATTTTGGTCCTAGATGCAACATCAGGACAAAATATAATAAATCAACTTGAAGAATTTGATAAAATTATAAAAGTTACAGGTTTAATTATGACAAAACTTGATGGAACAGCAAAAGGTGGAGTGCTAATTGCAATTTCAAAAAAATATAAAGTTCCAATTTTAGGTCTTGGCCTTGGAGAAAAAGAAGATGACTTACAAATTTTTAATGCGGAACAATTTGCAGATGCATTTACTCAATTTAATTAATTAGATTTTTAGAAATTAAAGGTTTTTCAATAGAACATTCAAAATTATTCTTATTTGTTTTGTATCCACAAATCTCTGCATAGCTTGAAATAATAAAATTAAGTTTACCATTGCTAGAAAATTTTTTTAAATTTTTACTTTCGATATTATATTCTAAATTTTGATGAAAATTTTTTTTACCACTAACTAGAATGAGAGTATTGTTATCCTTCATTAAATAATAAGCAAAGTCCTCTGGAAAAACTGGGTAGGAATAATTTTTTACTAGTTTTTTTACTTTTTTTGGAAACCACTCATAAGTTAGTAATGGGCGATCTTCTTTTGAAGTATGGTTATAAATATATAAATCTTGTGGATAATCATTAATATAGTTTTTTTCTTCTCCTCTAGCTAAAATAGCTTTATTTCTAGTTTTGAAATATAAGGTAAATTTATCATTATATGATTTCATTTTTCCAATATAAAAATATTTATTTCTAGTTTCGCTACTAGTTTCTGCATAAGAAATGTTTGAAAAAAAAATTATAAGTACTACTGATAAAATTCTTGTCATTTAAGACTTAGAATAAATAAAGTTGATTATTGTTTGTTTGAATTGTGTCTTAATTTAATTTTGTAATAAACAACTGTATTGAATTAATGAGTTTCTCATTAAAATCCATCATATGGTCGTCGTTTTCAACAAAAAAACTTGATTTTTCTCCATTAAACTTAGTAAAAATTTCTTTTCCCATTTTAAATGGTACGATTTTATCTCTCATGCCATGCATAACAAGAATTGGAGCAGAGTTATCGTTCAGTTTACTAATTGAATTGTATTTATCTTTTAATAAATATTTGACCGGTAAATATGGATAATAACTTTTTGCTAGTATTTCCATAGATGTAAAGGGAGACTCCAATATCACGCCACTAAACGAATAATCTTTAGCAAGATTTAGTGCGATAGCTGTACCTAACGATTCTCCATACAGTATTATATTTTTATCTTCTATTTTCTTTGAATTTAGCCATTTCTTTGCTGCTAAAGCATCATCATAAAGACCAATTTCTGAAGGATTTCCATCATTTCCACTAAATCCCCTGTAAGCAAATATCAAATAGTTAACATTCATTTTAGAGAATTCATTTAATTTATAAATACGATTATCAAGTTTGCCGGCATTTCCATGAAAAAATAGTATGGTCTTATAATTTTGGTTCTTTTGAAAATGCCAACCAACTAAACTACTTTCTGAATTAATATAAATCTTTTCAATTTTGTGATTTAAAGGACCTTCATCTAAATAATTATTTTCTCCTGGATGATAAAGTAGATTTCTTTGGTAAAAGTAAATGAAAATACAAATAATAATATAAATTAGTGGTATTAAAAAAAGAAATTTAGATAATGTCATTTTAAAATTAATTCTCATTTTTATTAAAATAAATAAAAAACAGATAGCTAAAAATACATAAAATTAAGAATATAGAGAAGGAAATCTTATAGCTTGTGACTGTACTTGCACCCATATTTTTAGAAAGATCAATTAATAATCCAATTCCCCATTGTACAAAAAATGTTCCTGAATGAATAAATACATTTATAGAGGTTAATGATTTTCCAGCAAGATTTTGAGGAAAACTTAAAGCTAAGGCAGGTTGCGTTAAAGATAAAACAATTGACGATAAAATATAAAGAGTAAACATTATAGCCCCCGCATTTTGGCCCATTATTATTATAGAAAATAAAACAACATAACTTATTGGCAAACCAATCTTTACAATCTTAATGCTGTCAATGCCTAAAGATGAGAATTTTGGTAAAATGTATCCCCAAAACATAAATGCAAATAACATTGTTATATTTATCCAAAACAAGCCTGTAGCACTATCAAGTGGAGAATAACCTGCAACATTTAACATCCAAGGACCTGCCCATAAAGTCTGGACTGCTTGAACGCCTCCATAGTTTAAAAAACATAGTGGAATTAAACTTATGAAAAATTTATTTTTCCATACATCTGAAAGATTTCCTTTCTCCTGAGTTATTGTATTTTTAGGATTATTATTCCAAGATGGGGTAAAAACTAAAATTAAAATAATACTTAATAAAATCAAAATTGAAATTAAAAGAAAAATAGATCTCCAGCCGATCATCGGTAGTAAAATTTGTACTGGTAATGTTGAAATTACAAAACCAAAACTTGCTACCATCAACATCCATGAATTTGCTCTTTGCTGATATTTTTCTTCAAACCAAACACGATAACCAGTCAAAGGTCCCATTAAACATGCTGCAACACCAACACCAATAAAAAATCTAGAAATTAACAATCCTGTAAAGCTTTTTGCAAATGCAAAAGAAATGGTACTAATAAGAGCTATCAATAAAAGATATGCTACGACTTTTTTTGGGCCATACTTATCAAGAAGTAAACCTGCTGGTATTTGCATTAATGAAAATCCTAAAAAATAACCACCTGCTAGCAGCCCAAGGTTACCCGCTGATAAATCAAATTCACTTGTTAGAACTGGAGTGAGTGTGGCAGTAATTGATCTTAATAAATTAGAAATAAAAAAGCCAAAGGCAAATACACAAAAAATTAAAATACTTTTATTTGCTTTACTAATCATTTATATCTCTCTACTTAATCATTACTATGAATAATCAATCAACAAAAGATAAAGATGCACGATCGTCGAATGCAATGGCAGCGACTTCTCATCCATTGGCCACTGAAGAAGCATTAAAAATACTTAAAATGGGAGGAAATGCAGTAGATGCCTCTATTGCTGCTTCAATTGTTTTATCAGTTGTTGAACCTAACGCAACAAGTATCGGTGGTGATTGTTTTGCAATTGTTAAAATGAGTAATAAAGATGCAGTATCTTTTAATGGATCTGGTTTGGCTCCAGAAAAATTAAATTATGATTTCTTTAAGAAAAAAAATATAGATAAAATTGGATTAACAAGTCCTCATTCGGTAACTATACCTGGAGCAGTTCATGCTTGGGAAACTATCCATAAAGAATTTGGCAAACTTGATTTTGAACAATTATTTTCAGGAGCAATTGATATTGCAAAAAATGGTCATAAAATTTCTAAAGTAGTATCGCAAGCTTGGCATAACAGCTTAAATAAGATTAATGGAAATGAGAATTCAAAAAAAATTTTTTTAAAAGATGGTCGTACATATCAAGAAAATGAATTAATGAAAAATATTGCGTTGGGAGAAACGCTTGAGGCAATTAGTAAAAAAGGAAGTAAAGAATTTTATGAAGGTGAAACTGCAAAAGATATAATTGAAAGTTTAAACGAATTAGGAGGCGTTCATACTTTTGAAGATTTTTCTAAGCAGAAAACAATAAGATCAGAAACTATCAAATCTTTATATAAAGGTGATTTTATTCATCAATGCCCTCCTAATGGACCTGGTGTTACGGTATTAGTTATGATGAAATTATTAGAAATACTCAACATTCAAAACTATAAATTCAACAGCGTAGAAAGATTTCATCTTGAAGCAGAAGTTACAAAACAAGCCTATAAAGTTAAAGAAACAAGTTTGGGTGATCCAAGTTTCGCAAATATTAATTTGGATGAAATTTTAAGTGATAAGAATATTGAAGATATTTTTAATAAAATTAATCTAAATTCATGCAGTGATGTTGGTGACTTAAATATTCCAGCTCACCCAGAGACAATTTATCTAACAGTAGTAGATAAAGACTTAAATAGCGTATCAATAATCAATTCTGTTTGTTATGTTTTTGGATCAGGGATTACAACAAATAAAAGTGGAATACTTTTGCATAATAGAGGTACAAATTTCAGAGTTGAGCATGGACACCCTAACTGTATTGCTGGCTTAAAAAGACCATTGCATACTATTATTCCAGGTATGGTAATTGATAAAGATAACAACGCAACCTTAAGCTATGGTGTTATGGGTGGTCAATATCAACCAGTCGGACAAGTTCATGTTTTAAATAATATGATTGATTATGGGATGGGACCGCAAGAAGCTTTAAGCTTTCCTAGAGCATTTCATTTTAATAATATTTATAAGCTAGAAAAAACTGTTGATAAAGAGATTTTTTATGGTCTTAAAGAAGTAGGTCACAATGTAGAATATATTGATGGTACACATGGTGGAGGGCAAGCAATAAAAATTAATAGAAGCGAAGGTGATCTATTAGGTGGATCAGATCCTAGAAAAGATGGGTACGCAAAAGGATATTAGAAGTGTCAAAAAGAATTGTTAAAAACATTTTTGAAAATAGTGAAAATGATAAAATTGCAATTTCGTCTGAAAATAATTCAAAAATTAGTTACAGGGATTTAAAAATATTTGTTGAGGATATTTCAAAACAATTATCAGGAAATGGTATATCTAATAAAGATAGAGCTGCAATAGTCTTGCCAAATGGACCGTCCATGGCCACTAGTTTCTTAGGAATTTCAAGTTACATGTCTGCTGCTCCTCTTAATCCATCATATAAATCAGAAGAATATGAGTTTTATCTTAAGGATTTAAATCCTAAAATAATTATTGTTGAAAAAAATTCAAATAATCCGTCAGTAGAAGTTGCAAAAAAATTAAATATAGAAATTTGTGAATTGAAAATCCATAAAGATCAATCTGAAGGTTTGTTTGATTTGTTTGATAACAAAAGTGATTATTCATCCCCAAATGAAAATGATGAGGCTTTAGTCCTGCATACTTCAGGAACTACCTCAAGGCCAAAAATTGTTCCGTTATCTAATAATAATATTTATTCATCTTCTGAAAATATTTCAAAAAGTTTAAGTCTTACAGATAATGATCATTGTTTAAATATTATGCCATTATTTCATATTCATGGACTTATAGCAGTTTTAGCGACATCAATGAAAGTTGGTGCATCAGTATGTGCCTCTAGCGGTTTTAATGCATTAAAGTTTCTTGATTTGGCTAGATTAGAAAAAATTACTTGGTATTCAGGCGTACCAACTATGCATCAAGCAATCTTATTAAGAGCAAATAAAAATAAAGAGGCAGCAAAAAACTTAAGTTTAAGATTAATTAGATCTTCCTCAGCTTCATTACCTCCTGCTGTATTTAAAGATTTAAATGAAGCATTTAATTGTCCTGTTATTGAAGCATATGGGATGACTGAAGCAACGCATCAAATGACGTCAAATCCATTACCACCGAAACAACAAAAAGCAGGATTTGTAGGTCTACCAGCAGGTCCAGAAGTATGTATTATGAGTGAAAACGGTGACATGATGAAACAAGGTGAAGAAGGCGAAGTATGTATAAAAGGTGAAAACGTAACACTTGGCTACGAAAATAATGAAGAAGCAAACAAAACAAGTTTCACAAATGGTTGGTTTAGAACTGGTGATCAAGGATATTTTGACGAAGATGGATATTTGAAAATTTCAGGAAGATTGAAAGAAATAATTAATAAGGGTGGAGAAAAAATATCTCCTTTGGAGGTTGATAATGTTTTAATGGATCATCCATCAATAGACCAAGCTGTATGTTTTGGTTATGAGGATAAAATGCTTGGTGAAAATATAGCAAGCGCTATAATTATTAAGTCCGGAGAGATGTGTTCAGAAGAAGATATATTAAAATATGCTCAAGAAAAATTAGCAAAATTTAAAATTCCTAAGAAAATTTTTTTTGTAGATGAAATTCCAAAGGGAGCAACTGGTAAGTTACAAAGAAACGTTTTAGCAAAAAAATTTGGTTTAAGTAGTTAATGACAAAAATTTGTATATTTGGTGCAGGATCTATCGGTGGATATTTGGCAGCTTGTTTAAGTAAAACAAATATAGATTTATCTCTTATAGCAAGAGGACCACACAAAAAAGCGATAGAAGAAAATGGATTGACATTAATTAAAGAGGGTAGGTCTGAAAACTTTAAATTAAAAGTAACCGATAATCCCAAAACATTAGATGTACAAGACTATATATTTATTTCTGTAAAGGCTCATGCAATTTCAAATATTGTTGATTCAGTAAAAAATATTATTGGAGAGAAAACTTCGATTATATCAGCAGTAAATGGACTTCCTTGGTGGTATTTTTATAAAGCAAATACTGGAACAAATTTAGACAACCATCATATTGATAGTGTGGATCCCGAGGGAAAAATATGGAAACATTTAGATCCTGCAAAAGCAATTGGCTGTGTTGTTTACCCAGCTGCTGAAATAACCGAACCAGGTGTAATAAAACATAATGGAGGAGAAAGATTTACACTTGGTGAACCTGATGGATCTAAATCAGAAAGACTTAAACTCATTGCTGATTTATTAATTGCAGGCGGCTTAAAAGCTCCTCAAAAAAGTAATTTAAGAGATGAAATTTGGATAAAACTTTGGGGCAATTGCTCATTTAATATCATTAGTGCTCTTTATGATAAAACCTTAGATGAAATTGGAAACGATCCAGAATTGTTGAAAATAGTTAGAAAATTGATGGAGGAATGCCAACAAGTAGGTGAAAAAATTGGTGTAAAATTTAATGTTTCTATTGATCATAGAATAAATGCTGCGATTTCTATTAAGGGCCATAAACCATCAACAACTCAAGATTTACATGCTAAGCGTCCATTAGAAATTGATCCAATTATTGGCTCTCTCATTGAAATTGGTAACAAAGTTAACATCAAAACCAAAAATTTAAAATCTGAGTACGAAAAATTAAAAACAAAAGCGGAAAATCTTGGTTTATACAAAAGATCAAAATTAATTGATCAAATCACAAAATAATTAAAAGTTTAAAGATATATCTCTGTGGATAGAATTACATTTTGAAACATATATAGCTTGCTCTTTTGTAAGTTTTGACTGCAATCTTAATCCGATAGTCTCACTAATAGCTTTGTCATGAGCATTTATTCTATCCATATATTTTTTCTTGAAATTTTTTCTCCAACTAACTTCTTGCTCAAATAACGCAAAAGTATCAACCATTGAAGTTTGAAGTTTTTCGAAATCAACTTCATCCTCATCCATTAAGGTGATAAGATAATCTAATTTATCGGCAAACTCATCAGATCCAGAAATTTCTCCGACCTTTTCAAATATATTATCTATAAACTCTATTGCATCAATGTAGCCTCTGTTATCTATTTTATTTTTAAGAAGTTTCATTTCTTGTTCTAATTCTTCAAATTTTTCATCATCATTTATAAAACTCTTAATCAACAATAAATCTTCGTAAGCATTATCAACTGTTTTTCGATATTTTCTTGTTGCAAGATTTTTTGCTTTATTAATTTTGTTAAATTCATCGTTTTTTGATTTCCATTCTTCTGGGATTTGACTACTTATCTCGTCAATTTCTAGTTTCACATTTTCAATTTTTTGTTCAAGTTTGTTTTTTTCTGAAACATCTTCATCATCTAAGTTTCTAATCTCAGCTTTATATTTATCTATCTTTTTATTTAATTTTAAAATTTTCTTTTGTTTCTTTCTTGTTTTAAAATGTAAGTCTCTGTAGTCGACTGCATAATCGTTATATAATGTCTCTGTGCTCTTAACCTCATTAACAAGTTCAAAAGAGTACTTAGAATTATCAACATGGCGTTGGAAATAACTTAATTTATCTGCTGGTAAATTTGCAAGAATTATGTCGTCAAAGTCAGTTATACTTTTATTTATTACATCAGCATTATTAGAGTAGTTTGCAAATTTATACTCTTGTAAGCAATATTGTAGTTTTGGATTCATCGGCGGTGGAGCAACATTGGATGTTAAATAAACCCTGTTTGGTAAATAATTTACTAGACTAGGGTATGCACCCACAATTCCTAAACCGATAAGTTGTAAGATAATAAAAGGAACAACACCTTTCCAGATATCTAATGTTTGAACCACTTTTGGAGCTACACCTTTTAAATAAAATAAAGCAAATCCAAATGGAGGGGTTAAGAAAGAAGTTTGTAAATTAACACCTATCATAACTCCAAGCCATACAGCTGTAACATTTGCTCCTGTTTCAGCTAGCAATATTGGTGCAATTATTGGTACAACAACAACTGCAATCTCAATAAAATCTAAAAAGAAACCTAACAAGAAAATTACAATCATGACCACAACAAACTGAGTCCAAAAACCTCCTGGTAAATCTTGAAGAAAATCTCTTACTAATTCCTCACCGCCAAATGCTCTAAAGCCTGATGTAAGCATCGCAGCACCAAGAAGGATTATAAATACCATTGAAGTAGTAATACAAGTCTCAGTAACTACTTCTTTTAAAACGTTTTCAGTTTTAAATGTTCGCCAAAAACTCCATGCAATACCATAAACGAGAATTGCTACAAAAAATGCGGTAATATAGATAGCGCCTAAATTTCTTTCTTCTAAATTTTTAACATTAAGTTCATATGTTGATGCAAGAAAGGTGATGGGTATTAATGATCCAATTATAAGAATTAAAGGATAAAATGCACTTTTCTTACCTTCAAATAATCTATAACCAGCCATCAACGTTGCACCAATTGCTCCAATTGAACCAGCTTGGTTAACTGTTGCTATACCCATCAAAATTGAACCCAAAACTGCAAAAATAAGTGCAAGAGGAGGAATTATTATAACGATTACACGTAACCAAAATTTAAAATTAAATTCTCCTTTAAATGGGACTGGTGGGGCTACACCTTTTTTTATTCTCGCATAGAAAAATACGTAGATCATGTAAAGCGCAACTAAAACGAGACCAGGTAAAAGAGCACCAAGGAACATATCACCAGCACTTGAAGACCCAACTCTAAATTCTCCTGGCATGTTAAATTCTCCAGTGACTGCTTTATAATCATTTTGACGGATGTTGTTTGCAACATCTGATGCGCTAGCTAATTGGTCAGCAATAATAATTAAAACAATAGATGGGGGTATAATTTGACCTAACGTTCCAGATGAACATACGATACCACTGGCAAGTTTCCTATCGTAATTATTATTTAACATAGTAGGTAATGAGATTAATCCCATTGCAATAACGGTTGCACCAACAATACCAGTAGTTGCTGCCAACAATGCTCCAACGAAAATTACTGAAATACCAAGACCACCAGGAATTGGACCAAATAATTGACCCATTGTTATTAATAAATCTTCTGCAATTTTGGATTTTTGCAGCATAATTCCCATAAAAATAAATAAAGGAATTGCAATTAGGGTGTCAGTTTCAACATCCCAATAGTTACTCCTAAAGTTTGTAATACCAGCAACAAGCCATTCTATCGGACCATCAACTGCAAAATAAGCATCTGCATCACCTTCAAATAAATATCCAAAAAATGCAGCTAATCCAATTGATATTATAGCTGAACCGGGAAGCGCAAATGCTACAGGATATCCTGAAGCAAGAGCAACTATCATTATTAAGACTAATACTGCTAAGAAAAAAAGTTCCATGCTTTAGTTTTCCTTACCATTTAAAATTTTATGACTACTACCCATGAAATAACTCGTAAACTGTAAAAGCATGGTAACAGCAAATACCGCTAGATATACGGCCATTAAATAAAGAAGGTATAACCCATTTGATCCTTGCTGAGTAACTTCAAAAGCTACAACTGGTCCATTAATTATACTTGCTTTACCGTTAAGTCCTAAAAATAAAACTATCAATACAAGCGGAACACCTAAAAGAGCAGAGCCTAAAAGATTAGTCCAAGCTTTTTTTCTTTCGCTAAATGAAGAATAAAGCACATCTACTCTTACATGACCTTCGTGAATTAAAGCATACGCACTTGCAAATAAATATAGAGCAGCATACCAGAAACGAACAAGGTCTCCTTGAAAAGCTTGCTCATAAGAAAATATAAATCTAGATAAGACAATTATGAATTCACTGACAACAACTAATACTGCTAACCAAATAAAACCAACAGATTTAGTAAAATAACCAATTACAAATGAAATTAATATAATTGGAAAATGTATAAATGTAATTCTTTCCGGTGATTTCACCATAAAGGCTTTCACTTCTGGACTGAATATAGCCTCCCATAATCTTTCAACAACCATGAATGAAATTATAAAATCAGCTACACCTACTAAAAAGACTGCCCAAAAAGATGATCTAACTAAGTAAGCTGAAAATTTTGATAATATCTCCGAGTCTCGCTCTAAAGTTTGAGAGTATGTTTTAAATACGTAGATAATTACAGCTACTATACATATTAAATATACTCCAATTTGCATGAAACCATAATTTAAATCAGATCCATCAAGGGCCTTTTTTTTGAAACCAAACATTTCATAATGAGAGAAAATTTTCTTAATCCCAGGCCAATCACTCCAAACTGTTAAAACATTATTTATAAGGAATGCTAGGGTGAAAGCTAATACTGAGTAGCTTAAAATTCTTAAATATAAAGATATTTTGCTGCTTTCTGAACTCATATGAATTTAAATTTCTCTTAGTAATACTTAATTTTAAAATAAAAAAAAGGGCCCAAAAAGGGCCCTTTTAATTATCAAATTAAGTTTGATTACATTCCTAAAGCTCTGTTTCTTTGAGAAATGTAAGGTGAGTCAGACAAGTTAGTCCAAGATCCAATGTCTTTTCTTGCTTTTAAGAAGCTCGAATGAACTCTTTCAGCAAGACCACTGCTAGCTCTTGTTTCTTCAAACACTTCATTAGCAGCAGAAGCAAAGCCATCATATACCTTGTCGCTAAACTTCTCTAGTTTAACACCATGATCATTGATCAATCTAGCTAAAGCCGCACCGTTTTTAGCATTGTACTCAGACATCATTACGTCGTTTTCCATTGCTGCAGCAGCTTCAATCAATAATTGATCTGATTTGTTTAAGCTTGTGAACCAAGATTTGTTTGTTCCACATGCTAACATTGATCCAGGCTCGTGCATACCAGGATAGTAGTAGTATTTAGCAGCTTCTTGGAATTTCATAGCTTCATCATTCCATGGACCTACCCACTCTGTAGCATCAATCGCTCCAGATACTAGGTTTTCGTAAATTTGTCCACCAGGTAATGAAACTGGAGATCCTCCAAGTTTACCAATTACTTGTCCACCTAAACCAGGCATACGCATTTTTAAACCTTTGAAGTCATTAGGGCTTCTAATCTTTTTGTTAAACCATCCACCCATTTGAACTCCTGTGCTTCCACACATAAAGTTTTTAAGACCAAATTTATCAGCTAGTTCATCCCACAACTCTTGACCACCTGCAAATCTAATCCATGCATTCATTTCAGTGTAAGTAAAACCAAATGGTACCGCTGTAAAATAACCCCAAGCTGGATCTTTCTTCACCCAGTAGTAGTCTGCAGCATGGTACATTTGTGAGTTACCAGATGCAACTTCATCAAATGAGTCAAATGCTTTAACTCTTTCGTTCGCTGCATAATAAGTAACTTGGATTCTACCATCACTTATATCTGCTATTCTTTGTGCAAATCTTTGAGCTCCTGTACCTAAACCTGGAAAATCTCTTCCCCAAGTAGCAACCATTGATGCTTCAATTCTTTCGGCAGCAACAGCTGGAGCAGCTAAAGATGATGCAGCTACAGCAGCAACACCAGTTGCAGCAGCAGCTTTAAAGAACTTACGTCTTGAAGGTGTTTTTTTAACCTTCAGCTTTTTGTCTTTAATCATTTATTTCTCCTCTTTAGTTAATTAACTGCCGGTAATAAAACATATATGTTACTTAGAGTCATTTTAAAAATGCCCAATATTCAGTGAAATACAACTTGAGATTGTTAATTTACTTTTTTTTTACAGTTTCCTGTTTTGAAAAATTCGTCAATATTATCAATAGCTAAGTTAGCCATAGCAGTCCTTGTTTCTTTAGTAGCGCTACCCAAATGTGGAAGTATAAATGCACTTTTGTGTTTATAATAGCCTTTGTTTAAATTTGGCTCATTTTTATAAACATCTAATCCTACTGCATAAACTTTTCTTCTATTAAGAGCATCTATCATTGCCTCATCTTCAATAATATCTCCTCTTGCAACATTAGTTACAACTGCGCCCTTTGGTAAATATTCAATTGTATCTTTATTGATCATATCAACTGTTTCTTTAGATGCTGGACAACATACAGATAATACATCTGATACAGATAAAAGGTCTTTTAAGTTATCATGGTAAATAGCACCTTGCTCTTTATCTTCACTTAATTTTGATCTGTTATGATAGTGAATTATCATCCCAAGTGATTTTGCAACTTTCGCAATTTTTTGTCCAATTCTTCCCATTCCTAAAATTCCTAATCTAGTTCCTGTCAGTTGTTTTCCAATTAAAAGATCCGCAGACCAAACCCATCCTCCTTGTCTAGCTTGCTCAATTCCTTCAGAGGCTCTTCTACAAGCTCCTAAAATTAACAGTACTCCAATTTCAGCAGTTGCATCAGTTAAAACATCTGGAGTATTTGTTACGGCTATACCTCTACTTTTTGCTGCCTCTAAATCAATATTTCCAAATCCAACTGCAAAGTTTGAGAGGATTTTAACACTATCTGGTAATTGATTAATTGTATCAGCATCTAACTTATCGGTTAATGCCGAAAGTATACCATCACAGCCTTGGCTCATTTCTATTAATTTTTTTTGTGAGTAAAGTTCATCATTAAGATTTAAATTCGCATCAAACATTTCTTTTGCTCGATCCTCACAAGATCTTAACAATCTTCTAGTAACTAAAATTTTTTTCATACAAGTTGATTAGTTTAAATCAAAGATTTTTCCAGGATTCATTATGTTATTAACATCTAATGATCTTTTAATAGATTTCATAACAGGAACATTATCTGGATGTTCTCTAAGTAAATAATGTTTCTTTTGAAGTCCGATACCATGCTCACCAGTAATTGTTCCTTCAAGTTCAAGCGCTTTATTGATTAAATCATCACTGTACTGTCTAATTTTTTTTTGTTTTTCTTCATCATCTGGATCATAAAGGACTATTGAATGAAAGTTACCATCTCCTACATGCCCTACCATTGGAGCAGTTAAGCCTAACTTTTGAACTTCTTTTTCTGCCCATGAAATACATTCTACTAATCTTGAAATAGGCACACATACGTCAGTTGAATATACTTTCATATCGTTACCTAAAGCTTTAACTGAATAATACACATCATGTCTTGCTTTCCATAATTTTTTCTGCTCCTCAGGGGAAGATGCCCATTGAAAATCACTTCCACCATTACTCTTTGAAATTTCTTCAACTATACCAATTGATTCATTGTTTGAATTTTCACTACCATGGAATTCAAAAAACAAAGTAGGCGAAGCTTTTATATTATCTAATTTTGAGTATTTAATACTTATTTCCATTTGATCTTTATTTAGCATTTCAATTCTTGCTATTGGAACACCGTATTGGATAACTTCCTGGGCAGCTTTAACTGCTGAATCTAAATCTGGAAAGTAACATACTGCACTCATTATACTTTCAGGTATTGGTGATAATCTTAGTTGAACTTCAGTAATTATTCCTAGAGTTCCTTCAGATCCAATAAATAAATTTGTTAAATTATATCCTGCAGAAGTTTTTTTTGTTCTAGCCCCAGTTTTAATAATATCTCCATTGGGAAGAACAACTGTTAGACCTGAAATAACAGTTCTCATAGTTCCATATTTCACAGCCATTGTACCTGATGCAGATGTTGCAGCCATTCCACCTAGAGCAGCATCTGCTCCTGGATCTATTGGAAAAAATACTCCATCCTCACGTAGATATTCATTAAGTTGTTTTCTAGTTACATTTGCTTGTACTCTACAATCAAAATCTTCAGCGTTGACACTCAAGACCTTGTTCATTTTTTCAAGGGAAATTGTAATTCCATTTTGATTGCCAACAACGTGGCCTTCTAGAGAAGTTCCAGTACCAAAAGGAACTACTGGAATTTTGTGTTCATTACATAATTTCAATAACTGTGATACTTCTTCATTAGTTTCAGGAAATACTACTGCTTTTGAGAGAATTGGATCATAAGTATCTTCTCCTCTAGCATAGTTTGCTCTTGTAGACTCTGAGGTTGAAAACCTTCCATTAAAAATCTTTTTTAACTCTGTTTGAACAATCTCATTCATAATTAAATATTATAGAAGTTTCTTTTAAAAAATACAGTCTATTTAGAAAGCATCTTACCTATATTTTCTAAGGCCTGCTGTATATTATCTCTTGATGCGGCAAAACTAAATCTCACATAGTCTTGGCATGTTTGTCCAAATGCAGTTCCTGGCACAATTGCTACTCCAGCTTCATGCATAGCTTTTTTACAAAACTCAGCACCTGTCATTCCAGTTCCTTTTACATTCGGGAAAGCGTAAAAAGCACCCCCTGGTAAACTACATTCTATTCCTGGTAGGTCATTTAAACCTTTATGAATTAAATTTCTTCTTAAAGTAAATTTATCCAACATGTCATTAATTGAATCGTCTGGTCCATCTAAAGCCGCAATTCCAGCAAACTGTGCTGCTGCATTTACGCATGATACACTATTGATTAATAATTTATTCACATGTTCAACAAGTTCTTTTGGCCAAAAACTCCAACCTAATCTCCATCCAGTCATTGAATATGCTTTACTCCAACCTTCTAACACAATAAGTCTATCTCTTAAATTTTCATAGTGGAAGAACGATGGCATTTCTTTGTAATCAAATATCTGTCTACTATAGATTTCATCACTCAAAATAGTTACATGTGGGTGTTTTTCTAATTCTTTGGCAAAATAATCTATAACTGGTTTCTCAACAAAACTACCTGTTGGATTGTTAGGGTTAATTAAAATTAATAATCTTGTTTTATCAGTTATGAGTGACAGTATTTTATCCGGATCAAACTTAAGATCTTTATCTTCAGTTAAGTCATATGGTACTGGAGTAGAACCAGTATAGTTAATCATTGATTCATAAATAGGAAATGCTGGTGTTGGATGGATTATTTCTGCTCCAGGTTCACCATAACACTGAATTGCATAACTCATTGTAGGTTTTCCACCCGGCATTATTAAAATTCTTTCAGAGTCTATGTCTTGGTTGTATCGTTTTTTAATCCATCTCGTTACTGCTTGTCTACATTCTGGAATACCATTTGACATTACATAACCATGATGACCATCATCTAATGCTTTCTTAGCAGCTTCGACTACATGTTTTGGAGTTTTAAAATCTGGTTGCCCTAAACCCAAATGTATCATTGGATGACCTTTTGCCTCTAGTGCTTTAGCTTCAGCTAGCACACTAAACGCAGACTCTGTTCCTAAATTTTCTAAACTTTTTGCTAATCTCATAAATTTAATTTTAAGTTGAGGAAACTAACTGAAAAGTTCCTTTATGTCTATTATATTTAATTTTTTTTGCTTATTTTTTATAATAGTATTTTTTATTTATTTTCGGAAAATAATTTTTGATTCATCAAGGTCTTTGATACTTTTGCAACCCATCAATATCATGTTACGTCTTATTTCGTCATGCATATTTTGTAATAGTCTCTCAATGCCTTGTTGTCCGCCAGCCCCTAAACTAAACAAAAATGCTTTACCAAAACTACAAGCTGTCGCACCTGCTGCAAGTGCTTTCAGCACGTGAGTGCCTCTTCTAACGCCTCCATCTAATATGATCTCTAATTTATCACCTACTGCATCCCTAATGGCCTTTACTTGATCAAATGGAGATCTGGATCCATCAAGTTGTCTTCCTCCGTGATTTGATATCATTATAGCTGTGCAGCCTATGTCTATAGCCTTTTTGGCATCTTCAACTGACATAACTCCCTTAAGAGCTATAGGTCCATCCCATTTTTTTATACAATACTCAGCGTCCTTCCAATTCATAGCTGGATCATACTGTTCATTTATATATCCCATAACTGATTGAGCAATATTTGTACCTTTTTCAACTTTATCTTTGAGATTAGCTAATTCAAATTTCTTATTTGTAAAATAATTAAATACCCACTGTGGTCTCATGGCAAAACTCATTAAACTGTCTAAAGTAAATTTTGGAGGTGTTGTAAAACCTGTTCTGTGGTCCCTTTCTCTGTTTCCAGCGACTATGGTGTCAACAGTGATACACATCCCATTAAAGTTCGCTCTTTTACATCTATCGATCAAATCATCGGTTATAGATTGATCTTTATGAATATATAATTGAAAAATTTTTGGTCCACTTGATAAATTTGCAATTTCCTCGATTGAAAAAGATGCCATCGTAGACATACTATAAATTGTACCAAATTTTTCTGCTGCACGAGCAGATGCCTTATCACCATCTGGGTGATATAAACTTTGCATTGCAGTAGGGGACAAAAAAATTGGCATATCCATTTTTGTTCCAAAAACTTCAGTTTTTAAATCTGGCTCACCAACACTATTTAAAATATTCGGAACTAGATCACATTCATTAAATGAGTCTGTGTTTCTATTCATTGTGACTTCGTCGTCAGCTCCACCATCAATGTAGTGAAAAATCGGGGCAGGTAATTTTTTTTTTGCTAGCTTTCTAAAGTCTTCAAAATTATAGCAATTCTTTAGGCTCATTACCTTCTAAATCTTAAATTGCTTCTATTTAGATCACTTATTTTTGTGCAACCCATTAATTTCATATCACGTTGCAACTCAGTTTTATATTGATTCAATGCTCTTTCAACACCTGCCTGACCTGCAGCAGCTAGTGCATATAAATAAAGTCTACCACCTGAACATGCTTTAGCACCCAATGATAATGCTTTAAGCATATGAGTTCCTCTATGAATTCCTCCTTCGCATATAACATCAAGTTTATCTCCAACAGCATCAACTATTTCTGCTAATTGGTCAAATGGAGACCTAGAACCGTCGAGTTGTCTTCCTCCATGATTAGAAACCATTATTCCGGTACATCCAATATCCACAGCTCTTTTTGCATCTTCAACACTCATGATGCCCTTAAGAGCAAAATGACCTCCCCACTTAGAACAAAGGTTTTCAGCATCTTTCCAATTCATAGATTGATCTAGCATGGTAGAAAAATAACTTCCAATTGAAGAGTTAGTACTGGTACCTTCTTTAACAAAATCTTGAAGATGAGGTAATTCAAATTTACCTTTTGTTAGATAGTTTATTCCCCACATAGGTTTAGTAGCAAAACTAAATAAACTTGATAAAGTTAATTTTGGTGGCGATGTAAAGCCAGTTCTTAAATCTCTCTCACGATTTCCACCAGTAATAGTGTCAACTGTTAAAGCCATTACATCAAACTTTGCTGCTTTAGCTCGTTCTAAACATGAATCATTTAAACCTCTATCTTTGTGAAAATAAAATTGAAACATCTTAGGTGTATCAATCATAGAAGAGATTTCCTCTACACTCACTGTTGCTAAAGCTGAAACACCAAACATTGTGTTAAATTTTTTTGCTGCTTTTCCTACTGCTCTTTCTCCATCATAATGAAAAAGTCTTTGTAGGGCTGTAGGTGCTAGGTAAAACGGTAAGTCCAATTTTTTTCCAAATATTGTTGTTGAAAGATCAACATTTTCTACTCCTCTTAAAACATTTGGAACTAAATCAACATCATCAAATGCACTTGTATTTCTAGCGTATGTAATCTCATCATCTGCAGCACCATCAATGTAATGAAAAATTGGAGAAGGTAATTTTTTTTTAGCTAATTTTCTAAAATCACTAAAATTGTGACAATCTTTTAAATTCATAATTATAGATTAAAATTTTTTAATGTAATTAAACATATAACTATTTGCCCCAGGATTCTTACTTCCAAGACTCGCATTAGATATATGATTATATGATACTGCTAATTCACTATTTGATGAAAATTCATATGAAATTTGTATCTCTGTTTTAAATTCTATAACATGGCCTAAATCCTTTCCATCACCCTTAGAATATAATCCTGGTGTAAAGCTAGGCGTAAATTTTAAAGGGCCATCATTGTATATCTGAAAACCTGTATAAATATATGCAGCATTATCAGCTGTAAACATTAAACCTGTTACAGGTTGAAGTGTTCCTAAGAAACTCTCTTTATCTTTTCCAGTATTAATATGCTGTATGCCAAATAAAGTAGACTTTTTTCCATCATCACTAAAATCAAATGTTCCAGTATAAAAACTCCAATTTTCATTAGAGTTATGTCCATCAGCTTTTGCTAAATTAAATGCTAGCAAAAAATAAATTAAAAATATTTTTAAAACGAATTTCATAAATAATTTGTATCTACTTTATAGATACTTTTCTAAAAATTAAAATACTGCCAAAAACAAATAAAATCAAAGGTAATACCCAAAGCAAAATTGTGTTTTTGTTAATTTCTGGATCATAAACTATCCATTCACCATATTTAGCTTTAAGATATTCATAAATTTGCTCATCATTTTTACCTTCATCAATTTTATTTTGTATTAGAATTTTCATACTTAACGCAAAATCTGACTGAGAGTCATAAACTGATTGTCCTTGACAAATTAGGCATCTTAGATTTTTTGAAATTTTATCAACTTCTTGGGAATTTTCAGCTAAAGAATAGTTTTGAAGAAATAAAAAAATAATTAGTAATTTGAATAAAATTTTTATCTTTTTCATTGAATTATTTTAGTAAGTTTTGCAAAAGCTTCATCATCCAAAGGACCAATAAATTTTTGAATAATTGATTTAGATTTATTATCAACTAAATAAGTCTCAGGCACACCAAACGCTCCAAGTTCAATTGAATTAATCCCTCTTGGATCGGTAATTATATTTGTATAAGGATTTCCAAGTTCAATAAGAAATTGTTTAGCATTTTTTTCATCATCTTTATAATTAATACCTATAATACTTAACTTGTTTAAAGATTTTAAATTTAATAAATATGCATGTTCATTCCTACAAGGTAAACACCACGAAGCCCATATATTAATTAGAGACATTCCTTCATTATTTAACAATTCATTTAAGAAAACCTCTTCCTCAGAAAAAAGATATTTAGCTTTAAAATTGAAATCGATATTGCTCTCTTTAATTTTTGGGGAATAAATATTAGATTTATCTAACCCTTTTAAAAGTACGAAAAATGAGAACAGTGTAAATAGAACTATACTAATTAATTTTATATTTTTAGACATTTTTTTTCTTTAAACTTAATATCCCGCCCAATGAAATTAACAATACTGAAATCCAAATCCAAATCATAAATGGTTTTATTTGATATCGTACGTTATAAAAGCCATCATTTTTAATTATATTAAATACTAAAAAATTATCTGCAAAAATAGTAGAAGAAATGTCAGCCTCACTGGTAATTGTTTGAGGTTGATCATATATTCTTATTTCAGGTTTTAAACTTAATGAATTTTTTTCATCTACAATATTAAATTCACCAATTAGTGACTGATAATTTTGTTTTTTTATTACCTCGGTATTTTGAAATTTAATAATTTTATTTAAAAATTTTATTTCATCGCCAACTCTCATATTAGAGGAGTGTTCTTTAGCTAAAACGCCATTTAATAAAATACTTAAAATTAAAAGGCTAAAACCAAAATGAGAGATTTTTTGAGAGATATTAATATTTTTTCCAAAAAAATCTTTAATTGTTACAAAAAACAAAAATAAACTGAAAATAAAAAGAGGCAAGGATAGAAGATATGAAACACCGTATTTATTTACAAAAAAATAAGAAATTATTATTGATATTAAAAATAAAAATGTTTGTTTTGAATTAATTTTTTCAATTTTGTCTTTAATCCATTTAATGTTTGGACCAATTGCCATAAAAAATAAAAAGGGAATTAAAAATGGGATAATTAATTTATGATAGAAAGGTGGTCCAATCGAAATTTTTTCGTTGTTAATCACCTCTAAAAAAATTGGATATATGGTACCAATCAAAACTACTGATAAAAAAAACATCATAAATAAATTATTAATTAATACTGCAGTTTCTTTGCTAATTAAAAAAGTTTTGGTTGAGTCAACCTTTATGGTTTTTTGATAAAAAAAATAAATAAATATAGATATAAATATTAAAACAAATAAAAAGCATAAAATAAATACTCCACGTGATGGATCATTTGCAAAAGTATGAATTGAATTTAAAATTCCAGATCTAACTAAAAAAGTTCCACTCATACTCAATGAGAAAGTTGTAATTGATAAAATTATTGCCCATGACTGGAATGTTCCTCTTTTCTCCAAAGAAAAAACTGTGTGTAATAATGCTGTCAAACAAAGCCAAGGCATTAGAGATACATTTTCAACAGGATCCCAAAACCAAAAACCTCCCCAGCCTAATTCGTAATAAGCCCATATAGATCCTAACAGAATACCAATAGATAAAAATATCCAAGAAATTAAAACCCATCTCTTAATGTGACTTGCCCAAGATTTGTTAATAGATCCAGAGATAATAGCACCCAAAGCTGATGAGAATATAATAGAGGTTCCAACATAACCCAAATACAACATGGGTGGATGAATTGCTAGTGCAGGATCTTGTAGTATTGGATTTAATCCTGTTCCTTCAGTAGGAATTGGAAAAATATTTGTAAAGGGATTAGACGTGAAAAGTATAAATAGAAGAAAACCAAGAATTATAATTTCCTGAAAAAATAATGTAAGAGTTCTATATCTTTGAGAAAGATTTTTTGAGTCAATTGCAAAAAAAAATAAAAAAATTGTTAATACTAATAACCATAAAAGTAAGCTTCCTTCATGATTACCCCATGTACCTGAAATTTTATAGAACAAGGGTTTTGCAGTATGAGAGTTATTGTATACAGTTTCGTTACTGAAATCTGAAGTTACAAAAGCATAAATTAAAGTAAGAAAACTAATTATAATCATTAAAGATTGCACAGATATTAACGAAAAAATATTACCACTCAATACAACAGAGGAATTCTTAAACGATAATGAAGTTTTTATAATTATAAATATAGAAATTAGTAAAGCTATATATAGAGAATAATTACCAAGTTGATTAACCATTTTAATTTTCTTTTAAAGACTCTGCTACTTCTGGAGGCATATAGTTTTCATCATGCTTTGCCAAAATTTTCACTGCCTTGAAATAATTTCTATCTTGAAGAAATCCCTCTGCTACAACTCCTTTTTCTTCTTCAAACAAATTTGGTACTGAGCCTTTATAATTAACTATAAGTTCATTTTTAAAATCTGTAATCACAAAATTTACTTCAGATTCATTAATATCAATCGAATTCTTTTTTACCATTCCACCAACTCTGATTTTTTTCTTTGTGATTTCAGAAAGTACCTTAATTTCTGTTGGCGATTTAAAATAAACTACATTTTCTTCTAGTGATTTAATAATTAGAAAGGAAATTAAAATTAAAGAAATAAATATTGATAATATAAATATAGCTCTTAATTTAACTTTTTTACCATACATGAAAATAAGTAATTAAATTTTAGAAACTGATGAAGTGGCTAAAATTTCTTTGAAAGTTTCTTGTTTTTTTGCCTTTTCAACTTTCTCTATGTCTAAACTTTCAAATTTTGCTTCAAATTTTTTCTGTTCTTTAATCAACTGAAATTTAATCACTGAATGTAAAATCCAAAAACAGGATAAAGTAAATACAAAAGAAGACCATACGTATAAACCGTACCCATTCATGTATAAAACGTCGTGAATCATAATCTGTCTAATCCTTTATTCTTAATTTTTATCAGTTCTGTATTATATTTCATCAAAAATATCAAAAGTGAAAAAAGTGCAAATGCCGCAGTCATTATTGCTAAAGGAAGAAGCATTGACGGATGAATTGAAGTTTCTTTTAGTAGATTAATTGATGCTGGTTGGTGCAGAGTGGACCACCAATCGACGGAAAATTTAATGATTGGAACATTAATAACACCAAATATTGCAATATAAGAACTAAATTTTATTGCCTTATCCTCTGTTTCTATAATTCTCCATGACAATATAAACATTAAGTAAAATATCGCTAACAACAACATAGATGTAATTCTTGCATCCCAAGCCCACCAAGTTCCCCAAGTGGGTTTACCCCATATTGATCCAGTAACTAAAGCAATTATATTGAAGACAAATCCTGATGGAGCTAAACTTTTAGTTATTAGTGAAAAATTTTTATTTTTAAAAATAATAATACCAAAAGATAAAACTGATATTAAAGAAAAAATTCCTAATGAGATCCATGCAGCAGGAACATGCACATACATAATTCTAACTGAGTCACTTTGTTTATAATCCTCAGGTGAAAGTATTAATGCTTCAACTAGTCCAAGAATTAAAATTAAAACAAATACAATGAAGACAAATTTTTGAGATCTATTAATAATCTGAATTAAGTTTTTTGGTTTAAAATAATTTAACATTTTTTTAGCTATCTATATCAAATTAAAAAATTTTGAAAATTTTTATGATGAGTTATTCTGACCAAGAATACAGAGGGAGATAAATAAATGGATAAATTATGCATCCTTGGTCAAAATATTTAATTATCTTACCCTTCATCTATGTCGAAGATTTGCACGAATTGTGTTTAAATGATGTAAATGTACTAATTTGAGGGTTTGAAATAACTTGAGCCTTTTTTTCCTGAAAATATTTCATTTATTAAAGGGTGCTTTATAGGCTCATCAGAGTCATCTACTAATAAATTTTGCTCTGAAACGTATGCTTCGTATGTTATTTCATCATTCTCAGCTAATAAATGATAGAATGGTTGATCTTTTCTAGGTCTTACATTTTTTGGTATAGATTGATACCACTCCTCAGAATTATTAAACTCAAAATCAACATCATAAATTACACCTCTAAAGTCGAAATGCTTATGCTTTACGACATCTCCTATTGAAAATTTTCCCTTTTGAATAGTCACATAATAAATATGGATATTTAAAAATAAAAATCAATAAAAAAAATGTGATTGTTTTATTATTCTGCTATTATGTAGCAGTGAATAAATCTGTTTTAAAATTTGTTACTGATTTAGGGCCTCTGGTAATATTTTTTTATTTTTATTATAATAACGATAAAAATTTAATTATAGCTATACCTCCACTTATAGTTGCAACAATCATTGCAATTTTGATTATGTGGATCGTTGAAAAAACAATACCAAAAGTTCCATTAATAAGTGGAATTCTAATTACACTGTTTGGTGGTTTAACGATTTATTTTGATGATCCAATATTTATTTACATGAAGCCAACAATTATAAATATTTTGTTTGGTCTTGCGTTAATGTTCGGCAAATATTTTACGAATGAACCTGTATTAAAAAAATTACTTGGAAAATCTATGCCTTTAAGTGACGAAGGATGGGAGATTTTAAATAAAAGATGGACATACTTCTTTTTTGGACTAGCCATCTTAAATGAAATAATTTGGAGAACGCAATCAGAAGAATTTTGGGTAAACTTTAAAGTTTGGGGAATGTTACCCATAACCTTTATTTTTACCGCTTTTCAAATTGGTCTAATAAATAAATACAAATTAAATGAATAGAAACTTAAAGCTAGTAGTAAATAACGTTAATAAAGATGAAAACAAAAAACTTTTTTTTGAAAAAACTGAGTTAAAAATTATATTAGATCTTTATGCAAAAATGGTTTCCTCAGGAAATTGGAAAGACTATGGTCTTTCTATTTCGGGAAAACAGGTAAGTTTCAGTGTTTTTAAAAATGCAGCTGAAAAAGCAATTTATAAAATTTGTAAAAATTTTAAACCATCAAACAAAAATTTAAAATATTTAATTACAGATACTAATGGTAAAATTTTAAAAAATTCTTACGACTTAAAAATCCTCTTAAATAAAGTTGATTGGAAAAAAATTTAGGCTTTATCTTCTTTGACCAAATAATCTTAAAAGCATTATAAAAAGATTTATAAAGTCTAGATATAAAGTTAGGGCACCCATTACTGCTTTTTTACCCATTAACTCACCGCTGTCAGATGCTGCATACATATTTTTAATCTTTTGCGTATCGTATGCAGTTAAACCAACAAATACCAGAACACCAATTATTGATATTGCAAAATACATCATTGATGATTTTAAGAATATATTAACTATTGATGCAATTATGATCCCAATTAAACCCATCATTAAAAAAGATCCCATTTTGGTTAAGTCTCTTTTTGTAGTGTAACCATAAATACTCATAGCACCAAAAGTTGCAGAAGAAATAAAGAATACTCTTGTTACACTTAAACCTGTGTAAACTAGTAAAATTGACGAAAGTGATAATCCCATTAAAGCTGCAAATACCCAAAAAGTAGTTTGAGCTCTAGATGCACTCATTTTATTTATGCCAAAGCTCATGTAGAATACAATCCCTAGAGGAGCCAACATAACAATCCATTTCAATCCAGATAAATAAATTGCACTTCCGAATTCAGTTAGTCCAACAATCGCACCATTTGGGTCTGTTACAACAGACATTTTAAACGATAAAAGTGCAATTATACCAGTAAGCAATACACCGGTTGCCATATAATTATAGACTTTTAACATGTAGGCTCTTAGGCCTTCATCCATAACAACTGTTTGTTTAGCAGTAGTTGCTTTTCTTAGAATATTTTCTTTATTGAATTCCATAATATTTATATAAGTTTTTTTTTTGAGATTTTCAAGTCGTCAAAATAAATGAAACAAACATTAAGTATAACTGAGCATGAATTATAAAAAACTAGGAAATACTGACATAAATGTGAGCACAATCTGTCTTGGGACAATGACTTGGGGTGAACAAAATACCCAAATTGAAGCTTTTGAACAAATGAATTACTCGTTAGATAATGGGGTTAATTTTTGGGATACAGCTGAACTCTATGCAGTTCCACCAAAAGCTGAAACATATGGCCATACAGAAACTATAATTGGAAATTGGTTTGAGAAAACAAAAAAAAGAAAAGATGTAATACTAGCATCTAAAGTTGGTGGCCCTAGCAGAAAATATATTAGAAATGGAGAAAATAGTTTTACTGGAAAAAACTTGGAGGATGCTCTCCATGGAAGTCTAGAAAGATTAAAAACTGATTATATTGATCTTTATCAATTACATTGGCCTGAAAGAAATGTAAATAACTTTGGTAAATTGGGTTACGAACACGAGGAAAATGACTGGAATAAATTTGAGAATGTTCTGGAAAACTTAAAAAAATTTGTTGATCAAGGTAAAATTAGATATGTTGGCTTATCAAATGAAACTCCATGGGGAGTAATGAATTATCTTCAACTTGCAAAAGATAAAGATCTTCCAAGAATGATGGCAATTCAAAATCCATACAGTCTATTAAATAGATCCTACGAAGTAGGTTTGGCTGAAGTATCAATAAGAGAGAACATTGGATGTTTGGCTTATTCACCACTTGCAAGTGGTTACCTAAGTGGAAAATATAGAAATAAACAGTTTCCTAAAGGATCAAGAATGGAGAGAGATTTTGATTTTTGGACAAGATATAGAAAGCCAAATATGGAAAATGCAGTTGAAGATTATTACAAAATTAGTCAGAAATATGATCTAGATATGAGTCAAATGTCCATAAAATTCTGTGAAGTACAAGACTTTATGACGAGTGTGATAATTGGAGCAACAACTATGGAGCAGTTGAAAACTAACGTAGAAAGTGTAAAAGTGAATCTTGATAGTGAAGTAATTAAAGAAATAAATAATGTTCAAAAAAAATATCCTAATCCATGTCCATAATTAAAAAATTATTTTTAAAAACACTTATATTAACAGTATTTATAATCACATCTGTCCAATCAGAAGACTTAACAAAGTTAGGTACTTTTAAAGATTGGAATGCTGTTGCAGTTTTTAATGAAACTGGAAAAATCTGTTTCGCTTATTCAATACCAGTAAGCCAGTCTCCTAAGGCAAGCAATAGAGAAGCAAGATTATTTGTATCCTTTAGACCTGAGGATAAGATTTCAGATGAAGTGAGCATAACTTCTGGTTATGACTTTAATGTTCAAAATGCAATATTAGCTACATCTGGAAAATCAAAATTTGAGTTCGACTTACCACAAAATAAATTTGCATGGATTTCAAGTGGAAAAACAGAGCAAAAAATTATTAAAAGAATGAAAAAAGCCTCAAGGCTGATGATAACAGCCTATAAACAAAGTGGTACAAGAACTACAGATGATTATTCATTGATGGGTTTTACCAAAGCTTATAACGCTGCAAAAAAAAGCTGCACTTAGATGAAAAAACAAAAGAAGATTGTACTCGCCTATTCAGGTGGTTTGGATACATCTATCATTCTTAAATGGCTTCAAGAAAATTACGATGCTGAAGTAATTGCTTACACTGCTGATGTTGGGCAAGAGATGGATAGAAAAAAAATAATAAAGAATGCAAAAAAATTGGGAGTTAAAAAGATAATAATTAATGATCTAAAAAACATTTTTGTTAAGGATTATGTTTACCCAATGATAAGAGGTCATGCTCTTTATGAGGGTGTTTATTTATTAGGTACATCAATTGCAAGACCACTGATCGCAAAAGATCAAATTAGAGTTGCTAAAAAATTTAATGCTTATGCTGTCTCACATGGCTCAACAGGAAAAGGAAATGATCAAGTAAGATTTGAATTGGGATATCATTACTTTGGTCCTAAAATTAAAATTATTGCGCCATGGAGGATTTGGAAATTAAAATCAAGAACAGATCTAATTAATTATGCAAAAAAACATGGAATACCAATTCCTAAAGATAAAAAAGGTGCACCACCTTTTTCTGTAGATGATAATTTATTTCATACTTCAACTGAGGGAAAAGTTTTAGAAAACCCAAAAAATTCTGCTCCCGAATTTATTTTTCAAAGAACAACTTCTCCTGAAAAGGCTCCAAATAAACCAAGCTTTGTTACTATTAATTACAAAAATGGTGACCCTGTTGGTCTAAATGGAAAAAAATTATCTCCAGCAAAAGTTTTAGATAAACTAAATCAAATAGCAGGGAAAAATGGAATAGGAAGAGTGGATTTAGTTGAAAATAGATTTATTGGAATAAAATCAAGAGGGGTTTACGAAACCCCAGGAGGAACATTATTGCTTGTGGCTCACAGAGCTATTGAGTCTGTAACTTTAGATAAAGACACAATGCATAAAAAAGATCAAGTTATGCCAAGGTATGCAGAGCTTGTTTACAATGGCTATTGGTATTCAAAGGAAAGATTTAAACTACAAAAAATAATCGATCTAAAAAGAAATAAAGTCAATGGATCAGTCAAACTAAAACTCTATAAAGGTAATATTACAATTCAATCGAGAATGACTAAAAGCAGTGCTTACTCAATGAAAAAAGTCTCTTTCGAAGAAAATAAAACTTTCAATAAATCAAACGTTGAAAGATTCATCAACTTTCATAAGAAAAAATTAAGATAAAATAGAAAAAAATAAAGAAATTATTCTTTAAAAATAATAAGGTATCCAATAAGGTTTTTTTGGCCCCTTTACTTTTTCATTATTTAAATTATCTAAAATTTAATTTTAATTATGAATTTAAAACCAACAAGACAAATAGCTATTGAAAATCTCAATACCTTTGTTGAGAAAAATTTAGAAGAGTATTCAAGACTAAGAAATTTTGATTTTGGTCCTGACAGAAGATCAAATACATCTTGCCTATCACCATACATAACACATGGAGTGATTAATGAAAAGGAAGTGATTAGTAAGTCACTGAAAAGATTTTCCTTTTCAAAAAATGAAAAATTTATTCAAGAAGTTTTATGGCGAACATACTGGAAGGGTTGGCTGGAACTAAGATCAGGAGTTTGGGATGATTATTTATTAGATTTAAAAAGAATAAAAGAAGAATTTAAAGATAATAAAAATTATTTAAATGCCATTGAAGGTAACACTGAAATTGAATGCTTCAACGAATGGGTAAATGAACTTAAGACTTATAATTATTTGCACAATCATACCAGAATGTGGTTTGCAAGCATTTGGATATTTACACTAGACTTACCTTGGCAACTTGGTGCCGAATTTTTTATGCAACACTTATACGATGGTGATACTGCATCTAATACCTTGGGATGGCGTTGGGTTGCAGGTATTCAAACTCAAGGGAAACATTATCTTGCAAATGAATGGAATATTAAAAAATTTACAAACAATAGATTTGAAAATATAAAACTCAAAGAAAATGCACCTCCAATAATAAATGATAAAAATTATACTATTCTTCATAAAACTTTTGAAAATCCAATAAATATTGAAGAGAAAAACTTACTTGTTTTTGAAAATAACTTAGCATTTGAAATCACTGACTTTGCAACTCAAAAATTCAAAAAAATTCTTCTTATTGATAATAAAAATGAAAATAGAAATATTAAACTCAGTGAAAATGTAGTGAAATTCAAGGCTAGTTTAATTGAGGAACAAAAGAAAAGGTTAGAGGAAAAATCAATTATGTGTGAGGTTATTGATATAAACGAAATTAAAAACTTGGAAAGTTGTTACTGCCTTTATCCAACTGTTGGGGAAAATTTAGATTACATAAATCAAAATTCATTAAAAAATATTCAGTTTCTTTATAGAAAATTAGATCAAAATTCATGGAAGTTTTGTAACAAAGGTTTTTTTAACTTTAAAAAATATATTCCTAAAATAGTTGAAAACCTTGAATAAATTGTAATTGAAATTTTTTTAATTTATGAGATAAAAATAATATGCAAAACCCACAAATATTAGAACTAATTGAAAATTTAAAGGGAAGAAGAAACTACGAAGAAAAAAAAGCTTCTAAGCTAGGTTTTAACTCTCTTTATGCATATTTTGAAAACAAACTTTTGCAAGAAAAAAATGCGTTAGAAGAAAGTGCACGAGAGCTAGAAATAGCAAAAGCTGAGGAAAAATTATTAAAAGAAGAAAAAAGTAAGCCAAAGAAAACTTGCGGCTGTTGCTAAATTCCTAAATTTTTTAAAGACTGAAATTCTCCAATTTTAAAAATAATTGCATCTTCTTTTTTAAAACCATATTTTTCTGCATTATCTTTAAATCTAACTGGTGGCTCCATTATTGGCTCCAAAGATAAAACAAAAGTACCCCAGTGCATCCCTAAAACTTTTTTACTTTTAAGGTCTCTTGCAATACTTAAAGCCTCTTCAGGATTGGTATGGTAAGAGGATTTATCTTTATTAGGTGATAATGGATAAAAATTATAAGCCCCAATATTTATAAGCGTTAAATCAATAGGTCCGTATTTTTCACCTAATTGATTATAAATATTTCCAACTCCAGTATCACAAGCAAAGAGTATTTTTTTATCCTTGTACTCAATTAAAAAGTTTCCCCATAAAGTTTTATTCGTATCTGTTAAACTTCTTTTTGACCAGTGAACTGCGGGCACTAATGTTACTTTTAAATCTTCATTAACTTTAACTTCATCATACCAATCCATTTCCTTTACATCTTTGTAGCTATTTTGTGTGAAATATTTTCCAAGCTTTAAAGGAAGTAAAACTTTTGCATCCTTAAAAGGAAATCTTCTAATTGTAGTCATATCTTGATGATCATAATGATTATGAGTTAGAAGAAATAAGTCTGTCTTAGGAATTTCATTTAATTCTAATGCCGGTTTAACATATCTTTTTGGACCAAAAATTAGTGGACCTGCATTTTTTGAAAAAACAGGATCAGTTATAATTGTTGTATTTCCAAGCTTAATTAAGAAAGTGGCATGTCCAATCCAACCAACATAATCATCATTTTTTAAATTTTCTAGATCTGTAAGAACTCTTTGTTTATCAATGGCATGATCCTCGGGAACAGTCATATTAAGTTTTTTCTTTTCTTTATTGAATACTTTAAAGGACCATTTAAAATTAGAATTTCTCTCAGGTGAACCCTCTGGATTTCTAAAACTACCGTCAGGTAAATGATGATAAAGTGTTTTTTCCATAGCTAATAATAAAGAATTATAGATAAAAAAAATAACAATTAAAATTGTTAACTTTGGCAATTATCTTTAATTATTTAACGATCTTTTGAAACACTCAATTGTATTTTTTAAAAGACATGCGATTGTCATTGGTCCAACACCGCCTGGAACTGGTGTTAAAGCTTTTGCAATTTTTGAAACTTCTTCAAAATTTACGTCGCCAACCAAACCATTTTCTGTTTTATTAATTCCGACATCAATAACTATTGCATCTTTTTTTACCCAATCTCCCTTTATAAGTTCTGGAATTCCAACTGCTGCAACAATCACATCAGCCTCTAAACACTCGTGCTGAAGATCTTTAGTTTTTGAATGAGTAATGGTTACTGTGCAATCCTCTTGGAGTAAAAGCTGTGCCATAGCTTTTCCATTTAAATTTGATCTACCAATCATGACAGCTTTTTTTCCTATTAAGTTTGGTTCAATTTTTTTTAATAAATAATAACATCCAAGTGGTGTACAAGGAATTGACCCTTGATATCCAGATGATAAATTTCCTACATTCATTGGATGTAAACCATCAACATCTTTATCGGGTGAAATTGTCTCTATCACATGTTGTTTGTTTATATGTTTAGGTAACGGTAATTGTACTAAAATTCCTGAGACGGTTTCATCTTTATTAAGTTCTTTTATTTTATTCAAAACAGTTGTTTCATCTACTGTATCAGGGTATTTTATAACTTCTGATTTCAAACCTACTTGTGTTGCTGATTTTTCTTTATTTCTTACATAAATTTGGCTTGGGGCTAAATCTCCAATTAAAATTACCGTGAGACCTGGAACTTTATTGTGTTTTTGTTTTAAATCTTCGACTTCTTTTTTTAACTCTTCTCTGAGTTCGGCTGATTGTTTTTTTCCGTCAATTAAAATCATGATATTAAAAAATTAGTGGTGCTATGTAGAGCTTCATACACATTTCTATAAACCATATCAACAAAAGAAGAATGATTGGCGATATATCAAAAGCACCAAGACTAGGTAAAAAACCCCTAATTTTATTGAGAATTGGATCAGTTAGCTTATAGGTAAATTCCAAAATTGAATAAACAAATCTATTAGACGTATTTAATACATTAAAAGCTATCAACCAGCTAATAACGACATTGGCTATAACAACATAAGAATATAATTTCAAAAGCTGAAGAACTAAATAAAAAATAGCTATCATTTCTTTTCAACATACACTGACGTGCTTGGGAAAGCAAAAGACGCTTTGTTACTTTCTACAATTTCTTTAATTTTTATTGCAAGTCTTTCTTTTACTAATAGCATTTCTGTCCAACTATTTGTTTTTGTATAGCATCTTACATACATATCTATTGAGCTGTCAGAAAATTTATCAACTCTAACAGAAACACCAACTGCAGTATCATAATCTTCTGAATTATTAATAAAATTTTCTATCTCATTTCTAATGGTTTTTAATTGTTCTACTGTAGAGTCGTATTGAAGGGTAATCGTCCAACTTATTCTCCAATTAGTTATTTGACTTTTATTGATAACGGCATTCTCTGCAAACTGAAAATTTGGGATGATAGCTAAAGACTTATCAAATTTTCTAATAACTGTTGATCTAAACCCAATTTTTTCTACTACACCTTCAATTATTCCTTCAACTTCAATCCAATCACCCATTTTAAATCTTTTTTCAACAAGAACTAAAATTCCTGAAATCAAATTTTTAAATAAGTCTTGAGCCCCTAGTGCAACAGCAACACCAAATAAACCTAATCCAGCAATTATTGGTCCAATTTTTATTCCCCATAATTCTAAAACTGCTGCAGCACCTAAAATTAATATCAAAATTTTAAGTGATTTAATAATCCAGCCAATTAATTCTCTAGTTAAAATTTTATCAAACCCACTAAGAATGTAAGAGATTGGCTCAATGATTTGATGGATAATCCAAAAAAGTAGAATTGTAATTAAAGTTCTATTTACATTATCTAAAAATAATCTGGTGTCTTCTGAAAAAGACATATAATAACTTGCAAAAAATACCCCTAAAACAATTGGAAGAAATCTTGCTGGTCCCTCCATTGCCTTAACAAAAGTGTCATCAAGTTTATTGGTTGTTCTTTTTGAAATTAATTCTAATTTTCTTATTACTAATTTACTGATTAAGCCTCTAAAAACTAAGAATATAAAGAATATTCCAAGACCTATTAAGATCTCTACAAAATTTACACCTAATATTCCTTTTTCCCATACTGATAGAAAAAGTCCCGTAAAATTATCAAAAACATCCATGGCTAAATTTTATATAGCAAAAACTCTTCTTCACCAGGGTTAAATAGAAAAATTTTTTTCCACTTGATCTCATTTAAAATTGATGATGCTTTTTCACCCATACACATCAAATTAGTATCCATCCAACTGTCTAAAAGATCGTATTTTTTAAGTAAATTCAATAAACTCTTAGCGCTATTTTCTGAGTAAACATAAATTATATCGGGAATTGAAGCTTTTAATTGTACTCTGAAATCTTCTTTTATTTCTTGAGTTGAAGAGACTGTATAGTTAATCAATCTTTTTAAAGAATAACCTTCAGAAATAAGATCTTTATCTAGCCTGGTAGAAACTACTTCACCACTTACGTAAAGAAGTGATCCATTTTTTGAGTCAAAGTTTTGTAATATTAGTTCTTTCAAATTATTCACATTTCCTTCTGCAGAGATTATATTTTGAAAACCATTTAACTTTGCAACTTTTTCAGTTCTAGAACCAACACAATAACATTCAATTTTTTTATCAACTTTAGTTAAATCTAAATTCTTTATCGCATTGGAACTGGTAAATATTACTCCCTTAAATTGGCTGTAGTCAGGTTCATTGTATTTAATTGGTTCAATTTTTATTACAGGTAAATGAGAAACATTATGCCCCAGTGAACTAAATCTTAAGATTAATTCTTTACTATCTTCTAGCGGCCTTGTTAATAAAATATGCATTCTACCTTTTGTATGATCCTTTTGACTCTGATTTTAATTTTTCTCCAATCCTAATACTCAGATCATTTATCATTTTTTCATTTTCACTTTCGTCAACATAAAATCTCTGTTTGCCATCAACTGAAAAAAGTTCTGCCTTAATATTTATAATATCTTTGCTAATTTTTGCATAGACACCGACTGCCGTATCACAATCGCCCTCAAGAATTTTCAAAACATTCCTTTCAGCATTTGCAATTATTCTCGACTGATTATCGTTAATTTTTTCCAATATATTTATTATTTCTTGATCATTTTCTCTACATTGTATTGCAATAATTCCTTGTCCTGCACATGGTATAAGCTCCTCTGTATTAAATTCCTGAGTAATTTTATTATCTAATCCCAAAGCTTCAATGCCAGCTTTAGAAAGTAAAATTCCATCATAATCCCCATTCTCTAATTTTTTGATCCTAGTATCCACGTTACCTCTTATTAATTTATAATTTAGATCTGATCTAATACTTTGCAGTTGATATTCTCTTCTATATGAAGAAGTCCCAATAATTGAATTTGGTTTAAGATCCTGGAATTTGATATTATTATTGCTAATAAATATTTCATTGGGTGAATTTCTCTTTAAATAAAAATTTGTTATCAAACCCTCAGTTTCAATCGTTGGCATATCTTTTAAAGCATGAACTGCTATATCTATTTTATGATTAATTAACTCTGTTTCAATTTTTTTTGAAAACAAGCCTTTACCACCAATATTTGATAACCTATCATTTTGGTTTTCATCTCCACTTGTTACTATTTTTTTTATTTCTATGTGAGTTGATGAAACTTTTTTAAGAAACTTCGTCACTTTTTCAGTATAAATTAGAGCTAACTTGCTTCCACGAGTACCAATAATTAATTTATCTCTTTTCATATTTCTTATTTTTATTACATTCTTATAGTTTAATTGTATTAATTATAAATATTTATGAATGAAAAAAAAATAATCCTTGGAATTGAGACAAGTTGCGATGAAACAGCGGTGTCAATCATAGAAGAAGATAAAAATGGTAAGATAAAAATATTATCTAACGTAGTTTCAAGTCAATTTGATATTCATAAAGAGTTTGGAGGGGTAGTTCCTGAACTCGCAGCGAGGTCTCATGTAGAAAAAATCGACTTAATTGCGAAAAAAGCAATTAAAAAAAGTGGTATTGGTCTAAAAAATATTACTGCTATTGCCTCAACTTCAGGTCCTGGTTTAATAGTATGCCTTACCGTTGGATTAAACTTTGGAAAGGCATTATCAGCAAGTTTAAATATCCCATTTATTGGAGTAAACCATCTTGAAGGGCATGCTTTGAGTCCAAAACTAATTACAAACTTAGATTTTCCATATTTGTTACTTTTAATCTCAGGAGGACACACACAGTATCTAAGTGTGTATGGCCTTGGAAAATATAAGAGATTGGGAACAACTATTGATGATGCACTAGGAGAAGCATTTGATAAGACAGCTAAACTCTTGGGAATTGAGTTTCCTGGAGGACCAAAATTAGAAAATTTTGCTAAAAAAGGTGATCCAAATAGATTTAAACTTCCTAAACCTATAATAAACAAGGGTGGGTGCAATTTATCTTTTGCAGGACTGAAAACTGCAATTTTAAGAATTGCAAATACAATAAAATCTAAACAAGAAAAATTTGATCTTGCCGCATCCTTTCAAAAAACAATTGAAGAAATTCTCGAAGTTAAAACCCAAAATGCATTCAATCAATTTAAAAAGATAGAAACAAAAAAGAAAATTTTTGTAATTGCAGGAGGAGTTGCCGCGAACAAAGGTATAAGGAAAAGATTAATTAAGGTATGTAAAAATAATGGTTTTAAACCAATTTTTCCTGATCCAGAATTATGTGGAGATAATGCAGCTATGATTGCACTTGTAGGGTTAGAAAAATTTAAAATTAAAAATTTTGATAATTTAGACCTACCAGCAAGTCCAAGACTAGCACTCGATGAAAAAGCAAAGTTTTTAAAAGGTGCAGGAGTTAAATTATAAATGTCAAAAAGATATAGTGGTAAGTCATTTAAAGATGCTAGCTTCATGAAACAAGCCAAACTTTCTTTAAAAGAAAAAAGAAAACTTAAAAAAGAAAAAAGAAAAAAGAAAAAAGAAATTTAGTTTTATTTAGGTTAATAATTTTAAGACTTTACTAATAATCTAGATTAACAACCAGAGGAACCAGATCCAGTTGCACCACCAGAACCACCTGAAGCAGCAGCAATTTTCATATCTGTTTCACCTTTAGCAGTTAATACATATTCTCCTGAAGAATTTTTCTCAGCTTCAAACCACTTAGATGCCATATTACCTGTACCCTTCATTTCAATGAAAGTTTCAAGACCTGTTTTTGGTTTTATTTTTACAACACTTCTAGTTTTTCCATCAATTTTTGTTTTAAGTGTTCCAAATTTAAACGTGCCTTCATAAGTTTTACCAGCTGCATCCGTATATATTCCTTTTCCATGAATTTTATTTTTTTTAACTTGTCCCTCATATGTAGATCCATCTGAGAAAGTAAAAATACCTTTCCCATGTGCTTTTCCTTTTTTAACATCACCCTCATAAGTTGCAGCAGGAAACTTTAATGTGTCAGCATAAGATATGTTGGTAAGGCTTGAAAAAATTATAAATAGAGTAATTGTAAAAATTTTAAATAAATTCATATAAAATCTTAACTTTTTATTTTTTAAATGTATAGTAATTTAATTTTAAATTTGCTATTTAAAAATTACATATTTCTTTATGTTTTTTTAACTTAATTTTTGAGGATTTCAAATGCCTTTTATCAAATGTAAGGTCACTTAATTCAAGACTCTCCGATACCTGAGATATTGAAATTCTATTTATTTTTTTTGTGTGATAAAAAGATTTGCAAATTAATTTTTCAACTTTTTTATTCAATTCTATATCGAGTAAAAGTTTATTATTTTTTTTATCTATAGAATAAACCCAGTAAGGATGGGTAACTACAAAATGTGCATCTATATCAAACTTATTTAAAACATTATTTAATTCTTCAAAATATCTTGTTAAATTTGAATAAAGCTCGTCATGATCATAATTTAAAAAAATGTTTTGCATTTTTTTATTATCATATCTACTAATAGTAAAATTTTTGTTAAGTATTAAATTTTTAAAAACTATTATTCTGTATTTAAATGGGTTTTCTAAAATTTCATCTAATTCATAATCTTTTAAAGCTACAAAATTCTTTGGATTATAATAATTTGAGACTCTATATAAATCAGTAGAAAAATTAAAAGTAATAATAATTTTTTTTTGTAAAATTTTATTATTTTTATATATAAAATTTATAACTTCATAAGGTCCATTGTTTGGAGCAGCATATATTACAAAGTTATTTTTTTTATATAAAGTGTTTAAATAATGTTGTTCAATACTTTCTACATCTAAACCTAAAACTTGACTATCGCCAAAAATTTGAATTGTACTATTTAAAGCATCATGATTAATTAATCTTGCACCATAATTATCAGTTTGATATTTTATTATTTTTCCATGCTTTACACAGAAAGATGCACTTTGAGGTAGGTGAACGTAGGAATCATTAAAACCATATGGTAAAAAGGATAAGCATTTCTTGGCATTTGCTGGATTAATAAATAAAATAAAATAAATTATAATAATTAATAAAATGTTTTTAATACCAAAAAGTAGTTTCAAAAAATTTGACCCAGAAAGAAGTTGTTTTGTATTAAATGAATTTGCGGCTGCAGAATTTTCATCAGCTGTTGAGATGTTATTTGCTGCAAAAATTGTAAATAATAAAAAACTTTCTGATGGTTTCATAAGGCATGCACTTGATGAATATAAACATTGTTTTATTTTCACTAATATTAAAAATCAACTAATTTCAGAGTATAAAATTAATAAGAAAGAATTAAGTTTTGTACCCAACCATATTTATAATAAAGGATATATTTACAAAGATCACTTTATTTTTGAGAAAAAAAAATTAAATGATTTTGCTATATTTGTTGGAGCAAATGAAGCAATTGCAGAAGAAAAATTAATAGATTTTTCAAATCATTTAAAAGGACATAAACCTTTGGCATTTAAACAGATTCAAAATATTTTAAAAGATGAAGAAAGGCATACTGAATATTCTCTAAGATTTGCAAAAAAAAATAATAGCTTTTTTTCATATCAAATTAAATTAACAAAAGAAAAGGTGTTAAGTTTTTTTAGACATATATACGCTAATAGTCTTAATAAGTTTTCTTTTATTTTTCATCCAATTTTAATAACAATCATAATTGCATTAAGTCTTGTAACTTATTTTTTAAAATTAAAAAAAAAAATAACTGATGAAGATGTAATGAAAAATATAGATCCAAATTCTATAACATAATATGTTCTATATCGGAATATCTGCTTACTATCATGAATCTTCAATTTTTCTTACAGACAATAAAGATACTAATTGTTTTGTAAAAGAAGAATTCTTTAGCAGAATTAAAGGTGATAAAAATTTTCCTCACAGATCTTTAAAGTTTTTAATTAAGAAATTTGATTTAAAAAATGAAAATATTAAATCTATTTGCTTTTATGAAAAACCATTTAAATCCTGGTGGGAAATTTTTTATTATTCAATTAAAAATCCATTTCAAAATAAAGATTTTCTAATTAATCATCTTAAAAATTTTAATAAAGGATCAATTTTTTTTTATACGGACGTAAATAAATTAATTAATATTTCAAGAGAGAAGATTGTTTATTCATCACATCATCTAAGCCATTGCTTATATGGTTTATCTGTTATTAAAAATGTTTCTGATTATGTTTATGTTACTTGCGATGGTGTTGGGGAGGGAGAGACGATGTCCATTTATACAATTGATGATGAATATAAAATTAAAAAGATTTGGACAAACTTTTATCCAAATTCTATTGGCTTACTATATTCTGCAATAACTGATTTTCTTGGATTTGAAATTAATGAAGGTGAGTTTAAAGTTATGTCTTTAGGCTCATTTGGTAAACCAGTTTATGAAAAAGAACTTAAGGAAATGTTTGATGTTGAAAATTTCGTAATTAATATGGATTATTTTAAATTTCATAAAAGTCCAAGCAAATCTTTTTCAAAAAAACTATGTGAAGTATTTGGAGAACCATATCTAGACATTAATGAAAAGGAAAATTTTAATAAATATGCAGATATTGCAAGCTCAACTCAACTGATTTTAGAGCATACTATGAAAAATTTGATACAGAAAGCAATCAATTTATCTGGTAGGAGAAAAGTTATTTTGACTGGTGGTGTAGCTCTAAATTGCAAGATGGTTCATAATCTTTCTAAACAAGATATTTTTGAAGAAATGATTATTCCACCATCACCAGGAGACTCGGGGTCAGCTATAGGAGCTGCAAATTTCGCATTTTTAGAAAAATCAAAAGTAAAAACAATAGATTTTAATAGTATTTTTCTTGGCCCAAAAAAAAGTCTTATTAACAAAAAAGAAAGCAAAGATAATTTATTTTTAAAAATCAATTTAACAATTGATTTTGCAAATGAGGCAGCAACTAAATTAATTGAAGGTGAGATAATTGCTTCTTATTATGGATCTACTGAAGTTGGTCCAAGATCTCTTGGGAACACCTCTATTTTATGTAATGCTAGAAATGAAGAAGCTGTAAATAATTTAAATCTAAATTTAAAAAAAAGAGGACGCTTTCAACCTTTGGCACCAATTTTACTAGAAGAAAATTTTAATAAATATTTTTCGATTAATAAAAATGTTTTTAAAAATTTGGAATGGATGGGAACTTTGTGTGATGCTAAAGAATTACTTTATAAAGATTATGCCTCAATTATACACATTGATGGAACTTGCAGAACACAAATTGTAAAAGATGAAAGCTCTTTAATTTATAAAGTTTTAAAAAATCTGAGTTCAAAAGGATCAAATATATTAGTGAATACATCTTTCAATATATCAAAAGATCCTGTGGTATTTGACTTATATGATGTGTATGTAAACATGAGAAGAATGAATATTAAATTTGTTTTAATGGACGATGGTTTATATCAAGTTAAAGATATATGAAAAAAATAATTAATTACTTTTTTTTAATTACCGACTTTAATAAAAAATATGGTTTCATTAAAACTCTCATTTTTATTGTTTTTATAATCTTGGTTTTACTTTTTTCTATTTTTGTTTTTTTTCAAATTTTTTTACCATTTACTTATATTGCAATATAAATAATCTTATGAATTACTGGCTACTTAAATCAGAACCTGATGTATGGTCAATTGATCAACAAATCAAATCTGGAGAGAAGGGTACAGATTGGGATGGTGTAAGAAATTATCAAGCCGCAAATAATCTTAAACAAATGAAAAAAGGAGATCTTTGTTTTTTTTATCATTCCAACATTGGAAAAGAAATAGTTGGAATTGTTGAAGTTATAAAAGAGGCTTTCATTGATCCAACAGATAAGAAAAAAAGGTTTGTTGCAGTTAAAGTTAAGTTTATAAGTATACTTCCAAAACCTATAACGCTTGAAAAAATCAAAAAAACAAAGGCTTTGAAGAACCTACCATTAATAAGACAAAGCAGACTATCTGTCATGCCTATTGATACTAAAAGCTGGAAAATAATTTTGAACATGGGTAGAATTAAAAAAAAAAAAATTCATGCCTAAAAAAAAAAAAGTTAAAAAAAAAGTAATCTCTAAAAAACAAAAAGAGACGATTTATAAAACTAAGAAAGATTGGATAACCAAAGCATTAGTTAATAAGTCACAGTATTTAAAGAAATATAATGAGTCGATTAAAGATAATGATAGTTTTTGGAAAAAAGAAGGAAAAAGAATTAATTGGATTAAATCTTATAAAAAAATAAAAGACGTAAAGTATAGTAAAGATGATGTTCATATAAAATGGTTTTATGATGGAACATTAAATGCATCAGCAAACTGTATAGATAGACATCTTAAAAAGAATGCTAACAAAACCGCAATTATATGGGTTGGGGATGATCCTAAAATTCAAAAGAAAATAAGTTATAAAGAATTACATAAAGAAGTTTCTAAAGCAGCAAACGGTTTAAAAAATTTAGGTGTTCAAAGGGGAGATAGAGTAACAATTTATCTTACGATGATACCTGAGCTGGCTTATACGATGCTGGCATGTGCTAGAATAGGTGCTGTTCACTCAATAATATTTGGTGGCTTTTCTCCAGATAGTATTTCTGGCAGAATTAATGATTGTGAGTCAGATTATGTGATAACCGCAGATGAAGGTGTCAGAGGTGGTAAAACTATTCCGTTAAAATCTATAACAGATGAAGCCTTGCAGAGTTGCCCAAATGTTAAAAAATGTATCGTTGTAAAAAGAACTGGTACTAAAAAAATAGATTGGTTTAGTGATAGAGATGTTTGGTATCATCAAATGACGAAAAAAGTTTCTGCAAAATGTGAACCTGAGGAGATGAATGCAGAAGATCCTTTATTCATTCTTTATACGTCCGGTTCAACTGGAAAACCAAAAGGAGTTCTTCACACAACAGGTGGGTATATGGTTTATGCTTCAATGACTCACCAATATATTTTTAATTACAAACCAAAAGACATTTATTGGTGCACCGCAGACATAGGGTGGGTTACAGGACATAGTTATATAATTTATGGTCCACTCGCTAATGGTGCAACAACAATTATGTTTGAAGGAATACCAACTTATCCTGACACATCGAGATGGTGGCAAATAGTTGATAAGTATAAAGTAAATATTTTCTATACAGCTCCTACAGCTATCAGAGCTTTAATGAGGGAAGGTGATAAACCTGTTAAAAAAACTTCTAGAAAAACCTTAAAACTTTTAGGTACCGTTGGTGAACCGATAAATCCTGAGGCATGGGAATGGTACTTTAAAACTGTTGGGGATAGTAAATGTCCAATTGTAGATACTTGGTGGCAAACTGAGACAGGTGGAATTTTAATTAGTCCTCAAACAGGAGCGATTGACTTAAAACCTGGTTCTGCAACAAAACCATTTTATGGAATTAAACCTGAAATACTTGATAAGGATGGTAAGGTTTTAAAAGGAGAAGCCCAAGGCAGATTGTGCATTGCACAATCATGGCCTGGACAAATGAGAACTGTGTATGGAGACCACCAAAGGTTTATAGATACATACTTTTCACAATTTGATGGAAAATATTTTACTGGAGATGGATGTAGAAGAGATAAAGATGGATATTATTGGATCACCGGACGAGTTGATGATGTAATTATTGTTTCAGGACACAATTTAGGAACTGCAGAAATTGAAAGTGCATTCGTGGCACATCCAAAAGTCGCAGAGGCAGCGGTAGTTGGTTATCCACATGATATAAAAGGAAATGGTCTTTACTGTTATGTAACTTTAAATGCAGGAGAAAAAAGCACTCTTGATTTAGAAAGAGATTTAAAGTTATGGGTAAGAAAACAAATTGGTCCAATAGCAACACCTGATTTAATACAATTTGCTCCTGGACTTCCAAAAACTAGATCTGGTAAGATTATGAGAAGAATATTAAGAAAAATAGCTGCTAATGAACATGGTCAACTAGGAGATACTACTACCTTAGCTGATCCTTCTGTTGTAGATAGCCTGGTAGATAACAGAAAAAATATTTAAATCTTTATTAATTTTGAAAACTCTTCTTTAATATTATCCCATTTTAAAATCATTGAGTTAAGAATAATTTTTCTATCTAAAGTCTTTAATTCATTTGCAACCGGAGCCCAATTATATAAAGCTAAAGCACTCTCATTAAATGGCCAAGATTTATAATAGTCATCCCATTTTATTTGATCTAATCTTTTTTGAAAACTTAACCTTGCTTCATCAACAATTTCTTTTGGCATACCATTCTCTAATTCTTTATCCAGTATGCCATTATATATTTCATAAGCTTTATTTGTTTCTTGATAATTAAAGAAAACACTTAAGTAAGATATTGTATAAAAAGACAAATCTTGAAGTGAAATTGCATAAATATTCCATTTAGCTGTGTTAATTGATTTTAAAAACTTTTCATCGTCAAAATGAAGAACCCATTTTGTACCCATTCGTGTTTTTAAATAGTTATACAAAGTCACCTGGGATACCCAAGCAGATTTTTGTTGGATGAATTCTTTTAGATCTTCAATATTCTTGATTTTTTTCTTCGGAAGAATGCCCTTGAACATCGCTACTAAATAAACTTTGAAGTCTTGAAGTTTTATATCCTTCAGATTGAATCTGTATTTAAGGGCCATTAATATAACTAATATATTGATATATAATGTAAAAATGCCACAATATCGAGTGTTTTTAGGGGTTTAAATAAGCACGATTATCAGTAAGGTTATTTCTTTAACCTATAGGGAGAGAAAAAAAATGTCAAAACAAGAACAACACTGGGAAAAAACCAGAAACTTGCTCTTTATTACATTAGCAATATGGTTTGTTTTCTCAATTGGCATCTTTCTTTTCGGAGCCGAAATGCAAGAATCTAGCATTAGACCATTTGGATATCCTTTAACGTATTGGTTTACATGTCAAGGGTCACTTGCAATATTCGTTATTCTAATTTTCTGGTTTGCAGGTCGACAAGAGAAAATTGATGATGAGTTCGGTTTTACTGAAAGAGAGGGTGATCAATGATTAAGGGTAAATTTATAGATAACTTACCCAAGGTCTATGGATTATATACAGGAGGGTTTCTTGTATTTATAATCATAATGGCGATAGCTGAACAAGCTGGAATGTCAGCAAAAATGATTGGTATCTTTTTTGTATCATTCACAGTTTTGATTTATGCTTTAATTGGTTGGTTATCTAGAACACTTCAAACAGATGCTTACTACGTAGCTGGAAGACAAGTACCTACTGTATTTAATGGAATGGCAACAGCAGCAGACTGGATGTCTGGTGCATCTTTCGTGGCCATGGCTGGTGGTATTTACTTTAAAGGTTATGGTTATATGGCTCTGCTTGTTGGATGGACTGGAGGATATGTACTAGTTGCTTCTTTGTTAGCACCATATCTTAGAAAATTTGGCTGTTACACTGTGCCAGATTTTATAGGAACTCGTTATGGTGGTAACTTAGCAAGATTTAGTGCTGTAGTAGTCTTAACTGTTGCATCATTTACATATGTGACTGCTCAAATTAATGCTACTGGAACAATTGCTTCTGTTGCTTTGGATATTCCGTTCGAAATAGCAGTATATGTTGGACTAGCTAGTATTTTAATGTGCTCAATGCTTGGTGGAATGAGAGCTGTAACTTGGACACAAGTTGCTCAATACATTGTATTAATTATTGCTTACTTGCTTCCAGTATTCTGGATAAGTAACAATATTGGTGCAGGTTTCTTTCCGCACTTTATGTTAGCTGATGAAGTTGCAAGAATTGCGGAACTTGAAGGTCAATTTGGTTTTGTTAAAAACTCAGCTGCAGATCTAGCTACAGTTCCAAAAGGATTATCTGCAATTACTAAGCCGCACTCAGCAGTTAATGCAACTCCTTGGGCATTTATTTCATTAGCAGTGTGTATGATGGCTGGAACAGCTTCATTACCTCACGTTATGATGAGATATTTTACTACTCCAAGTGTAAGAACAGCTAGAAGATCAGTAGGTTGGTCGTTATTCTTTATATTCCTACTTTACTCTTCAGCTCCAATGTTAGCTACTCTATCAAAAATTTCATTGATGGATCCTAATTTGGCTACTGGAATTATTGGTAAATCGATAGCTGATGTTCAAGCACTTGATTGGTATCAAAACTGGAACCAAGCTAAGTTGATGTTTGTAAGTGACTTCAATGGTAACGGAACTTTAGAATTAAATGAGTTCTTCATGAAAGGGAGTGCTGTTGTATTAGCAACTCCTGAAATTGCTGGATTGCCATATGTAATATCTGGACTAGTTGCTGCTGGTGGTATGGCTGCTGCCATGTCGACTGCAGATGGATTAGTTTTAGCTATTTCGAATGCATTGTCTCATGACGTTTACTACAAAATCATAAATCCTAAAGCTGAAACTGCAAAAAGATTGATTGTAGCAAGGATACTACTTGTATTAATTGGTTTTGCAGGAGCTACTATTGCTGCACTAGAAATACAAGGTATTCTTGGTTCAGTAATTTGGGCTTTTGACTTTGCGATGTCTGGACTATTCTTCCCACTTGTACTTGGTGTATGGTGGAAGAGAGCTAATGCTCCAGGTGCTGTTGCAGGTATGCTTCTAGGACTTGCTTCTGGAACTGCTTATCTAGTTTGGGTAAGAAGTGGTGGAGCTGGTTTCTGGGGTATAACTCAGTTAACTTTCGGAATAGTCGGTTCATTAGTAAGTTTAGTTTCGATGATTGTTGTTAGTTTAATTACTGCAGCACCAGACGCAGCTACACAGAAAATGGTTGATGATGTACGTGTGCCAAGTGGTAAGACGATACTTGGAAAACAACATTAATTAATATATTTTTCTAGGGGCGAAAATTTCGCCCCTAGATTATTTTAAAAATGTACGCAAACTTTCATCCTTTTGTTTATATAATTGATTACGTTCTTGGAGTTATAATGTGGACTCTGATAGGAAGAGTTGCGATGAATATTTTTCAAAGAGAAGACTCGGAGTTTTTCTTTATGAAAGTATTTGTAAAACTTACAAATCCATTAATAAGAATATTTAAACCTATAACTCCAAGCTTTATCATTGGACCTTTGGTACCACTTTACGTAGCATGGTTCTTTTATATGGGTCGTTTTTATTTAATGCCTTATTTACTTGGTTATTCTGTTATGGGGATGCTTTCGTTTCCTCTTGAGAGCGAAATTGCTAGAGAAATATATAGAATATTTAGTAAAAACTAATTCAAATAAAAGAAAAAATTGATACTAATATTTTAGTATCAAATGAAAAAAATTCAAATATCTCCTTCAATACTATCTGCTGATTTTAGCCAACTAGGAAGTGAAATAAAGAAACTGGAAGAGGGTGGAGCTGACTTGATTCATGTTGATGTAATGGATGGCCACTTTGTTCCTAATCTAACAATCGGACCTCCTGTAATAAAAAATTTAAGAAAATATACTAAACTTCCGTTTGATGTGCATTTAATGATATCACCAGTGCATAAATATATTGAAAATTATGCAGAAGCCGGAGCAGACATAATCACCATTCACCCTGAAGCTACTGAGAATTTAAAAGAATCAATAAACTTAATTAAAAAATTTGGTAAAAAAGTTGGAGTCTCTTTAAATCCTAAAACTGAAATAAAAACACTAATTGATGAAATTAAAAATATTGATTTAGTACTAGTTATGAGTGTTAACCCAGGCTTTGGTGGTCAAAAATTTATGCCTGAAGTATTAGATAAAATAAAAGATTTAAAAAATATTAAAGATAAAAACCAATATCATTTTAACATTGAAGTTGATGGAGGAATTAATTTTAGTAATGCAAAAATGGTTTTAGAAGCAGGAGCTGACATTTTAGTGTCAGGAACTACAATCTTTAAAGAAAATAATGGTGATATTAAAAATAATATTGAAAAACTAAAATCAATGTAAAATGTTTTTAAAAAGTTCTTTTAATTTTATCAATGAATTTTATTTTTTTTTCAAAAACCAAATAAGAAAAATCTATTTAAGTTCATCTTTATATGATAAAAAAATTTCAAAGGTTAGTGAAAATGTTTTAGTTTATCAACCAAGTTTGAATATTCTCAGCTCATTAATAAAATATGAAAAACAGAAAAAAAAAATTGAAGATTTTAATGTTCAATCTATATGGGAAAATAATAATTTAAATTATAAAGATTTTAAAAAACTTCATAGTTTTTATTGGTTATTTTCAATTGATCTTAAATCTTCTAACAAAATTACACAATCAATCATAGAAAACTGGATTAAAAAAAATCAAAACTACGAAAAAAGAAGTTGGGAAATTGATATCCTTTCAAAAAGAGTAATTGCTTGGATTTCAAATTCTAAAATAACTTATAATGAGTCACATAATAGTTATAAAAATAAATTTAACGAAATAATTAGCAAGCAAGTAAATCACCTAGTAAATGAAATTGACAGATCTTCAAACTTAAATGATAAAATGATCGGATGCACAGCTATTGTTATGTCTGGAATAGCATATAAAAACATAAGATATTTAGAGTATGGGTTAGATCTACTTAAAAAAATTATTAATTCTTCTTTCGATATTAACTACTTTCCAAAATCAAGAAATATAAGACAAATGGTTTTTTACTTGAAATATTTTATTTTAATTAGAGAACTTCTTAAAGAGTCATTAAATGATATTCCGGAGTATTTAGATGAAATAATATTTTATCTTGGAAAATCATATGTTTTTTTTTGGGGATCATTAAAACAAAGTTTATTATTTAATGGGAACAACAATTCTGACAATAGTGATTTTGATAAATATTTAAATCTTTTTAGATATAAATTTAAAAATGATAAGTTTGAAACATCTGGTTACACGATTTTAAAAAATAAAAATGCTATACTTGCTATGGATACGGGGAGTAACCCAGGAAAAAATTACTCTGAAAATTATCAAAGTGGACCATTATCATTTGAATTTTATTTTAAAAATAAAAAATTAATTACTAATTCTGGTTATTTTCAAGACCACGATCATCAACTAAATAGAATTTCAAGATCGACTGCTACTCACTCAACATTAATTTTAGACAACTCATCAGTTTGTAGTTTTAAAAAAAACAGTAAAGGACCATCAGTTGTTAGTAGAGGATTTAAAACATTCGATAATCAAGTTACTTATGATAATAATTATTGGAATATAAAGTGCTCTCATGATGGATATTTATCAAGATACGGTGTGATACATCATCGAAGTTTAGAATTTTATTCTGATAAAAATATTATTTTTGGTAAAGAAAAACTAATTAAAAAAAAAAATTTTAAAGTTACAAATTTTGAAATTAGATTTCATCTTCTTCCAAATATAAAGGTAACCAAACTACAAGATAACAAATCTGTTTTAATAGAATTAGAAAATTCAGGTTGGCGTTTCTTTTCAAATGATGGAGCGATAGGAGTTGAAACTGGGCTATATTTCGGTAGTAAAAACAAATATATTGAAAATCAAAATATTTTTATTTCGGGAATAACTCAAAAAGATGAACAATTAATTGAATGGAAAATAAGTAAGATATGAATAAAAAAATTAAAAATGCAATTGTATCTTTATCAGATAAATCTGAAATTAAATTAATTTTAAAAATACTCAAAAAATATAATATAAATATCATTAGTTCAGGTGGAACATCTAAAGAGATCAAAAAATTAGGTTATAAATGTAGCGAAGTATCAGAATATACAAAATCTGATGAAATTTTAGATGGCAGAGTCAAAACACTCCATCCAAAGTTATATGCTGGAATTCTAAGTAAAAGAAACAATAAAAAACATAAAAATGAACTTAATAAAAACAATTATGAAGAGATTGACTTGGTAATAGTTAATTTTTATCCATTTGAGGAAACATTAAAAGTTACAAAAAATCACAGTAAAATTATCGAAAACATAGATATTGGAGGTCCAGCTCTTGTGAGAGCATCAGCTAAAAATTATCATGATATAACTGTTTTAACATCTCCAAATCAGTACAAAGAGTTTTTAATAGATTTAGAAAAAAATAAAGGTAGCACTAGTTTAGAATTTAGAAAAAAGCTTTCTCAAGAAGCTTTTAATTTAACTGCTTATTATGACTCTGTAATTTCAGAATATTTAAGTGTTCAAAATAATAATTATTTTACTCAAAAAAAGACTATACATGGAAATTTGATTGAAATATTACGTTATGGAGAAAATCCTCATCAGAAATCAGCAATTTATAGCAAAAGTAATAGTTTAGGTATATTTCAATTGAGTGGTAAAAAATTAAGTTATAATAATTATAATGATATTTACGCAGCTCTAAATATTTCACAAACTCTTCCAAAAAATACTGGAACTGTAATTGTTAAACATGCTAACCCATGCGGAGTCTCAGTCAATAGAAGCAATATTGAAAGCTATAGAGAAGCCCTAGGATGCGATCCTGTAAGTGCATTTGGAGGAATTGTTTCATGTAATTTTAGAGTAACTAAAAAAATTGCACAAGAATTAAATAAATTATTTTTGGAAGTAATAATTGGAAATGGATTTGATACAAATTCTCTAAAAATTCTTAAAAAGAAAAAGAATTTAAGATTAATTGATGCTTCTAAGCTAAAACAACAAAGCTTTAACAATATTAAAAGTAACTTGGACTCCATGTTATTCCAAAGCATTGATAACAAAATTTTTGATAGTAAAAATTTTAAAGTTGTATCTAAGGTAAAACCAACAAAGAAAATTTTTAATGATTTATTATTTGCTTTTAATGTTTGTAGAAATGTACAGTCTAATGCAATTGTATTAACAAAAAATAGTACAACTGTTGGAATTGGATCGGGTCAACCAAGTAGATTAGATAGTTGCAAAATAGCAATTGATAAAATGAAAAAATTTCAAAAAATTAATCAAAATGATATGATTTTAGGAGCATCAGATGCATTTTTTCCATTTGTTGATGCCATTGAAACTTTAGTTCAAAATGGAGTAAGCGCCATTATTCAGCCTTCAGGTTCTATTCGTGATAAGGAAATTATAAAATTTGCAGACAAATTAGGTATTATTCTTGTTTTTTCAAATACAAGACATTTTAAACATTAAAATTTTAAATTCTATCAATTTTTGCAGCAAGTACAAAATCGCTTTCATGCAATCCATTAATAGCATGTGTCTGTATTTTAATTTTTGCATATCCCCAACCAAACCATATGTCTGGATGATGGCCTTCTTGCTCTGCAATTTCTCCGACTTTATTAATAAATGATTGACTTTCTAAAAAATTATTAAATTTAAAATTTTTAACAATGTAGTAATCTTTTTGGTCCTCAGATTTAACATCCCACCCATCAACTTTTTTTAAATATTTATGGATTTCCTCAAGATCAAAACTTGGAATGCCACCTTCACAAGGTATGCATTTTTTATCAGCTAAATCATTCATTATAATATTATTATAAATATTGAATTTTAAAAAAGCAAGCTGTAGTTAGAAAATTTATTTTACAATGGTAGCTTTTGATCATTAAACCAATTATTTATGATCAGAAAGTTGTGTAGAGAATTTCCTTTTATTGTATCATGCACTGATATTTTTTTTTCAAAGCCATCTTTTGTATTTTCTAAATCGTATTCTTTTTCATTATATGTCCATTTTTCAGGAAAACTCATCAATTTAGAATGATTTTTGTTAATTTTTTTATACTCAGGAAATTTAAGTTCATATTCATAACAACCTCTTTTACTTGTTATTATAAAATTATTATCAAAATATCTGTTAAGAATTTCTTTTGTTTTTTTTTCTGTTTCAAAAACTTGTTCTAAGTTTGAACAATATATAATACTTTTAAATACATCTTTTTTTGACTTTTTATCAATCATATTTTTTCTATTAAAATTAGAAAAAAAAATTACTTGATCAAAAAGAAGAGAAACTTTTAATAAATCATAAAAGCTTTTAGACTCAATAACTACCTTAAAACAATCAAAACAATATTTAGGAATAGTATTGTACTTTTTAAAAATGGATTTGTGTCTTTCACAGTTGAGAAAAATAGTTTTTTTTCGAAATATTTGAAGTTTATTATATGATAAATCCTCTAAATTTTCTAAAACAATTTTTTTGCATCTACTAAAATAATCGATTATTTTTTGATCTGATATTTTATTAGATAAATCTATATTAAATTTAACTTTTTTTATTTTTTTGTTTAAATCATAAATTAAGTTTGCTGAAGTTTTAACTGGTTCATAAAACGATAAAAGTTCGATTAATTTATCTGCAGCCATTTTATAATCTTTTTTAAGATTAATTGCTTTAATTAAAAAGCTATAAGATAAATCTAAATTGTTACTATTAAAATATGCTAAACCTAAATTATAGTAGGCTGGATGAAATTTTGGATTTATCTTAATTGCAGTCTCAAAATCTAAAATGGATTGTTTAATATCATTTAGCCTTAAGTTTATTAATCCAAGAATATTATGATATTGAGGAATATTATTTAAATTTGGTAATTTAGATTTACTATAATTTGCTAATAGTAAAGTTTTTTTTAACGGATTATCATTATAACTTTTTACAATTTTATTTATTTCAGTTAGTTCATTTTTATAAAGTGAAAGGTCCATAATAAATAACTGATTTTATATTCATAACCAATATATGGAGCGGGCAATGGGACTCGAACCCACGACCTTCTCGTTGGCAACGAGACGCTCTACCACTGAGCTATGCCCGCTTATTAATAACCATTATAGGTAGCGGTTTTTAGAAATGCAAGTATAAGTTAAATTAGTAAAATTTATCACAAAGAGTGTCGTGAGTGTATGCAAATTTTTTTAAATATAATACCATACCAAAATATTGTCTTGAATGATTAAGATAGCGCGAACAGATTTACTTTTTAAAAATTAAAGCTTAATTATATATGAGGGCTTGTAGCTAATTCCCAATTTGTTAATTTTAATTTCTTTATTTTTTTTTATGAATTCATCTATAGCTTTTACTGCTCCATATTCCGTTGGATAGTCATCTATTAAAATTATACCACCTTTTACAACTCTATCAAAAAGTGAATTTAAAACAAATTTAGTGGGTTCATAGATATCCATATCTAAATGTAAGAGAGATATTTTTAACTCCTTTTTTTTTTTTAAAAATCGAGGTAAGGTATTTAAAACGTTTCCTTTAATTAGTTCAAAATTTGAAAATTTTTTTTTTATTAAAATATCCTCCAATTCATCTTTATTAATACCGTCACCTGCTTCATGTTCCCATGCTTTTATAAATTTTTTGTCTGTAGATAAGTTTGATCTCGGATACTTTCCAAAAACATCAAAACCATAGATTTTTCTTGATCTAGAGTTTTCTAATATTTCTCTAAATGTTAAAAATTTTATCAAAGATATACCTTTAAATACCCCACATTCTATTACTTCACCTGGAATATTTAATATTTTTTTATAAACTTCGTAATGATAAATTAATCCGGAAAGTCTTGAAATATCACTTTTAGTATAAAAAATGTTTTCACTATCCCAAATCTGATGGTTCTTTAAATTTTTAAATGTATTTTTTGATTTCACATAAAAACTAATATTCCAAAAAATTATTGATATCAATGATCTTTTTTAAATAAGTGTATTTAAAATTTTTTTTTGTATCAAAGTATGCCAAGAACTTACGTTAGATAAAAAGGATTAGGATTAACAGGACAAAAAGAAGGACTATCTCTTTGGAAACGAGACGCTATACCACTGAGCTATGCCCGCTTAGTCTATAATTATTGAAAGTAGTTGCTTTTTAATAATTAAGCAACAGACAAAAACTACTTAATTTGAATTAAAATAATGTTCTTGGCAGTTAAAATTTAAATTATTTTAAAATTTAATTTTATTTTTTTCTAAAATTTTTTGCATAGGATTTAAATACTCAGCGTATTTTTTCCATTCTAATGATGTATTTTTTCTGATTTTACCTCTTACTTGCTGATAAGATGCTGTAATTACAACCCTATTAGTTTTTTCATAATTTTTTAGATTATCTTCCCATTCTAAATTTAAATATGAGAGAATTTTTTTGGTATGAAACTCAAACTTTTGAACAAAGTCATCGTAATTTATATTAAAAAATTTTTTGTCAAATTTATCTTTCCAAAATTTCATTAAATCATAATATAAGGAATAATAATCTGCTGTATCTTCTTGTGTTAAAGTATAATCCATACCACTATAAACAAAATTTGTTTTATAATTTGACCAACAAACTGCCATTGGGTTTCTATCAATATGAATAATTTTAGCTTCAGGAAAGGAATTCAAAATTAACCCTAACCACCTGAAATTTGATGGTAATTTATCAATAATATAGGGTTTTTCTGAAATTTTAGATAAGTTATTATAATAATACGACCTGATCTCAGTAAAATATTCTCTAGCATCTTTTGGAGTATCAAGACCAACCTTATCAATTATTTTTGGAAGATGTCTAAGTTCTCCAGCACCATGAATTTGAGAGTGAGTTGATAGAATTTGTTCTAATAGAGTAGTACCAGATCTAGGCATGCCAATTATAAAAATTGGTTTAATTTTTGTATTAATTTCAAAATTTATATTAAAATAATCCTTATCATTAAATAAACTTTTTATATTTTTGAATTTCTCTTTTTCGGTTGCTAGTGAATAATTTGAATTTTTCTTTTTTAAAATATTTAATTTTTTAAGATATTCGAAACCAAGCTTATAATCCTCAAGATCAAAAAAACATTTGCTTAAAGCATCAAATGCAAAAACTTTATTTTCATAGTCAAGGTTTTCAAAATTAATTTTACTTAAATATTGGAAAATTTTGTTATTTTTATCTATTTTAGTTATATTTATATAGTTTCTCAAACTTGCTATATGAGATTTATCAATTTCAAAAACTCTCTCAAAATAATGTTTAGCTTTTGAATTATCACCTAAAAATACATATGCAGTACCGAGATTATAAAGAGTTTTGATATTTTTAGTATCCAGTTCTAATATTTGATTATAAATATTTATTAAATCTTCATAGTTATTATTTTCTCTATATATAGTTGCTAAATTTATTAAGGCTTCAATATTATTTTTTTTTAAACTTATTGATTTTTTAAAACATATTATCGCCTCTTCTCTCTTGTTTATTAATTTTTTTGTGGTTCCTAAATTATTATATGCTTCTGAAAAATTAGGATTTAATTCAATAGCTTTATTAAATGAAAAAATTGCATCTTGATATTTCTTTAATTTTTTTTGTACATTTCCATATGTATAATAAATTTCTGGTGTTTTTTTAAAAGATATTAAGTTTTTTAAGTGTCCTTCAGCATCCTCAAATTTTTGAAGATTAATTAATGATAACACTAATAAGAATATTAATTGAGCATCATTATTTTTTTTTTTAAGTAATTTTTCACCATTTTTAATTACATCATCATATTTTTTTTCTTTAAATGAACTAAGAAGCTTTGCTTTTTTTTTTTCAAAATAATTTGAATTCATAACTTTAATGTTATATTTTAATTGTAATGAAAAAAGAAGATCTTCCTGACATAATACCAGTTTTTCCCCTATCTAATTTTATTATATTTCCACGAACAACTGTTCCATTAAATATATTTGAGCCGAGATACATAAAAATGATAGATGAAAGTATGAAAAGCAGTAGAATTATCGGCATGATACAACCAAAAAAAACTGGAGAATTAAAAAAACCAGACCTATATGACGTAGGCTGCGCAGGAAAGATAACAAGTTTTAATGAAACAGATGATGGTAGATATTTAATAATTTTAAATGGGATATGTAGATTCAAAATTAAAGAAGAAGTTAACAATGATAACTTGTATAGGGAGTGTGAGGTAAAATATGAGGATTTTAGTGGCGATTTAGTTGAAAAATCTGATCAAATAAAATTTTCAGACTTAAAATTAATATTTCATAATTTAAAAGGCCTCTTTAAAAAGCAAGGTTATGAAATAAATTGGAAAGAAATTGAAAAACAAAGTTTGGATCAAACTATAAATACTCTGTCCATGGCATCACCTTTTTCATTAGAGGAAAAACAAGTTTTACTTGAAAGCAAAGATTTAAATATGAGAAAAGAAAAGTTAGAAGAGATTTTAAATACTTATATCGTTGATAATTTTAACAATAAAACATTACAATAAGCAATCAAAGAATAACTTAATTTGATAAGAAAGTCGCGTAATTATTCAAAAATTTATTACCTTTTAAAATTTTAAATATAGGGTTAGATAAATTATTATTCAATTTACTATCTATTTTAAAAAAGGAATTAATAGAGTCAATTGCTACCCCATAAATAAAATTTAAATGTTTATTATTTTCCTGAAAACTTTGAGCAATAATTTCTCCATCATCAATTCCTAATTTAATATTCTTATCAATAATTTGCGATAATGATTTTATATCTCTAATAGTCATATTGAAGCCTTGCCCAGCTAGTGGATGAACTTTGTGTATTAAATCTCCAAATGACAAAATATTTTTATAAGTATAATTTCTCAAATATGAAAATTTTATATTAAAAGACTCAACATCACTCATGTTATTTATTTTATATTTAAGATTATATTTTTTTATAATTTGTAAAAATTTATTTTTTTTAATCGATTTTGACGAATTATTTGAAAAAACAATCGATGTTTGGTTCTTAGATAAAGGAAGAAAAGCCAAGGGTCCATTATTTGTAAAAACTTGTATAGCTACTTTGTTTTCAATTTTTGAATGATTTATTATAGCGGTATGAGCTAGAGATTTATAATTTTTTTCTATCTTTTTATGAAAATGTTTTTTAGTAATTGGATTATTGTGATCTGAATTTACAATTAAATTATAATTTTTTTTTTTAATTATATCAAAATTATAAGTTTTTAATCTAATAAAATTTATAAGTTTATTTTTTTTTAATAGATTATAAATTTCTATATACTTAAATAAGTAAAAATTATTTTGATTTTTATTTTTAAACTCGAATAATTCTGAGGACTTATTTTTCTCAGAGTAAATTTTAATCTTTTCGGTTGGCCATCCTAAATTTTTAAATCCTTTAAAATTTTCTCTTAAAAAAATGTAATTTTCATTTGAAATTGCAATTGTTCTAGCGGTGTTTTTTAATTCAAATTTTGTAGGTTGATAAATAATATCAACATTAATTTTTTTCTTGGTTAAGATACTTCCAAGGAGAAGATTAGTTAAATTGTTTCCTAAAAGGCAAATATTCATAATATTATTTAATTTTATCAATAAAAATTAAATGATACAAAGTGACAAATCATTAATAACAAAATGAAAATTAAAAATTTCATAGATAATACAACTAAATTTGTCCTTAAAAGACTATCTGAATTAGTTGGTTTAATTTTGCTAGCCTCATCAATATTGCTTTTGATATCTTTAACTAGCTACTCCCCAGAAGATCCAAACTTTATTTTTCCTGAGAATGCTGAAATAAAAAATTTATTAGGTATTAAAGGCAGCTTAACTGCTGATATACTATATCAATCAATTGGACTAATTTCATTATTAATACCAATCTCGTTTTTTTTTATATCATTATCAGTAATTATAGAAAAAAAAATTTTACATATCATTGAAAGTTTATTTTTTATAATTTTATATTCAATTACAGGTACATTGTTCTTTACAACGTTTCACACAGAAACATATTGGTTAACAGTTAATGGAAATAACGGATTTATTGGAAATTTATTTGAAGATACTTTTTTTGTTAATATAATATTACTTAATCATCAAATTAGTTATGTAATTTTAATAGTTTTAATTTCAATTTTTTTTCTTTTAAGTATCAATTTCAAATTTAAATTTATTAGCTCTTTTTTTAAATTTTTTACTAAATCAAAAAAAACATCTTCTGGAAGTGTAATTGAAAATTATGATGAAAATGTCATTAGTGAAATAAACTACACTAATAATGAAACAAGAGTTCAAGAAAACTTCGCATTTGAAAATAATATTTCATCATCTGGAAAACGAACATTAAAATACAAATTACCTTCTATAGATTTTTTAAAAACTCCTTCAAAAAAAAATAATAATGTCTCTGAAAATAAAATTGATGAAAAAAATTTAGAAAAAATTTTACTTGATTTCGGAGTGGAGGGAGAAGTTAAAAAAGTGAGTCAAGGTCCTGTAGTTACTTTATATGAGTTTGAACCAGCACCTGGAGTAAAAGTTTCTAAAATAATTAATCTTTCAGAAGATATAGCTAGAAATACTAGTTCAGAGTCTGCTAGAATTGCAACTATTCCTGGAAGTAATACAATAGGAATTGAATTACCCAAACCACAAAGAGAGAATGTTTTTTTAAGTGAAATAATTTCAGAATCGAGTTTTAAAAAGAAAGACATAAAACTTCCAATAGCACTTGGAAAAAGTATTTCAGGTTTACCAATAACTGGTGATTTGAGCACAATGCCTCATTTACTTATTGCTGGTACTACAGGTTCTGGAAAATCTGTATGTATAAATACTATTATTTTATCCTTGTTATACAAACACTCTCCAGAAAAATGTAAATTTATATTAATTGATCCAAAGATGTTAGAACTATCAACTTATGAAGGAATTCCACATTTGTTATGTCCCGTGATTACTGAAGCGAAAAAAGCTGCCTCAGTTTTAGGTTGGGTAGTAAAAGAAATGGAAAATCGTTACAAGCTTATGACTAAAGTAGGAGTAAGAAATATAGACGGATACAATGAAAAACATAAGATTTCTATGCCATATATTGTTGTAATCGTCGATGAAATGTCTGATTTAATGCTTGTTGCTGGAAAAGATATAGAAAATTATATCCAAAAACTATCGCAAATGGCTAGAGCAGCAGGAATACATATTATAATGGCAACTCAAAGGCCGAGTGTCGATGTTATAACAGGAACAATAAAAGCAAATTTTCCTACAAGAATTTCTTTCCAAGTTACCTCGAAGATAGATAGTAGAACTATTCTTGGTGAACAAGGTGCTGAACAGCTACTTGGAAAAGGAGATATGCTTTATATGACTTCAGCAAATAGAATGACTAGAATTCATGCTCCATTTGTATCAGAAGGAGAAATTGAAAAAATAAATAATTTTTTAAGAAATCAAGCTGAGCCTGATTATGTAGATGAAATTCTGAATTTTGCAGATGAAAAAGAAAATCCAAATGACTCCAAGGATAACGAAAATCTTGACGAATTGTATAATACTGCATTAGAAATTGTTAAATCTGAAAGAAAAGCATCTACTTCATTTTTACAAAGAAAATTACAAATAGGTTATAATAGAGCTGCTAGAATTATTGACCAGATGGAAGCAAATGGAGAAGTAAGCCAAGCCAACCATGTTGGAAAAAGAGAAGTTCTTAAATGAAAAAATGTTTAATTTTTTTTATTCTATTTGTTAATTTTAATGCACATAGTTCTCCAAGCCAGGAAATTATAAATCATTTTAAAGACATAAATTCATTGGAATTTAAGTTTAGTCAAAAAATTGATAACAATAATATTGAAAAAGGTGAGTGTATAATTTCATATCCAAAAAAGATTTTTTGTAAATATTATGACATTTATAATAAAATACTTGTTTCAAACGGTAAGTCACTTATTATCAATTCAGATAAAATACCTAATTATTATAGATATCCACTAGATAAAACTCCTTTGAATTTTATTCTTGATAAAGAATTCTTAATCTCAAAAATGAGTAACCTAAAAGAAGATCAAAATTATCCTTTTTATTACGCATTTAATTTTGAGCATGAAAATAATTTTATAAAAGTTTTTTTTGATAAAGAAAACTTAAATTTAATTGGTTGGGAAACAAAAGATATTTATCAAAATTTAGTTCAAACTTTTATAAGTGATGTTAAAATTAATATTATTTTAGAAGAGAATATTTTTTCAATACAAAATTATCTTAATTAATCTCAAGATTAATTTTCTCTGATTTAAATATTTGCATGCCTCTAGCTAAATAGTTTTTAATTGCATTTTTGTGATCCAAAGAACAAGTGTGTAGCCAAACTCTTGACATTCCTTCCTGAAATAATTGATTTATAGCTTCAGAAAGCAGATAACCTCCACATTTTTTTCCAAAATATTCCTCTAAAATACCAAAATATGCTATTTCGGATTGATCTTTGTCCACGTCACGAATAGTTTCGTAATATCCAGCTAAATTGTTATTATCCTTTAAAATAAAGGTTTTTACTCTTGGGTTTTCAACAAATTCAATCCATTTCTTATCTTCCCAGACCAGTCTGTCTACCCATCTATGTTTTTTTCCAATTTGTTTATAAAAAAACTTATTTAATTGAAAATCAGGTGGGTTTACCTCGCTTATTTTAAAATTTGGACCTGGATTTTTTGATCGTTTTAGATTTTTTATTGAATTTATTTCCAAGAAACTTCTGTCTACGTCTATAATCACGAGACCATTTTACCAACTTTCTCACCTCCAAACAAATGGAAATGTAAGTGAGGAACTTCTTGTCCTCCATCCTCACTAATATTTGCTAATGCTCTATATCCATTTCCAGTATCAACAGATATATTTAATATTTTTGCAACAGAGTTGATACCTTTAAGTAGTCCAGCCATTTCTTCTTTTGACGCATTTTGACTAAAATCATCAAGGTCAACATATTTCCCTTTTGGAATTACTAAAGCATGAATTTTTTTTTGTGGGTTTATGTCATGAAAGGATAAAACGAATTCATCCTCATAAATTTTATTACAAGGTATTTCACCTCTCAATATTTTTGCAAATATATTATTATCGTCGTAACTCATATTTACATTTTTTCTAGTACTGCTTTAACTGTATCTCCCATAACTGATGGGTTTTTAGAAATTGTAATTCCACAATCTTTCAAAATCTCAACTTTTTCAATTGCACTTTCTCCATAAGCTGAAACTATTGCTCCCGCATGACCCATTACTCTACCTTTCGGTGCAGTTAATCCAGCAATGTATGCAATAACTGGTTTTTTCATATTTTCTTTCGCAAACTCTCCTGCTGCTACTTCTTGAGGACCACCTATTTCACCTATCATTAGTATTGCATCTGTCTCATCGTCAGTCTCAAACTTTTCAATTATATCTCTAAATGAGCTTCCATTGATTGGATCTCCTCCAATACCAACACTTGTTGAAAATCCAATGTTTAAATTTTTAAGTTGTTGAGCTGCTTCATATCCTAATGTTCCTGATCTACTTATGATTCCAATTCTTCCTTCTTTGTAAATATGTCCTGGCATTATACCCAACATTGACTTACCTGGACTAATAATTCCTGCACAATTAGGTCCTACCAAAGTCATTTTAGAGCTTTTGGTATATCTTCTCATGTATCTTTTTATTCTGATCATATCGTGTGAAGGTATACCATCTACAATTGCTACACATGTCTTAATTCCAGCATCAGCTGCTTCCATCGCTGAATCTGCTGCAAAAGCTGGTGGTACAAATAAAATTGATGCATCTGCTCCTGTTTCACTGACTGCATCTTTAACAGTATTAAACACTGGCAAATTTAGGTGCTTTGATCCACCCTTTCCAGGAGTAACTCCTCCAACTACATTTGAACCATATTTGATCATCTCGTCAGCATGAAAAGAGCCCATTTTCCCTGTAAAACCTTGAATAATTATCTTACTCTTTTTGTCTATTAATACTGTCATGTTTTATTTATTTAGAGCCGCAACCGCTTTATTAGCTGCATCCTCTAAAGTGTTTGCTTCAATGTAATTTATCTTACTCTCTTTTAATATTTTATTTCCTTTTTCAACATTTGTACCTGCTAATCTAATAACCAATGGAACATTCACTTCAATTTTTTTTAGTGCCTCTACTATTCCTTCTGCTACCCAATCACATCTGTTTATACCTGCGAAAATATTAACTAAAATTACTTTTACTTTTTCATCCATTGTAACAAGCTTAAATGCTTTAACTATTTTTTCTGGAGTAGCACCACCACCCACATCTAAAAAATTAGCAGGACTTCCTCCAGCTAGTTTTATCATGTCCATTGATGCCATTGCTAAACCAGCACCATTTATAATGTTACCAATGTTTCCATCTAGGCTTACGTAATTTAGTCCTCTATCAGATGCAAAAACTTCTTTTGCGTCCTCTTGTGTTTTGTCTCTAAGTTCAGAAACTTGATTTCTTCTAAACATTGCATTGTTATCAAAACTCATTTTACAATCTAAAGCCAAGATTTGTTTTTGTTTTGAAATTACTAATGGGTTGACTTCCACCATAGTAGCATCTAATTCGCTAAATGCTTTATAACATCCAATAATAGTTTCAGAGGCTCTTCTAATTAAATCTGGTTCAATTCCTAAACCAAATGCTAACTCTCTAGCTTGGAAACTTTGCATCCCAACAGCAACCTCAATTTTTGATCTGATTATAGTTTCTGGTTTCTCTTTTGAAATTTCTTCAACACTCATTCCACCTTCTGTTGAAGCAACCACCATAATACTTTCTGAACTTCTATCAAAAACTAGACCAAGATATAGTTCTCGCTCTATATCTGTTGCTTCTTCAATATAAATTCTATTTACTATTTTACCTTCAGGGCCTGTTTGATTTGTAACTAATTTTTTTCCTAGTAGCTTATCTGTTGCTTGGGCAACTTCTAAAGGAGAATTACAAACAATTATTCCACCAGCTTTTCCTCTAGCACCTGAGTGAATTTGAGCTTTAACTACCCATCTGGATCCACCTATCTCTCTTGCTTTATTCTCAGCATTCTCAGGGCTATATACAATTCCACCTCTTGGAATTGTTACTCCAAAATCTGAAAGTATTTTTTTCGCTTGGTATTCGTGGATATCCATAATTTTATTTATTTATTATGGATTAACTTGTCGATGTTTACAATATTTTCAGCCATTCTAGCTGATGCAGCATCAATCATCCTACCATCAAGCTGAGCAGCCCCTTTTCCCTCTTTTGCAGCTTTTTCTAGCTCTTCTAGAATCCTTTTAGCCTTTGTTACTTCTGCTTCAGGTGGTGAGAATACTTTATTTCCAAGCTCAATTTGAGATGGATGAATGGCCCATTTACCCTCAATACCAATTGCGGCTCCTCTTTTAGCAGCAGCAGTATAGGCATCTGGATCATTAAAATCTCCGAAGGGTCCGTCAATTGCTCTAAGGCCATAAGCTCTACAAGTCATTACTAATTCTGATAATCCATGGTGCCATTGATCCCCAGGATAGTTTTCATTAAGTCCACCTATAACAGTTGTTCTTGCCCTTAAACTTGCTGCATAATCTGCAACACCAAAGTGTAATGCCTCTAATCTTTCACTTGAAGTAGCAATTTCTTTGATGTTTGACATTCCTAAAGCTGTCTCAATCAGACATTCAATTCCAATTTTATTTTTTAATTTTTTATTTGTTTCAATTTGAGTTAACAAACAATCAACCATATAAACATCACTAGCAGTACCTGCCTTTGGAACTAAAATTGTGTCTACATTTTCTCCAGCTTGTTCAACAATCTCTATTAAATCAGAGTACATATAATGAGTATCTAAACTATTTATTCTCACAGAAATAGTTTTGCCACTGCCTCTCCAATTCATTTCATTTAAAGATTTTATAACATTTGCTCTAGCAGTTAATTTATCATTAGGTGAAACTGCATCCTCAAGATCTAAAAAAACATAATCCGCTGCTGAACTTAGAGCTTTCTCAAACATTTTTGGTGAAGATCCTGGAACTGCTAATTCACTTCTTTGTAATCTTGATCTTGCAGGTTTATAAAATTTATGGCTCATTTTTTTCTTTTATCTAATTCGCTCATTACATCTTCAATCTTAATGTTATTTGCTTCAAGGTACATAGCTAGATGATAAAATACATCTGCAGCTTCATGAATTTTATTTGTATCTTTTTCTACTGCCTCTATCAATTCATTTATTTCTTCAAGCACTTTAGCTTTGCTTAAAGATTTATCACTCAGAAGTTTATTTGTATATGAACCATCAACTGGTTTAGATTTTCTTTCTCTTGCAAGTTTAAATAGGCTCTCAAGGGTATTTAGCATCTCAAATCCTAACAGGTATTCCTTTTGAGTCCAAATATTCTTTAGCTTCTTTTACAGAATATTTTCCATAGTGAAATATGGATGCTGCTAAAACAGCGCTAGCATTGCCTAATTTGATGCCATCGACTAAATGATCAAGATTTCCAACCCCGCCTGATGCTATTGTAGGTATATTTACCAAAGATGATATTTTTGACATCAGGTTAATGTCATAGCCAACCTGAGTCCCATCTCTGTCCATTGAAGTGACTAATAACTCACCTGCTCCACTCTCTTCCATCTTTTTTGCAAACTCTAAAGCATCAATTCCAGTATTGTTTCGACCCCCATGAGTAAAAACTTCCCATTTATCTCCATTTTTCTTGGCATCAATTGCAACAACAATACATTGAGAACCAAATTTTTTTGAGCTTTGAACTACTACATCTGCGTTTTGAACAGCAGCGGTATTAATTGAAACTTTGTCAGCTCCGCAGTTTAAAAGTTTACTAATATCTTCTACACTTCTTACTCCACCTCCAACTGTTAAAGGTACAAAACATTTTTTTGAAGTATCTTTTACTACTTCATAAATAGTATCTCTATTTTCATTTGAAGCAGTTATGTCTAAAAAACAAATTTCATCAGCTCCACCATCACTATAAATCTTTGCTTGTTCTACTGGATCACCTGCATCTTGTAAATCAACAAAGTTTATACCTTTAACAACTCTTCCATTTTTAACATCTAAGCAAGGTATAATTCTATTTTTAAGCATCTATCTCTTTTGCAAGTTCCTCTAATTTAATATCACCATCATATATAGCTTTACCAACTATAATACCTTCAATGTTTTTATTACCTAATTCTTTGGCCATTTTAATATCATTGATTGAAGAAACTCCCCCAGAAATAATAACTGGACAGTTTGAATTATTAGCAACGTCTTCTGTTTCATCAAAGTTTGGGCTCATCTTCATTCCATCTCTATTGATATCTGTATAAATTAATCTACTAGCTCCATAATCATTTACCTCTTTTAAATAATCTAAAGTTTTTAAATTAGAATTCTCTTTCCATCCAGATACAGATAAATAACCATCTTTAGCATCTAGACCTAAAGCAATTTTATCTGGAAATTTTTGACAAGCTTCTTTTAAAAAGTTTTTATCTTTTACTGCAGCACTTCCTAAAATTACTTTTTCAACTCCAGCATCACTATATTTTTGAATACTTTCAAAGTTTCTCACACCTCCTCCTATTTCAATTTTAAGGTCAAATTTACTTACAATTTTCTCAATAATATCAATATTTACAGTCTCTCCTGTTAATGCTCCATCCAAATCAACTACATGTAAGTTTTTAAATCCATGATCTTTATATTTACCAGCTTGTTCAACTGGAGACATGTCATATTCAGTTTTATTTTCAAAGTTGCCTTTGATTAACCTTACACACTTCTTATCTTTAATATCTATTGCAGGAAAAATTTTCATAAACTTATGAAGTTATTAATTATTTTAAGACCAATTTTATCACTCTTTTCAGGGTGAAATTGAGTTCCAAATATGTTTTCTTTTTCTGCAGCACAAACAACATTAGATGAGTAATCAGTTGTTGCTGAAATTACAGATTTATCCTCAGGTACAAACTCATAACTGTGAACAAAGTACATGTGAGATTTGTTTTCTATTCCATTAAAAATCTTACTTTCTTTCATTATATTAATTTCATTCCAACCAATGTGTGGAAGCTTAAATTTACCCCCTTGGTTGTCAATTTTAGATACTTTGCCTGAAATCCATCCCAGCCCTTTAGTTTCAGTTTCTTCATAGCCAACATCTGCAAACATTTGAAGGCCAACACAAATTCCAAGAAGTGGTTTTTTACTTTCTAATGCAAATTCATTAAGAGTATCTACCAAGCCGTTAATACTATTAAGACCATCAATACAGCTTTTAAAAGATCCTTGTCCGGGTAATACAACCTTGTCGCTAGTTTTTATAGTTGCAAGATCTGCTGTTACTTCAATGTTTACTTTGTCTTTTGCAACTTCCTTAAACGAATTAATTACAGAACTTATGTTCCCTGAATTGTAGTCAACAATTGTGACATTCATTAAATTTATAAAGAACCTTTTGTAGAAGGTATTGTAGTTTTGTTTCTTGGATCCATTTCTAAAGCAGCCCTTAATGATCTAGCTAATCCTTTAAAACAAGATTCGATTATGTGGTGACTGTTATCACCATAGATATTTTCAATGTGTAAAGTAATTCCTGCAGCTTGTGAAAAAGCTTGGAACCATTCTTTAAATAATTCTGTATCCATCTCACCTAATTTTTCTACTTTCAATTTCACTTTCCAAATTAAATAAGGTCGGTTTGAAACATCAATTGCAACTCTAGTTAATGTTTCATCCATCGGTATCATCGCATGAGCATATCTTTTAATACCAATAAATTTTTTAGATGCTTTTTTCAAACATTCACCAATTGCAATTCCTGTATCTTCAGTTGTGTGATGAAGATCTATATGCGTGTCGCCTTTAGCTTTAATATTCATATCCATCGAAGAGTGTTTTGATAATTGTTCAAGCATGTGATCTAAAAAACCTATACCTGTGTCAACTTTATACTTACCCTTACCATCAATGTTTAAATCAACACTAATATTAGTCTCTTTAGTTTTTCTACTTATTTTGGCTTTACGTTTCATAATCTGAAAAAGGTATATATCTATTATTCAATTATGGCAATAATTCTAGCCTTGGTCTTGAACTATAGAATTTAGTATCCATCTATATCCCATGACAACGATAGTTTTAGTGAGAAAAAACAATGAAGTAGTAGTTGCTGGTGATGGCCAAGTTAGTATGGGGAATACAGTAATTAAGAAAACTGCTAAGAAAGTTCGTAAGATTGAGAAAAGAAATGTGATCGCAGGTTTTGCTGGATCCACTGCAGACGCATTAACATTATTTGAAAGACTAGAGTCTAAATTAGAAAAACATGCTGGAAATCTAGCAAGAGCAGCTGTTGAATTAGCTAAAGATTGGCGAACAGATAAATATTTAAGAAGATTAGAAGCTTTAATGGCAGTTGGTGATAAAGATAATAGTTTTATTATTTCAGGAACTGGAGATGTTTTGGAGCCTGAAGGAGATGTAATTGGAATAGGATCTGGTGGAAATTATGCACTAGCTTCTGCAAAAGTATTGATGGATACAGATCTATCAGCAGAGGAAGTTGCAAAAAAAGCAATTAAAGTTGCATCCGAAATATGTGTTTTTACAAATGATAATTTAAATATAGAGAAAATTTAAGATGGAAAAATCAAACGTCACAACTCTTCCTAATGCTAAAGTTAAAAAAGAAGAAAATAATATTCAAAACTCATTATCTCCAAGAGAAATAGTTTCTGAGTTAGATAGATTTGTTGTAGGACAAAATAATGCAAAAAGAGCTGTTGCAATCGCACTGAGAAATAGATGGAGAAGGCAAGCTTTGGATGATGATATGAAAGACGAAGTTCTTCCAAAAAACATATTAATGATGGGACCAACAGGTGTTGGTAAAACTGAAATATCTAGAAGATTATCAAAATTAGCAGAAGCTCCATTTGTAAAAGTTGAAGCAACAAGATTTACTGAGGTTGGATATGTTGGGAGAGACGTAGAACAAATAATAAGAGATCTTCTTGAAATTGCAATTGCCATGGAAAAAGTAAAAAAGAGAAAAGAAGTTCATGCCAAAGCACAAAAATTAGCAGAAGACAGAGTACTTGATGCAATAGTTGGAAACAAAGCAAGCGTTGCAACTAGAGAAAGTTTTAGAAAAAGATTAAGAGATGGTGATTTAGATGATAACGAAATAGAAATTGCTGTCACAGAAAGTGGTGGTGGAATGCCATCATTTGAAATTCCTGGAATGCCTGGAGCAAATGTTGGAATGATAAATATTTCTGACATGCTTGGAAAATCTATGGGTCAAAAACCTAAGAAGAAAAAAATGTCAGTAAAAGAGTCTCATGAAATATTATTAAATGAAGAATCTGATAAATTAATCGAGCAAGATAAAATTATTAAATCTGCCAAAAATACAACTGAGAATAATGGTATCGTATTTTTAGATGAGATAGATAAAATTTCTGCAAGAACAGATAGAGTTGGTGGAGATGTTTCAAGAGAAGGTGTGCAAAGAGATTTGCTTCCACTTATTGAAGGAACAACAGTAAGTACAAAATATGGTCCGATTAAAACTGACCACATATTATTTATAGCCTCTGGCGCGTTCCAATTAGCAAAACCATCAGATCTTTTGCCTGAACTTCAAGGAAGATTGCCGATTAGAGTTGAATTAGATGCATTAAATAGTGAGGATTTTAAAAGAATTTTGAAAGAGCCAGATAATAGTTTAATCAAACAATATAAAGCTTTACTTAAAACTGAAAATGTAGATTTAGAATTTACAGATGATGGAATAGACACCATTGCAACAATTGCAAACGAGGTAAACACAACAGTAGAAAATATAGGAGCTAGAAGATTGCACACTATTATAGAAAGAGTTTTAGATGAAATTAGTTTTACAGCAACTGATAGAGCTGGTGAGAAAATAAGTATCGATGCAGAATATATAAAAAAAAATATTGGAGAACTTGCAAAAGACACAGATCTTTCGAAATTTATTTTATAATTAAAATTATTTCTTTTTTTTCAAGAAAATATCAAAGTTTCCCATGGAAGGGTTTTCAACAGCCTCAAAATCTATACTTATAATTTTACTCATTAACTGAGAGTTATTTTTGATAAATTCAGGTACTGAATATTTTAATATACTTAAGTTATTAGATTGATAAGGATCATTTAGATTTTTTGACCTTAAACCTTTACCTGTAATTACATTTATTTTGTTAACGCCACTAATAAAACATTCTTCAATATATGAGTTCATTTTTTGGTTTGCCTCTTCTAAAGTATAGCCGTGTAAATCTATAGACTTCTCAATATATTGTTTGGGTTTTTTGAAAGTTTGATTGTCTTTATTTTCTAATTTATCAGAACTATCTATAAAGTTTTGCCAGTCTTGTTTATCTTTATCTGATATTTTTTTAATCAACTATGCCTGGGTGTCTACTATTAGCCAGTTAGGATTTTTTGAATTACTATCTTTTGTGAACTTCCAAGTATCTAATACTTTTTTAACTTTTTGAGGATCACCTGAAACAACCTTATTATCTTTATCTTTAATGCAAGATATAATTTCACTTACAAATTCAACACTAACTTCTAACATGTTTTTATTTTGATTATGCTCTTTAATTTCTGCTGAATTTATTCCAATAAATGTAGTCTCCGAAGAAACATTTCTAGTCTTTTTGTCTTTGATAGCTTCATCAAATTGATCGTATACATCTTTTGCTAAAAGATTTTTTATAGTTTTAAGATCTCCCTTGGAAAAATTAGTTATTACACTCTCATAGGCTATTTTCGCACCATTTAAAAAATCTTTTTTTGCTTGATCATCAAATGTTTCAAGATTCAAAATAGGAGAATTTTTTGTTTCTGGGACATCGTGAGGAAAACTTGAATTAATATTTTCCTCAAAACCTGTCTTTTTTCCCAAAATTCCTCTTAATCTAAGGAAAATAAAACCAGCTATCATTGCTAACAATATTATATCGATGTACTCGAAGCTATAACTCATATAGTAATAATATTTACTATGTTGATTAATTTCAACCTGCAATTTACATTATAGACAAATGAACACAGCATTAATTCTTATTTTAGGTATTCCTCTTATAGAAATCTACCTTTTCATAAAGATTGGTTCTCAAATTGGGGCATTAAATACTGTTTTACTCATACTTATTACGGCAATTGTGGGTATTTGGTACGCAAGATATGAAGGTTTTAATACTCTACGTTCAGGAATGTCTCAATTAGTTAGGAATGAAGTTCCTCTTTATGAGATGATATCAGGAGCAGCAATTGCATTTGCAGCTTTACTATTAATACTGCCAGGATTTGCAACTGATATAATCGGAATTTTGTTAATTTTTCCAGTTACAAGGAAAATTATTTTAAGTAAGTATTCAAAGAAATATTCATCAAAGAAGAAAAGTAAAAACGTAGGAAAAAATTTTATAGAAGGTGAGTATGAAGATATAGATGATAAAGATGGAAAATAAATATAAAATAGTTGTTAGTTATATTCAGGATTTATCAATAGAAATACCAAGTCCTGAGAGTCTACTCACAATAAGAAATACAATTCCAGAGTTTCAAATGAAAGTTGATATAAATTCAAAGCCTTTAAAAAAGAAAATGATAGAAGTCGGAACTACTTTAAGTTATTCAAATCCAAATAAAAAAAAAGAGACAGGTTTTTTTCAAATAAGATACGCCACAGTAATTGATATTTTAGACTTAAAAATTAAAAAAGATGAACTAGAAAAAATAGTATTGTGTGATCTACAGACAAAAATATACCCAGAGTTAGAGCAAAAATTTTTAAATATTCTGAGAAACTCAGGACTACCTGATTTAAAATTTGGAAAAAAAATTGATTTTGAAGAATTATATAAAGCTAGATTAAATTAGAAGTAGTTTTTTTTAAAGTTTTTTTTAAGAAATTCACTATGACTCAATAGTTCTTCTTTAGTAGGAAGAATAATTTTTTTATAATAATCTAATTTGCCTTCATTTGATGTTTCCTTAACTTCATTATTATCAACTAAATTTAATGTGGGTTCTCTTTGACCAATTAAATTTATATAGACTTTTGATAATAAATCACAGTCAATTAAAGCAGTATGCTTTTCCCTTTTAGAATTATCGATTCTAAATCTTTTACAAAGCGCATCTAAACTTATGCCCGATCCTGGAAATTTATTCCTTGCCAATTCTAATGTGTCAATTACATTTGAATTGCTTATTTTTTGAAGTCCAACCAAAGATAATTCATTATTTAAATGTCCAATATCAAACTCGGCGTTATGAATTATAATCTTTTTACCCTCGATAAAGGATAGAAAGTCTCTAGCAATTTCAACAAATTTTTGTTTTGTTGATAAAAATTCATCGGTATATCCATGAACCTCAAAAGCCTTCTCTGAAACCTTTCTCTCAGGGTTTAAATAAACATGAAATATATTTTTTGTTGGGACTAAATTATCTAACTCTATACATCCAATTTCAACAATCCGATGCCCATCTCTTACAGATAATCCTGTAGTTTCAGTATCAAGAACTATTTCTTTCATCTAAAATTTTTCTTTTAATCATTTTAATATTTTTTTTTAAGGTTAGAAGTTTAAAATTGTTCTTAATAACAAAATTAGATATTTTCTTTTTATAACCCAAAGATCTTTGAGATTTTCTTAGACTGGCAATAATAGCTTTATTGTAAAAAGGCCTTTTTTTAAGTCGTTTATTAATCTCATTTCTTTTTGATTGAACAAAAATTAAGTAAAAGTTTTTATCGTATAATTTATTTTCAACTAATAATGGTATGTCTAAAACGACCATCTTTTTTCTTTTATTTTTTTTAAAGAACAAATGCATTCTCTTCCTAACAATGGGATGCACTACGTCTGATATTTTTTTCAGATTTTGTTTATTCTGTTTAATTAAACTTCCAAGTTCATTTTTTTTTAAAATTTTTGACTTTATAAATTTAGGAAATTTATTTTTAATTTTATTGTAACAAGATTTATCATTTTTGTAGATATCACTAACTTCTTTATCAGCGTTAAAAACAGGATAACCGAATTGTTTTGCAACAAAACTTTTACCTGAACCTATGTCACCTAAAATACCAACTTTAATCAATTTAAAAGCTCCATAACTTTCTCGTCTACTCGGGGATCTAAATTATTCCAAATTTTAAAGGAGGCTTGAGCCTGATAAATAAACATTTTTTTTCCATTCTCTGTTCTATTTCCATTTTTTCTTGCAGACTGTAAGAAATTAGTTTCAGATGGATTGTATATGACATCATAAAAAAACTGTTCAGAGCTTATTTTTGAATAATCCAAAATAATATTTTCATTTTTTTTCAAACCTAAACTAGTTGCATTAATAACCATGTCAAAATCTGGTGTTGTTCCCCATTCAACAATTTCTATTTCCTTAAAGGTTTTTTTTAAATTTTCAGCTTTGCTTTGTGTTCTATTGCTTATTAATATTTTTTTTACATTCATATTGTTTAAAGCCACTATTATTGATGGCGAAACTCCTCCCGCACCCAATATTAGTACATCTTTCCCAACGATATTGTAATTTGTATGTTTAATGGCCAGCTCAAATCCCTCTATATCTGTATTGTGACCTATTACCATTCCATCCTTCAAGTGTATAGTATTTACTGATTGTGTTTTTTGAGCCTCATTGGATAGTTTATCTAAAAAAGGAATTACAGAATTTTTAAAAGGAACTGTAACGTTAATTCCATCAATTTTTTTTTCTTTAACTTCTTTAATTAAATTTTCTAATTCTGATACATCTAATTTTTTTTTATCGTAAACTGCTTTTAATTTATTAGATTTAATCCAATAATTATGCAACTTTGGAGATAAAGAATGTTCAATTGGGTTTCCTATAACAAAAAATTTTTTCATTTTTGAAGTTCTAAATATTCCTTAATTTTTTTAATAGGCAAGCCCATTATCGTGTCTTCATCACCATCAATTTTTGAAAATAAAGCTCTTCCTTCTCCTTCAATTTGATAGACATTATAAGCGTATAAAGCTTCATCGCTTATTTTATTTAGATAAGTGATTAATTCATTTTCGGAAAAATCCTTCATGGTCAAATAAGCTTTGTCAGTATAGTTCCAAACCATCGATCCATTTTTAGATATACAAACTGAGCTAATCAAAGAATGTTTTTTTCCATTAAGTTTCTTTAAAATATTTAAAGCCTCTTCCCTACTTTCTGGTTTTGATATTAACTCCCCGGTCAGATCTATGACGCTATCTGCCCCTAAAACTAAAGCATTATTAATTTTTTGACTTACTTTATTTGCTTTCAGTTCTGCAAGGTTTTTAGAAATAATTTCAGGTGAAGCTCCCTCTTTTAATAAACTTTCTTTTATTGGGTCTTCGTCAACATTTGATACTTCAACCTTGTTATTAATATTATGATTATCTAATATTTCTTTTCTTACCCTACTTTTTGATGCTAAAATAATATTAGGCATTTTTTTTATTTTTTATTTCATAAATTTTAATTACAGATGCCGCTGTTTCTTCAACTGATTTTCTAGTTACATCTATTGTAGGCCAATTATTTTCTTTAAATATTTTTTTAGAACTATTTAATTCATCCCTAATTTTATCTATATTTACGTACTCACTGTTTTGATCTTCTTTAAGAGAATTTAATCTATTTTTTCTTAAATCATATAATCTCTCCGCTTCAGTTACTAAACCGACAACACAGGGAGAAAAATTTTTTTCTGTAACTTTTGATGGAATCGAATTCTTATTTACTAATGGGATATTTGAAGTTTTAAAACCTCTATTAGCTAAATAAATTGCTGTTGGGGTTTTGCTTGTCCTACTTACCCCTAAAAGAATGATATCGGATTTCTCTATATCATCAGTTTGATTACCGTCATCATGATTCATAGTAAACTGAATAGCTTCAATTCTATCGTAGTATTCTTCATTTAGAACATGTTGACCGCTTGGCTGATGCGAAGCTTTTTGATTAAGCACTTTTGAGAAATTTAATATTAAATCACCAAGAACACCAAAACATGGTATTTCCCTTTCATAAGCTTTTTCTGTAAGATACTTTGCAAGTTTACTATTCACTATTGTATATAAAATAATAGAATTTTTATCTTTCTTAGCTTGTTTTAAAATGCTTAAAGTTTGGCTTTCAGTACGAGTGAAAGAAAAATGGTTAGTCTCATACTCAAAATTAGGGAATTGAGCTTTTAAAGCCAAAAAAATCCTATCTAGTGTTTCACCAGTAGAATCAGATATTAGGTAAATTTGGTATAAGTTTCTCATGTATAAAATGTTTATAAACTATAAGTAAAATAAGAAAAATGCAGATTTATTCTTTAAGTGCATAGAAGTTTGTTTTTTTCTGATAAAATTAACTGAATTATAAAATGTGATTATAGTTATACAAAATACATAAAAATGCTGGAAACTCTATTTTATCCTTAAAAAACCTTATTAATTTAAGATCAAAATTGTTAATAAAAAGTTAATTAAATGTGGAAATTGACTAATTTACGTTATTCACAATACATAATACTAATAAAGTAAATAATATATATCTATTTATATGAGCCCCATAACTAATTGTATTAAAAATAAAGATACTACATTTAATCCTATATGGCTAATGAGACAGGCAGGAAGGTATCTTCCAGAGTTTAGAGTAATTAGAAAAGAAAACCAAGACTTTATAAAACTTTGCTTAAATAATGATTTAGCGTCTGAAATTACACTACAACCTATTAGGAGGTTCGGTTTTGATGGAGCTGTAATATTTTCAGATATTTTAATGTTACCTTATGGCCTTGGTCAAAAAGTAGAATTTGAAAAAAATTTTGGACCTAAATTAGGAGATATAGATTTAGAAATAATAAAAAATGTTGATGAAATAAGTTTTACTGAAAAAATTTATAAAGTTTATAAAGCAATCGAAAAGACTTCCAAAGACCCTTTAATGAGCAATAGGGATATGATTGGATTTGTTGGAGCTCCTTGGACAATACTAGTTTACATGATTAATAAATCTTCTCCAAAAAAAGGTTTATCGGATGAATTCTTTAAAGATGATTTTTTAATTAATAGATTACTAGTAGTAATAGAGAAATTCTTAAAACTACATATAAAAAATCAAATAGAGGCTGGAGCTCAAGTTATTCAAATTTTTGATAGTTGGGCTGGATTATTAGAAGATAAAATCCCAGAATATATTTATATACCTACCCTTAATATTGTAGATTATGTAAAAAAACTGGGAGTTCCTGTTATTTGTTTTCCAAGAGGTATTAAAGATTATAAAAACTTTTGCGAAATTGTTAAACCTGACGCTGTAAATATAGATTATAATGTTGACCCAAAGAAAATACTCAATGAAATCAAAATACCAATACAAGGCGGTCTTGACCCAAAAATATTACTAACTGATCAAAAAACTCTTAAAATAGAAGTTGAAAAATATCTTGGTATTTTTAAAGATCACCCATACATTTTTAATTTAGGTCACGGAATACTTCCTGAGACTAAAATTGAAATGGTTGAGGAACTAATCAAGATTGTAAGAAATTTTAAATGACACCAGACCATCCAAAAATTAATTATGGCAAAACAGGTATTTTAATTGTTAATCTTGGCACACCTGACTCAACGAGCTGGTTAGATATAAGGAAATATTTAAAAGAATTCTTGTCAGACAGACGAGTAATTGAAGTTAATCCATTAATTTGGCAAGTAATACTTAACTTATTTATACTTACCTTTAGACCTTCTAAAACAGCCAAAGCTTATAAAGAAATATGGATGGAAGATAAAAATATGTCTCCTTTAAGATATTTTACAGAAAGGCAAGCAGAAAAACTATCTAATCAAATTAGCAACGAAGTTTTAATTGTTGATTTCGCTATGAGATATGGAAATCCAAGTATTAAAGGTAAAATTCATGATCTTCAAAAAAAAGGTTGTGAAAATTTAATTATACTCCCACTTTATCCTCAGTATGCTGCCGCAACAACAGCAACAGTTTGTGATGAAGTTTATAGAACTTTAATGAAAATGAGGTGGCAACCAAATCTTAAAATAATACCTCATTATGAGTCTGAACCATTGTACATTGAGGCGATTAAAAATAGTATTTTAAAAAAGATAAGTGAAATTAATTGGAAGCCAGATTTAATAATTGCATCTTATCATGGAATTCCAAAAAAATATTTTGATAAAGGTGATCCTTATCATTGTTATTGCCATAAAACTACCAGATTAATTTCAGAACAGTATTCAGATATTGAAATCAAGACTACCTTTCAATCTAGATTTGGTCCTCAAGAGTGGTTGCAACCTTACACAGATAAAACTTTTGAGACTCTACCTAAAGAAGGTAAAAAAAATATTTTGGTTATTTGCCCTGGATTTTCATCTGATTGCGTAGAAACCCTAGAAGAAATATCGATCCAAGGAAAAGAAAGTTTTATCAAATCAGGAGGTGAAAATTTTGAAATGGTACCATGTTTGAACGATAGTGAAGATCATATTTCGTTGTTAAAACATCTAGTTACAAAAAACTTATAAATTATGAGTGGATATCTATTATTTAAATCTCTTCACTTAATTGCGGTTATTTCTTGGATGGCTGGACTATTATATTTACCAAGAATATTTGTTTATCATGTAGAAAACTTTGAAAAAGAACAAGCTACAGAAATTTTTGAGACAATGGAAAGAAAGCTTTACAATTATATAATGAGACCAGCTATGATTTTATCATGGCTTTTTGGAATAATTTTAATTTGGATTAATGGCATCGAAAGTTTTGCCTATTTATGGGTTCAATTTAAAATCATTTTTGTCGTAATATTGACTATCTATCATGAATATCTTGGCAAATGCATGCGTTTACTAAAATTGAAAGAAAATAAAAAATCATCAAAATTTTATAGAATTATCAATGAAATACCTACAGTTTTGCTTATTTTTATTGTTTTCATTGTAGTTTTTAAGCCTATCTAGGGTTGAAATTTTTATATCAGTATATATATTTATGTTATCTTTAATAAAAACTTCCACACATGAACATTCAAGAACTAAAAGAAAAAAGCTCTGAAAAGTTGATCACTGAAGCTGAAAAACTTGGCATAGAAAACGCTAGCACATTAAGAAGACAAGAAATTTATTTTGCAATTTTAAAAAAGCTTGCAGAAAAAGGAGAAGAAATAACTGGTGGAGGAGTTTTACAATTACTCCAAGATGGTTTTGGTTTTCTTAGAGCAATGGAATCAAATTATTTACCTGGAGCTGATGATATTTATGTAAGTCCAAGTCAAATTAGAAGATTTGGTCTAAGAACTGGTGATACTGTAGAAGGCCCTATTAGATCTCCAAAAGATGGAGAAAGATATTTCGCACTTCTCCAAGTAAGCAAAATAAATTTTGAAGAGCCAGACAAGTTTAAACATAAAATAGCATTTGATAACTTAACTCCTCTTTATCCTAATAAACAATTAGGAATGGAAGTAGAGTCAAATAAAATTGAAAAAAAACCTGACTTAACTCCAAGATTAATTGATTTGGTGAGTCCTATTGGTAAGGGTCAGAGATCTTTAATTATTTCTCCTCCAAAGGCTGGAAAAACAATGATATTACAAAGTATTGCAAACTCTATAACAGCAAATCATCCAGAATGTTATTTAATGGTTCTATTAATAGATGAAAGACCTGAGGAAGTAACAGATATGCAAAGAACTGTAAAAGGTGAAGTGATAAGCTCAACTTTTGATGAACCAGCACAACGTCATGTGGCAGTTGCTGAAATGGTAATTGAAAAAGCTAAAAGGCTAACTGAGCATAAAAAAGATGTAGTAATTTTATTAGACTCTATCACGAGATTAGGAAGAGCTTACAATGCTGTTGTTCCAAGCTCTGGTAAAGTTTTAACAGGAGGAGTAGATGCTAACGCTCTTCAAAGACCAAAAAGATTTTTTGGAGCAGCTAGAAATATTGAAGAAGGCGGCTCACTAACAATTATCGCCACGGCACTAATTGATACAGGTAGCAGAATGGACGAGGTAATTTTTGAGGAATTCAAAGGTACTGGAAATAGTGAAACTATTTTAGACAGAAAAATCTCAGAAAAAAGAATATTTCCTGCAATAGATATAACTAAATCAGGAACAAGGAGAGAAGAACTAATTTTTGATAAAAATGATTTACAAAAAATGAATGTATTAAGAAGAATTATTGCTCCTATGGGGTCCATGGATGCTATTGATTTTATTAACTCAAAATTAAAGACAACAAAGAATAATGCTGAATTTTTTAATTCAATGAATAAGCCTTCATAAATAGCCTAATTCTTCCATCTCTGCTTTAAATTTATTTTCGATTTCTCTCGAAATGTTCTTGTCTAAAATTTTTTTCCAGTCGTTCTCTGGGCCTAAATGAAAAAATTTCACACTTTTATTTTGTTTATCAACTGTTTGTTCTTTAAATTTTCCATCTTTTTCTAGCTGTTGTAAGTTTCTAAAAGAACATGTTTTAATAGCTTTTTTTATTTTTTTTTCATCAAATTTAACATTTAAATGATTTTCTAAATATTTAGAAATTTTTCCAAATTCAAGATATGGATTTTCTAATAAATTTTCATATTTTATAAGAAGATAATTTTTAGTTTTATTTTTCCAAGATAAGTAATTTGTTTTCCAAGAACTTATTAGCGTTGGTATTTTATTATCCAAAGGTTTAATATTCTTGTCTGTAATAATTCCTAACCAATTGTGTTCTCTAAATAAAAAATTTTTTACTTCATCATAATTTTCTAAAGAAAAGTGATTTTTAACTGAACATGCAACATTTCTTGGATCTCTTACTATATAAATCACCCCTAATGAATTATTATCATCCGTAAACTCAAAATTTTCAATTTTACAATTAACATGATGAGTTTTTAAAAATTTAATTTTGTTATCAAGGTTCATATAATTTTGGACATTCGACCAATTTTGGTAAACTTTTTTAACATCTTGTAGATCATCAATATAATTAGTAAATTGAGATCGGAGAGGAAATTGACTTATATTTTTAAGCTTAGATAAATCAACATCACCATCCTTCGTAAATAAAATTGAGGATATAAAAGATCTAACCCAAGTGTTGCCACTTTTAGGGTATGATGCTAGCCATATAATCATTTAAAGATAACCAAGCTCCTTCATTTCAATTTTAAATTCTTTTTCTATTTCATCAATAATGTTTTTACTCAGAATATCTCTCCAATTATTTTCTTTACCCAAATTAAAAAATTTTAATCTTTCATTACTTCCTTTTTTAATAGGAGCCTCATTGAAGCCAATATTATTTTCCAATTTTTTAAGTTTTTCAAAACTACATGAATTAATACAATTTTTTATTTTTTGATCGTCAATTATGAAATCAGAATTAGAAATTTTTTTTATGAATTTTAATGTTTTTTTAAAAGTAAAAAAAGTTTCATTCTCTAATTCCTCATACTTTATTAAAACAGTTGGGTATTTAATATTATCAGCCCAAGATTTGTAATTTAATGACCATGAAAGAATAGGTTGAAAAGCTAGAAATCTTCCATTTTTACGAGAAAATAATGCCTTTTTTTTTGTTATCATAAAATCAAGAGCCTGATCGAGTGTAAATTGGTAATGATTGCAAATCGAAGTAATTACATTACGAGGGTCTCTTACAATATAAATTACCCCAAGAGTATTTTCATTATTAGTAAATGAAGAATTATTAATTTTAAACAAAGCATTGTGAGTTTTTAAAATTTTTAATCTTTTATCTTTATTTAAATTTTCCTGAACATTTATCCAGTATTTTGCAGTATCTTCAACTTTTTCAAATTTATCTAAATAATTTTGAAAATGTTTTATATTTGGAAAAGAATCAATTTTTTCTAAAAGATTGAAGTTAAAGTCCCCAGTGTCTGAGTATAAGTATGATGTTAGTAAAGCTCTTAACCATGTATTACCACTCTTAGGATAGGATGCTAACCAAATTATCATTTATAAATAACCCAATTCTTTCATTTCAAATTCATATTTTTTACTAATTTCTTCAGAGTATTTGCTCTCCAGAATTTCTCTCCAATCATTTTTTGGTCCTAAATAAAAAAACTTATTTCTTTTTCCTTCATTATTAGTTGAGCTTTCTGTAAAACCATATTTTTCTTCCATTTTTTTTAGATTACCAAATGAGCTAAGTTCTACAGCATTTTCTATTTGATCTTTACTGAACTTTATTTTGAGGACTTTGGAAATAAAATTTGTTATTTCAGTAAATCCATCTAATGGGTTCTTTATTAAATCTTCATATTTTACAAGTAAATAATTTTTTTTCATGTTTTTCCACGAGGTATAATGAGCTCTCCAGGAACCAACAATTTGAGGCAAAGGATGTTTTTCTTTATTTAAATATTTTTCTTTCTCTTTCTCTGATGGTGTAAGGATTTGATTATCGTAAAATAAAAATTTTTTTGCTGTCTCGTAATCCTGCAAACTATAATGATTTTTTAAAGAAGTTATTACATTTCTTGGGTCTCTTACAATGTGAATTGTTGCTAGAGTATTTTTTACATCTGTGAAAGGATAATTTTTATATTTTATAAACATATTGTGAGTTTTAAAAAATTTAAAAGTTTTATCTGAGTTAATTCTATTTTGAGAAACAATCCAATTTTGTGCAATTTCATCAATATTAAGAACGTCTTTTAATAAACCTTTAAAATGTGTTTTGTCAGGATAAGAGATAATTGCTTTAAGGTGATTTAAATTTAGATCAACTTTTTTACCCATCAACAATGAAATAATGTAAAATCTTAACCAGGTGTTACCACTCTTGGGATAAGATGCTAACCAAATTATCATTTATAAATAACCTAACTCTTTCATTTCAACATTAAATTTTTTTTCTATTTCATCTTTTATTTCACTGTCTAATATTTTTTCCCATTTATTATTTGGACCTAAATTAAAAAAACGCTTTACTTCCCCTGAGCCTTTATCCTTAATTGCTTCTTTAAAACCATCTCTATTTTCTATTTTCTTTAAATTTTCAAAGGAATTTGACTTTATTGCATGATCAATTTTATCTTCTTTGATCTTAATATGCATAACATCATTTAAATATTTAGTAATTTTACGAAATTCTTTATCTGGTTCAGAGACTAAATTTTCATATTTAATTAAAAGATAATTTTTTTTAAAATTTTTCCATGAAAGATAATGAGTTTTCCATGATGTTAATACTGTAAACATATCTTGATTTACGGATGGACTATTTGGATCAAACTTTTTGCCTAATGCTCGAGTTTCATCTAACATGAATTCTTTGGCCTCTAAAAAACTTTTTTTAGAATAATGGTACAAAATTGAGTTAATTATATTCCTTGGATCTCTTACAATATGGATAGCACCTAAAGATGTTTCATAATTTGTAAAACTAAATTTACCAATTTTACATAAAGCATGATGTGTTTTAAAAAATTTATTTTTTTTATCTGAGTTAATTCTTTTTTGAGATATAATCCATTTTGAAGATACTTCATTAATATCATCAATGTTATCTAAAAGATTATTAAAATGAGATCTTAAAGGATACTGCGGTATATTATTTAATCCTTCTAAGTTTGTTTCATTTTTTTTATTGTATAAAAGCGAAACTAAAAATGAACGCACCCAAGTATTTCCACTCTTTGGATAAGAAGTAAGCCATATTATCATTAAGAAAATTATATAATTATGATTAATATAAAACTATAATAATTAAATGAGTATTTATGCACTTTCTTCTGGACCTGGAATTTCCGGCATTGCAGTAATTAGAGTTGCTGGCGACAATGTTAAAAAAGTAATTAAATTATTAACAGGTAGCGAACCTCCAAATCCTAGAATAGCAACAAACAAAAAATTCAACAAAATCAACGATTTTGATCTAATAGATGAGGGTATATTAATATGGTTTCCTGGTCCTAATAGCTACACTGGTGAAGATATGGCCGAATTCCATGTTCATGGCAGCATTGCTGTTGTTAGAGCAATATTAGATGAATTATCAAAAATTGAAAATTGTCGTTTAGCTGGACCTGGTGAATTCACAAAAATGGCTTTTCAAAATGGAAAAATAAATCTTCTCAAGGCTGAGAGTATTTCTGATTTAATTTCTGCTGAAACAGAAATTCAAAGACAACAAGCAATTAAAATTATGAGTGGAAAAAGTTCAGAAAAATTTAATTCTCTAAGAGTAAAACTTTTAAAAATTTTGTCAAACGTGGAGGCTAAAATTGATTTTCCAGAAGAGGATCTTCCAGAGGATGTAATTAAAAATATTAAAATTGATTCTGAAAAAATAAGATTAGAAATTGAAAAAATTTTGAATGATGAAAAAGTTGGTGAAAGAATAAGAGAGGGTTTTAAAATTGCAATAATTGGACCTGCAAATGCAGGTAAGTCTTCTTTGTTAAATTATCTTTCCAATCGTGATGTTGCTATTGTTTCTGAAATTGCAGGAACAACTAGAGATGTTATTGAGGCACACTTAAATTTAGACGGCTATCCTGTTGTAATTTCTGATACAGCTGGGATAAGAGAGTCTAAAGATGAGATAGAAAAAAAAGGAATTAAACTTGCTCTAAAAAGAGCTGAAGATGCTGATTTAAATATAATTGTAATAGAACCAAAAAGTGTTGATTTTACTGGTTTTTTGAATGATTTAGTAAGTGATAAATCGATAATTGTAATCAATAAAATAGATCTTGATTATAAAAATATTAATCAACAAATTCAAAAATTCAATCCAATTCTTATATCAATAAAAAACGAAACCAACTTAGAAGAATTAATTAATCGAATAAAAGATAAATTAAAAAATAAATTTGTTAGTTCAAATGAAACTTTGATTACCAGAGAAAGACACAGACATAGTTTAGAAGCTTGTGTTCAAAACTTAAAAAATTTTGAAGAAAAAAATTCCAAAGAAGATTTTGACAAAGCTGCAGAAGATTTAAGATTAGCTACTAGACATCTTGGAATGATTGTAGGCAAAGTAGATGTAGAAGAAATATTAGGTTCAATTTTTAGTGATTTTTGCATAGGCAAATAAGTGTTTAAATTACTCACTTTTTGGCTATTTTTAAGTGTTTTCTTGTAAATTTTTAGATCGATAATAAATTACAACTATGAAAAATGAGATGTCATTTGATGTAGTTGTAATTGGTGGAGGTCACGCTGGATGTGAGGCAGCTGCTGCATCCTCTAGATTGGGAGTAAATACTGCCCTATTTACTCACAAATTTGACACTATAGGTGAAATGTCATGTAACCCTGCTATAGGAGGTTTAGGAAAAGGTCATCTAGTTCGAGAGATAGATGCTCTTGATGGAGTAATGGGAGAGGTGGCTGATAAATCAGGTATACAATTTAGATTATTGAACAGAAGTAGAGGTCCAGCAGTGCGTGGACCAAGAACGCAAAGTGATAGATCACTATATAAGAAATATATGCAAGAAAAACTTGCAAACTATTGTAATTTAAGCATTTTTTCTGATCCGGTAATACAGTTTATATTTGAAAAAAACAATATAACTGGTTTTATTACTCAAGGAGGTAAAAAAGTACTCTCATCTAAAGTAATTCTAACTACTGGAACTTTTTTAAATGGTTTAATTCACATTGGAGAAGAAAAAACTCCTGCAGGAAGGTTTAATGAAAAACCTTCAACAGGATTAAGCGAACAATTAGAAAAATATAATTTTAAAATTGGAAGATTAAAAACTGGAACCCCTCCAAGGCTTGATGCTACGACAATAAATTTTGAGAAACTTGAAGAACAGCATGCGGATGATGATCCATATTTTTTTTCTTTCCTAACAAAAAAAAATGTTAATAGACAAATTTCATGTAGAGTGACTTATACTAACAAAGCAGTTCACGAAATAATTTCTAAAAATATAAAACGAAGCGCCATGTACTCAGGAAATATAAAGGGGGTTGGTCCTCGATATTGCCCTTCAATAGAAGATAAGATTGTAAAATTTGCTGATAAACAAAAACATCAGATCTTTTTAGAGCCAGAAGGTCTTAATGATAAAACTATATACCCTAATGGAATTTCAACCTCACTTCCAGCAGAAATACAGCAAGAAATATGTAATAATATCAATGGTTTAGAGGATGTAAAAATTTTAAGGCCTGGTTATGCTATTGAATATGATTTTGTAGACCCAAGGGAACTATTTTTAACATTAGAGACAAAAAAAATTAGAAATCTTTACCTTGCTGGTCAAATTAATGGAACTACTGGTTATGAAGAAGCAGCAGCCCAAGGGCTTATTGCTGGGATCAATGCTGCTCAATCTATTAAGAGTGAAGAACCATTTATATTAGATAGGTCTGAGGCTTACATTGGAGTTATGATAGATGATTTAGTTACAAAAGGAGTGGCTGAACCTTACCGAATGTTCACATCAAGAGCAGAATATAGACTATCATTAAGATCTGATAATGCAGATCTAAGGTTAACTCAAAAAGGTATTCATATTGGCCTAATTTTAGAGGAAAGAAAAAATATATATAAAGAAAAAGCTTCTATGCTAAAGAAAAGTATAGAAATTATGGAAAAATCACTAATTTCTCCATCAAAAGCAACAAAATATGGTATAAATATTGCTAAAGATGGTGTTAACCGTAATGCAATAGAGATTTTAAGCCAAAAATCAGTGAATATGCTTAAAATTAGAGAAATTTGGCCAGAAATTAAATATATTTCACGTGAAATTGACGAACAAATTGAGATAAAAGCTCACTATAAAGGTTATTTAAAGAAACAAAATGCAGATATTTTAGCATTTAAAAGGGATGAAAATCTCAAAATACCCGAAAATATTGATTATGATCAATTTTCAGGCTTATCAAATGAAGTTAAATCAAAATTTAAGGAAATAAGACCAAAGACACTTGGACAGGCACTAAGAATAGACGGAATTACGCCAGCTGCAGTATATATTTTGTTGTCTCATGTCAAAAGAAAGTCTATTAAGCATATAGCTTGATTGATTCTAAAATTATAAAAACAGATAAAATTTACCTCCAAAATGTTTCACGTGAAACATTGAGTGAGTTAGATGACTATTCTCAATCAATTTTGAGTACAAACAGGAAAATAAATTTGATAAGTTCAAGTACAGAAAAGTCAATAAAAACAAGACATATATATGATAGTGCACAAACTATTGAATTTATTGATAAAAATGACATTAATGTATGTACTGATCTTGGCTCAGGGGCAGGGTTACCTAGTATAGTTTTAGGTATTTTGATGAAATCAAAAAAACCAGGTTTTAAGCTAATTTTTTATGAGAAGAGCTACCATAAGAGCATTTTTTTAAAAGAAATGACAAAAAAATTTAAATTAGAAGCAAAAATTTTTCAAAAAAATATTTTTGAGGAGAAAAATTTAGTTACTGATGTAATTATTTGTAGAGCATTTAAACCTTTGCCTGTTATTTTTGAAATAGCAACAAAGAATTTTAAAAATTTTAAATACATAGTCATGTATCTAGGTAAGAGTGGAAAAAAAATTTTAAAAGATGTTTCATTGAAATGGAAATTTGACTTAGAACAAATGAAAAGTTTGACTAGTGATGAGTCAACTGTAGTAAAAATTTCAAATTTAAAAAAAAAAAATGGATAGAAAAATTATTTCAGTAATTAATCAGAAAGGTGGAGTAGGGAAGACAACTACAGTTATCAATCTTGCGGCTGGTCTTTCTATTAAAGGAAAAAAAATTCTAGTAATTGATCTTGACCCACAAGGAAATGCCACAACTGGTTTAGGATTATCCAACACAATCAGCTCAGATCTTACAATCTACAATGTTCTGAACGGAAATAAAAAAATCTCAGAGGTAATTCAATCTACGAGCTTTGAAAATTTAAATTTAATTTCTTCAAATGTTGATTTGTCAGGATTGGAGGTAGAGACTGCGGGTGACAGTAGGAGAGCCTTTAAATTGAAAGACGAATTAAGCTTGATTTTAAACAATTCTGAGCCATCTTATGATTATATCATTATAGACTGTCCGCCATCCCTAAGTCTACTTACAATTATGGCATTAGTAGCCTCTGATGCCTTAGTCGTGCCTCTTCAGACGGAATTTTTTGCTCTAGAGGGACTTACCCAATTGATGAAAACTATTGAGAGGATTAAATCAAACTTAAATCCAGCGCTAGTTATAAGAGGCATACTTCTGACAATGTATGATAAGCGAAATAAACTATCTAGTGAGGTTGAAACTGAGGCAAGAAACTATTTTAAAGATAAAGTTTACAATACAGCGGTCCCTAGGAATGTAAGATTATCTGAGGCTCCATCTCATGGTGTTCCTGTTTTAATTTATGATAAGACATGCCCAGGCAGCAGAGCCTATTTTAATTTTACAGAAGAATTTCTAAATCAAGATAAACCAGTGGAGAGCGCAGCATGATTAATCCTTTTAAATCTAAAAAAGGTTTAGGAAGAGGACTATCTTCTTTAATAGGAGATAGTGAAAAAATAGACAATAAAAAAAATGTTTCAATTAGTTCATTAGTTAGAAATAAATATCAACCAAGAAAGAAATTCGATGAAACTAGTTTAGAGGAATTGACAAACTCAATAAGAGCAAGAGGAATAATCCAACCTATTATTGTTAGACCATCATCTGATAATATTGATCAATTTGAGATAGTAGCAGGAGAAAGAAGATGGCAAGCAGCTCAATATGCTGGATTACATGAGGTACCCGTTGTCGTAATAAATGCTGATAATCTTAAAACTTTAGAATTTGCAATTGTAGAAAATGTTCAAAGAAAAGATTTAAATCCAATTGAGGAAGCAGAAGGTTATAAAAGATTAATCGATGAGTTTAGTTATGATCAAGACAAGGTATCAAAATTTATTGGAAAAAGTAGAGCGCATATATCGAATTGTTTAAGACTTTTAACTCTTCCTCAAGAAATAATAGAATTAATAATTGAAGAAAAATTATCCCAAGGGCACGCAAAAATTTTGGTAGGATTAGACAATGCAGTTTTATTAGCAAAAAAAATTATTTCAAAAAAATTATCAGTAAGACAAACTGAAGGTTTAGTAAGAGTCCTGAAATCTTACTCGAGAGGTTCATCCAATAGAAAGGATCCAAATATATTAAATTTAGAGGAGGAATTATCAAATAAAATTGGTATGAGGGTATTTGTCAAAAATAAAAAAAATAATACAGGAACTATTACTTTAGAATATAAAGCTGCAGATCAATTAGACAGACTGGTTGAAATTATTAAGCAAAACTATTAGTAATTGCTTACGAAATCTGACACAAAAAGCATTGAATTTACTGAATTTTTCTTAACCAAGGTTTCTAAACCATTTATTTTAATTATCTTTTCTTTAACTTCTTCAGTAGACCACGATTGAACTTGCTTTTTAACAATATCTTTTTCTTTCCAAAAAATTGGTGGTTTAAAACTAGATATAATTTCATTTATATTTTCATTATTGTCAATTTTAGTTCTTAATTTTAAAAGCCTCTTCAATTTGCTTAATATTGTTCTAATTATTAAAATACAATCTTCTGATGAAAAATTGTTTTCATTTAGAATATTAGAAACTTTTTTTGAATTTTTGGCTAAGTAATTATCGGATAATTCAAATACACTATAATTTTCAGCTAAATTCGATAATTTAATTATATCCTCAGCATTAAGTCTGTTTCTACTTAAAGACAAATTTTTTAATTTTATTAATTCATTTTTTAAATTAATTCTATCTCCTTTTGATCTTTCGATTAATATATTCTTCATCTCTTGAGATATACTCAATTTATGATCTCTTAAAAAGTTTTGTAGTACAGAGCTAAGAGATCTAATATCATCTTCATAAACTGGTGTGCATATTACCTTTTTATCTTTTTCAAATAGATTTCTAAGTTTAGATTTTTTGTCTAAATTTGGTGATTTTATTATAATTTTAGTTTCTAATATTTCTCTTTCTAAAATATCTTGAACAAAATTTAGTAATTTATCTGTAGCTCTTGAAATTATAATTATTTTACTATTTTCGAAAAGAGATTTAGTTAATAAACTTGATATTATTTCTTCATTATTTTGTAAAATTTCTTGTTCTTCATACTTTAAAATATCACCTTTAAAATTTTTTAAATAATAATTATTTATAATATCTCTCTTTATACCATCATTGTTTCCATAAATTAAGTGTATATCTAATTCAGTCGATTTGAGTTTTTCTAATTCAAAACTTTTAATTATCATTAAGGATTATTATTGAAGAAAGTATCATATCGCTAATACTACTAGCAAGATTTTCTATTATAATTTTTTCTGTTTGTTCTAGTTTAAACTTATCAGATTTATTATCGTATATATTTTTTCTTTCGATTTTCTTGTCTAATAATATTTTTTCATTTTCTATAACCTCAAAATCTGCAATTAATACTAATTCAAATTTTACTGGATCGCCTTTGGAGTCCTTTGAAACTATTTTTTTAATTTTTGAAGTTTTTATTAAAAGCGTATATTTTCTAAAATTTTTATCATTTACTTCTTGAATAAGTTTAAATTTGTTCTCTATTATTTTATTTGCATCCTTTTCGCCCTTTTCCTCAAACTTTATTTTTTCAATTCCAAAATTATAACTTTTTCCAGAATAAAGTGGCTCATAGGAGCAAGAAAGACTGAAAGAAATATAAATTAGAAATATTATTTTTATTATTAATCTATTCATTTATTAAAAGGTTAATTAATCTATTCTTAACAAAAATTATTTTATTGATAGATTTATCTTTTAAATATTTTTGAGATACTTTATTAGTTTTTAACTTAGTTAAAAGGCTTTCTTGATCAATGTCTCTATTTTCATTTAAAATAGCTCTTTTTTTTCCATTTATTTGAATTACATAATCTATTTTATCTTCTACTAAAAGATCTTTATTAGCCTCTGGCCAACTTATTGTATTTTTACCATTGATTTCCTCAAGACATTCCGAAGTATAATGTGGTACAGCAGGAGAAAACAATATTAACAATTTAATATAATTTGTTTTAAGATTATTAATATCCATTTTCTTTTCAATTTCTTTATTTAAAAAGTTATATGTTTCATAAATATTTGCTATGATCACGTTATAATTAAAATTTTCTAAATTATTAGTTATTCTACTAATCATTTGATTGGTAAACTTTTCTAAATTATTATTTTCGTCATTATATTTTTCTTTTATCTCTAACTTTTTTTTGATTTTGCCATGTAGTGTCCACAACTTTTGTAAAAATTTATAAGATGCAACCATTCCTTGTTCTGACCATTGCACATCTTTTGCAGGTGGACTATCGGATAATATAAATAACCTAACTGCATCTGCTCCATAACTATTAATTATATTTTCAGGATCTATTACATTTTTCTTTGATTTTGACATAGACTCAGATGGACCGACTTTTACTTTATTGTTAGGATCATTTTTTTTTTGGAATTTGTCACCAATTAATTCTACATCATCTGGACTTAGCCAATTATTATTTTGATCTTTGTATGTTTCATGGCAAACCATTCCTTGAGTAAATAATCCATGAAATGGTTCATTAAATTTAAATTCTACATTTTTGTATCCCAATGCTTTCATAAAAAAACGCGAATATAGCAAATGTAAAATTGCATGTTCTACTCCGCCTATGTATTGATCAACAGGCATCCAATAATCAATATCATCTTTATTGTACCCGTAATTTTTTTCTTGAGGAGAACAAAATCTCAGATAATACCAAGATGAGCATACAAATGTATCTAGTGTATCAGTTTCTCTAATATATTTTTTTCCATCAATCTCGATATTTCTCCACTCATTTATAGAGTCTAATGGATTACCTTTAGAATTTAAATTTACATTTTCAGGAAGTTTTACTGGTAAATCTTTTTTTGGGATTGGAGTTATATTTCCATCTTGATCGTACGCCATCGGTATTGGACATCCCCAATATCTTTGTCTTGAAACCCCCCAATCTTTTAATCTAAAATTAATTTTCTTATTACCAATTTTTTTTTCTTCTAAAATATCAATTGTCTTTTGAATTGACTCTCCTGGAACCTTTAATCCATTAAGAAACTCTGAATTTATTATCACCCCAGTCCCGGTATATGCTTCATTTTGAACTTTATATTTATCGCTTTCTTCAAGAGGTCTTACAACAGTTTTAATTTCTAGTTTATATTTTGATGCAAAATCAAAGTCTCTTTGATCATGCGCTGGACATCCAAATACAGCTCCAAATCCGTAATCCATTAATACGAAATTTGCAAAGAAAACCGGAACTTTTTGACTTGGATCTAATGGGTTAATTGCCATTAAATTTGTTTTAAAACCTATTTTTTCTCCTATCGCAATTGCCTCTTCGGTAGTTCCAGTTTTAGAGCATTCTTTTTTAAACTCTTGAAATTCTTTACTTTCAGAAAAGTATTTAGAAATTTCATGATCAACCGAAAGGGCCAGAAAAGAAAAACCAAATAAAGTGTCTGGTCTTGTTGTGAAACACTTAATATTTTTAACAGGTAGATCCCCTTCTGTTTGAAAAGAAATTTCACATCCAAAAGATTTACCTATCCAATTTTTTTGCATTATTTTAACTTTGTTTGGCCATTCTTCTAACTTCTCTAGATCATCAAGAAGTTCTTGTGAAAATTTAGAAATCTTAAAAAACCATTGATTTAATTTTTTACGTTCAACTGTTGCTCCTGATCGCCAACCTTTTCCATCGATTACCTGCTCATTGGCAAGCACTGTTTGATCTACTGGGTCCCAGTTTACATAATTTTCTTTTCTGTATACTAAACCTTTCTCGTAAAGCTCTAAAAAGAATAATTGTTGATGTTTATAATATTCTTCTGAACATGTTGAAATTTCTCTATCCCAATCTATCGAAAGCCCAAGTCTTTGTAATTGTCCCTTCATGGTTGCTATGTTTTTATTAGTCCATTCTTTTGGATCTAAATTATTTTCTCTTGCAGCATTTTCAGCCGGCATACCAAACGCGTCCCATCCCATTGGATGCAAAACATTAAAACCTTTTAAAGATTTATATCTAGATAAAACATCTCCAATTGTATAATTTCTGACATGGCCCATGTGTATTTTTCCTGATGGATATGGAAACATCTCAAGACAATAAAATTTCTCTTTATCCTTGTCTATTTTAGATGAAAAAGCCTTTGATTTATGCCATTTTTCCTGCCACTTTTGTTCAACAGTTTTAAAGTTATATCTTTCTGTGGAAGTCACTTTTTAATTTTTTAAGTTAGGTTTTTAGTTTAATTTCTAAGGAATTATTCAAATTAGTCCTTAAAAATCTCCGTGTTATATTCTCTAAAGTTTTTTTCCTTTTTTTCTTTTTTATAAATTGTTGCTTTAGTTAATATCTCTTTTTTTAATTCAGCAACTAATGATCCAGTTTTTTGTGATATTTTACAACTAGCAACTTGATTACATTTTTTGTAAAATACTTTAATATCAAGAGCGTCAGCTCTAACTTCATTAGTTAAAAAACGTATACTAATTTTTACGGACTCATCTATGTTTTCTTCGTCTGTATACCAGTCAGTTATAATTATACCTCCACTATAGTTTACAGAAGAAAGTGGCATGAAATCTATTGTGTCAAGAGAAGCTCTCCAAAGTTCATTGGCACTTGCAAAAAGGAAATCTCCACCTTTCATATTTCCTTTTATTGCACTGTCCAATCTGAAACCCCTTCCTTCCTCAATATTTTTTTTAACTCTTAATTCGGGATTTGGAGGGAACTTACGTGCATCAGTTTGATTAAAACCCGCACAACCATTGAGTATAGTTAGAGCGAGACCTAAAAAAAATATGCCAAATAAATTTTTAAAATTAGACATTAATAATTCCTTAAAAATACTAATAAATTAAAAAATCTAAAAATTAAAAGAAATTCTTCTAATAATTGCAAAAAACTATGTAAAATAAGACTTATTAGTGATGTAAAAATATCACACTTTTATAAAATAAACATCTAAAAATAACAATTATACGAAATTATTAGAAATTATTGATAAATAAGACCTGTTTAATATTAAACATAACATGAAAGGTAATAATATGGACAATCTAAAAAAAGTCGGATTGACAGCATTAGGTACTGCATTGGTTGCTACATCAGCACAAGCTGCTGACGTATCTGTGTCTATGGGAACATCTATTGGTTTCACAGGACAAGATAACAACAACCAAGGTAGTGGTTGGACAATGACTGACTCAGTTACATTCACAACATCAGGTGATATGGATAACGGTATGAGCATTACTCACACTGTAGAGCTTGACGGTGCTGCTATCGATACTCACAAAATAGCTATCGCTACTGATGGAATGGGTACATTAACATACGTTGGTGACGGTGCTACAGGACCGATCGGTGCTTGGGACGACGTTACTCCAACAGCTAACGAAGAAGCTCATGGAACTACATTTGCTGGAACAAAATTTGGTGCAGCAAACAACGATCCTAACACGCAAAACTCATTCGTGTATGACTATACAGTAATGGATGGTTTAGCACTTAAAGCATCATACATTCCATCTGATGGAACATCTTCTCTAGATAGTTCTATGGACTATGGTGTATTATACACAGGTATTGATGGTTTATCAGTATATGCTGCAATGGGTGAAAACAATGCGGCTTCAAACAGTGCTGACTTATCAATGTTTGCTGTAGTTTACACAGCAGGTGCGTTCTCAGTTGGTTACCAAATGAACGAAACTGACTATGGAACAGGAACTGACGACGAAGATTTCACTGCATTAGGTGTATCTTATGCTGTAAACGATGATCTTTCGGTCTCAGTTAACCAATCAACAGTTGATGAAGAAGGAAGTGCACAAGACCAAGATGCTACTGGTATAAGTTTCTCTTATACATCTGGCGGAATGACAATTTCTGGAACTCACGCTCAAATGGATAACGTGGGTGGTGTAGAAGCTTCAGATAACACTGGATACGAGCTTAACTTTACATTTGCATTCTAATTTATTAGAATCAAATCTATACAAAAAGGGCCCCTTTTTAGGGGCCTTTTTTTTTATCTAAAGTATGAAATACCAGCAAATCCTGTTGCTCTAGTTAACTTAATTAATCTAATGTTTTGTTTAGAAATACCACCTAATGCTATTATAGAATTACTTGTATAATTTGACATTATTTTAAATTTATTTATTCCAAGATAATTATTATTTTTTTTAAATAGAGAAGATAGAAATATTTCACTTACATTTTGTTTTTCTTTAATTCTGAATTCCTTCAAATTATGTGCAGATCCCAAAAGCATAAAGTTTTTTTTCAAAAAATAACTTAGATGAAGATAATCATGATTAAATGATGGTATATAAGCTCCATCAAGATCTAATTTAATAGATAACTTTACATTATTTGAAATTAGAAACTTTAACCCTTTTTTTCTGCAGAAATTTTTTAGATCAATTATTTCTTTAATTTTATATTTTTTTTTATAATTTCTATAAATAATAACTGTATTTTTTTTTTGAACATCAATATTACTTTTCTCAAATTTTTCTATAAAGTAATATTTTTTTAAATAATTTTTATGCATAAAACAGTCCAAAACTTAATATCTATCCAAAGTTCAATCAATTCTAAATTAATAGAATTAAAAATTAAAAATAGAATACCGAAAATAATAGCAGTTTCAAAAACATTTAAGATAGACCATATCTTACCGTTGGTTGAATATGGTCATCTTGACTATGGAGAAAATAAGGTTCAAGAGGCAATTGAAAAGTGGACAGATATCAAAACAAAAAATGATAGAATCAACTTACATTTAATTGGAAAATTACAGACTAACAAAGTAAAGTTTGCATTAAAAATATTTGATTATATACACTCCCTCGATAACGAAAAGTTAGCTAAAAAAATTTCTGACGAACAAGAAAAACAGAATAAAAAACCTAAAATTTTTATACAAATAAATCTTGGCGAAGAAGTTCAAAAATCAGGAATAATGAAGGAAAATTTATTAGACTTTTACCAATTTTCAAAAGATTTAGGACTCAATATTATAGGTTTAATGTGCATTCCCCCTTTTGGAGAAGATTCATCAAAATTTTTTTCAAAAATGACAGAACTTAACGAATTAATTAACTTGAAAGAATTGAGTATGGGCATGTCTTCAGATTATATAAATGCTTTAGAGTATAAATCTACTTATTTAAGAATTGGCTCTGATATTTTTGGTCAAAGAAGTTAATTCAATTTAATTTTAGTTTTTTTACCTATTAATTTTAGTAATATCAAAAAATCTTTCTTTTTTAGTGCAACACATCCTAAAGTTGGTTTAAAGTTTTTAGTTAAATGTAAAAAAATTGCGCTCCCTTTTCCCAACTTAGTCTTTTTAGTATTATAATTAATTGGTATTATAAAATCATATTTATAATCATTCCTATATAATTTTTCATATTTTATTTTTTTATTTATTTTAATTAATTTATTGTAAAATCTTTTACTTCTTTTGTCATCACACCAACCCATTTCTTTCTGAATCGGCAAACATCTTAGTTTTGTTTTTGGTTTAGGATTTCGATCTTTCCTATAATAAAGATCTCCCAATGAAAATAAACCTATTGGTGTTCTCCTGTCGCCTTCTTTTTTTTTCTTACTTAATCCATTTTTTCCGATACTGCATTTAAAAGAAAAATCGTCGAATTTAAGAGTTTCTTTATTTTTTAGAATAATTGTCATATCTTAATTATATATGAATAATCAAACTTTAGTAATCTATGACTTTGATACTCTCTACCAAATATTAAAGGAAATAGATAATTATCTGAATTTTAAATTAATAAATGTAGATAAAAATAAATTAGACCAACAAAAGTTATTTAATATGGATAATTTTTTGGTTGTTTCAAACAAAAAAATAAAAGATATAGATAATAATATAGTAATTGATCAGCTTCCTATTGAATTATCAAAATTAGTGGAAAATATTAATATTAATTTTTTGAAAAAAAAATATAACCAACAATCAGATATATATTTAGGACCTTATAAGTTAAATTTAAATTCAAGAAAAATTTTTAATGAAGATAAATTCTTAAATTTGACAGAAAGAGAGGCAAATATTGTTTTTTTTCTTAAAAATTCAAAAAAACCAGTTAAAATTTCAAAGTTACAAACAGAGGTCTGGGGTCACAACTCAAAGTTAGAAACTCATACGGTTGAAACTCATATATATAGGCTGAGAAAAAAAATTATGAATGTTTTTAAAGATAATGATTTTATAAAAAGTTCAAAATCTGGGTATATAATTGATTAAAAAAAAAAATTATATTGCAAAAGATTTACTTACTCCAAAATATAAAAAAAGAGTAGTAAAACCAAAAAAAGGTAAAGGAAGTTTTAAAAGAAAAAAGAAATAATTATCAATATATCTCTTAAAGCCTAGCACCAATTTGTTGAATCACCTTAGAAGACATTTCAGTGCCTTTATCTAAACTTTCTTTAAGTGACATTTCATTTACATGTCCGTGTAAAAAGCCTGCAGCAAAAAGGTCACCTGCCCCAGTTAAATCGACAATTTTGAGACCTTCTTTTATTCCACATTCAACAATTTCATCTCCATTGACTGCAACTGCACCTTTTTCTCCTCTAGTCAAAACAATAATTTTACCAAGAGATTTAGAAAAATTTATTACCTCATCAAAAGATTTTGCATCTATGAGCGACATTATTTCTTGTTCATTAGCAAAAGTTATATCCAATTTATTTTTAACTAATTCTAAAAAATGAGGCTTGTGTCGGTCAACACAAAACTGGTCAGACAAAGACATGGCTACTTTATTTGCACTTTGAATTGCTTTTTCAAAAGCTTTTTTTGGTTCTCCCTCATCCCATAGGTATCCTTCTAGAAATATTAAACCACTTTGCTTAATTGCATCTGAGCTTACATCATTTTCATTTATTTTTCCTGCTGTACCTAAAAAAGTGCACATTGTTCTTTCAGAATCTGGTGTGACTAAAATTAAGCAAGTTCCAGTTGGTAAATCTTCTTTTTTCTTTGAATAAAAATATTTAACTTTTTCCTGTTTCAAGCCATCTTCATATTTACCACCAAGTTCATCATCATTTATTTTACCAATAAAACCAACTTCATTTCCAAGTTGAGACAAACCTACAATTGAGTTAGCTACCGAACCTCCTGATACAGTTTTTTCAATCTTTAGATTAGAATATAAGTCTTTAAATTCTTTATCGTCAAAAATTAATTTCATAGTGCTTTTTGTTAAATTATTTTTAGTAATAAAATCATCTTCTACTTTACAAATTACATCTACAATAGCGTTTCCAATTCCTAATATTTTCATTTTTTATGCTTTCTTTGTTTTAAGTGGTTTTTTTCTATTAGGATAACAAGTAGTACAGATTTTACAAGATAAACCATAGCACTCTCTTGCCCTACAGTATTCTCTTCCATAATAAATTATTTGAAGATGTAACTTGTTCCAATACTTTTTTGGAAAAAGCCTTTTTAGATCCTCTTCTGTTTGAACAACGTTTTTTCCGTTAGTTAAACCCCACCGTTGTGCGAGTCTATGTATATGAGTGTCCACTGGAAAAGCAGGGTATCCAAATCCTTGAGACATCACTACGCTAGCTGTTTTATGCCCAACTCCTGGCAATTCTTCCAACTCTCCAAAGGTTTTTGGGACTTTTCCATTATATTTTTCAACTAAGGTTTTTGATAAATTATAAACACTTTTTGCTTTAATTCTAAAAATACCAATACTTCTAATCAGTTTCTCAATTTTTCTTCTTCCTAATTTTACAAAATGTTCTGGCTTATTATATTTAGGATATATATTTTTAGTCACATTATTAACGTTAACATCTGTGCATTGCGCAGATAAGAGTACTGAAACTAGAAGTGTAAAAATGTTTTTGTGTTTGAGAGGTATTGGAGTTTTTGGATATATTTTGTTTAAAATTCTTAGAACAACTTTTGCTCTTTGTTTTTCGCTCATTTAAAATTTAAAACATCGCGCATAGAATATAAACCAGGTTTCTTTTTCATTAACCATTTTCCAGCTGTTAAAGCTCCTTCACTATATAAAGCTCTATCAAACGCTTCATGATTAAGTGTTATAATTTCCTTACCACTAGAAAACTTTACCTCGTGTTCACCTACAGTTTTACCTTTACGAATTGAGTTAAAATTAATTTTTTTTCCATAAGGAAATTTTTTTTTGTTTAGATATTTTTTTCCAATTAAATTATAAAAATCCTTATTTTTACCAATAGCTATACCTTTGCCCAACATCAATGCAGTTCCAGATGGATGATCTATTTTATGCTTATGATGTACCTCATATACTTTACTTAAAAAATTATTACCCAATGCTTGAGAAGCAATTTCGGTTAAATACATTAATAAATTTATACCTAAACTCATATTGCCAGCTTTTAAAATAGGTATTTTTTTTGAAAATTTTTTAATTAAAATCTCTTCTTTTTTAGAGAATCCAGTTGTACCAATAACAACCCTTTTTTTTAGCTTTGTAGCTATTTTAAGAATTTGAAAAGTACATTTAGGAATTGTGAAATCAATAATTAAATCAACGTTTTTAAAAGAATTTTCATCATTCAAACTAGGTTTTATGCCAGCTATTTTTTTTTTAATTAGTCTATTTTCTGTGAGTGTTGTTAATTTAAAATTTTTATCTGCTCTAGAAGATTTTACCAGTTGTTGGCCCATTCGTCCCATGCAACCAGATATCGCTAAATTTACTTTGCTCACTTAATTATTTTATTATATTTTTCTTATAAAAGACAATTAAATTATCCCTATGCCTTCTTTGTAAAAATAAGCACCCAATATTAAAATTGCCAAAACATAAACAATGCCAAAGATAATATATTTAATTTTTTTTTTCATTTAATTTTTCCAGAAATTTTTTGCTTTTTGAAAAAACTTTTTAATACTCGGATTTGATCTTTCATTTTCAATTTTTCTAAATTTCTCAAGTAATTCTTTTTGTTCTTTATTTAAAGATACTGGAACTTCTGTATTTACTTGTACATATAAATCTCCATAGTCTCCTCTTCTCATAAATGGCATTCCTTTACCCTTCAATCTAAATTGTTTTCCACTTTGAGTCCCATCTGGAATTTTTATTTTTGCTTTTCCTCCATCTATAGTAGGTATTTCAATAGTTGTTCCTAATGCTGCATCTGTAAAAGAAATAGGAAATTCAAAAAATAAATTCACTTCCGATCGTTTAAAAAGTTCATGAGACTCAACATTGATAAACAAATAAAGATCACCATTGCTTGCTCCTCTAGAACCTGCTTCACCTTTGCCTGATAATCTTATTCTGGTACCATCATCAACTCCCTTAGGAATAGTTACTGAAAGTCTCTTACTTGCTTGTTTTTTTCCTTGACCACTACAACTTGAGCATGGATGTGTTATTTCTTCACCAGATCCTGCACATTGTGGGCATGTTTGCTGAACTGTAAAAAAACCTTGACTAGATCGAACTTGTCCGTGACCACCACACATTGAACAGGAACTTGCGTTATGGCCAGGTTTTGATCCTGAACCGCTGCATGTATCACATCTTTCAGATGTTGAAAATTTAATATCTTGTTTTTTTCCAGTGTATGCCTCCTCTAGGCTTATTGAGAGATCGTATCTCAAATCTGACCCTCTATTATTAGATCTTCTTGATCTTCTTCCACCTCCACCAAAACCTTCTCCAAAAAAGTCCTCAAAAATATCTGAGAAAGAGCCAGAAAAATCAAAGTTTCCAAAACCTCCTCTGCCACCTCCGCCATTTTCAAAAGCTGCATGTCCAAAATTGTCATAATTTTGTTTTCTCTCTGAGTTTGACAAAACGTGATACGCTTCAGAAGCTTCTTTAAATTTTTCCTCAGCTCCTTTGTCGCCTTTATTTTTATCAGGATGATATTTGACTGCTTGTTTTCTGTAAGCTGCTTTTATTTGATCTGAGCTAGCACTTTTTTCAACACCTAATACTTCGTAATAATCTCTTTTTGCCATAACTAGTTATAGACAAATGGTTGATAGTTTAGGCGCTCTTTTCTTTATCTTCTTTTACTTCTTCAAAGTCTGCATCAACAACATTATCGTCTTTTTTCCCTTCATCTTTTGCATCTTTAGGTGCATCGCCAGGTTTAGTACTTTGTTGTGATTTGTAAATAGCTTCTCCTAATTTCATAGAAGCTTGAACCAAATCTTGAGTTTTCTTCTTAATTTCCTCTACATCAGTTCCTTTTAATGCATTTCTTACATTAGCAGATGCATCTTCGATAGCTTTCTTATCTGCATCAGAAACTTTACTACCGTGTTCTTTTAAATTCTTTTCAGTAGAATGAAGCAAAGTATCTGCTTGATTTCTAGCATCAACCGCCTCTCTTTTCTTTTTATCAGCTTCTTTATTTGTCTCAGCATCTTTAACCATTTGATTAATTTCATCCTCACTTAATCCACCTGAGGCCTGAATCTGAATTTTTTGTTCTTTACCAGTTCCCTTATCTTTTGCAGAAACATTTACAATTCCATTTGCATCTATATCAAAAGTAACTTCAATTTGAGGCACACCTCTAGGTGCAGGAGCAATACCTACTAGTTCAAAGTTCCCTAAAACTTTGTTATCTGAAGCCATATCTCTCTCACCTTGCAAAACCCTTATTGAAACTGCAGGTTGGTTATCTTCCGCTGTTGAAAAAACTTGGCTTTTTTTTGTTGGTATTGTTGTATTTTTTTCTATCAATTTAGTTGAAACTCCACCTAAAGTTTCTATACCAAGTGAAAGTGGTGTCACATCAAGTAATAATACATCTTTGACGTCACCTTGTAATACTCCAGCCTGAATCGCAGCACCCATTGCTACAACTTCATCAGGATTTACAGATTTGTTTGGTTCCTTACCAAAAAAGTTTTTTACTTCTTCAATAACTTTAGGCATTCTTGTCATTCCACCAACAAGTATTACTTCTTCAATTTCACTCGCATTTAGTCCAGCATCTTTAAGAGCTGTTTCACATGGTGGAATTGTTCTAGAAATAAGGTCTTCGACAAGTGCCTCAAGTTTTGCTCTAGTCATTTTCATATTAATATGTTTTGGACCAGTTTTATCTGCAGTTATAAATGGTAAGTTAATTTCGGTTTGTGCAGCTGAAGATAATTCAATTTTTGCTTTTTCCGCAGACTCTTTTAGTCTTTGTAAAGCTAATTTGTCAGATTTTAGATCGATACCGTTTTCTTTTTTAAACTCTGACAGTAAATATTCTACGATCGTGTTATCAAAATCTTCTCCACCTAAGAATGTGTCACCATTTGTTGATTTAACCTCAAAAACTCCATCACCTAGTTCAAGTATAGAAACATCAAAAGTTCCTCCACCTAAATCATAAACAGCAATTTTCTTATTTGTTTTTTTATCTAAGCCATAAGCAAGTGAAGCTGCTGTTGGCTCATTTATAATTCTTAAAACTTCTAAACCTGCAATTTTTCCAGCATCTTTAGTAGCTTGTCTTTGTGCATCATTAAAATAAGCTGGAACAGTTATTACAGCCTGAGAAACCTCTTGACCTAAATATTTTTCAGCAGTCTCTTTCATTTTTTGAAGAGTAAAAGCTGAAATTTGAGAAGGAGAATATTTATTTCCTTTAGCTTCAATCCATGCATCTCCTTTCTCTGAGTTAACGATTTTAAATGGAGCAGTTTCTACATCCTTCTTAACTGATGGATCATCAAAATTTCTTCCTATCAATCTTTTGACAGCAAATATTGTATTTTCAGGATTAGTTACTGCTTGCCTTTTTGCTGGTTGACCAATTAACTTTTCATCATTTTCTGAAAATGCAACAACTGACGGCGTTGTTCTTGCACCTTCGGCGTTCTCTAAAACTTTTGCTTGCGTACCCTCCATTACTGCTACACAAGAATTTGTTGTTCCTAAATCTATTCCTATTACTTTGCTCATAATTGCATTACCTTTCGATCATATAAGTGCTTATTTTTAGACTACAACCGCCTATAAAATTTAAATTTTTACCGTTTTTACTGACTTTTTTCATCTTTTTGCTCATTTTTATTGATTTCTTCCACTTTTCTTTTTGAAACTCCTACTAAAGAAGGTCTTAATAATCTGTCCTTCATCATAAAACCTTTCTGAATTTCTTGAACAATCGTTCCTGGTTCTTTTGACTCATCTTCTATTTCCATCATTGCTTGATGAAGATTTGGGTCGAGTTTTTGATCGATTGATTTAATAGGCTCAATATTATTTTTTTTGAAAATAGATAACATATCGTCATTTATAATATTTAAGTGATCTACTATTTTTTTTAGTGCTTCTGTATTTTTTAAATTATCATCATTCTCTAATGCAGCTTTCGATCTTTCGAGATTATCGAGGAGGTTTAAGGCCTCTTTTGCGAAAGAATATCCTCCATATTCATATGCATCATCTTTTTCTTTTTCAAATCTTCTTCTCTGGTTTTCCATTTCAGCAAATGTTCTTGCCAACTTATCTTTAAGTGTTTCTATTTCTTCCTCTGGCGTTAATTTCTTTTCTTCTTCTTTTTCTACATTTGAACTTTCTTCCCCATCCTTTTGGTTTAATTCTTCTTTTGCTTTATCTTCTTCATCAGAAATACTATCTGTATTAGTGATATTTTCTGTTTTTTCTTTTAATTCTTCCTTGTCCATATATCTTTATATGGTAAGAAAATACGTAATTTCTAGATGCCTAAAAAAAAAATTAAAGAAATATTCATTGGTTCAAATAATAAAGGAAAACTTAAGGAAATAGCTGATCTATTACCCAAAAACTTAAAAATCTATTCAAATTTAGACTTTAAAATAAAAAGTCCTAGAGAGACAGGAATTTCATTTCAAGAAAATTCACTTTTAAAAGCCAAATATTTTTCCAAAAAAACAAATAAAATTTGTTTATCTGACGATTCTGGAATTGAGATTGATATTTTAAATAAAGCACCAGGTATATACTCAGCAGATTGGTCCGGAAAAAAAAGAAATTTTAATTTAGCTATTAAAAAAGTTTATCGTGAAATTTTTAAAAAAGACAAAAATTGGAAAAAAAAGAAAATTAAGGCACGATTTATTTGTGTACTGACAATATTTTGGCCAAATGGAAAATTTATAAGTAAAACTGGCAAAATAGAAGGTCGAATATCCAATTCTAAAAAAGGAAAAAATGGCTTTGGTTATGATCCAATTTTCATTCCAAAAGGAAAAAAGTTAACCTTCGCAGAAATAGAACCTCAAAAAAAATACAGAATTGATCACCGTTTTAATGCGTTTAAAAAAATTAAAAAATTTTTTTAAATTTATTATTTTCAATACTATAAAAGTTTAGTTGATGAGTAATAGTATTTTTGTTAATTTCAAACACTCCAATTTTTCCTTTAAATTTATTTTTTTTATAAAATATTTTTTTTGAAACTTTAAAATCATTTTTATAAATTAAAAAATAAACCAGACCAAATAAATCATAACTTAAAAATGAAAGCTGATCTCCACTAAGGTCATAAGTTTTTTTAAAATTATTCATAAATAATTCATAATTTTTTTTATTAATTGATGGAAAGTATATTGGATGTAATGAGGTTTCTTTTAAAAGGCTTTCATCAAACCACTGATTTAAGGTTATATATGAAATTCTTTTTGAAGACACATCTGTATAAAGAAGTGATGTGGCAACACTTTTTAAATTTTCGTCAAAATCAGCAATTACAACAGAGTCAAAATCAATATTACCAAGCGAGTCTTTTTTTTTTAAATTTTGTATTTTTCTTTCTTTATCTTTGAAAGATAAGCCCTCTAATCTCTTTATTTCATCTTCAAGATTTTTTTTTCTTAATTGATAGTTTGTTAAATCTTCAATTTGTTTAGTAAGTTTTGTAGGCTCTCTATCATAATAGAATACCTTTTTATGCTTTATATTTGTTTTATTTATTGCAATTTCTATTTCTTTTTTAAATTCAGATCTTGGAATCAAAAAAATACTTTTTGATAAATTATTTTTATCATTAAATTTTTTAATTGTTTGTAATTGCGATATAGCATTTACTCCTGCACTTATAACATTTTTCGGATTATCAATTAACTTATTTGTAAATGAAATAAAAGTTACTTCTTCAAGCTCATCAAGATATTTAGTACTTTCATTAAATACCGGCCCTATTATTATTCTTACACCTTCTTGATATAAATCTTTGGATACTTTTAGTGTATCAATTGGATTTGATTTTGTATCTCTAGGAATTATTTCAATTTTTTCATCATTTATTTTATTTATCGCCATTCTTATTGATTTAATAATTTTTTCTCCAATTAAAAAATTATCGCCACTTAAAGGAACGATTAGTCCAATTTTAATCTTTTCTTGTGCATATGTGCTTTGATTAAATGCACATATAGTTATGGCTACAAATATTATTAATTTAATAAAAGTTTTCATTTAGGTTTTAATAATATATTTAAATAAATTATTCATATGAATGTAAATAATAATAAATTTAAACCTGGGCTATATTGTGTTGCTACACCTATAGGTAATATGGGTGATATTACTTTAAGAGCTATTGAGACTTTAAAGCAGTCAGATTTAATTTTATGTGAAGATACAAGAGTTTCTAAAAAAATTCTTCAAAAATTTGAAATAAATAAAAAAATTATTTCAAATCATAAATTTAATGAAAATAAAAATTTAGAGAAAGTATTAGAACTTCTAAAAAATAGAAAAGTAATATCATTAATTTCGGATGCAGGAACTCCAGCAGTATCGGATCCTGGTAGAATTTTAATTAAAGAGTGTGTGAAAAATGGAATAGATATTTTTCCAATCCCTGGTGCTTCAGCGGTAAGCACTGCAATATCAATAAGTGGTTTCTCTGATAATTTCTATTTTTGTGGATTTCTACCTGAAAAACAAAATCAAGTTAAAAAATTATTTAAAAATTTATCATTGTTAAATGGATCAATTGTATTTTTCATATCACCCAATAAACTAAATAAAAAAATTAATGAAATTAAAGAATATTTTTTAAATAGAGATATTTTAATTTGTAGAGAAATTACGAAATATCACGAAGAATATATTAGAACCCCAATAGAAGAATTAACGAATTTAAATTTCTCAAGAAAAGGTGAGATAACTGTGGTTATTTCTGAACCAAAAAAAGAAAATTTAAGTTTCAAAGAACTTGAAGAATCAGATAAAAAATTAATTAAAAAATTAATTAAAAATATGTCTATTAAAGATATTGTAAAAAAAGTTTCTGAAGATAGAGATATTTCAAAAAAATTTGTATATAAATATTGTCTAGAAATTAAGAATGAGAATTAAAAAAATTATAATACTTATAAGTTTTTTAATTCTCACAGGATGTGTTGGCTACTCTTCCACAGGCGTTTTGGGAACTGGAGTTTCAATTGCATTAGATCCAAGGAGTTTTGGCACACAAATAGACGATTCCATAATGCAACAAAATTTAAGAGCAAAATTATTATCTACAGACAAAAGGTACATTATTTCTGTAAAAACAAAAATTTTAGATGGAAGAATATTTCTTACGGGAAAAGTAAATTCGGTTGAGGATAAACTTAAACTTACAAAGTTAGCTTGGGAAATAAAAGGTGCTAGATCAGTTAATAATGATTTACAAATTAAAGAAAAATTTGATTTTAAAAGATCTGCAAAAGATTTACTTATAACTTCACAGCTAAGAGCAGCTCTAATTAGTAATAAAAAAATTAAATCAGTTAATTATAATATCGATACTTATAAAAAGAAAATTTATATCTATGGAATATCTCAAAATAAAACCGAGAGAGATGAGGTGACTAAAGAGGCAAAACAAATTTTGGATGTTAAAGATGTAACAACTAGTATTTTTTTAGTTGATGATTTAAGAGTAGTTAAAAAATAATATTTTTTTATTTTTTTTTGTAATCTATTACTCCAGCTGAATAAGCGGCAACAGAAGCTAAATTTAGTATTTCAGATGTGGAAGATCTTAATGGAGCAATTTCAATAGGTTGTGCAAGACCTATTAACAGTGGACCAATAACTTTAGCACCGCCTAAAGTTTTCATAATTTTATAGGATATAGCTGCACTATGTTGGCCAGGCATTATTAAAATATTTGCATTCCCGACTATTTCTGAAAATGGGTACAAATCAGAGTATTCCTCATCAAGAGCTACATCAGGTTGCATGTCGCCATCAAATTTAAAATCTACCTTTCTTTTTTTTAATAATTCTACAGCATCTCTTATATGTTTAGTTCTACTTGTTATAGGTTGACCAAACGTTGAATGAGATAAGAAAGCTACTTTTGGATTAAATCCAAATAGTCTTACAACTCTTGCCGCTGAGACTGCAATATCAGCCAATTCTTCAGATGTTGGATATTCATTTACAGATGTATCTCCAATAAATACTGTTTTCCCTTTACTAACTACCATATTTAAGCCAAACATTATTTCACCCTCTCGAGGTGGTATTACTTTTTTAATTTTTTCTAATGATTGGGAGTATCGTCTTGTATTTCCTGTAACCATTGCGTCTGCATCTCCACATTCAACCATACAAGATGACCAAATTACTCTGTCATTTCTGATCATTCTATCACAATCTCTTTCAAGAAGACCTTGCTTTCTATGCATTTTCTCAAAGAGAAACTTTACATATTTATCTCTCATTTTCTTATCAGTTGAATTAACGATTTTAATATCAAGATTTTTTCCATATCCAATTTCTTTTAATCTTTGTTTAACAATTTTTTCTTTAGCAACTATAAT